>NZ_LLXZ01000178.1 GCF_001440395.1 Bradyrhizobium jicamae | reverse complement strand
CGGCGCCCTGCGCGAGGCGCTGGTCCGGGCCCGCGACGATGCCGAGCCGGACTGGGCCGCGGTCGGCCAGCCGATCGCCGAGCTGATGGCCGACATCGACGTCCGCCACCCCTCCCCGCCCCATGTGAAGGCGCCGGTGCAGGCGCCCGACGCCGCCGAGATCGACCGGGTGATCCGCCGCTGCGGCGCGCATCTGCTGGGCTCGTTTTCGAAAAACGGCTTCCTGCCGACTTACGCCGCCTTCAACCTGATCGGCGACGCCGACATGGGCGGGCGCGAGATGCTGATGGCGCTGACCGGGCTGAACTCGCGTGGCTACAAGAACTCGACGCTGTTGTTCAGCCTCGCCCGCATCTTCATCGCGCATTCGCCGGCGCGCGCGCTGATCAACCCGCCCTGGAGCGGGATCGCCGAGCCGATGTGGGAGCCGGTGCAGATCCGCCACCGCTCCGCCTATTACGACGCCTTCTTCACCGAGGCGCTGCTGAGCTATCTCGAAACCGGGCTGGCATCGAAGGAAGAGACCGCGGCGTCAAAGCGCGCGATCGACGAGATGGTGGATTTCTGCCTGAAGACCTCGGCCGAGGAAGTGCCCTCGCACGACGGCTCGACGGTGCGGGTGATCACCGCGCTGGCGCCGCTGCCGCATCCGCGCTTCTCGCGCTTCTTCGCGCAGATCAAGCAGGACCTGGGCTTCGGCATCTACGTGCCGGACTGCGACACCACGGCCTGCTCGTTCTCGGCCGCCACACAGGCCGGCTCGACCGACCCGATCCTCGACCAGCCGCTGCTCGACTTCTACCGCGGCTATCAGGTGCGCGAGGGCGCCAACGAGCCGCGCGTCACCGTGCCCCTCAACGACAATATCGATTACGAGGGCGGCGTCGTCACCTGGATCGACAATATCAAGGGCGAGCGCCCCTACGGGAACGACCTCGATCCCACCCTCAATCTCGACATTCTCGAAGTCTCTTTCCGCAACCTTGCGCGCTGGAAGATTTTGGAGACGCCGCAGCGGCTGGAGACCGTGCATCGCATCATCGGCTTCCAGCGGCGGCTCGCCGAAACCGGCGCCTTCGCCGATCCGCGCTCGCATATCTATTATTTGCCGGAATTGTACTCTGCCTATTTCGGCCGATGCCATGCCGCGTTCATGGCATTGCCCGAAGCCGCGCGGCGGAGAATCGATCCGGACGGCGCGTTCGAAATCATCCGAGGCAAGGTGCTCGACTATGTCGAAGGCGAATTGATCGCCCGCGAGATGAACCCGTTCGACGCCGCGCTGGCGCTGATGGCGCTGGCGCATCTCGGCGCCGACGCCGCGACGTTTGCGCCGGCGCTCAACTGCATCGTCGCCCAGCTCGGCGAAGGCGGCCGGCGCGGGCCATACCGCGCCTATGAGTGGAACAAGATGAAGACGCCGACCCGGATTCTCGTCGGCGGCCCCGAGGTGACGTCGGCGTTCGTGCTGATGGGCCTGGCGCTGGCGCGGAGAGTTATGACGAAGTGAATTGCGTGCTTGCTTACCCTCCCCTGGAGGGGGAGGGTCGGCTCGTATGAGCGAAGCGAAATGCGAGACGGGGCGGGGTGATCTCTCCACTCGGGTACTGTTGGACGTGGAGAGACCGTCACCCCACCCCGCCGCTCATTTCATGAGCGTCGACCCTCCCCCTCCAGGGGAGGGTGAATATCTCGCGGGAAGTTGAAAGCGATGCGACGCTCTGGCTCTGGCAAGACAACCGCATTGTCCGCACAATTCGCATCATTCCGCTGGGACTGCCGATGACATTACGGAAATTGCTGTCCGCTGTTTTACTGCTGTCGCTCCCCGCCGTCTCCCACGCGGCGGACATCACCGGCGTCCCGAAAATCCGCGAAGGCGATCAGCTCCAGATCGGTAACCACCGCATCCGCCTCGGCGGCATCGATGCGCCGGCGGTCGATCAGCTCTGCCTCAACACCAAGGCCGAGCGCTGGACCTGCGGCGTCGCCGCACGCGACGAACTGATAAAACACTTCGGAGCCAAGAGCTGGACCTGCCAGACCAGGGGCGCCGTCGATCGGCGCGGCCGCACCGTGGCGCGCTGTCAGGCCGACGGCGAAGACGTCCAGAAATGGATGGTGTCGCACGGCTGGGCGCTGGCGCTGACACGGATCTCGCGCGATTACGAGGCGGACGAAAAGGCCGCGCGCGAGGCCAAGGTTGGAATGTGGCAGGGCGCGTTCATCGCGCCGTGGGACTGGCGCATCCGCAACAAGAAGACCGCCGTTCTCGGCGCCGTCACACCGCCGGAGAATGCCCGGGCGGTTCTGCTGGCTTCGGCGTCCGGCCCGGTCGCGCCCTCGCCCGATTGCACCATCAAGGGCAACGTCAACCGCTCCGGCGAGTGCATCTATCATCAACCGACCAGCCGCTGGTATGCGAAGATCGAGATGAAGATCTCAAAGGGAACGCGCTGGTTCTGCTCGGTCGAGGAGGCCGAAGCCGCGGGCTGCAGAGAGACGCGGCGGTAGTTTTCTTTCTCGCCTCGCCCTGCTGCGGCAGGCTTATCGCATATCGTCATGGCCTGGCTTGTCCCGGCCATGACGAGTTTGTGGACACACTGAACCCTCTCCCCGCGAAGAGGAGCAGGGAGAGAGAGCGGCAGCGACGGTGCCTGATCAACGCATCGAAAAGCGATTGCGGCGGCAACGGCGGGGCGGATGGCGTCGCGCCTTCATGCTCGCGGCCGTCATCCTCGGCGGCTACGGTCTGCTCGCTTATCTGGTGCTGCCGGGCTTCTGGACGCATTACGAGCATCAGCGCGGGCTCGCCGAGATGCCGATGGTGACGCGCACCGCGCAGGATATTCCGGGCGATCCCATGAATGTCGGATTGATCGGCGACCTCGGCGACGTCGTCTGTGCGATGCATGCGGCCGGCTGGTATCCGGTCGACCGGATCACGCTGAAGTCCTCGATCGAGATTGTCGGCAGCGTGCTGCTCGATCGTCCCTACAAGGAGGCGCCGGTCAGCAATCTCTATTATCTCGGCCGCCGCGAGGACTTGGCCTTTGAAAAGCCGATCGGGACAAGCGCCGACCGTCGCAATCATGTGCGCTACTGGAAAGTGCTGGAGAGCGGTGAGGAGAAGCGTCCGGTCTGGCTCGGCGCGGCGACGGAAGATCGCGGCGTCGGCGTCAGCCGATATACCGGCGCGGTCACGCATCACATCAGCGCCGATCTCGACGCCGAGCGCGCATTGCTTGCAGTTGACCTGGAAAATGCCGGCATGGTGGAGGCGAAATATCAGGTCACCGGCATCGGGCCGACGATCGCCGGTTACAATGGCGGCGGCGATCTCTATTACACCGACGGCGAAATCTGGGTGTTGCGGCTGGTGGAAGCCTGCAAGAAGCGTGAGGGACCCGCGGTGACGATCCCGAGCCCGCCGGCGACCCAATTGAAGGACCAGATCTGGCGCGCGATCGCGGATGCCGTGGGGAAATAACGTGCGGAGCAATCGCGAGGCGCGGAGCAATCAGAACAATTTGATCTTCTTTTGCGGGCCTGAATTGCGTCGCTACGCTCGCAATGATGGCTCCGATCCAATAATATGGCGCCAAATCTCACGCCTCGATTCCGCGTGCTTACCCATAAGGAAAACCAACAAATGACCGTTCGCGCGGGCCGGGAATTTCTGGCCATCCCGGGACCAACCACCATGCCCGACGAGGTGCTGCAGGCGATGCATCGCCCGGCGCTCGACATCTATTCCAGCCAGATGGTGGAATTGACCGAAAGCCTGCTCGCCGATCTCTCAAAACTGTTCGCCACCAAGGGCAAATCCTACATCTACATCGCCAACGGCCATGGCGCCTGGGAGGCGACGCTCTCCAACGTGCTGTCGCGCGGCGACAAGGTGCTGGTGCTGGAAAGCGGACGCTTTGCGATCGGCTGGGGCCAGGCCGCGGCCGCGATGGGCGCGGAGGTCGAGGTGCTCAAAGGCGACTGGCGCCGCGCGGTCCGTGCGAGCGAGGTGGAGGCGCGGCTCAGGCAGGACAAGGACCACACCATCAAGGCGATCGTGGCGGTGCAGGTCGATACGGCGTCCGGCGCCTATAACGATATCGAGGCGATCGGCAAGGCGATCAGGTCGACGGGACATCCGGCGCTGTTCATGGTCGACACCGTGGCCTCGCTCGGCTGCATGCCGTTCGAGATGGACAAATGGGGCATCGATGTCGCGATGTCCGGTTCGCAGAAGGGCCTGATGACGCCGCCCGGCCTCGGCTTCGTCGCCGCCAACGACCGCGCCTGGGAAGTGCACAAGAAGGCCAATTTGCGCACGCCCTACTGGGACTGGACCGAGCGCGAAGGCAGCGAGCACTACCGCAAATATGCCGGCACCGCGCCGGTGCATTTGCTGTTCGCACTGCGCAAGGCGATCGACATGCTGCAGACGGAGGGGCTGGAGAACGCGTTTCTGCGCCATCGGCTACTCGGCGAAGCGGTGCGCCGCGCGGTCGCGGTGTGGGGCGAGGGCCAGGTAATCGGCTTCAACATCGCGGAAGCCAATGAGCGCTCCAACACGGTGACGACGGTGACCATGAACGGGCACGATCCGGCCGCGCTGCAGCGCTACTGCAAGGAGAAATGCGGCGTGGTGCTCGGCACTGGCATAGGCGAATTGTCCGGCCAGGCGTTCCGTATCGCCCATATGGGCCACGTGAATGCGCCGATGATTTTGGGCACGCTCGGCGTGGTCGAAGTCGGCCTCACTGCGCTCGGTATTCCCCACGGCAGGGGCGGAACCGAAGCCGCGATCGAATATCTCGGCGAGAACGTCGGCGCGTGAGCGCGCTGTCGCATATTTGGTAGGATGGGTAGAGCGAAGCGATACCCATCAAGCAGTTTATTCCGATTGATGGATTTCGCTTCGCTCGACCACGGGGACCGTGGTCAGCATTTCACATGGTGAGAGGACACGTCTCGCGTGCCTCTCAGCCGCATCTAAATGATGGGTATCGCTTCGCTCCACCCATCCTACTCTTTCCCACCACGCATTAGTGCGTATACTGGCATACCAAGCCGGGCGCTGATCCGTGCACGAACAAAGAGTGGGAGTGAGGCGATTGGCGTCCGTTGATTTGCGCGGCCTGACCAAACGATTTGGTTCGCTTGCGGTAGTCGATAACGTCTCGCTGAAAATCGACCATGGGCAACTGGTCTGCCTGCTCGGCCCATCCGGCTGCGGCAAGACCACGACGCTGCGACTGATCGCGGGTTTTCTGGAGCCTTCCGACGGCGAGATCCATGTCGGGGAACGGCTGGTCTCGTCAAGAGCGCGCACGCTGCCGCCCGAGCAGCGCAACATGTCGATGATCTTTCAGAGCTACGCACTGTGGCCGCATATGACGGTGACGGAAAACATCGTCTACGGCCTGCGCCTGCGCAAGCTCGACCGCGACACCATCGCCAAGAAGCTGGCGGCGATCCTGGCCACCACAAAACTCGAGGTGCTCGCGCAGCGCTATCCCGGCGAACTCTCCGGCGGGCAGCAGCAGCGCGTGGCGCTGGCGCGCGCACTGATCGTCGAACCGGAGACGCTGTTGCTCGACGAGCCGCTTTCCAATCTCGATGCGAATCTGCGCGAGGAGATGCGGTTCGAGATTCGGCGGCTGCATGACGAATATCGCTACACCACCGTCTATGTCACCCACGACCAGTCCGAGGCCATGACCACGGCCGACCTGATCGCTGTCATGAACGGCGGCCGGGTCGACCAGATCGGCACGCCAGAGGACATCTACGCGCGGCCGGAATCCGAATTCGTCGCCCGCTTCATCGGCGCCAGCAACGTCATCAAGGGCACCGCGCGCGACGCCAACCATGTCACCTTCGCGGGCGCGACCTTGAAGGTGGTCGGCGCGCCGCTGACGCCGGGCCAGGGCGCCGTGGTCGCGATCCGCCAGCACGATATCGGCCTGTCGACACAGGCGCCGGCTTCAACAGAAAATGCGATCAAGGCGGTCGTCACGCGGCAGGTCTATCTCGGCGCGGCGCGGGACTACATGGTCGAGGTGGCCGACGGTACCAGTTTGCGCGCCACCACGCCGACCGAAACCAATGTGCCCAGAGGCAGCGAGGTCTGGCTGACACTCCCACCCGAGCGCTGCCGGGCGCTCAGCCGATAGATAAGAAAGAGACGGGGGACGCCATGAAGAGACGAAAACTTTCTAGACGCGACATTCTGCAAGGCTCAATCGCGCTTGCCGCAGGAACCGTGTTCGCCTCCCCCGCCCGCGCCCAGGCGCCTGAACCGGTCGCGGTCACGCCGGCGCTGGTGGAGGCGGCGAAGAAGGAAGGCAAGCTGATCTTCTATTCCTCGATCGACCTGCCGGTCGGCGAAAAGCTCGGCAAGGCATTCGAGGCGGCCTTTCCGGGCATCACCATTCAGATCGAGCGCTCCGGCTCGGAGCGGCTGTTTCAGCGGATCGACCAGGAATTCGCCAGCAATATTCGCGCCGCCGATATCATCAACTCCTCCGACGCCTCGCACTTCATCAGCTGGAAGAAAAACGGCTGGCTGATGCCGTTCGTGCCCGAGGATGTCGCAAAGCATTTTCCGGAAAATTATCGCGATCCCGACGGCCTGTTCGCGACCTCGCGGGTGTGGCTGTCGTCGATTGCCTACAACACCAATCTGGTGAAGCCGGAGGACGCGCCGAAGAGTTTTGCCGACCTGCTCGACCCCAGATGGGCGGGCAAGATGGTGAAGGGACATCCGGCCTATAGCGGCACCATCATGACCGCGACGTTCCAGATGGTGCGCGAGCTCGGCTGGGAATACATGGAGAAGCTGGCAAAACAGCGCGTGATGCAGGTGCAGTCGTCGACCGATCCGCCGAAAAAGCTGTCGCTCGGCGAGCGCGCGGTGATGGCCGACGGCAACGAATACGGCATCGTGCTGCTGAAGGAGGCCGGCCAGCCGGTCGAACCTGTTTACCCGACCGAGGGCACCCCGACGATTTCGGGGCCGACCGGCATCTTCAAGACTGCGCCGCATCCCAACGCCGCAAAACTGTTCCAGGCCTGGCTGCATACGCGCGAGACGCAGCAGTTCTTTGTCGACTTCACCGCGCAGTATTCGATCCATGCGCAGGTGCAGTCGAAGCCGGGCCGGCGGAAGATCTCCGACATTAAGCTGATGAAGGAGGACGCCGAGGGCGTGGAGAAGATGACGGAAGAAATCAAGACGCGCTATGCGCGGCTGTTCAGGGTTTGAGCGTGCTCTTTGCCACACCCACCGTCGTCATTCCGGGATGGTCCGAAGGACCAGACCTCAGATGCGCAAATTTGCGCATCGGGAATCTCGAGATTCTCCGATGCGCAATTGCGCAACGTAGTTCGCGCTAACGCGCGCCCCGGAATGACGGAGAGAGCATGACCACCGTCACCACCGCCGACACCCCCAAACGCCGCCTCGATCTCACACGCCCCGTGCTGTGGCTGTTCGCGGCCTTCATGATCGTGCTGATCGTGCTGCCGCTGTCGTGGCTGGTGGTATTCGCCTTCACCGACAAGGCGCGGCGACCGACGCTGCAGAATTTCGTCACGCTGTTCACGGATCCCGCGTTCCTCGATCCCTTGATGACGACTGCGATCATCGCCACCACGTCGGCAACGATCTGCTGCCTGGTCGCGGCGCCGATCGGGTGGCTGGTGTCGCGCACCGACATGCCGGGGCGGCAGATCATCCGCGCGCTGGTGACGGCTTCTTTCGTCACCCCGCCGTTTCTCGGCGCTGTCGCCTGGGAACTATTGGCGGCGCCGAACAGCGGCATGCTGAACCAGCTCTATCGCTATCTCACCGGCGCCGAAGATCCCCTGTTCGACATCTATTCGCTGACCGGACTGATCTTCGTGATCTCCTGCTACACCTTTCCGTTCGTCTTCGTGCTGGTCGCCAACGCGCTCGACAACATGCCGGGCGAACTGGAAGACGCCTCCGCCATTCTCGGCGGCAAGGCCTGGACCACGGCTCGGCGCGTTACGATTCCGCTGGCCCTGCCCGCGCTGGTCGCCGGCGCGCTGATCGCGTTCCTGCAGGCGATGACGCTGTTCGGCTCGCCCGCGATCCTGGCGCTGCCGGCTGGCTTCCACACCATGACGACCAAGATCTGGAGCCTGTTTCAGTATCCGCCGAAACTCGAACTCGCCGCGGCTGCCGCCGTGCCGCTGTTGCTGCTGACGATACTGCTGCTGCAGGGCCAGAAATTCCTGCTCGGCCGTCGCGGCTTTTCCGTGGTCGGCGGCAAATACGGCGCACCGCGGCCGATCGAGATGGGAGGATGGCGCTGGGCGGCGCTGGCGTTCTGCCTCCTCGTGCTGCTCAATCCGGTGTTCCTGCCCTATTTCGCGTTGCTCAACGCGGCGTTCTCGCCGAACGCGACCACGCTGGTGACGCCATCGACCGCAACGCTGCACAACGTCGTTTTCGTGTTCACCGAATTGTCGTCGACCCAGCTCGCGCTGAAGAACACCGTAATCCTCGGCGCATCGACGGCGACCGTCGGCACGATCCTCGCGCTCGTGGTCGCCTATGTCACGACCCGCCGCGTGATCGCGAGCCACCGCCTGCTCGGCTTTCTCGCGACCGCGCCGGTCGCGGTGCCCGGCATCGTGCTCGGCGTCGGGCTGTTCCTGAGCTACACGCGCCCGCCCTTCGTGCTCTACGGCACGTTATGGATCCTGCTGCTGGCATTTCTCACCATCAATCTGCCCTCCGCCTATCAACAATTGCAGGCGGCGTTCGCGACCATTCACCCCGAGCTGGAAGACGCCAGCCGGATCCTCGGTGCGACGCGGCTGCAGGCGCTGCGCCAGATCACCGCGCCGCTGCTCCGTACCGGCGTGATTGCGACCTGGTGCTTCATCTTTATCGGCGTGATGCGGGAGCTATCCGCCGCGATCGTGCTGTTCACCTCGCAGACCAAGGTGCTGTCGGTGCTGATCTACGACCTCAACGAAAGCGGCGACCTCGCCGCGATTGCGGTGCTCGGCATCGCGATGCTGGTGATCACCTTCACGGTGGTGCTGGCGGTGAACCGGATCCCGATGTTCGGCGGCGGCGCCGGGGCGAGGTTAAGGAACAGCTAGCTCACCTGACCCGCGCGAGTTCGTTGCCGGAGCCGACCGCGTACGTATCGGTAACCAGCGATTTCGGGGCACTGAGATGTGCCGGGCGGTCCGCCAGGATGCACGCTGCATATTTCGGACTGGCGGGATCCTCGGGTGCGAACCGCTGGAGCGCCGACTCCGTAATCGATCGGCAAATGCGGCGCGCGAACGGCCGCATCCAGGGATCGCCATAGGCACGGCTGACGCTGATAAGCATTGAACTTGGTTGCGACCCCTTCCACGTCACGACGCAGGCGGAGCCTTCGCGCAGCAGCAGCGCCTTGCCGAGCCATCCCAGACCAAGACCTGCGGGAAGCCGCTCGCAGCGATCGATGGTCCATTGGCTGTCGTCGAAATCGAGCCATTGCCGCGGCACTGTCTTATAGCGGTTCTTGAATCGATCGCTGAGCATCCGGTTCAGCGATGAGGTTTCCTGCTGGAGGGAAATGCTGAAGGGAAATCTCGCGGTCACCTTGTTGTCCCGGCCGGCCACGAACATTCCGAACACGCCCTCGAACCTGGCGATCTGCTCGTGGGTTTCGAGAATCTTGCCATCCCGCATCAGGTTGACGATTCCGTCATTGATCTGAAGCGAGAGATTGCTGCCCTCGCCATATTTTCGTTTGCTCGCGTCCTCGAATTTCCTCAGGTCGTCGGTCATCACACCCCAGGTCACGCTCAGGACGGAATCGACGGACTGGTGCGAAACCGGCGCGCGCCAGTCGCGAACGAACTCGCCGGCGCCCAAGATTCCGCCTACGCCGAGGACGAGGGCCGATATCGCAGGTATCGAGAGTAGCCGCATGCAGACGGGGCTCGAGAATGACGTACCTTTCGGTTCTGACGACGGATCTGTTAAATCTTGGTAAAGTCGAGATGGCGACATGCATTTCCATGACGCCGTCAAAATCGTTCGAATGAGGTAGCATTCCCTGCCTTTCGACCCGATATTGATTTGAGAAATGTTCCGCGCCGTGAATGAGGATCGAGTGACCCAGCCTTCATCCAGCAAGACTGCCCTGCCCGCACCAACGGCGCCGCGCCGTCCGCACACCTTCACCACCCATGGCATCGCGGTGACGGACGACTACGCTTGGCTGAAGGACGCCAGATGGCAGGAAGTGCTGCGCGACCCCTCCATTCTTGATCCTGATATCCGGAAATACCTGGAAGCCGAGAACGACTACACCGAGAGTTTGCTCGGCCACACTTCCGGCCTGCAGAAGCAACTGGTGGCGGAGATGCGCGGCCGAATCAAGGAAGACGATTCCAGCGTTCCTTCGCCAGACGGACCCTACGCTTATTTCCGGAAGTTTCGCGAGGGCGGACAGCACGAGCTGTGCGCGCGCATCGCGCGTGACGGCGGCAACGAGCAGATCGTTCTCGACGGCGACGCGCTCGCAAAGGACCACGAATATTTCAAATTCGGCGGCACCCGCCATTCCCCCGATCACAGGCTGGAGGCGTGGAGCGCCGACACCAAGGGCTCGGAATATTTCTCTATCAGGGTGCGCGACTGGGCTGATGGCACCGACCGCGACGACCTGATCGAGGAGACCGACGGCGGCATCGTCTGGGCCACGGACAGCTTGAGCTTCTTCTACGTCAAGCTCGACGACAATCACCGGCCGATGCAGGTGTGGCGGCACAGGCTCGGCACAAAGCAGTCCGACGATACGCTTGTTTATGAAGAGCAGGATTCCGGCTGGTTCACCCATCTGCATGAAAGCTCCTCCGGCCGCTTTTGCGTGATCGCCGGTGGTGACCACGAGACCTCGGAACAACAGCTGATCGATCTCGCCAACCCCGACGCGCCGCCGCGCCTCGTCGCCGCGCGCGAGGAAGGCGTGCAATATTCGATCGCCGACCGCGGCGAGGAACTGTTCATCCTCACCAATGCGGACAACGCCATCGACTTCAAGGTCGTCACCGCGCCGCTCGCCGCGCCCGAACGCGCCAACTGGCGCGACCTGATTCCGTATCGCGAGGGCGTTTACGTGCTCGACGTCGAGCTCTATGCCGGCCACATGGTGCGGCTGGAGCGCGCCAACGCGCTGCCCGCGATCATCATCCGGGATCTCAGAACCGGAGAAGAGCACGCCATTGCCTTCGACGAGGCCGCCTACTCGCTCGACACCATGGGCAGCTACGAGTTCGAGACCACGAACCTGCGGTTCTCCTATTCGTCGATGACGACGCCGGCGGAGGTCTATGATTACGACATGGCGACGCGGGCGCGGAGCTTGCGCAAGCGGCAGGAAATTCCGTCGGGCCACAACCCGGCCGACTACGTCACCACGCGCATCATGGCAACTTCGCATGACGGCGCGCAGGTGCCGGTCTCGATCCTTCATCGGAAAGACCTTGTGCGCGACGGCAGCGCGCCGCTGTTGCTGTATGGCTACGGCTCCTACGGCATGGCGATGCCGGCTTCGTTTTCGGCTAACCGGCTGTCGCTGGTCGATCGCGGCTTTGTCTACGCGATCGGGCACATCCGCGGCGGCGCGGACAAGGGCTGGGGCTGGTATCTCGACGGCAAGCGCGAGAAGAAGACCAACTCGTTCGACGATTTCGCGGCCGCAGGCCGCGCGCTGATCGAGGCAAAGTACACGAGCGCGAAACGCATCGTCGGCCATGGCGGCAGCGCCGGTGGCATGCTGATGGGTGCGGTCGCCAATCGGTCAGGCGAGTTGTTCGCCGGCATCGTCGCCGAAGTGCCGTTCGTCGACGTGCTGAATACGATGCTCGACGACACGCTGCCGCTGACGCCGCCGGAATGGCCGGAATGGGGAAACCCGATCGAGAGCGAAAAGGATTTTCGCACCATCCTGTCCTATTCGCCTTACGACAATCTCGCGGCGAAGGACTATCCGGCGATCCTGGCGATGGGCGGATTGACCGATCCGCGCGTCACCTATTGGGAGCCGGCGAAATGGATCGCCCGGCTGCGCCCGACGATGTCGGGCGGCGGCCCGGTGCTGCTGCGCACCAACATGGGCGCGGGCCATGGCGGCGCGTCGGGGCGTTTCAACCGGCTCGATGAAGTCGCAATCGCCTATGCGTTCGCGCTGTGGGCGGTGGGACTGGCGGAGAGCGCGGAGGTCTGAATTGAATCCAATGGACTGAGGATTATCTGGGTACGATCAGACGGGACTTCTTTTAGGCATGACGGCGCGTGGCTGGCCACGCGCCCATAGCGACAACACCTGAATCACGGCATCGTGTAGGCCGTCTTCACCGTCGTATAAAATTCGGCGGCATAGCGGCCCTGCTCGCGGGCGCCGAAGCTGGAGCCTTTTCGGCCACCGAACGGCACGTGGTAATCGACGCCGGCGATCGGCAGATTGACCATCACCATGCCGGCTTCGGAATTGCGCTTGTAGTCGCTGGCGTATTTCAGGCTGGTGGTGCAGATGCCGGATGACAGACCGAAATCGGTGTCGTTCGCGGTCGCCAGCGCTTCGGCATAATCCTTGACCCGGATGACCGCGGCCACCGGCCCAAAGATCTCCTCGCGCGCGATCCGCATCTTGTTGCTCACATCGGTGAACAACGCTGGCTGCAGGTAGAAGCCGGGCGCCTCGCGGTTGAGCCGCTCGCCGCCAAAGGCGAGCTTGGCGCCTTCGTCCTTGCCGATGCTGATATATTTGAGATCCTGATCGAGCTGGCTCTGATCGACGACGGGGCCGATATCGGTACCGGCCTTCACCGCGTCATCGACCTTCAGGCCGCGCATCCGCTCGGTCAGGGCCTCGACGAATTTGTCGTGAATGCCTGCGGTGACGATCAGCCGCGAGGCGGCGGTGCAGCGCTGGCCGGTGGAAAAGAACGCGCTGTTGGCGGCGCATTCCACGGCGACCTTCAGATCCGCGTCATCGAGCACGACCAGCGGATTCTTACCGCCCATTTCGAGCTGAAACTTCTTCATCGGCCGCGAGGCGATGCAGGCCGCAGCCACCTTCTGGCCGGTGGCCACCGAGCCGGTGAAGCTGATCGCGGCAACGTCGGGATGCTCAAGCAGGACCGCGCCGACTTCCGAGCCGCGCCCGATCACGAGATTGAGCACGCCCTTGGGCAGGCCGGCGCGATGCAGGATATCGACCAGCGCCCAGGTCGAGCCCGGAACAAGATCTGCGGGCTTGACCACCACGGTATTGCCATAGGCCAAAGCCGGGGCGATCTTCCAGGCCGGAATGGCGATCGGGAAATTCCACGGCGTGATCAGGCCGACAACGCCCAGCGCTTCGCGGGTAATCTCGATGTCGATGCCGGGGCGCACGGAAGCGAGTTTCTCACCGGCCATCCGCAGGCATTCGCCGGCAAAGAACGCAAAGATCTGGCCGGCGCGCGCGACTTCGCCGACGCCTTCCGGCAGCGTCTTGCCTTCCTCGCGCGACAACAGCCGGCCCAGTTCGTCCTTGCGGGCCAGGATTTCGTCCGATGCCTTTTTCAGGATGTCGTAGCGCGCTTGCGGCGTCGATCGCGACCATGCCGGAAACGCCGCTTTGGCAGCCGCAATCGCAGCCTCGGCTTGCGCACGCGTGCCGCGCACGGCTTCGCCGACGATGTCCTTGGTATCGGATGGATTGACGTTTGGCGCGCGAGCGCCATCGGACAACCATTCGCCGTCGATCAGATTGTTGAACATCAGCATGGTGGTCTCTCCACTGTTACATCGTTTTTGCATCCCGCGTCCGGGAATAGAGGGCTATCGTCCGTTGGCCTTGCGCCAAGCAGCAAAATCCTTCGGCGTCTGCTCGTCTGTTGCGGGATAGAGGCCGAGGATCGAGCGACCCTTGCGCACCTCCTCCGTAACAAAATCCTCGAACGCGGTCATCTCGACCGCTTCGTCGGCGATCTCGTCGGCGAGGTGCGCAGGGATCACGATCACGCCGTCGCTGTCGCCGAGGATGACGTCGCCGGGAAATACCGGCGCGTCGCCGCAGCCGATCGGCACGTTGATCTCGATTGCCTGATGCAGCGTCAGATTGGTCGGTGCGCTGGGCCGGTGGTGATAGGCGGGGAAGCCGAGGGCGGCGATTTCAGACGAGTCGCGAAAGCCGCCATCGGTGATGACGCCGGCGCAGCCGCGCTGCATCAGCCGCGTCACCAGGATGGCGCCGGCAGACGCCGCGCGCGCGTCCTTGCGGCTGTCCATGACCAGCACCGCGCCGGGCGGGCAATCCTCGATCGCCTTGCGCTGCGGGTGGCCGCGATCACGGAACACGTCGATCTTGTTGAGATCCTCGCGCGCCGGCATGTAGCGCAGCGTAAAGGCCTCGCCGACCAGCACCGGCTGGTTCGGGCCGATGGGATGCACGTCCTGGATCATCTGGATGCGGAAGCCGCGCTTGAACAAGGCGGTGGCGACGGTGGCGGTGGAGACGGTCTTGAGTTTGTTGCGGGTGGCGTCGCTCAGTTTTGTCATTTGTCTTTATCCTGTTTGTCCGTCATTCCGGGGCGATGCGTTAGCATCGAACCCGGAATCTCGAGGTTCTCAGGTGCGCAGTTGCGCACCATAGTTCGCTTCGCGCCCCCGGAACGACAATGGCTTAAACCGCCCCGTGCGATTCCACATAGAGCGCGTAGACCGAGTGGCAGCTCGTCATGTAGAGGCGGTTGTTCTTCGGGCCGCCGAAGGTGAGGTTGGCGCAGCGTTCCGGCAGGCGGATGTGGGCGAGCGGCTTGCCGGCGGGGCTGAATACCATCACGCCGTCGAGGTCTTCCGACTTGCCTCTGAGCTGGAACACCTTTCGGCCGCCGACCTCGGTCGGCTCGGACTGCAGCGCGCCGTTGGAGCCCCAGCCGCACCACAGATTGCCGTCGCGGTCGACGCGAAAACCGTCGATCGCGCCCTGATCGGCGGCGTCGATCAGCTTGGTCTTGTTGCCGACCGTACCGTCATCATTGACGTCAAAGCTCCAGATGCTGCGGTTCGGCGTGCCCTTCCACTCCACGACGTAGAGCTTTTTCTCGTCGGGCGAGAAGGCGAGGCCGTTGGGATTGAAGATATCGGTGATAACAGCGGTAAGCTTGCCATCCTTGGTCAGGCGGTAGACGTTGGTGGTAGCCTGCTCGGGCTTCTCCTTCTTGCCTTCCCACTCGCCGTTGATGCCGAACAGGGGATCGGTGAACCAGATGGTGTCGTCGGATTTCACCACGATGTCGTTCGGCGCGTTCAGCCGCTTGCCCTCGAATTTGTCGGCCAGCACCGTAATCTTGCCGTCCTTCTCGGTGCGGGTGACGCGACGGGTGACCGAGTGCTCGCAGGTGACGAGCCGGCCGTGGCGGTCGCGCGCATTGCCATTGGCGTAATTGGCGTTGGCGCGGAAGACCGAGGTCTGGTTGGTCTTCTCGTCGAACTTCATGATGCGGTTGTTGGGAATGTCGGAGAACAGGAGATAGCCGCCCTCGGGGAAGTAGGCGGGACCTTCGGCCCAGCGCATGCCGGTCGCGACCTGCTCGACGGTCGAGGAATAGATCCGGTATTTCGTAAAACTCGGATCGAGGATCTGCACGGCGGGGTCGGGATAGCGCTGGTTCGGCGTGAACGGGAACGATTGCGCGGAGGCAGTGCGCGCGAGAAGCGTGGAAGCCGCAGCGGCACCGGCTCCTGCGAGCAGGTTGCGTCTCGTCATGGTCATTGGTGGTCCTCCCCTGTGATGCTTTTTGTTTGGCAGTCATTCCGGGGCGATGCGCCAGCATCGAACCCGGAACGACGGTTCTCAATAAATCGACGGCTCGCTGACCGGGGCTCCGAACCCGGTCTCCAGAAAATCGAAATCGCAGCCTTCATTGGCCTGCTTGATGTGGCGCGTGAACATCCAGCCATAGCCGCGCTCGTAGCGCGGCTCCGGCGCTTTCCACTCGGCGCGACGCTTGGCCAGTTCCGCCTCCGGCACATCGAGGTTGATGGTGCGGGCGTTGACGTCGAGCGTGATCTTGTCCCCGGTGCGCACCAGCGCCAGCGGGCCGCCGACATAGGATTCCGGCGAGACGTGCAGGATGCAGGCGCCGTAGCTGGTGCCGCTCATGCGCGCATCCGACAGCCGCACCATATCGCGCACGCCCTGCTTCACCAGTTTTGTGGGGATCGGCAACATGCCCCATTCCGGCATACCGGGGCCGCCCTGCGGGCCGGCGTTGCGCAGGATCAGCACATGGTCGGCAGTGACATCCAGGTTCGGATCATCGATCGCCTTCTTCATCGAGGGATAATCGTCGAACACCAGCGCAGGCCCGGTGTGCTTGAGGAAGCGCGGCTCACAGGCGCTCGGCTTGATGACGCAGCCATCGGGCGCGAGATTGCCCTTGAGCACAGCCAGCGCGCCCTCAGCATAGATCGGATCCTTCACCGTGCGAATGACGTCGTCATTATAGACCTCGGCGCGGGCGATGTTGTCGCCAAGCGTCTGCCCGGTGACGGTCATGACGTCGAGATGCAGATGCTCCCTGATGCGGCTCATCAGGCCGGGCAGGCCGCCGGCGTAGAAGAAATCCTCCATCAGATATTTGTCGCCGCTCGGCCGCACATTGGCGATCACGGGCACCTTGCGGCTCGCCTTCTCGAAATCGTCGAGCCCGATGTCCTGACCGGCGCGGCGCGCCTGCGCGATCAGATGGATGATCGCATTGGTCGAGCAGCCCATCGCCATCGCGACGGTGATCGCGTTCTCGAACGCCTTTCGGGTCTGAATCTTCTCCGGCGTCAGGTCTTCCCACACCATCTCGACAATGCGGCGGCCGCATTCCGAGGCCATGCGGATGTGGCCGGCATCGGCGGCGGGGATCGAGGACGCGCCCGGCAGCGTCATGCCGATCGATTCCGCAATCGCCGTCATGGTGGACGCCGTGCCCATGGTCATGCAGGTGCCGTAGCTGCGGGCGATCCCGGCTTCGACGTCGACCCAATCCTTGTCGGAAATTTTTCCCGCGCGCCGCTCGTCCCAGTATTTCCAGGCGTCGGAGCCCGAGCCCAGCGTCTTGCCCTTCCAGTTGCCGCGCAGCATGGGTCCGGCGGGAAGATAGATCGTCGGCAGGTTCATGCTGGTGGCCCCCAGCAGCAGCCCCGGCGTGGTCTTGTCGCAGCCGCCCATCAACACGACGCCGTCGACGGGATGACCGCGCAGCAACTCCTCGGCGTCCATCGCCAGCATGTTGCGATAGAGCATGGTGGTCGGCTTCAGGAACGATTCCGACAGCGACAGCGCCGGTAATTCCATCGGGAAACCGCCCGCCATCAGGATGCCACGCTTGACGTCGTCGACGCGGCTCTTGAAGTGCATGTGGCAGGGCTGCGCGTCCGACCAGGTGTTGAGGATCGCAATGACCGGCCGACCCTTCCACTCTTCCGGCGCGTAGCCCATCTGCATCGCGCGCGATCTGTGGCCGAAGGCGCGGAGATCGTCGGGCGCGAACCAGCGGGCGCTGCGGAGGTCGGCGGGCTTCTTCTTGCTGCTCATGATTGCGTGCCCCATTTCTGGACGGTGTTGCGCTCGATCGTGCGGAAGATCAGGTTCTCGACAATCAAGCCGATCACGATCACCGTCAACAGGCCGGCGAACACCGCAGGGATGTCCAGGAGATTGCGGTTCTCGAAGATAAACCAGCCGAGACCGCCCTGCCCCGACGACACACCGAACACCAGTTCGGCGGCGATCAGCGTGCGCCAGGCGAATGCCCAGCCGATCTTCAATCCGGTCAGGATCGAGGCGAACGCCGCGGGAATCAGGATGCGGAACACATAGGGAAGCCCGCGCAGGCCGTAGTTGCGGCCGACCATGCGCAGCGTGTTCGACACGCTCTTGAATCCCGAATGGGTGTTGAGCGCGACCGGCCACAACACCGAATGGATCAGCACGAAGACAAGGCTGCCGTTGCCGAGACCGAACCAGATCAGCGCCAGCGGCAACAGCGCGATCGCCGGCAGCGGATTGAACATCGCGGTGATGGTTTCGAGGAAATCCGTACCGATCCGGGTCGAGATCGCGAGGATGGTGAAGATCGCCGCCAGCGCGATGCCGGCGGCATAGCCCATGAACAGGACCTTCAGCGACGCCCAGGCACGCAGGGGAATAGTGCCGTCGCGCACCTTCTCGAACATGGTGACGATGGTGTCGTGGAAGGTCGGAAACAGCAGCGGATTGTCGAGGATGGTGCCGTAGGTTTCCCACGCCGCGGCGAGAAAGATGATGATCAGGGATTTGCGGACGAAGCCGTCGTTCCACAAGAGTTCCAGCACCGTCAGCTTGCGCTCGACTTCGGCCGGCACCGCCGCCGTCAGATCGGCGGCATCGCGCAGCAGGATTCTTGCCTCACCCATCGCGCGCTCCCTTCAATGTGCCGTAGCGTTGTCGGCGAACAGCAGATCGTGGATCTGCTTTTCCAGCCGCGCCGCGCTGCCGTCCTCGCCGTTGACCTTATCGACGTCGATCACCTCGGCCTTGATCCGGCCGGGATGCGGCGACAGCAGCAGGATGCGGTTGCCGATCTTGATCGCCTCCGCGATCGAATGCGTCACGAACAGAACGGTGAACTTGGTTTCCGCCCAGAGCTGCAGCAATTCGTCCTGGCAGGTGCGCCGCGTCAGCGCGTCGAGCGCGGCGAACGGCTCGTCCATCAGCAGGATATCCGGCTCCATCGCCATGCCGCGCGCGATCGCCACACGCTGCTTCATGCCGCCCGACAGCGTGTGCGGATAGGCATCGACCACGCGGGTGAGGCTGACTTTCTCGATATAGGCCCGCGCCCGCATCTCCGCGTCCTTGCGCGGCAGTTTTCGCGTCATCAAGAGCGGAAACATCACGTTTTCCAGCACCGTCTTCCACGGCAGCAGCTGGTCGAACTCCTGGAAGATCATCATGCGGTCGGCGCCGGGCTCGGATATTTCGCGGCCCGAAATCCGCATCTTGCCTTCGCTCGGTTTCATGTAGCCGCCGACCGCTTTCAACAGCGTCGACTTGCCGCAACCGGAGGGGCCGAGCAGCACGAAGCGATCGGAACGATCGACCGTGAAGCTGACCCGCTCGGTCGCGGTCACCACCGCGCTCGAAGTCTTGTAGCGCAGCGTTACGTCACTGACATCGAGAAGCGCAGTCATGGCGATCAATTGCCCTTCAGGTCGTGCGCGACCGGCAGGTAGTAGTCGGTCCACGCCTTGGGCATGGTCTTGAGCGTGCCGACCTTGGACAGATGGGCGGCGAATTTCATGGTGCCCTGCGGCTGCAGGTTCCACTCCATCATGCCGGGCTCCTTCAGCCACGCCAGCAAATCCTCGACGCTGGTCTTGTCGCCGGTGACCTCCTTGTAGATCTCGACGGCGGCCTTGGTGTCGCTGCGGATCAAATCCTGCGCTTCCTTGGTGGCGTCGCGCACCGCCTGCACGATCTTCGGATTGGCGTCGGCGAATTTGGTCGTGGTGAAGAACTGCGCCTGGCTGAGCGGGCCGCCCATCACGTCGGGCGAGGACAGCACCACATGCGCGCCGGGCACGTTCTTCAGTTCGAGGAAGGTGAACGGCGGGATCGCAAAATGATTGCGTACCTCATGCTGGGCGTTGGTCATGGCGACGTAGGCGTCGGGGTGGCCGAGTTGCACGGTATTGGCGTCGAGCTTCGACCACTGGTCGGCGCCGAACGCTTCGGCGGCTGCGATCTGCAGCACGATCGCCTGGGTCGAGACCTTGACTGTCGGCACCGCGATCTTGTCGTTCGGGCCGAAATCCTTGATCGACTTGATGTGCGGATCGCGGCTGATCAGCGTCATCGGCTGCGCGGAGGTGGCGACGATGCCCTTGACGCCGCCGCGGGTGCGGTCCCAGAGCAGCAGCAAATTGCCGGTTCCGGTATTGAGGATGTCGACGCTGCCGGCGAGCAGCGCATCGGTCTGCGCGCCGCCGCCGCTCAGGTTGATCCATTTGGTGGTGACGCCGGGAACGCCGAGAGAGGCCGCATGCTTCTCGATCAGCTTGTGCTTTTCCATGATGTGCGAGGGCATGTAGAAAATGCCCGGCTGCCGCGACAGCGAAATCTCCGATTTCGGCTGCGCCACGGCCTGCGAGCCCGGCAGCATCATGGCAAGAGCCATAGCGGCGCCCGCGCAGGCGCTCCACATCCTGTTTTTCATTGTGCATCTCCTCCGGTCTATCGTTGACGCTGTTGGGGGAGATGCACTAATGTATTAGTGCATTTGTGGCAAGCCCCTTCTGAAACGACCGGTTCGAATGGCACCATCGCAAGTCGCTCCCCGCCGCGTTACCCCGCGTTCCGTCGACCGGCTCGACCGCGACCGTCAGGCGGCGCCGCAGGTGTTCGAGCGCCTGCGCGGCATGATCATTTCACTGGAATTGCCGCCGGGATCGCCGCTGTCGCGCGCAGCGCTGGCCGGGCAATTCGGCGTCAGCTCGACGCCGATTCGCGATGCGCTGATGCGACTAGAGGAGGAAGGGCTGGTCGACGTTTTCCCGCAATACGCCACCGTGGTCAGCCAGGTCGACGTACGGCTGGCGCAGCAGGCGCATTTCCTGCGCCAGGCGGTCGAGCTCGAAATCGTCCGCATGCTGGCACTGCGCCAAGACCTGGCTTTCGTCGCCGAACTCAACGCGACGATCGTCCGCCAGCAGCAATTCGCCAAGGCCGGCGACTTCGAAAAGTTCATGGCGGCCGACAACGAGTTCCACGCCCAGCTCTATGCCGCCACCGACAAGCAGGACATCTGGTCCTTGGTGCGCAGCCGCAGCGGACATATCGATCGCTTGCGCCGGATGCATCTGCCCTCCCCCGGCAAGGCGCAGGATATCGTGCGCCATCACAAGCTGATTGCGAAAGCGATCGAGAGCGGCAAACCCGACGAGGCGCAGAAGCACTTGCGCACCCATTTGTCGGGCACGCTCAGCGAACTCGCCCAGATTCGCGCGCGCTACCCCGAATATCTCAGCAATTGACGGGCAAGCGGCCTCGCCGCATGCATTCGCACCGACGCATGGCGCTCGCTGACAGCTGCGCCTGGCATCTTTCTGCCCGACAACATGGCATATCGGGAACTTTTTGACGGCGCGGGCCGGAACATCGCTGCCGGGGAACCAGTTGCAGCCATGCGGGGATTCAGCAAGACTCGAATCACCGTGCACATGATTCCAGCGGGGCCCGGAGAACTTTTGCTTTGGCACGAATTTTGGTCGTGGATGACGATGCGGCGGTCCAGATGACCATCCGCCTGCTGCTGGAGCGTGCCGGCCACAGCGTGGTCACGGCGAGCGACGGCCGCAAAGGTCTCACACTCTGTCAGACCGGAGACTTCGATCTGCTGTTCCTCGACATTTTTATGCCGGGAATGGACGGATTTGAAACCATGCGGATGGTCCGTCAGCATCGGCCGCAAATCCCGATCATCGTCATCTCCGGCCGGCCGCTCGCGTCGGAATCGGACACGGCCCCGGACTTCCTGACCATGGCGACCAAGCTCGGCGCGGTCTCCAGCCTGCAGAAGCCGTTCCGGCCCGCCGACCTCCTGGCAGCGGTCACGGGCTGCCTCGAGGCCGCCGGTCGGGACGTGCAGCCACGCCCTGTCGGCGGTGTTGCTTCCTCCCCATAATGCGCCATAGCATCGCTCCAGTCCGGCGATTTGACGGCCGGAGTGGGAGGGCGAACGAGCAGCGACATGACGCTCACAACCAGGCTTGCCATCGCGATGATTGCGTTGGTCGCGATCGCGGTTTCCGCGCTCGGATGGCTGAGCTATCGCAACCTGGAACAGGCGCTCCTGCTGCGCGCCCGCGACCGCATCGAGACGCATTCGCGGCAGCTTGCCACCGACCTCGAATATTACGCGGCCAGTGCGACCGGAGATGTTGCGAGCTTTCGTTCCGCAGCGGCGCTGCACGGATTGATCCGCGCCCGCAAATCGGGAGGCATAGATCCGGTCGATGGCGTCTCCGAAAAGACCTGGCGTGACCGCCTTGCCTCAGATTTCGCGGCCGAACTTGAAGCCAAGCCCGCCTATGCGATGCTTCGGATCATAGGCCTCGATGACGACGGCCGTGAGCTTGTCCGCGTCGATCGCGCGGGCCCGAACGACACAGTTCGGATCGTGCCCGAAGAGGGATTGCTGGCGAGAAGCAATCGCAGCTACTTCCCGGAAGCGACCCAGCTGGGCCCCGGACAAATCTACGTCTCATCGCTCGACCTGGGTCGCCGGAACGGATTGATCGAGGCCGTGCACAGGCCGACGCTTCGTATCGCGACGCCGATATTCACAGACGACGGCAAACGGTTCGGCATTTTCATGATCAATCTCGACATGCGGCGCGTGTTCGACCGTGTCCGGTCGTCGGTGTTGCCTGGCGAAACCGTATACCTCGTCAACAAGCAGGGCGACTATCTCATTCACCCGGATCGGTCACGCGAGTTCGGCTGGTTGCTCGGCAAGCCGAACAACTGGAAGGTCGATTTCCCGCATCTGGCCTCGCAGGCCGGGGCCACACAAGGCAGCGCGGACATCGTTCCGGATCAAGCCGCACAGCCGGGCGGAATATCCCTCGCGCCTGCCCTGCTGGCCGGGGTCGAATGGGTTGGCGTCATTGAAACGACGCCTAACTCCGTCATCATGGCGCCGGCCGCGAGCATCAGGAACGCTTCCCTTCTCGTCGGCGGCATTGCGATGTCGGGCGCGGTCGTGCTGGCCCTGCTGGTCGCGCGATCGCTGACCCGCCCGATCGTCCAGTTGACCGAAGCCGTGCAGGGCGTGGCCAGCAACAAGAGGATCGCCATTCCGGTCGAAGCACGCGGCGAGACCGGCGTACTTGCGCGCGCGTTTGCGCAGGCGATCGACGAAGTGAACGCAAAGACCGCTGCCCTCGAACGGGAGGTACAGGAGCATCGCCGCACCATCGCCGCGCGCGACCATCATGCCGAGCGGGAGCGGCTGTTCAGCGCTGCGGTCGAATCGTCCAACGACGCCATCATCACCACGTCGCTCGACGGCACCATCACCGGCTGGAACTCGGCGGCGGAGCGACTGTTCGGCTACAGCGCGGCGGAAGCCACCGGCAAGAACCTCACGCTGCTGGTGCCCGTCGATCGGCTGCCCGAGATCCATGACACGTTGCGACGGATCGGCTGGGGCGAGCGCATCGAGCACAATGAAACGGTGCGCCTGCACAAGGACGGAAGACGCATCGAAGTCTCGCTCAGCATTTCCCCGATCAAGTCGCCCTCGGGGGCGATTATCGGCATCTCGAAGGTGGTGCGCGACATCACCGAAGCCAACGCGACCAGGCAGGCACTGCGGCAACAGACCGAAGAGCTTCGCCGTGTCTTCGAGACCTCGCAGGATCTGATCATGGTGATGGATTCTCGAGGGCGTCTGGTTCAGATCAGCCCGAGCTGCGAGGCGATATTGGGTTACCGGCCGGAGGAAATGATCGGCCGCAGCGGGGAAGATTTCATTCATCCCGACCATCTCGAGAACTCGCGGCGGGAAATGCGCGATGCGCGGCGTGGCAAGCGTCCGAAGCTTTCCGACACCCGCTGCTTTCACAAGAATGGACAGGCGATCTGGCTGTCATGGCTCGGAACATGGTCCGAGCCGGTCAAGCGCTTTTTCTTCGTCGGCCGCGACATGACAGAGAGCCGGCTGGCGCAGGAGGCCCTGCGCGAAAGCGAGCAACTTGCCCGCGGCATCGTCGACACGGCACTCGATGCCTTCGTCCAGATCGACGAGAAGGGCCTCATCCGGGACTGGAACGCGCAGGCCGAGAATATCTTCGGCTGGCCGCGCGATGAAGCATTCGGGAAGAACGTGTTCAACCTGATGGGCCAGCCGGACGGGCAAGGTCCCCTGAAGAAAGCCCTGCAAGCCTTCCTGCTTTCCGGCAACGATGTGGTCCGTCAGCCCCGACGCGAACTTCAGGTCAGGCGGAGGGACGGCAAGGAGATCACGGTGGAGCTGAGCCTCGCCGCGCTGAGGACGCGCGGCGGCTTCGTATTCAACGCATTCGTCCGCGATCTCACCGACAAGATCGCCGCCGAAGACAGGATCCGGCAGGCCGAGAAGATGGAGGCGATGGGACAGCTCACCGGCGGCATCGCGCACGACTTCAACAACATCCTGACGGTGATCACGGGAACGATCGAAATTCTCGCGGACGCCGTCAAGGGTGAGCCGCAGCTTGCCGCCATTACGCGAATGATCGACGAGGCGGCCTCGCGCGGCGCCGACCTCACCCAGCACCTGCTCGCCTTCGCGCGCAAGCAGCCGCTCGAGCCGAAGGTAACCGACGTCAACACGCTGATCATCGACACCGCGAAACTGCTGCAGCGAACGCTCGGCGAGCACGTCGAGATCGAATCCGTGTTCGAGGACGAGACGTGTCCAGCGATCGTCGATCCCAATCAGCTCGCAACCGCCATCCTCAATCTGGCCCTCAACGCCCGCGACGCCATGCCCGATGGCGGCAAGCTGATCATCGAGACCGGCTTCGTCGTGCTCGACGAGAATTATGCAAGGATGCACAGCGACGTCCGGCCGGGCCGCTACGCCATGATCGCGGTGAGCGATACCGGCACCGGCATCCCGGCCACGATGCTCGACAAGGTCTTCACTCCGTTCTTCACCTCGAAGGGCCCCGGCAAGGGCACCGGCCTCGGGCTCAGCATGGTGTACGGCTTCGTCAAGCAATCGGCCGGCCACATCATGATCTACAGCGAACAAGGCCATGGCACGACCATCAAGATGTACCTGCCGCCGGCCATGGGCACCTTGCCGGCGGCCGAAGCAACGCTGGCGCCGGCCGTCGTGGGCGGCCACGAGACGATTCTCGTGGTGGAAGACGACAAACTGGTGCGCGACTATGTGCTGGCACAACTGCACTCGCTCGGTTACGTCACGCTGGATGCGGCGAACGCGACCGAAGCTCTCGCGCTCGTCCACACCGGCCACGCCTTCGACCTTCTGTTCACCGACGTGATCATGCCCGGCATGAACGGCCGCCAGCTCGCCGACGAGATAATGAAGGTGAGGCCCGAGCTGAAGGTATTGTTCACGTCGGGCTATACCGAGAACGCCATCATTCATCACGGCCGGCTGGATGAAGGCGTGCTGCTGCTCGCCAAACCGTATCGGAAATCCGACATGGCGATCATGATCCGCAAGGCTCTCGCCGATTGAACGCCGCCCGCGCAGATCTGCGCCGGATACAGCGGTCTGTCTGCGATCAGGCCACTGCGCCCGTGATCAAATCTGGCCCTGGCGCTGGGTGGTCATCACGATGCGGACCAGATCGGCGGCATTCCGCGCGCCGAGCTTCTTCATGATATTGGCGCGATGATCCTCGATCGTGCGCGGGCTGATCCCGAGATGCCGTCCCGCTTCCTTGTTGGAAGCGCCGGCGGTGAACTGCTCCAGCACCTCGCGCTCGCGCCGCGTGAGCGGTTCGCGTCCCGGAAAATGCAGGCTCGCAATGCGAGAGGGGACGTTTTGTGCCTGCCGGCGGGCGTAGGCCTCGATCGCCTCATCGAGCCTTGCCACGATTTCGCTGCCACGAAACGGCTTCTCGATGAAATCCAGCGCGCCGTTCTTGATGGCGCTGACCGCCATGGCGATATCGCCCTGCCCTGAGATCATGAAGATCGGCGCAGGGTAGTCCTCGCCATGCAGCTCTCTCAGAATATCGAGACCGGACTTACCGGGGATATGCACATCGAGCAGGATGCAGGCTGGCGTTCGCGTTCGTGCAATCGCCAGCAGTGCAGCGCCGTCGGCGAAACAGATGACCTGATAGCCGCCTGCCGTCAGAACCATCGAAAGCGTGTCGCGAACGGCAGGGTCGTCATCGACTACGAAAATCTCCCCGCGGGAGGGGGCCTTCTCAGCCATGTTCCATCGTCCATGCGTGGTTGAATGTGACTCACACTCGGATAACGGTATTCAACTCCATACCGGACCGTATTTGTACGGGACCACGGCTTAACGCACAAGTAGCAACGCACGCCTAAAAAAGTAACTAAGGAGTGCACTCATGCAGAACGCGACAGGCGACGGCATCGCACAGGCGCCCCACGACCCGGATGCCGCCTGCCGCGGCGTGGTTTCGGACCTTGTCGGCCTGATCGAGCACATCCAGCGCAGCCTGCGGCTGATCGAACACACGATCGCCAGGGATACATCGCCCGGCAGTCCCGAGAGTTCCATCGACCTCATCGTCCTCGACGATATATCTCCCCGCTTCACGAAAGCGGCTGCCGCGGTGCAGGCCTGCGACGTCAATCTTGGCATCGCCCTGCGTTCCCTGCTCGGCTCCGGCGCGGACGATCCACGCGCCGCCAGCCTGCCGGCGCTTGCAGTCGTCGGGGCGTAAGGCGACACGGCGCTGTCCTGCCATGTTCCCTCGCCGCAAATTTTCTCCCCACCTTTCCCGTGCCGTTACCCACCTGCTGCGATCGCTGCCTGGTGTCCGGCATGCCATCGGCGCACCGTCCGATCCGGATGCGGCCACGACGATGGAGAAGCTCGACGCGGCGCTCAACAATATGAGCCACGGCCTCTGCATGTTCGGGCCGGACAACCGCCTGCTGCTGTGGAACGATCGATATGTAAGAATGTACAGGCTGGCGCCCGACCGCCTGCGCGTCGGATGCACGCTCGATGAAATGCTCGAAGCGCGCAAGGCGGCGGGCACGGCCTATCGCGATCTCGGCCAATACGGATCGAAACTGCGCGCGGCGATCACAGCGCGCAGCGCCGACAATCTGATTGCCCATCTCGACGACGGCCGTATCATCAACGTTTCCTACCACCCGACGCAGAATGGCTGCTGGGTTTCGACCCACGAGGACATCACCGAGCGCGCGCAGAACGAGGCCAGGATCGCGCATCTGGCATTTCACGACCAGCTCACCGGCCTGCCGAACCGGGTGGCGTTCGACGAGCACATCGCAGGCCTTCTGCAGAATGCGGCCGGCCATCCCTCCTTTGCCGTGCTGTGCGTCGACCTCGACCAGTTCAAGGAAATCAACGACGTCTACGGCCACTCGACCGGCGACCGGTTCCTGGTGGAAGTCGGCCGCAGACTGGTGTCGGCTTGCAATGGATCGTTCCTGGCCCGGCTCGGGGCCGACGAATTCATCGTCGTTTCGCCTGACGGCCCGCAACCGGCGACGGCGCAAGCGCTGTGCGCCCGCATAGCCACCGCCCTCGATCAGCCGGTTTGCATCGATGGCCATGAGATCGAGGGCAACTTCACGATCGGCGCCAGCGTCTATCCCCACGACGGGGCCGACGCGGACACGCTGGCCGCCAATGCCGAGACCGCACTTTATCGCGCCAAGGCCGACCATCGCGGCAGCACGCGCTTTTTCGAGCCCGAGATTGGGCCGCCAGATCCGGGAAAAGCGCGCGCTGCAGCACGATATCGGCGCTGCACTCGCGAAGAACGAACTGGAATTGCATTTCCAGCCGCAGGCCCGTACGCGTCCGACGGGGGCCGTCTTGCGTGACGGATGGTAATTCGCGAAGCGTGT
>NZ_LLXZ01000177.1 GCF_001440395.1 Bradyrhizobium jicamae | reverse complement strand
CCGGCGCCGTCGTGCTTGGGCCGGTCGGGGCTGTGGCCGGCGCCTTCGTCGGCTACACCGCCGGGCCTTCGATCTCGCGCTCCTGGGGACTGGAAGGCTCGCGCTCGTCGCGGCATCGGCGGCAATCGTCACGCGAGAGTGTGCGCGGCGCGAGGGCGGAAGCCGTAGGCCCCGCCGGTCCGGCCGAACGAAGCGGCCGCGCCACCAGCTATCCCGCGCCGAACCCGCCGCGCGCAAAGGCCCCGCCCGTTCAGACCCTCGAGTGAATGCGCGCCGCGATCCGGCGCTACCCATCGCCTTCCGCCACCACCGCCGACCGTGGCGGCCGTACCACCGTCACGCTGCAAGCGGCTTCGGCGGCGACCTTGCCGGCGACGCTGCCGAGTAAGCTGCGCAGCATCGAGTTCTGTCGCGCACCCATCACGATGTGATCGACATGATTGACCCTCGTGAACTCCAGGATCGCGGCGGCGGGATCGATCGCCTCCAGCACGTGCACCGTCAGCCGGCCTTCGTCGAGCTCCAGCGGCTGCGCCCAATGCCGGAGCGCGACCATGCGGTCGATATGCTTGTTGTTGCCCTGCTCGTCGAGCGTCCGGTCGATGGTGATGCGGCCGAGCTTGAGCACGTTGAGGCAGGCGAGCCGCGCCGACGGCAATGTCGAGAGTAGTTGAGCGGCGGTCCGGCGCAGGCAATCGTTGAGCATCGGCGACCCCTCCTCGGTGTCGAGCGCCACGACCACGATCGGCCCCGAAGCGAGTTGCGCCGCGACATCGGATTTCGATTTCGGCACGGCCACGCCCTGGTTGAAGCGGCGGCGCCATACCGTGCTGAGCGGATCCCGCTTCAGTCGCTCGGACCGCGCCGTCAGCTTGACCTGGTCGGGATGGGCCAGATCGAACGCCAGTTGCGAAGCCGTCGGATGACGCCACACCGGCTCGATCTCCAGGCACCGCAGCACGATTTCCTGCAGCCAGGGCGGATAATCGTGGCGCAATCTGCGCGGCGGATAGGGATCGCGCCACAGCCGCCGGCGCATGCCGCGGAGCGTTTCGCTCTCGCCGAACGGCCGCTCACCGGTGGTGAAGAAATACAGCAGCACGCCCAGCGAAAACAGGTCGCTGCGCGGATCGTCGCGCACGCCGAGCAGGCGCTCCGGCGCCATGTAGGGCGCGGTGCCGTAAGGCAGACGAAACTCTTCCTGCAGCAAATCCGGCAACTGGTTGTGATGCGACAGGCCGAAATCGATCAGCACGCATTCGCCGGATGGGCGGAACATGATGCTGCTCGGCTTGATGTCGTGGTGGATGACGTTCTGGCGGTGCAGGTCCGCCAGTGCGGTCGCGATCTGTCCTCCGATCACCCTCGCCTCTTCATAGGGAATCGGGAGCCTGTCGATCCGGCTCAGGAGCGTCTTGCCGGGGATGCGCTCCATGACGACATAGGCCTGACGGGCGAAATCGCCGCTGCCGAAGCAGCCGGGTACGTGCGGCCCGGCCAGCCGCGGCAGGATCATCTGCTCCATTTCAAAGCTGACGATGGCGGCCGGATCCTCGCCTTCGGAAACCCGCGGCACCTTCATCAAGATCGGCACGGTGATGCCGGGATGGGTCACGGTCCACAGCGTCGCCATGCCGCCCTGATGGACGCGCTCGCCGACCGTGAAGCCGTCAAGTTCTGCGCCGGGCGCGATTGCGGGCTTCGCCATCCGTTATTTCCCCATGAGCAAACGGTCGGCCAGCCAATGCGGCAGGCCGTTGGCGCGAATCCGATCCGCTGCCGCCTCCACATCATACGGCACGCGGCAATAGGTGATCTCGCGCGAGGCCGTGTCGAGCATCGCGAACGAGGCCGCCGGATCGCCGTCGCGCGGCTGGCCGACGGAGCCGAGAACGGCGAGCCAGCGCCGGCCGCCGAGCAATTGCACCGGCACGTCCGTGGTCGGGATGAAACTCGTCATCTTCGCCGCCGGCGACATCGAATAGAGCGCGGGACGATGGATATGTCCGCAGAGGGTGACATGGGCGTCGGTGGCCTCGATGCTGCGCGCGGCATCCGGCGTGTCGCGGACGTAGCGCCAGCGCGCCGGGTGCGAGGCTTCGGAGTGCACGTAGAGGCGATCGTCGTCGCGGCGCGTCAGGGGTAATTCTGCGAGAAAGCGCCGCTGCGGCGCACTCAGCCTGCCGCGCGTCCACTCGATCGCAGCCGTGGCTGCGGCATTCATGTTCTCCGACGGGATGCTGACGGCGTGATCGTGATTGCCGATGACCGCAAGCGCACCGTCATCGACGAGGCCCATCACGGTATCGACCGCCCATTCGGGATCGGCGCCATAGCCGACGACATCGCCCAGGCAGACGATCCGCTCCGCGCCGCGGGCGCGCGCGGCATTGAGGCACGCGCTGAACGCCTGCCGGTTGGCATGGATATCGGCAAAGATAGCCAGCCGCACATTTTCCTCCGCATCCATCATCGCGCACGCACCTGCGCCTGTCTTGATGGATATCAAACAACAGCGGCTTGTGACGTGCAATCAGGCCGGGTGCGCCTGCTGACCGTCAGGCTGATCAGATCGAGCGGCCCTGCTCCTGCGGGAGCGAATGCTCGAGGAAAAAACGAAGCATTTCCCTCGTTGCGTCCGGTCCCCGCGGATCAGTGTAGGAGCCCGCAGCGCTGCCTCCGGACCATGCGTGTCCGGCCCCGTGGATATTCCAGTGCTCCAAGATTCCACGTCCGCTCGCATCGCTCAGGATCGTTCTTGTATAGGCATGCCCTCCGGGTACTTGCCCGTGATGCACCTTCTTTTGTGTCCTGATCGTTCTCACAGACTGCTCAAGAATTTGGTCGCCATTGTTTGGATGAACGGTAGTGTCGCGATCGCCGTGAAAAATAATGGTCGGAACGGCGGTTCGGCCACCTGAACTGACCTTGTGATCGGGGCCGCCTTGTCGCATCGCGACAAGCGCAGAGGGAAGATCCGTGGCAACCCCGCACGCGAGGCCGGAATGTATGCCGATTGCCGCGTACAGATCGTCATATGTTGCGCCCATGACAGCCGCGGCGGCCGCTCCAGCCGACAGCCCACCAACGTAGACGCGCTTTCGATCAACTGAATAGTCGCGCATGATCTGGCGGGTGATCCCCGCGATAAGCGAGGGTTCACCTCTGCCTCGCTGCTGGTCGGCTGTGCGAAACCAGTTCCAGCATTTCGCCTGATTGGCCTGGCTGGGCTGAGCAGGATAGACCACGAAGCAATTTTGTTCCTCGGCGATGAAGTTCATCCTCGTACCGGCGGCGAAATCTTCCGGCGACTGGGTACAGCCGTGAAGCATGACGACCAAAGGAAGCGGTCGCCCCTGATAGCGGCTCGGGATGAAAAGCCTGTAGGCACGACTTCCCGCGGGACTGCTGTACATGCCTTCGATGAACCCGGCGCCCTCCGGCACGATGTCCGATGTGGACGGCGGGGGGCGCTTGATTATGCCGCGCAGTCCGATCCCGGAGCGCCTCTCTTTGTGGTCGAGTAACGCGCGGAGCGTGATCGGTTGCGCTGATGTGGCTGGCTCTGATTGCGGATGACGATCCGTCTCCTCAACCGCATTAGCCTTGGCATCAATGATGAGCGGTCCCGCAAGAGCGATGCGATCGCTGCCATGCGATGGCGCGTTAGGCGCATTCTCACCGCGAAGCATGCGCTGAAGGAGCGCGGTGGCCTCAACGAGTTGGCCCGCGCGCGTGAGGCGTGTCGCCTCCCGAATGATGTCCTGGTTCAGCATCGCCTTCACCTTATCCTGTCAGCGAGGGCGGCCTTGACCGCCGGACTGGCGTGCAATGCCCCCAGCACGGAGACCGAGGCAATGGTCGCGCGAGCGAGCTCGGGCGTGACGTCTTGGGAGATGCTGGCAAGGCCCAGAACATTGATGTGCAGCGTCTCGCCGGCTCGCTGCACCGCTTCGAGATCCTCGCGACTGTAGCTTCGCAGTCCGAGGTCCAGACTTTTCCGGGCCGTTGACTGCCTTACGACGTCGGCGTGACGTTCGAGCTGGTTCCTGACCGCCGTCCGGATGAAATCGGTACGGTTGGAGTAGAACCCTTCCTGAACCATGAGATCGACCTGACCGAGGTCGACATAGCCAAGATTGATCGTGATTTTCTCTGTTTCAGGCGGCTTGGGTCGAAGTTCCCGTATGTTACTCATCACGAATCTCTCCATCCACAGACCATCTGATTGGATGGTATATGGATGGCAGCTGGATGCGTACAAGGTCCCCCACTGAGAAAGCAGGTTTTCGGGACATCGACTCCTGTCTCAGCCTCGCCTCCCGAGGATCGACCCACGAGAAAAACGAGGGCCCGCCGAAGCGGGCCCCCAAAATCAGATTTCACGTCTCACTGGAAAAAGAGCTTGTCCTTACGGCCCGGCTTCAGAAGAAACGTCAGCGCTTGCGCGGCCTTCCAGGCCCTTGAGCAGCAGCCCAAGAAGCGCATCGATCCGCGCGGGGGCACCGGGTTCGTTCCATTCCTCGGCATGCGCGGGATGGTGGAAGCGGCTGGTGGCATCGAAAATGGCGCGCGCCGTCGCCTTGACGTCGGCGACCTCGAACGTGCCCTGCTTCACGCCGTCGGACAGGATCAGCGCGATCTGATCGACCAGGCAGTCCTTGTGGCAGGACACGGCCTTGCAGGCTTCGCGTGCCAGCGTCAGGTAGGTCGCAAACATTTCCGGGTCGTCGCCGAGCCGCTCGTGCTTGATCGCGAACATCGTGCGCAGCCACTTGTCCAGCCGCGCCGGCGCCGGGCCGGACGCTTGCGCGACCTTCAAGAGGGGCGCGCTGAGACGGTCGAGCCAGCGCTTGGCCACCGCCTCGCGCAACGAGGCCTTGCTGGGGAAATGGCGGTAGACACTGCCGTGGCTGACATCGAGCGCACGGGCGACGTCCACCACCGTTGCCTTGGCGAGCCCGTAGCGGCGCAAAACGTCCTCGGTAACTTCCAGGATTCGCTCGGGGGTCAGAACCACGACTTCGTTCATGCGCGCACCTGCGAGACGATCGGACGAGTGGTCATTCTAATCCCCCTGTAATGCCCCGGACGAGCTTAATGTTTCGCCGGTTCCAGCCGCTCGGCCTGGGCGGCCAGATGACGGGCGACGCTCTGGTCGAGCCAGCGCTGGATTTGGGTAGCCAGATGAATGATGTGGGCAGTCATAACGGTAGTCCTTTGCAAGTACCCGGGCTCAAAACCAGCGAGCCGGGTGACGCCAAATACCAGCGTCGGCAATGGATATAGCATGTCTCGCTGACAGATTTCAATATCTGTCAGTCAATAATCCGTGATTGACCGACCGGCGCCGGCCCTCCTCGCCCTACTGGCAGCCTACTGCACGTCCTTTGGCGGCATTCGCGGCGGGAGCAGCGGCGTGAACGACACCCCGTCGCCGTCGCGGGGCACTGCGGCCAATCCCTCGCCCGTGGAGGGGTCGCCTCCCGACGTATCAATGATCGCTGTCGGCATGATGTATTCCCGGGCGGCCTGGAGAAGGTTACCCGCGCCATCGCCAAAATCGGCGGCGCGACCGCCCTGCGGTCGCCCGGCGGCGATCTCGCTGGCCGCCTTGTCGGTCCTTTGCGCGAGCCTGTCGCTATAGGGAATGCGAAACGCCCGCGGAACGCCGCTCGGCCGATTGCCATCGTCGAGCGCCTCGACCCAGAGGTAGATCGAGCCCGGATCGCCCTCCAGCGAGTGCGGCTCGACGATCCGGGCCTGCAGCAGCTTGAAGCTTGCGGGCAGCGCGTCGACGCTGGCCCAGCCCAGCAAGCCGCGAACGCCGATGAAGCTCGCAATGTAGAACGCGCTGGTCACGACCACCGCGACCGCCTTGGCCGACCAGGGCAGCCGCGCATAGACGAGAACAATCAGCAGCAGCGCGCCGATCAGCGCGTAGCTGATGGAGAGCGTGAGCACGACCGATTGCAAATTATTCACGGCGCATCCTGACACCGGTTTTCGGATCGAGGTCCGCGCCGTTGGAGCGGACATTGCGGAACGTTTCCATCAGCGACTTGTGCCGCTGCTGAACGTCGACCACCTTGCCCTCGGCATCGAGCCAGAAGCGCAGCGCGGTCTTTTCGTCGCCGGTGTGGTCCACCGTCAGCCGGTCGTCGAAGATCACCTGCGCGGTCGGGTTGAGTTTCTGGACCTTCACCTTCACCGCGACGGGCTCGCCGGTGGTGGCCTGAAAGTGCGAGATGTTGACCGTGTACTCGCCGGGGACGACGCCGCGCACGGTGACGATCTCCTCCCGGATCGGCGAGCGAATCTTCTTGCCGTTGACGACGATGAAGTCGTTGGCGCCGCCGCGATCGTCGCGGTCGAGCGTGAGGAAGCCGGCCTCGCGGCGGCGGTACCAGGCGATGTTGCCGGCGGGGTCCTGCACGAACAGGTCGAGGTCATCAGGATGATTGTCGGGCCAGTCCATGGTGATGATGAACTCGGCCTTGGAATCGATCTTGCCGTCCTTGGCATCCGGCGAGACCGCCAGCAGCGCCAGGAAGAACAGGAATGCGATCACCTGAAGCGCCTTGAACAGCATCACGCCGAGCGGATCGAACGGCTCCTCGCGCGGATAGAGACCGAAATCATCCATCATGGCGGCGTTCCAGCGTGGGCGTGACGTGCGTCTCGGTCAGCATGACGGCGTCGGAAAACACCCGCTGGGTCGCGGCATCCAGCATGTAGTATTGAATCTTGACGAGGATGGAGCCGATCAGGCCGGCCAGCGTCGTGTACATGGCCACTGCCATGCCGTCGCTCATCAGGCCCATGGACGACTTCATCGCGGCCTTGTCGGCCGCGTCCAGCGTTGCGATCGGCGCCAGCATGATGATGAAGCCGATGATGGTGCCGAGCAGCCCGAGCTTCATCAGCGTGTCTGATACGAAGGCGCCAAACCCGTTGGAGCCGCGCAGGCGATCGGCGAGCGAGCGCAGTAAGAGCGTCTGGTCGATCCGCCCGGTGGGCTGTGCCTGCGCCTTCATCACCAGGTTGCGGATGTGATCCGGCACCAGGCCGCCCGGAAGCGCACGCACGTCATCAAGGCTCCTCGCCCCGCCGGGAGCCGACAGGATAGCGCGGCAGCGGCGCGCGATCTCGCCCTCGCGCGCGATCGCGCGGCTGCGCCAGAAGCAATGGAAGCAGGTGACGATGTAGAGGACGGCGATGACGCTCGAAATGTAGGTGCGGTCGGAGACGACCATGAGATGGAGCAAGCCGTAGCGCCAGAGCACGACGACGGCAAAGACCGACAATCCGGTGAAGATCATCCACAACAGCAGGACGCTGCGTTCCGATGTATCTGCGGACGATAAGGTGTCGGCGCTTGCCGTGGCACTCATGCTGCGCAGCTCCCTTGACGGCCGCCGCGCCGCACGGCGCCGGGCAGCGAGCGGACCCTTTGGCCTTGTTAGATCAGCCGTCACGGCGCCGTCCAAAGAGATCTGCCCAAGGTTCGTTGGGAAAATTTCCCAAGCTGGACCTCACGACCCCGCTTGCAATTGGCCCCAATCGGCGGTGCTGTTAGGCTCTCTGACACGCTGCGGAGTGATCGTATGCGCCTCGTGCTTCAACTCGTCGCCCGCCTGTTCATCGTCGTCACCCTGTGCCTTGGAGCGGCCACCATCTGGGCGACCATCGACGCCTATCGCAGCGTCGATCGCGCCACGGCCGCTTCCGCCGAACGCGTCTCGGTCGCGCTGGAAGCGCTGTACTGGCGCGAATTGATGTTGCGCAGCAGCAGAATGCGCGAGCAACTGGTGCCAGTACCGGAATGGCGCACCATTCAAACGATGAGCCTGATTTCGCCGGGCATCTGCGTTCGGATAGAGCCCGCCGGCGCGTTCGAGGGGCCGCTCTGCGGCCAGAGCAAGGGGATCGGCCAAACGCCGCCGCTCTGGTTCGCGGCCGCCGTGCACACCCTGCTCGGCAGTCACGCGCCGGTCGTCCGGCCGATCAGCACGCGCGCCGTCAATGCAGGCAGCGTCTCGGCCGCGCCCGACCCGGATTCGGCCATCGCGCTGGCCTGGCAGCACGTCCTCGACAACATCAACCTCGCCTTGCTGATGGCGGTGGCAATCGCGCTCCTCGCATCGCTGGCGATCGCGCATACGCTGGCGCCCGCACAGCAGATCGTCACCGCCCTGCAGCGCATGGCCCGCGGCCAATACCGGCCGTCATTGCCCCGCTTCCGATCGATGGAACTTGCCATGATCGGACAGGCCGTCGGCGATCTCGGTGACCGCCTTGCGCAGTCCATGGAGGAACGCGCCGCGCTGACCCGGCGTCTATTGGAAATCCGCAGCGACGAGCGGCGCGCGCTTGCCCGCGAATTGCACGACGAGTTCGGGCAGAACCTGACCGCGATCCTGGCCTTTGCCAACACGATCGAGGCTGCCGACGCACAGACACAGCACCAGAACAAGGGCGAGATTGCCGAGGACGCGCGGATGATCTCGCAAGCCACCCATCGCATCATGGCGAGCCTTCGGGATGCACTGAACCGCCTGCGCCATCCGCCGGCCGAGGAACTCGGGCTGGAAGCCTGCCTTGTCGATCTCGTCGATAGCTGGCGGTCGCGCAATGCCACGCAGCCGATGATCCAGCTCGACCTCAAGGGCGACCTCGCCGATGTCCGCGGCACCGTGGCGGCGACCGCCTATCGGGTCGCCCAGGAGTGCCTGACCAACTCCCTGCGGCACAGTTCGGCGCGCGAGATCGTGCTCCGGATCGAGCGGCGCACGGGGACGGAAAACGCGCTGCTGGTCCATGTCGAGGACGATGGCGGCGGCGACGCAGCCAGGGTGGCGGCGTCCTCCGGCTTCGGGCTGACGGGTATTCGCGAACGGATCACCGCGCTGGGCGGCTCGCTGTCGATCGCGGATGCCAATCGCGGCGTGAGCGTGGCCGCCACGATCCCGCTTGCAGCCTGATGACCGCGCCACAGACGCAAGGTATTTCGATCCTGCTCGTCGACGACCATCCCGTGGTCCGCCAAGGCTACCGACGCGTCCTCGAACATCAGGATGATTTCCATGTGGTGGCCGAGGCCGACAACGCGGCCGACGCCTACCGCGCATTCAAGGCGCACGCGCCCGCGGTCGTGGTGATGGACGTCCTGATGCCGGGCGCCAGCGGCCTCGAAGCTGTCAGGAACATCCGCTCGCGCAGTTCCAGCACCCGCATTCTCGTCTTCAGCATGCATAGCGAGGCGACGCAGGTGAAGGCGGCGTTCAATGCCGGGGCGAACGGCTATGTGACCAAAGGCTCCGCCCCTGGCGAGCTGATCCGGGCGATCCGCGCGATACTCCGCGGCGAGCAGGCGATCAGCGACGACATCGCCCGCGTGCTGGCGCTGGAAAGCCTCTCCCCCACGGGATCGGCGCTCGACCAGCTCGGCGAACGGGAAATCGAGATCTTGCGACAACTGGCGGCCGGTGCGACCACGGAGCAGATCGCGGCCAACCTCAACCTCAGCATGAAGACCGTGCAGAACTACCACTACCTGATCAAGACCAAGACCGGCATGCGCACGGATGCCCAGCTTGTCCGGCTTGCCGTCGAGTGCGGGCTGGCGAGCCTTTAGCGGCGGCGCCAGGCTTTTTTTGGTCCGGCCAGACGGATTTCCCCCTCTGGCAGTCCCGTATGGGTGGCCTCCCCCAGCACGATTTGCTAAAGCGCGGCGTAAAAAACATTCGGCCGGAGCCGCCCGTGAGCGCCCCGCCCACCTGCCCGGAGTCGTCGATGATCCCCCGCTATACCCGCCCGGAAATGGCCTCCATCTGGGAGCCCCAGACCCGCTTCAAGATCTGGTTCGAGATCGAGGCGCATGCGGCGGATGCGCAGGCGGAACTTGGCGTCATCCCGAAGGAAGCTGCGAAGACGATCTGGGCCAAGGCCAGGGATGCCACCTTCGACGTCGCCCGCATCGACGAGATCGAGCGCGAGACCAAGCACGACGTCATCGCCTTCCTGACTCACCTCGCCGAAATCGTCGGCCCCGAGGCGCGCTTTGTCCACCAGGGCATGACCTCCTCCGACGTGCTCGACACCTGCCTCAACGTGCAGCTGACCCGCGCCGCTGATATCCTGATATCCGATATCGACAAGGTTCTGGCCGCGCTGAAGAAGCGCGCGTTCGAGCACAAGATGACGCCGACCATCGGCCGCTCCCACGGCATTCACGCCGAGCCGGTGACGTTCGGGCTCAAGCTCGCCTATGCCTATGCGGAATTCTCCCGCGCGCGTGAGCGGCTCGTCGCCGCCCGCAAGGAGGTCGCGACCTGTGCGATTTCGGGCGCGGTCGGCACCTTTGCCCAGATCGACCCGCGGGTCGAAGAGCACGTTGCGAAAGCGATGGGACTGGAGCCGGAGCCGGTCTCCACGCAAGTGATCCCGCGCGACCGCCATGCGATGTATTTTGCAACGCTCGGTGTGATCGCCTCTTCCGTCGAGCGGCTGTCGATCGAAATCCGCCATCTACAGCGCACCGAGGTGCTGGAGGCCGAGGAATTCTTCTCCGAGGGCCAGAAGGGCTCGTCGGCGATGCCGCACAAGCGCAACCCGGTGCTGTCGGAAAATCTCACCGGCCTGTCGCGCATGGTGCGCGCCTATGCGATGCCTGCGATGGAAAACGTAGCCCTCTGGCACGAGCGCGACATCTCGCACTCTTCCGCCGAACGCATGATCGGGCCGGACGCGACCGTGACGCTCGACTTCGCGCTGATGCGCCTTGCCGGGCTGATCGAGAAGCTCCTGATCTACCCCGCCAACATGCAGAAGAACCTCGACCGCCTCGGCGGGCTCGTGCATTCGCAGCGGCTCCTGATCGCGCTGACGCAAAAGGGCGCCAGCCGCGAGGACGCCTACAAATACGTCCAGCGCAACGCCATGCCGGTCTGGCGCGGCGAAGGCGACTTCCAGACGCTGCTGAAGAAAGACCCCGACGTGAAGAAGCATCTGAGCGATGCCGAAATCGAGGAGCAGTTCGACCTCGGCTATCACTTCAAGCACGTCGACACGATCTTCAAGCGTGTGTTCGGCGAGAGCTGATTACGCACCCGTCGGAACGCTTGACGGTCAGCTCTCGGCCTGGCGCAACCCAACCGCGAGATATCGGAAGGCCTCGACAGCCTTCGCAAAGACGGCGTGCGGATCGTCGGCTGCGGCAATCCAGAGCGAAGCGTTGAGCGCCGCTCCATTGATGAGCCGCGCGGCAGCTTCTGCATCCATCGGCCTTACCGTTCCTTCGTCGATAAGCGTCTGGATCGTTTGCGTCGTCGCGCGAAGACACGCAGTCTGATTGGGCCATAGCGATGGATCGCCGAGCACGGCCGGCCCGTCCAGCAGCATGATGCGCTGGATCTCCGGCTCCAGCGCCATTTCGATGTAGGCGACGCCCTCGGCGAGAAAGCCGAGCCACCGGGTCTCCGCCTGGTCTTGTGCAGCGCGCATTCGCGCCACCATTTCCGCGTCGATCTGGCCGATCACGGCCTGCAGCAGACCCTTCTTGTCGCCGAAGTTGTGATAGAGCGCACCGCGCGTCAGGCCGGCCTCGGCGGTTAAATCGTCCATCGACGCCGCCGCATAGCCCTTGGTCGCGAAAGCCTTACGGGCGGCCTGGATGAGCTTTGCCCGGGTTTCCTCCACCATCTGTGCGCGTCGCTTCGCGGCCACCGATATCCCCGCAAATTACATACGCTCCGTATGCTAGTTGACATACGCCGCGTATGTAACCTATAAAAACATACGGAGCGTATGTCAATTTACTGCGCGAGTAGGATGCCAGCAGCCGGGCCCGTAGAGGTCTGGCTAGCCGTTGAACAGGAGTGACGTTATGGCCAAACGCGATGCAATCTTCCCTGCCGGCCGGCAGGCGCTCTATGAGATCAACAGTTATTCGGCGGCGATCCGCTCGGGTGACCTTCTGTTCGTCTCGGGCCAGGTCGGCAGCCGCGATGACGGGTCGCCCGAGCCGGTCTTCGAAAAGCAGGTCCAGCTTGCCTTCGACAATCTCTCGGCCGTGCTGAAGTCTGCCGGTTGCACGTTTGACGACGTCGTTGACGTGACCACGTTCCATACCAATCCGGCCGCACAGTGGGAGGCCTTCAACGCAGTTCGCATGAAGGAGATTGGTGAGCCGCCCTATCCTAACTGGACCGCGGTGGGCGTGAACTGGCTGGCCGGCTTCGATTTTGAAATCAAGGTCATCGCGCGACTTCCTCAGTCCACGTGATCGATTGGCAGCGAGCGTGCAAGGGGCGAGCAGCCATCCGTCGTCTCAGGATACTGCAAGGGCATCCTGGGTGCCGCCCTTGCAGTTTTCCGGCCTTGCCAAGCCGATCCAAATGGCTCCAAATCGTCGTATTCGCCGTCGACAACCTGCACGCCCCTCGCGGGCACCCTCGAAGCAACCTAACGGTAACCGCAAATCGGCTAAGGTCGCAGCGTGTCCTCACCGCCCAAAATTCTCGTCTTCGACTCCGGCCTTGGCGGCCTCTCGGTGCTGCGCGAGATCGTGCGCGTCCGGCCCGAGGCACACTATGTCTATGTCGCTGACGACGCGTTCTTTCCCTATGGCCATCACAGCGAGGAAGAGATCATCGCCCGCGTGGTGCCGCTGGTCGGCGAACTGATCGCGCGCTACGCCCCCGTTCTGGTGGTGATCGCCTGCAACACCGCGTCCACGCTGGTCATGTCGCATCTGCGCAACGCCTATAGCGTGCCGTTCGTTGGCACGGTGCCTGCGATCAAGCCGGCCTGCGCCAGTTCGAAGACCAGGCGCGTGTCGGTGCTCGGCACCAAGGGCACCGTCAAGCGCGAATATACCCGACGACTGATCGATGATTTCGCGCAGGGCTGCGAAGTGACGCTGGTGGGATCGGCAGAACTTGCCTCGCTCGCCGAATCCGCGCTGAGCGGCAAGGACGTGCGCGACGAGGATATCGCCGCCGAACTCGCCCCCTGCTTTGTCGGCGATGGCGCCGATCGCACCGACACCATTGTGCTGGCCTGCACCCACTATCCGCTGCTGCTCGACCGCCTGACAAAGCTCGCGCCATGGCCGGTCGCGTGGATCGATCCGGCGCCGGCGATTGCCCGGCGCGCGTCCGAGCTGCTCGGATCACCGGGCCGGCAAAGCAGCGAGGCCGGGGCCGAGATGATCTTCACCTCCAGCCGCCCGCACGCGCTGAACCGCGCGCTGATGCCGTTTTTCGGCGGGCGCGTGCTGGCGTAAAATCGCCTGTGGGCGTGTATTCAGAAAAGCTGACTGAAAGTAACCGGCGGCCGCGATAAGCAATGTCCGGGTTCAGGAGCATAGCGGGCGTCGGAGGCCAGGATCGGCCATGTCTGTTTATGACCCAAGCAAACATTAACCGTGAACCATAGCGAGCCTCGCGACATGGTCGGCAGGGCATCCCATTGCAATAGACTGCGAGGCCTGAATGGACCCTACTGACAACAGGGAGAAGCGAATGCTTTGCTTCGAGGTTTGGAGAAATGGTGAAAAGCTGACGACCGGGTGGTGTGAGTGAGACAGGCGTCCTGTCTGTCATTTTGAGCTGGGTAGGCAATGAGCCGAATGCTTCATCAATCGCGGCTTCGTCGACGGAAACGATACCAGGAATTCATTGCCAGGTGGGTGGTATTGACGGCGTCAATTCGGTCGACTGGTATGACACGGACCAATTGAAGGTCGGTGATGAATTGCGGGTGCGTCTAATTTCGTCCGATCACTCCGATCCGCCGATCCGCTCCCAATCGCCTCCCCGCGGCAATCCGGATTGGATAAGAAAACACCGTCCGGAATGATTTCCAGTATTGGCCGAAGCGAACACGTTGATGCGGTTGCCCCGCATCCGCTCTTGAAAGGTGAAGAGACTTGTATCCGGGGCCAAGTCGAGTTCTGAACAAGTCGGTTTCTGAAAATGGCCCGAAGCCGCGATCACGCATTTTCAAAAGCGCGACTGTGGCCGCTGCCGATTAGTCAAGGCGGGACACGGCTATAACAGAACCGTGCCGCCGCCTGTACGCTGGGGCGCAGGATTCAATTTGCTATGTAGTCCCGAGGCCGGCCTTGGCGCATTGCTCGTCCTGGTCGCCGGTGACGCCGCTCACGCCCACGCCGCCGGTGACCTTGCCGTCGACCATGATCGGCAATCCGCCGGGCGAGGCGAAGATGCCGGGAAGCGTGGCCGTGGCCGGCCCGCCCTTGTTGATCACCTCCATGAAGACGCGCGTCGGGCGCCGATAGGTGGCCGCAGCCTTCGCCTTACCGACGGCGATGTCCATGCTGGCCGTCTGCGTGTTGTCCATGCGTTCGAAGTACACGAGGAATCCATGATTATCGACCACGGCGACGGCCACGTTCCATCCGTTCTTCTGGCATTCGGCGACGACGCCGGCTGCGATCTTCTTCGCACCCGTGACATTGACCGCCGTGCCATAGTCGGGCCGCTTGTCTTGAGCAGATGCGCCGACGGTAAGGGCCGCAAGTGCGGCAGCGACCAGTATTGTCCTCATCTTTGTCTTCTCCCCTGGGTTTATTGTGCAGGGGACTATACCGGGACGAGACGCCGATGTCCGGGCGATGATGTCGCAAAGCCCCTTGGTTAAGGGCCAGCCAAGCGCTCGGCATGCGTGTATGCTCGGTCCAGTTGCCGGCCAGCCATCCGTCCGATTTCTCAAGACCGCTTCGAACTGCCTGATTTATCCAAGAATGCCGCGCGCCGAATTTTTCAATGAATCATTTGATGAAGGAGTTTCCCTTGACCCCCGCAAAGCCTGCGCCGCTGAACCGCCTCCGCCAATTGTGGCGCGAGGGACGTCCGACCTTCGGCGCCATTGCAACCATCCCCTCGATCCAGACTGTGCAGATCATGGGCCGTTCCGGCCTCGACTGGATCATCATCGATCTCGAACATGGCCCGATCGATCTCGGCTCGGCACATGCGATGATCACGGCCACCTCGGGCACGCCCTGCGTGCCGATGGTGCGGATCGCCGCCAACGAGCCCTTCCTTGCGAAAGCGCCGATGGACCTCGGCGCGCTCGGCATCAACTTTCCGATGATCTGCAGCCGCGCTGACGCCGAAAAGGCCGTGCGCAGCGTGCGCTATCCGCCAAAGGGCGAGCGGCTATGGGGGCCGTTTCACGCGCCGTTTCGCTGGGGCGTATCGATGGCCGATTACATGGCGACCGCCGACGATGACATGATCTGCATGATCACCGTCGAGCATGTGGAGGCGGTCGAGCGCATCGACGAGATCATGGCAACACCGGGCATCGACCTCGCGGTGATCGGCCCCGGCGACCTCGCGACCTCCATCAACAAGCGCGGCCTGCCTGACGATCGCGAGGTGATGGCACTGATGAAGCGGGCCGAGGCAGGCATCCTCAGGAGCGGCGTGCCGATCGGCGGCGTGGCGCGTACCGCCGAGCAGGCCAACCAGATGATCGACCGCGGCTATGTCGCGCTGGCGCTCGGCTTTGACTGGTCGCTATTCCAGCGCGGCATCGCCGCGAGCCTTGACGGGATCAAGCGATAGGTGCCGAAACGGCGGCAAGTCCTTCAATGTCCTTGCGGTTTACGTCGCCTCGGGGGCGCGCTGCCGGGCTGACCGTGCGATCCCGGATACCCGAACCTTCTGGCGTCAAAACGCCTTGTTCGTGCTAGATGAGGGCCGGCAGGCTATAAGAGGCCCTTCTGCCATTTAATTTGTCTATGCGGAAACCCCGGGCGGAGCGATGCGCGGAACGGTTCGAAAAATCACACTGCCGCGCCGCCTGGTGGCCGACCTCATGCACGCCTCGATCCGCGTGCCCTTTGTTTCGCTGACGCGCCCGCTTCATATCCGCACCCTGCACGAAGCCCGCGCCCAGGCCGCCGAGCGGGTGGGCTGGGCCGCGATCTTCGTCAAGGCGTTCGCGCTGGTGGCAAGGGAACACCCGATCCTGCGCACCCTCTACGTCAAATGGCCGATACCTGCCTTCTACGAATTGCCACGCAGCATCGCGATGGTGGCGATCGCCCGGGTCGAGGACGGCCAGGATTGCGTGTTGCCGCAGAAGGTCGCTGCGCCCGACGAAATGCAGCTTTTCGAGGTCGAGGCCCTGATCCGGCACGCCAAGAAGGCCCCGATCGACAAGGTGCCGGCGTTCCGGAAGATCCTGCGCACCACCCGACTGCCCCTGCCCCTGCGCCGCCTGTTCTGGGCGATCGGGCTCAATTTCGGCCGCCAGCGGGCCAATTATTTCGGCAGTTTTGGCGTCACCTCGGTGGCCGCCTATGGGGCGGGCCAACTCCACGCCATCAGCCCCGGGCCCTTCGTCCTGAGCTATGGGATAGAAAAGCCCGACCAGACCATCGATGTCGTCCTGCGCTGGGATCACCGGGTTACCGACGCCGCCCCCATGGCGAAGGCCCTGAATCGGCTGGAACAGGTGCTGAACGGCGAAATAGCTGCCGAATTGCGGGCCAGCCGGCAGCAAGCCGAGCCCAAACCGGTCCGGGCGGTCGCAACCTGACGGCCCCTGGGCGCGGTCATTCCGGGATGGTCCGCAGGACCAGACCTGGAATGACATCCATTTCGTTGACAGGACGGCGGTTTCTCCCTAATACCCCGCTTGCTCGCGGGCCGGTTTCGGCCCGCGATGCGTTTCGCGACCCGTGGTCTTCCCCGAGCTTTCGAGGCGGATCTGTCGGCCCCGGTTAATTCCGGTGCACAGGAGGGCGCGTTTCCTCAACACTCAAACTCTTAAACCAGAGGACGCGATGACAAAGCGCAGTGAGGCGAAATACAAGATCGATCGCCGTATGGGCCAGAACATCTGGGGCCGCCCGAAGAGCCCCGTGAACCGTCGTGAGTACGGCCCCGGCCAGCACGGCCAGCGCCGCAAGGGCAAGCTTTCCGACTTCGGCGTGCAGCTCCGCGCCAAGCAGAAGCTCAAGGGCTACTACGCCAACATCAGCGAGCGCCAATTCCACGGCATCTATGTCGAGGCCGGCCGGATGAAGGGCGACACCGGTGAAAACCTGATCGGCCTCCTGGAGCGCCGTCTCGACACCGTGGTCTATCGCGCCAAGTTCGTCGCCACGATGTTCGCCGCGCGCCAGTTCATCAACCACGGCCACATCAAGGTGAACGGCCGCCGCGTCAACATTTCGAGCTACAAGCTCAAGCCCGGCGACCTCGTCGAGATCAAGGAATCCTCCAAGCAGCTCACCCCGGTTCTGGAAGCCAGCCAGCTCGGCGAGCGCGACGTGCCCGACTTCATTGAAGCCGATCACTCCAAGATGATCGCGAAGTTCACCCGCATCCCGGCGCTGTCGGACGTGCCGTTCGCGGTGCAGATGGAGCCGCACCTGATCGTCGAATTCTATTCGCGCTGATCGGTTCTGAGTTCAGAGATATCGAAGGCCCCGGTTTTGCCGGGGCCTTTTGTTTGAGCGCGAATGGCTGTTCCGTCATGCCCGGGCTTGTCCCGGGCATCCACGCCTTTATTGTCGCCTCTGCAAAAGAAGACGTGGATGGCCGGACAAGCCCGGCCATGACGAAAAAGCTGTGAGACTCCCCCATGCACTACACCCCTGCCCCGCGCGACCCCAAGGCCGATCCCATCCGCATCAACCTGCTCTCAGACACGCAGACGCGGCCGACGCCTGCGATGCGCGAGGCGATGGCGCGGGCGGAGGTTGGCGACGAGCAGATCGGCGATGATCCGACCGTGAACCTGCTGTGCGAGCGCGTGGCGGACCTGCTCGGCAAGGAAGCCGCCGTGTTCATGCCGTCGGGCACGATGTGCAACGTTGCGGCGACGCTGGCGCATTGCCGGCCGGGCGACGAAATTCTCGCTCAGGCCACCGCGCATATCATCGCGCGCGAAGGCGGCGCGCATGCGGCGCTCGGCGGTTTCCAGATCACGCAGTTGCCGGGCGAGGATGGGCAGTTCACGCCGGCAACATTCCGCGCCGCCCTGCACCCGCGCTCGCGCTATCAACCGCCGCAGACCCTCGTCAGCGTCGAGCAGACCGCCAATATCGGCGGCGGCACGATCTGGAAGAAGGCGGCGCTCGACGAAGTCGTGGAGATCGCCAGGGCGAACGGGCTGATCACCCATATGGACGGTGCGCGGCTTTTGAACGCCTGCGTTGCCACCAAAATATCGGCACGCGACATGGCCGCGGGCTGGGATTCGGCGTGGATCGATTTCTCAAAAGGCCTCGGTGCGCCGATCGGCGGCGTGATCGCTGGTACCCGTGCCTTCATCGACGATGTCTGGCGCTGGAAGCAGCGCCTCGGCGGCTCGATGCGGCAGGCCGGCGTTTGCGCGGCTGCCTGCGTCTACGCGCTCGACCATCACGTCGACCGCCTCGCCGACGATCATGCCAATGCGCGGGCGCTGGCGCGGGGCCTGTCGCAGATCAACGGCATCGAGGTGCAGGAGCCCGAGACCAATCTGGTGTTCTTCAAGCCTGACGGCGCCGGAATCGCCGGCGACAAGATGGTCGAGGCCTTACGCAAGCGCGGCGTGCTGCTCGCGATGATGGATGGCCGCATCCGCGCCTGCACGCATCTCGACGTCAGCGCCGCGATGATCGAGGAGACGGTTGCAATCGTGCGCGAGATCGTGCGCGGGGCGTGAGCCGCGCGAGCCGTGAACCGATCCGAGCTCAGGCTGTGGCAGGCGTGCGCGCCCGCCACAGCGCGCTGGCGAGCAGCAGATACACCGCGCCGGTCCACATTGCCTGCCAGTTCTCGAAACCTTCGTTGAAGACGACATAGACCGCTGCCAGCGCAAACAGTCCGGCGAACACGGCTTCCGAGAGCGGCCGCTCGCCGGATTTCGGCCCATTGAGAAACGCCAATGTCCAGAACGGCACCACAGCCATGGTCAGGGCGGCGAACGGGAAATCGCGCCAGCGCGCATCGAAGATCAGGCTGAGCGCTGTCTGCGCAGCCAACAGCGTCGTCACGATCAGCGTGACGCCCAGCATGTTGCTCATGAAGAACGGAGTGAGGCCCTTCGGCGGCCCCAGCACTTCAAGAAACGCCGGAAGCGCCCGCCCCGACATCAGCGCGTAGGTGGACAACAGCGGCGCGGCCACGGCCGCCATCAGCATGAAGCCCTGGAGCAGCCAGCCGCCGATGCCGTAGCTCTCGTGCAGCATCTTGTCGACGCTGATGCCGAGCAATATCCCGCTGGCGCTCGCGGATATGGCGACCGCGGCCCACGAGGACAATGGCGCCGCCGACGGCCGGCGCTTCGGCATGAGTAGGCCTACCGCGAACACGCCCACGCAGAGCAGCAGCCCGCCTGCCATCTGCAGCTTCCAGAACGGATAGTTGCTGATGGCGACCCCCGCCGGGTATTTCAGCTTGCGCTCGGTCCCGTCGAATAGCCCCCAATAGCCGCCTACCGTTCCTTCCCAGCGCCGCTTCCACGGCTCGTCATAGGCCTCGAAAAAATTGACACGAAAATTGTCCTGTCGCGCCCGCTCGAGAATCTGGGAAACGAAACGCGCCTGATTGACGCGGGAAGCCAGCGCGCCGTCGCGCATCCGCCCATAGCTGGGCCAGCCGGTTTCACCGATCAAAATTTCCTTGCCGGGAAAGGCCGCGACGACCTGCTTGCGGATATCGTCGACATGGGCTGCGGCATCCTCGGCACGCGGCGGAACGTCCTCCCAATAGGGCAGGAAATGCGCGGTGACGAAGTCGACGTCAGCACCGACTTCGCGGTAACGCAGCCAGAATTCCCAGACATCGGCGTACGTCACCGGCACATTCACGCGCGGCTTGACCGATTGGATGGTCTGGCGAAGGTCGCCGACCGTCATATCGCCGCGCAGCAGCACTTCGCTGCCGACGATGAGCGCCGCAACGGTGCCGGGATGATCCTTCGCCAGCGAGATCGCAATGTCGCAGAGTTGAGCGTTCTTGGCGCGATCGCGCCCGAGCCAGACGCCGAGCAGAACCTTCAGTCCGACCCTGGATGCAAGCTCTGGCACCTTGTCGAGCCCGTTGTCGATCGAATAGGTGCGGATGCATTTGGACACCTTGGCGAGTTCGACCAGGTCCTCCGCGATCTGCTCCGGCTTGACGATGAGTGTCGGATCATGCGGCGTCTGTTCGTTGCGGAACGGCGCGTAGGAAACGCACTCCAGCTTCGCCGCGTCATCGATCGGTGCGCGCGTCAGCGCCACCGGCGTGGCCAGCCACCACCACACCGCGGCAACGATACCCAGCGATAGAAATAAAAGCGCCAGCGGCGTGCGAATGCCGATTGGTCCTGCTCCCTGACAGACGAATAGATGGGACTGTTTAACCGCGCGCGGCAGGCCTGTCGACCCGCTGATCCCCGCGGGTGTACAATTGCGCGCGAGTACGGAAACGGTGATATTCGGCTCCTTCAAAAATGAGCCTTGTTTGCTCAAAATTGATCCCGCTTTGATGAGTGAAATGATGCCGTTCTTCCGATTTTCCCGACGCCGGTTTGGCCAAATTGCAGCCTGGTCGGCCCTCGGAATACCGATGCTGTCGGCCGGGTCCGGCCTCGCGCAATCGGGTCAAGCGGCCGGGACGCAGAATCAAAGGCCCTCTTCCGGCTTTCCGAGCGGATTTCTCTGGGGTACGGCGACCTCGTCCTATCAGGTCGAGGGCGCCGTGAACGCGGACGGCCGCGGCCCGTCGATCTGGGACCGTTTTTCCCACACGCCCGGCACCATCTCCGATCGCAGCAATGGCGACACCGCGACCGATCACTATCGTCTCTACAAGGAAGACATCCAGCTGATGAAGGCGCTGGGCACCAAGGCCTACCGCTTCTCGATCGCATGGCCGCGCGTCTTCCCGGAAGGAACCGGCACGCCGAACCCAAAGGGCCTCGATTTCTACAACCGCCTTGTCGACGAGTTGTTGGCGAACGGCATCCAGCCGTTCGCGACGCTGTATCACTGGGACCTGCCGCAGGCGCTGCAGGACCGCTTCGGCGGCTGGACCTCGCGCGATACGTCAAAGGCATTTGCGGATTACGCAGCCCATGTCACGGGACGCCTAAGCGACCGGGTGAAGCACTTCTTCACCATCAACGAATGCTCCAGGCTCGTCCATCACGGCCATGAGTGGGGTTCAGATGCGCCGGGGCTCAAACTATCCCCATCTGACGTGAAGCAGGTCCGGCACCATGTCGCGCTGGGGCACGGTCTCGCGGTTCAGGCGATCCGGGCCAATGGACCAGCCGGAATCAGGGTCGGTCCGGCGGAGAATGCCGTGAGCTGCATCCCGGCCATCGAAACGCCTGCGAACATCCGCGCCGCCGAAATGGCGACGCGCGAGCTCAATGCCGGCTATCTGACCGCGATACTCGAGGGAAAATACACCGATGCCTATCTCGCCCAGGCCGGCAAAGATGCGCCGAAACACACCGCCGAAGATCTGCGCATCATCGCCTCCCCGATCGATTTTATCGGGCTCAATGTCTACATGCCCGATCATTACGTCATTGCCGCCGACAACGAACGCGGCTTCACCCTGGCGCCATTTCCCAAATCGTTCCCGCACATGAAGGCGACATGGCTGAGGCCCGGCCCCGAGACGATGTACTGGGTGCCGCGTCATGTGGCCAAGCTGTGGAACGTGAAGTCGATCTATATCACCGAGAACGGAACGTCGGGGAGCGACGAGCCTGCTGCGGACGGAACCATCTATGACGTCGATCGCATCATGTACCTGCGCAACTATCTGACGCAGTTGCAGCGCGCGACATCAGAAGGCGTGCCCGTGCACGGATATTTCCTGTGGAGCCTGATGGACAATTTCGAATGGTCGGATGGATATGAGCAGCGCTTCGGCCTCTACCACGTCGACTTCGCTACACAGCGCCGCACACCCAAGCTCAGTGCGTCGTTCTATCGCGAGACGATCGCGCGCAACGCGGTGGTCTAGAGCATGATCCGGACCCGCAGGGCCGCGTTAGCGCAAAGTGTATAGCGGCTTTCCCTGGCGACAACCGCGAACGCGTCTGCGCGGAGACATGCCCCAACAAAAAATAAGCGTGATGACGTTTCAAAGAAACGTCATCACGCTTGGGCCAACTGCGGACGAATTATTCAGCTCCGGCGCGGAGACGGGTTGGCCACCCGACACGGACCAACGTTTCATCTGGATCAGACATGGCAAATTCGTACATCCCCCACGGCTTGTCTTCGGGTGATTGCTGAAATTCGCGCGCCGCAGCGTCAACACTCTCAAGGTAAAGATAAAGCCCGAAAGGGTTTCTGCCCGGTGTTAGCCATCCCTCGACCGCGTCCGTCAAATGCAGATATCCGCCTTTCGAGTTCGACAGCATGCGATAGGTGTCAGGTTCTCCCGGAGCAGGCCTTTGGCTGTCCGGGCGCGCGAAGCCTAATCGATTGTAGAACCGCTCCGACGCATCAAGGTCATTACACGGCAGGATCGCGATCAAAGATCCGGAAGGGCTCATTCATGCACTCCCACTTATGCAGCAATTCTCGTCCACTCTTCTCAAGGTCCGAAATTTTGTCACCTTTAAGGTTGGAGTTCGAATTGGGACAGCCAGATGACCGCTCCGGGTCATTTTCGACGGATTCATCAGGTTGATGTCTACTTCGCCGCCAACTACCTCGACTCGCATCTATCCGGCTCTGGCTGGCCGCGCGTTATGAATCCACGCCCTGGTTCGGCGAAGAAGTCAATCTTTGCGCTGCCCCTTGCCGAGCGCCTCAAACATCATCGTCTTCAGCGTCAGTTGAATGCGTCCGCCCTGCGTCGGGGCCTGCACCATGAAGACAACGAGCAAGTCGTCCTTGGGATCGACGAAGTAGAAGCTGCCCCCCGCCGCATCCCAGCGGTATTCGCCGAGCGGCCACGTCGTACCCGGCGGCGGCGAGGTGCGCACGGCAAAGCCAAGGCCGAAGCCGGAGGTCGGGCCCGGGAAATAGAAGGGATCGTGAATGATCCCGGTCTCCGGTCCGATCTGATCGGACGTCATCAGTGCGACCGTCTCGGGCTTGAGATAACGCTTGCCGTCCAGCTCGCCGCCGTTCAGCAGCATTTGCAGGAAGCGCGCGTAGTCGCCGGCCGTCGAGACCAGGCCCGCACCGCCGGATTCCCAGCGCCGCGGCAATGCCGGATCCCTGATTCCGGCTACGCGAAAACGATCGACGGGATATGCCTGGGCGATGCGCGCCCACTTCGATGTATCTGCGACGTAGTACGTTGTCTCGGACATCCCCAGCGGATCGAACAGCCGCTGCTTCTCGAATTGAAATAGAGTCTGCCCCGAGGCCACTTCGACGACACGGCCGAGCACGTCGGTTGAATGGCTGTAGTTCCAACGCACTGCCGGCTGATCGGCGAGTGGCAGTGTCGCGATCCGGTCGGCGAATTCGGCATTGTCGAAGTCACCGGCATAAAGCTTGGGGTCGGCATAGAGTTTCTGCACCGCGGTTTCGCCGAAGAAGCCGTAAGTGATCCCCGACGTGTGCCGCAGCAGGTCCCTGATCGTGATCGGCCGTTTCAACGGCTCAAGCTTGAGCGGATACTTTCCTGCTTCATCGGAAACATCGACGCCGACTTTCGCGTCCGCAAAGGACGGAATGTATTTCGACACGGGGTCATCAAGAGCCAGCTTGCCGTCGTCGACCAGCATCATCGCGGCAACCGAGGTGACGGCTTTCGACATCGAATAGATCTGGAAAATGGTATCCGGCGTCATCGGCGCGCCGGTCCCCGGGTCCCGCACGCCGAAACTTTCGAGATCAACCAGCTTGCCGTGCTGCTGGATCAGCATGACTGCGCCGGGAATCTTGCCGGCCGTGATCTCGCTGCGAACGTAGTCGCCAAACTGGTCAAGTGCTGCGCGCGAGAAAGTTGGCGCGTCAGTAGCCTTCGGCTCGCCCCGCAACGCATGCGGCGAGCCGCCGAGAGAAAGCACCGCGAGCGCCGCCGCGACAAGGCAGCGCCGAATGGCGCCGTCAGTTCTCCATCGCTTCATAGACCAACTGCTTCAGCGTCCGCTGGACGCGCTGGCGCTCCGTCGGCGTCTGCTCCAACACCACGAAGAACATGTCCTGTTTGCGGTCGACCACCATATAGCAGCCGCTGGCGCCATCCCATTTCAGTTCGCCCAGCGATCCCGGCGGCGGCGGCTTGGCGTGACCGGGATCGGTGCGCACGGCAAGCCCAAGCCCCATGCCGAACCCGTCACCGGGGAAATAATAATGATCCCGCGCAACACCGGAGTCCTTTCCGGCGTGGTCCGACGTCAACAGTTCGAACGTCTTCGGGCTGAGATAGGTCTTGCCCTCGAACGTCCCGCCATTGGCAAGCATCTGCGCAAATTTCGAAAAATCCGACATGGTCGAAACCATGCCGCCGCTGGCGGATTCCCACTTCTGGCGAACCTCGGTCCTGTACAGGCGGCCGACCCGGAAATCACTGTCGTTCGGCAACGGTTGGGCGAGCCGCTGCAGCCGCTCCGGTTCGGTGACGAAGAAGTTGGTGTCAGTCATGCCGAGCGGATCGAGCAGCTTTTCCTTCTCGATCTCGAGCAATGGCTTCCCGGACACGATCTCCATGATCCGCGCCAGAATGTCGGTGGAATGGCCGTATTGCCAGAGCGCGCCCGGCTGGTTGTGCAGCGGCAGCTTGGCGATCCGCTCGGCGAATTCGGCGAGGTCGAATTCGCCCGCATAGAGATTGGCCTCCTTGTAGGCCTTGCGCACCAGACTATCGCCATAGAAGCCATAGGTGATGCCGGAGGTATGACGCATCAGGTCGAGAACGGTGATGGGCCGGGTCAGTGGCACCAGTTCAAGTGTCTTGGTGCCGTCTTCGGCCTTTTTCTCCACGCCGACCTTCATGTTTGCGAAGGAGGGAATGTACTTCGAGACGGGATCGTCGAGCTTGATCTTGCCGTCCTGAACCAACTGCATCGCCACGACAGAGGTGATCGCCTTGGTCAGCGAAGACAGGCGGAAGATGGTCTTGTCAGAGATCGGCGCCTTGGAGGCCACGTCCTGCACGCCGAAGGTCTCGTGATAAATTGGCTTGCCGTGCTGCTGGATCAGAACATTGGCACCGGCGATCTTGCCGGTCGCCACCTCGTTCTTGAAGAACTCGGTGATCTTGGCGAGCTTGTCCTTGTTGAATCGCGCGCCCGCTGGAAGATCGAAAGTGCCTTCGGCGCGGGCCGGTGATGCCGCGAGCAACAGTGCGCCAGCGGCGAGCGCGTGCAGGATTTGGCGTGAATTCATTGGACCCCTCTCCCCGGAATTCACGGGGAAGTGTAGCGGAGGCACGATCAGGGACAAGGGCTGCCGAAGGCGTCCAAAACGTCCTGATGCAATTTGCCGCTCTGCGCCGAAAAGCAGCAGAATATTGCGTGTGTCAGGTCAGGTGCCGAGGGCAGCGCATCGACCACCGTCTTGACGGCAATTTTGGCTGCCCGATCCGCCGGGAACCGGAAGACACCGGTCGAAATGGCTGGAAACGCTATCGAAGCAAGATTGTGGGCACGGCAAAGTTCAATACTTCGACGGTAGCACGATGCAAGCTGCGCATCTTCGCCGCGGTTACCGCCGTACCAAACTGGTCCAACGGCATGGATCACATGCCGTGCGGGGAGCCGGTATCCTTTGGTGATCTTGGCGTCGCCGGTCTCGCAGCCGTTGAGCGTCCGGCATTCGGCCAGCAATTCCGGCCCGGCCGCATCGTGGATCGCGCCATCCACGCCACCGCCGCCAAGCAGCGACGAATTTGCCGCGTTGACGATGGCGTCAACGCGCAAGGAGGTGATGTCGGCAACGATGACTTCGAGCCGCGCCTGGCCAACCTGGCGCGCAAGGCCGCTCAGGCAGAGGCCGCCGCGTTGAGCGTGACGCCCTTGTCGGCAAACAGCTGCTGCAATTCACCGGCCTGGAACATCTCGCGGATGATGTCGCAGCCGCCGATGAACTCGCCCTTGACGTAGAGCTGCGGAATGGTCGGCCAGTTCGAATATTCCTTGATGCCGTTGCGAAGCTCGGCGGATTCGAGAACGTTCAGGCCCTTGTAGCCGACACCGACGTGGTCAAGGATCTGGACCACCTGGCCGGAGAAACCGCACTGCGGAAACTGCGGCGTGCCCTTCATGAACAGCACGACGTCGTTCGACTTCACTTCGTTGGCGATGAATTGCTCGATGCTCATATTCGCTTCCTTTTAAGGCGCACAGCCCCCTGCGGCTTCGCCCGTTGGGCCGACCATGTAACCCGGTTACTGGCTCTATATGTAGCCCAAACCGTTGTTCATCCAAAGTAAAATGCCGAGGAGCTGGCATGCGCGGGGCCGATCGGAGTGCCGGACGCGGCCGCCGCCCATTGTGTGACAGCATTAATATCGTAGGGGCGGAAGGCTTTTTTCCCGGAACGGAACCCCTATTTAGGACGGACTGCCCGTTTGGAACCTGCTTCCCGGACTAACGTTCTCTCCTTCGAACGGAGATACCTGTGACGAAATCAGTAGCCGCCGCCGAGTACGCGACATCAGCCCCGTCACTTTTCTCCGATTCCGGCACCCTCGCCCAGAATTTGGTGGAAGCCTATCTGGCCGTCCGCGGGGAGACCGAGCGCCGGGCCGCCCCCTTGAGCCCCGAGGACCAGCTCATCCAGTCGATGCCGGACGCCAGCCCGGCGAAGTGGCATCGCGCCCATACCACCTGGTTTTTCGAGCAATTCCTGCTCGGCGAGCACTGCGAGGGTTACCAGCCCTTTCACCCCGACTACGCCTTTCTGTTCAATTCCTACTATGTCAGCGCCGGCCCGCGGCACGCCCGCCACCAGCGCGGCCATCTGACCCGCCCGAGCGCGGACGAGGTCACCGCCTATCGCCGCCATGTCGACGCCGCCGTGATCAAATTCTTCCAGACCGCCGGCGAGGAGCGCCTCGCCGGGCTCGTCCCGCTGGTCGAGGTCGGCCTCAACCACGAGCAGCAGCATCAGGAATTGATGCTGACCGATATCCTGCACGCCTTCGCCCAGAACCCGATCCCGCCGGCCTATGATCCGGCATGGCGCTTCCCGGCGCAGCACCGCTCGGCGGAGGAATGGGTCACCCTCAACGAGGGCATCCACACCGTCGGGCACACCGACGACAGCTTCCATTTCGACAATGAAAAGCCCGCGCACCGCGCCCTTGTCGGCCCGGTTCGGCTCGCGCGCAACCTCGTGACCAATGCCGAATGGCTGGCTTTCATGCAGGACGGCGGCTACGGCACCGCCACGCTGTGGCTGATGGACGGCTTTGCTGCCGCGACCAACGAGGGCTGGCAGGCGCCCGGCCACTGGCGCCAGACTGGTGGCGAATGGCGGATCATGACGCTGGGCGGCTTGCAGCCGGTCGACCCGGCCGCCCCGGTCAGCCATGTCAGCTATTACGAGGCGGACGCGTTCGCGCGCTGGGCCGGCAGGCACCTGCCGACCGAGATGGAATGGGAAGTCGCCGCCCGCGCCGGCCAGCTCAACGATGCCTTCGGCATCGTCTGGCAGTGGACCCGCAGCGCCTACGCCCCCTACCCCGGCTACCGCGCCATCGAGGGTGCGCTCGGCGAATATAACGGCAAGTTCATGGTCAACCAGCTGGTGCTGCGCGGCTCCTCGCTTGCAACTCCCGCCGGCCACAGCCGTATCACCTACCGTAACTTCTTCTACCCGCATCACCGCTGGCAATTCACGGGGCTGCGCCTCGCCGATTACGCCTGATGTCTTCGACCATCATTGCGCGCCGGAAAGCGCGTTCAGGAGAGTATCATGAATGTGCACGCCGCCGCTTTGGCCCAGACGTATCAGTTCGATGAGCAGACTTCCGCCTTTGCCAGCGACGTGATCGGCGACCTCTCGCAGTTTCCAAAACGGCTGTCGCCAAAATATTTCTACGACGCCGCGGGCTCCGAGCTGTTCGAGCAGATCACGGTGCTGCCGGAATATTACCCGACCCGGACCGAACTCGGCATCCTGCGCGGCCACGGCGACGAGATCGCCGCCATCATTCCGAAAGGCGCAGCCCTCGTGGAGTTCGGCGCCGGCGCCACCACCAAGGTCCGGCTGCTGCTGGAGCGCTGCGATTTTTCCGCCTATGTCCCGGTCGATATTTCAGGCGACTTCCTGAACGCGCAGGCCGTAGCCTTGCGCAAGGATTTTCCCGATCTCGGCGTGTATCCGGTGGCTGCCGATTTCACCGCGCCGTTTGCCCTGCCGGCGGAGATCGAAGGGATGCCGAAGGTCGGTTTCTTTCCGGGATCGACGCTCGGCAATTTCGATCCGGATGAGGCGCGCGCCTTCCTGCGCAGCGCCCGCGACATTCTGGGCGACGGCGCGCAGATGATCATCGGCGTCGACCTCGAAAAGAACGAGCGCGTGCTATACGACGCCTATAACGACGCCGCCGGCGTCACCGCCAAATTCAATCTCAACGTCCTGGTCCGCATCAACCGCGAGCTCGGCGGCAATTTCGACGTCTCCGCCTTCATGCATCGCTCGGTCTATAACCGCGAGCGCCATCGCATCGAGATGCACTTGATTTCCAAGAAGGCTCAGAACGTGCGCATCCTGGGACGGAATTTTTCATTCCGCCCCGGCGAGAGCATCCACACCGAGTCGAGCTATAAATACAGCCTCGACCGCTTCACCGCCCTGGCGCGTGAATCCGGCTGGTCGGTGCGGGAATCCTGGACCGACCGGGACAGGATGTTTTCGGTTCACGCGCTGGCCGCCTCAGACTGAGGCTGGCCGCGAATTTTGCAGTTCACGTCTTGCAAAACGATCGCTTGCGCTCTGGCCGGAACCTGCGTGTCGGGGCGATCCGGGGCGCAACCGATATCCAGTCATCGTGCAATCGGTCTGCTCCCAGGAGCCACGCATGAATGATGCGCCACTTGTCCTGTCCGCGCGACTGGAAATCCAGTAGCGGTGATGCTGCGTCCTGCAATTCGTGAAAGAACTTCAACGAGTCTTTACCAGTCGGTCCGTCCGGCTCGATCGCCTGCGATAGTATCCAGCGGTCCCACTCTTGAATGATCCGTACTCTTGCTTCGCTCTGTTTCATAGGCGCGTATTCCCACCACGGTACCCCCGTGGGCACTGAGTGATCGCGCTGGTCTAGGTTAGATGGAAAGGTGCATACGCCGCCGCGCGTCCCCACACCTTTACCGAACGCACTATAACCAAACTTCTTAACAAGTGTTCATCTTTATCGACCCGCCCGCAAAAGGGTCCATCTCCGCTGTCGTTTCCCCTTCGAAAGGTCCAATTTTTGACGCGGACTCAGCCGTATCTTTGCCAGTAGCATGGCTCGGGGTGAGTTCGTGTCAGGGGATGTCAGTCATGGGCAATGCATATCCAGCGTCCAGCAGCCACAATGCCGGATCGGTTCACAATGATACGGACTGGGACGACGAAGCAGACACCGAGCGGGTGGCGCTGATCGAGGAAAATGCACGGCTTCGGGCGCTCGTCGTCCAGCTCTCAACGCTCGTGCTCAAGAACGTCGTCGATCAGCATAACTCGCCGCAACTGATCCCGGTCAGGCGGCCAAGGCTTGACTGAATTCAAGGCTTGATTGAGTTCAAGGCTTGATTGAAGGCGCTATTCTGCTTGGCCGGATCGCAGCGAGAACGTTTCCCACATCGCGACGCCGATCAGGATTGCGGTGGTCAGGATGGATAGCATCAGCGGCGAAAGGTCGCTGGCAAACCATGCGAGCACGCAGAGCGCGATGATGCCGGCGCCATGCGAGAGCTGAAGAAAGCCGCGAAAACTCTGCTTGAACAGCACGGTCCCGAACAGAAACAGCAAGGGGCCGCCGATCGCGCTCGTCACGGTCTTCAGATCGGAATGACCGCCCGGGTGCTTCAGCACCAACTCATCCGCCACCGCCGTAACGATGATGCCGGCCACGATCGGCATGTGCAGATAGGTATAGGCAAGCAGCGCCAGCCTTCCCGGCTCGCTCGATTTTGAAAGCTGTTCGGAGGCAGCCTCGGCACCGATGTGGAAATAGATCCACCACATCGCGATGCTGCCGAGCAGGGCCGAGACGAACCCCAGAACGTTTTCGCCCGTCCAGGTGAGTTCGGCGAAAGTCGCGCCGATGACGACGATGGATTCGCCGAGCGCGATGATGATGAACAGCGCGCAACGCTCGGCCATGTGGCCGCCTTCGATCATCCAGTCCGCGACCGAGGACGCGCCATAGCGCGGAATCCAGAACCGCACCGCCGGCGAAATGTATTCGATGACGAGCGCAACGGCCCACAGCGCCAGCCGCGACTGACCTTCGGCCAGTCCGCCCGCGATCCAGAAGATGGCCGATGTCGAGAGCCAGGCGGCGATCCGGATGGCATTCATCCTGACGCGCGGGCGCGAGACCGGCGTCGACAGCCACAGAAATATCGTCTTGCCGACCTGCATCGTCGCATAGGCGATGGCGAACCACAGGCCGCGCTCGTCAAACGCCTTCGGGATCGACGTCGACAGCACCAGCCCGCCCAGCATCATCGCAAACAGCAGGAGCCGGACCGGCGTCTTCTCCGGATTGAGCCAGTTGGTAATCCAGGAGGTAAAAACCCAGACCCACCACACGGCCAGAAAAAGCACCGTGACCTGCAGCGCGCCGAGAACGGTGAAGTGCGCGAGCAGCGTGTGCGAGATCTGGGTGACGGCAAAGACGAAGACGAGGTCGAAGAACAGCTCCGCATAGGTGACGCGGCTGTGCTGGTGCGGCACGATCGTGCGAAACATCGCGCCGTGCGGATCGTTCGTCATTGGTGCCCCCGCGTGGCTGGTCGGGGGTTAGCCCTCCGGTACCCCGGTCTGCAGCGCCAGCGCGTGCAGCACGCCGCCCATCTGGCCCTTGAGCGACTGATACACGATCTGATGCTGCTGCACGCGCGACTTGCCACGGAAGGATTCCGAGATCACGGTCGCGGCGTAGTGGTCGCCATCGCCTGCGAGATCGCGGATCGTCACCTCGGCATCGGGGATAGCTGCCTTGATCATCGATTCGATATCGTGGGCGTCCATCGGCATCCAGCATGTCTCCGTCAGGTGTTTCGAATCACGGCCCGGCTCGCGCGACCGTGACGGCCAAACCTAGCGCGTACGCTCTTCTAGGTCACGCCCGGCGTCACTATATTCCCGGCCGAACGGTTTGACACCGCGAGATCCGGTCGCGCCCGATCATTTCGGGCTGACCTAAAAAGAGGCCAAAGAACCATGAAATTGCCCGGTCCCGACCATCCGATCACGATAACGGCAAACCCCAAGCGTATCAGGGTCTCGGCAGGCGGCGTGGTCGTCGCCGATACCACCCATGCGCTGACGCTCAGGGAAGCCAGCTATCCGGCAGTGCAATATGTGCCGCGCGAGGACGCCAACATGGCGCTGCTCGCCCGCACCGAGCGGACCACGCACTGCCCCTACAAGGGGGATGCGAACTATTTCAGCATCAATGCCGACGGCAAGCGCATCGAAAATTCGATCTGGACCTATGAGACGCCCTTCCCGGCCATGGCCGAAATCGCAGGCCACCTAGCGTTCTATCCGGACAAGGTGACGATCGAGGAAGTGGCGTAAGGCAGAGACGGCATCATTCCGCGTATGCGAAAGCATCGAAACCGGAATGACCGCATGCGTAGCTATGCCCTGAATATCGTTAGCCCGAGGATCAGGAGCACCAGGAAGATCGCGACGAAGACATAGAACAGGAAGCGGGCGATGTCGGCGGAAGCCGCCGAAATGCCGGTGAAGCCGAGAAGACCGGCGACGATCGACACCAGCAAGAAGATCAGCGCCCATTTGAGGATTGTCATCGCGTGCTCCGGGGGACCTTAGGCCAATAGCGGCGGCCGACGAATTCACCGATCCTAACGGCGAGTTGCTCGGCTGGTTCCCGCGCGAACTCAGCCGCCGGGCGACGGGATTTTGCCGCGCCCTACCGGCCTTGCTGAATCGGGTTCCCGGGAGCAAGATTTGACGCAAACAACCTGCACGGGGGCGCGTGCCCATGACGACGATTTCCAGTTCGGTGAGCGCCGATGTGGGCGCCGTGCCCAAGGCCAAATCGCGCAACCTATCGCTTGATCGCGCCCGCACCTTCCTGACGCTGGTGGTGCTGCTCCACCACGCCGTGATTCCCTATACCTATTTCGGCCATACCGACCCGAAGTACTTCTTCGGCTTCGACATGATCGTGCTCGCCACCGACAGTTTCTTCATGGCGATGTTCTTCTTCCTGTCGGGCCTGTTCGCATGGTCCGGTATCGCCCGGAAGGGACCGCTGAACTATTTGCAGGATCGCCTGCTTCGGCTTGCCTTACCCTTCGCGATCTGCGCCTTCACGGTCATTCCGCTCGCCTATTACGCCATCTCGCTCCGGCACCATCCCGAGATCGGCTTTTCGGAATATTATTGGAATATGATCACGAAGGGCCCGTGGCCGAGCGGGCCTATCTGGTTCCTCTGGGTCTTGTTCGCCTTCGACCTGGTTGCCTGCCTGCTGTACCGGCTGTCGCCCCATCTGCTCGATCCGATCAATCGTCTCTCGCTGCACGGCCGTCGCCGGCCCGCGGTGTTCTTCGCGGTCATGCTTGCCGTCACCGCTGCGTTCTACGTTCCCGGGCTGGTCCACTACGGACATAGCAGCTGGTTCGAGTTCGGGCCGTTCTCGGTGCAGCACGGGCGCATCATGCTCTATGCGAGCTATTTCTTTTTCGGCGCCGGCATCGGCGTTGCGCAAATGGATCGCGGGCTGCTCGCGGCAGACGGAAGGATGGCGAAGGTCAGCTGGGACTGGATGGTGCTGGCGATCGTTCCGTATTGCCTGTTGTGGGTGCTGATCTTCATCAAGCGCGAAATACTGGGCAACCCGTCGCCGTTGCCGGACTGGTATGAAGCGCTCTATGCCATCTGCTTCACCGTCTTCAGCGTGGCCATCATGTTTCTGATCCTGGCCTTTTTCCAGCGGTTCAGGCAATCGGGCTCAGCCAAGCTGCTCGATCCGATGCAGGCGGATGCCTACGGCATGTTCCTGGTGCATTACCCGATCGCGCTTTGGCTGCAATACTGGCTGTTCGACTATGATTTGCCGGCGATCGTGAAGGCGACAGTCGGTTTCGTGCTGACGGTCGCATTCAGCTGGGCACTGACGCGCGCGTTGCGGCAGATCCCGGGCGCGACGAAGGTGTTGTAGCCCTGTAGCCCGCATGAGCGCAGCGATATGCGGGACGACGCGGACACTGGCCCCGCATGTCGCTGCGCTCATGCGGGCTACGAAGTTGCAGCGTCGCTACGCCGCCTTGCCGCTCATATAGGCCGGCAGCCAGTGCTCGAACGCTGTCTTGAGCGCGTTCACCGCCACCTGCCCCTCGCCCGCAACCGCGACCGCATCGCCACCGGTGGTGCCGATCCGCGCACACGGCACGCCGGCGCCCTTCATCTTGGCCAGCACCAGGCCGGCATCCGCCGCCGGCACCGTTACGATGTAGCGCGCCTGATCTTCGCCGTACCAGTACGCGTGCGGCACGATCGAGCTTGGCGCGGCCAAGAGCTGCGCGCCGATGCCGCTGGCAATCGCCATCTCGGCCAGCGCAATCAACAGCCCGCCGTCGGAGATGTCATGCACCGCGGTCGCGGTGCCGGCATGGATCATGCCGCGCACCACGTCGCCGTTGCGCTTCTCGGCCGCCAGATCGACCGGCGGCGGGGCGCCCTCCTCGCGGCCGCAAACGTCACGCAGATACACGGACTGTCCGAGCCAGCCCTGGGTGTCGCCGATCAACAGGATCGCTTCGCCGGCGGCCTTGAACGCCAGCGAGGCGGACTTGGTGAAGTCGTCGAGCAGACCAACGCCGCCGATCGAGGGTGTCGGCAGGATGCCGCGGCCGTTGGTCTCGTTGTAGAGCGAGACGTTGCCGGAGACGACCGGGAAGTCGAGCGCGCTGCAAGCGGCGGAAATTCCCTTCAGACAGCCGACGAACTGGCCCATGATCTCGGGCCGTTCCGGATTGCCGAAATTGAGATTGTCGGTAATCGCGAGCGGCCGGCCGCCGACCGCGGTGATGTTGCGCCAGGCTTCCGCCACCGCCTGCTTGCCACCCTCGAACGGGTCGGCCTCGCAATAGCGCGGCGTGACGTCGACGGTGAGCGCGAGCCCCTTCGGCCCATCCTCGACCCGTACCACGGCGGCATCGCCGCCCGGGCGCTGCACGGTGTTACCCAGAATGACGTGGTCGTATTGCTCCCACACCCAGCGCTTCGAGCACAGCTCGGGTGTGGCGATCAGCTTCTCCAGCGCCGGCATAATTCCGATCGGCGCCTTGACCTCGCGCGCCTGCACCACCGGCAGCGCCGCGGACGGGACATGCGGCCGGTCATAGACCGGCGCCTCGTCGCCGAGCTCCTTGATCGGCAGGTCGGCCATCACGTCGCCGCCATGCTTGACCACGAAGCGCTTGGTCGGCGTGGTGTAGCCGACGACGGCAAAGTCCAGTCCCCACTTGGTGAAGATCGCCTCGGCCTCTTTTTCCTTCTCGGGCTTGAGCACCATGAGCATGCGCTCCTGGCTCTCCGAGAGCATCATCTCATAGGCGCTCATGCCGGTTTCGCGCGTCGGCACCGCGTTGAGATCGAGCTCGACGCCGAGGTCGCCCTTGGCGCCCATCTCGACCGCCGAGCAGGTCAGGCCCGCCGCGCCCATGTCCTGGATCGCGATAACGCAGCCCTTTTCCATGATCTCGAGGCAGGCCTCCAGCAGCAGCTTCTCGGCGAAGGGATCGCCGACCTGCACGGTCGGGCGCTTCTCCTCGGAATTGTCGTCGAACTCGGCCGACGCCATCGAGGCGCCGTGGATGCCGTCGCGCCCGGTCTTGGAGCCGAGATAGACGATCGGCATGTTCACGCCGGAGGCCGCCGCATAGAAAATCTTGTCGGTCTCGGCGAGGCCCACCGCCATTGCATTGACCAGGATGTTGCCGTCATAGCGGGTGTGGAAACGCACCTGCCCACCGACCGTCGGCACGCCGAAGGAATTGCCATAGCCGCCGACGCCGGCGACCACGCCCGACACCAGATGCCGCGTCTTGGGGTGTTCCGGCGCGCCAAAGCTCAGCGCATTGAGGCAGGCGATCGGCCGCGCGCCCATGGTGAAGACGTCGCGCAGAATGCCGCCGACGCCTGTGGTCGCGCCCTGATAGGGCTCGATGTAGCTCGGGTGGTTGTGGCTCTCCATCTTGAAGACGACCGCCTGGCCGTCGCCGATGTCGATGACGCCGGCGTTCTCGCCGGGGCCCTGGATCACCCACGGCGCCTTGGTCGGCAGCCCGCGCAGATGGATGCGGGAGGATTTGTACGAGCAGTGCTCGTTCCACATCGCCGAGAAGATCCCGAGCTCGGTGAAGGTCGGCACCCGCCCGATCAGCTTGAGGATGCGCTCATACTCATCGGGCTTCAAACCATGGCTGGCGACGAGTTCGGGGGTGATCTGGGGCTCGTTCATGGGTCTCTTATTAGGAAGATCGAGGGGGTGCGAAAAGGCCTTTTAGGGGGCATTTTTGCCCTGTCCAGAGCTTTGCGCGGGGTGCCTTGCAGGATCGGCGTTTGCACTGCGGGGATGGATCGGATTTAAGGACCCAAACCGACAATTGAAGGCCAGATTTCGTGAACCAGCTCGCCAAGACCGCATTCGACCTCCGCCCCGATCTCCACGTCGAAACCGAGGGCGAATTCAAGGGATGGCGGACCTGGAAACGCGACCATTTCGAGACCCATGCCGGCCCGTTCTACCACCGGATGGATGAGAACGGCCGCATCACCTGTGCGTTCCGGGTCGCGAAAAAACACCTCAACGGCGGCGGCAACGTCCATGGCGGCTGCTTCATGACCTTTGCCGACTACTGCCTGTTCGCGCTCGCCGGCGCCGTGCTGCAGAGCCCCGGGGTTACGGTGTCGTTTTCCTCAGAGTTCCTCGATGCCGCCCGCGAGGGCGAGCTGGTCGAATGTACCGGCGAGGTCACCCGCGCCGGCGGCTCGCTGATCTTCGTGCGGGGCATGCTGAGGTCGGGCGAGCGGGCGCTGCTCACCTTTTCCGGCACGATCAAGCGGGTGAAATGGAAGAAGCCTGTGGACGCCGTTGCCACCTGAAGCGCCACAGCCCCGTCGCGGCTGGCGCGACTATGCGTTGCTGCTCGCGCTGGCGTGCTGCTGGAGCTCGACCTATCCGCTGACCAAGATCGGCCTCGGCTCGATCCCGCCGATCACGTTCATCTCGGCGCGCTCGTTGATTGCAGCGGCCTTTCTGTTCGCGGTTCTGCGGGTGCGCGGCGTGCGGATGCCGACGGACATCAAGGCCTGGAAGCTGTTCGCGCAGCAACAGACCATCAATTCGACGCTGCCGTTTCTGCTGATTACCTGGGCGCAGCAATATGTGCCGGCATCGAATACCGTCGTGCTGGCCTCGACGACGCCGATCTTCGCGTTTCTCATCACCTGGGGCATCACGCGGCATGAGCCGGCCACGCTGCTGAAGCTGATCGGCGCCATTCTGGGGCTGGCCGGAACGGCCTTGATCATCGGCCTCGACGCGCTCGCAACGCTCGATGCCAACATCCTGGCCGAGATCGTCATCCTGATCGCCACCATCTCGTTCGCATGCGCCACGATCTTCGGCTTGCGGCTGACGGACTACGATCCCATGGTGGTGGCCGCGGGCTCGCTGCTGTTCGGCGGCATGGTGCTGCTGCCGTTCGCGCTTCTTATCGATCATCCCTGGACCTTGCGGCCGACGACGGAGGCGCTGGTCGCGACAACAGCTATGGGGATCGTCTCCAGCGCGTTCGGGCTGATGCTGTTCTACATGTGCCTGACGCGGCTCGGCACGCTGACCACCAACGCGCAGGGCTATCTGCGGATTCCGATCGGCGTCGGCCTGTCGGTAGTGCTGCTCGGCGAAGCCGTGCCGGCAAATCTCGCGCTCGGCCTCGTGCTCGTGATGGCCGGCGTCGCCGCGATGACCGTCCCGCGCGGCCATTATCGCAAATGGATCGACCGGCTGCGCGGGAACAAGGGTGGATGAAGCCCGCCGGCGGGATCAGGCCGACAATTGCTTTTCGGCGATCGAAAGCCACTCCGCCTGCGCATCGCGCAGATATTTCGGCGCGCGCCGCATCGAGAGCAGCAATTCGTTGAACACGATCCTGGCCTCGGCGGTGCGTCCTGTCATGCTCAGCAGCATCCCGTAACGCACCTTGGCCTCGGCGCCCGGAAAATAAGCCACGAGCGCATGGTATTCGTCGAGCGCCTCGTCGACGCGTCCGACCTCGGCCAAGGCACGGGCATAGAGCAGATGTCCCTCGGCCGATTCAAAATCGGGCCAGTGTTGTTTCAGATCATCCAGTGTCGCGAGCACATCCGCCGGACGGTTGAGACCGAATTGCGCCTGCGCCTTGCCCAGCGCGTAGGCCGGCTCTTTGCCCATCGGCAGCGTGAGGACATGGTCGTAGTGCCGCTCGGCTTCGTCGAAGCGCCCAACCTTCAGGCATTCGGCTGCAAGCACCTCGCGGTTCGCGATGGTGTCAGTGCCTGCGAGCCGCTCACACAGCTCACGATAGCGCTTTTCCGGATCGAGCCTTTCCGCGACGCGCTTGCGCGCCTGTTGCGCGCCGGGGCTGCCGAACCACTCCGGGATCAGTTCAACGACGATGTAGGCGAGCGCGCCGACAAAGGGGATCATCAGGATGATGAAAGCCCAGGGCTGAAGGCGCCCGGTCTTCGATGCGTGCCAGATCAGGGTGATGTCGAGCAGCAAAACAACGATGGCAACGGGCATGTGGGCATTTCCAGTCAAACCGGGCGAACGGTCCTTAGTGGCCTTGATAGCGCGGCAAGTTCAATCGAACAATCTTCAGTTGTGAATGGACACGAACATATCGCTGAGATCCCACACGTGTGGCCCTGCAGCCACTTCCAACGGAACAGCAACGATCTGTGATCGGCGGAGAGGAACGTGGTCCGGCGGACCTCGTTTGCCCCAAGCGCAACAAGAAAAGGATCAGCTATGAAACTCGCGACATTGGGATTGGCGACCGCGCTGGCGTTCACGAGCACCGTCGCGCTCGCGCAGTCCGGCAGCGGCTCTGCGGGCGGAAGTTCAGGCACGGGCGGCGCGCCAGGCAGCAGCACTGCGACCGGGCCGTCCACCGGCGGAACGACCACCGGCAGCGCGACGGGTACTAACCCCAGCACCGGCATGAGCAATGGCGCCGGCAGTGCGACTGCGGGTCGGAACAGCGGTCTGAACCCGTCCGGGAACACGCTCATCAACCCCTCGCCCAGCGGTTCGACAATCGCGCCGACAGGCCCCGGCTCGCCGACCGGCCGATGACCAAGCGGACAACAAAAAGCCCCGCTTCAAGCGGGGCTTTTTCATTTCGACTGTTGTCGAGCGCTACTTCTTCTCTTCCAGCAGCTTCCTGTATTTGTCGACGTCGCGCGTCACCAACTGCCCGAGCACGTCGCTCGCGTGCTCATTGGCATCTGGCGCGACGGTGGAGAGATCGTGAAAACGCTTCTTCACCGCCTCGCTCTCAACAGCGGCCTTGGCCGCGGCGTTCAGTTTCGCGATCACCGCAGGCGGCGTCCCCTTTGGCGCGAACAGGCCGTTCCAGCCTTGCGCCTCGAAATCGGGAAGCCCGGCTTCTGCCGAGGTCGGCAGATCGGGCAAGGTTGCGAGCCGCACCGTCGAGCCGACGACGAGGCCTCTGACGAGCTTGTCGTCGATTGCCTGCGACACCGAGGCAGCGGAATCGCAGACGCCGTCAATCTGCCCGCCGATTGCGTCCGTCAGCGCCGGCGCCGCGCCACGATAGCCGACAAGCTGGACCTCGATGCCGGCGGCCTGCACAAAGCTCTTGCAGATCAGGAAATTCGAGGAGCCGACACCGGCGTGGCCGAGATTGACCTTGCCGGGATTCTTCTTCGCATAGGCGATGAAGTCCTGCAGGTTCTTTGCCGGGAAATCCTTGCGTATGGCGATGATGCCGAAGGTCTTCGCCACGACCGCGATCGGCAGAAAGGATTCCGGCGTGAACGACAGTTTCGGATAGATCGTGTAGGTCGCAGCACTGGTGCCGGCATTGCCGATCGCGATGGTGTAACCGTCGGCCTCCGCGCGCGCAGCACGCGTCAGCGCGGTCGAGCCGCCGGCGCCCGCGACGTTCTCGATCACGATCGGCTGCCCGAGCGACTTGGCCATCTCCTCGGCCACCACGCGCGCGATCACGTCGGAGGTGCCGCCGGCCGCGAACGGCACGATCATGCTGATGGGACGCTTGGGATAGTCCTGCGCATACGCCGGGATGGCGAACAGCAGCGCCGCAACGACGGCTGACAGGCGCACCGCGAACAACTTCACGCGGCTTTTTCCAGATGTGCGGCTAGCCCCGCGAACAGGCCGCGGCCGTCGGTGCAGCCCATGATGTCTTCGACGTGGTTTTCAGGATGCGGCATCATGCCGAGCACGTTGCCGCGCTCGTTGACGATACCAGCGATCGATTCCGCCGCGCCGTTGATGTTGGACTCCTCGTCGACGATGCCCTCAGGGGTGCAATAGCGATAAAGCACCCGCCCCTCACCCTCGAGCCGCTTCACCGTCTCCTCGTCGGCTTCGTAATTGCCCTCGCCATGGGCGACCGGCACGCGGATGACCTGCCCGGCATTGTAGCCGCGCGTGAACGGCGAGTCGGAACGTTCGACCCGCAGGTGAACGTCCTTGCAGATGAATTTCAGCCGCGCATTGCGCATCAGCACGCCGGGCAGCAGTCCCGCTTCGCAGAGGATCTGAAAACCGTTGCAGACGCCGAGCACCAGCCCGCCATCGGCCGCATGCTTGCGCACCGCGTCCATGACCGGCGCGCGCGCAGCGATCGCGCCGCAGCGCAGATAGTCACCATAGGAGAACCCGCCGGGCACGACCACGAGATCGGTACCCTTCGGCAGCTCGGTCTCGGCATGCCAGACCATCGCGGCTTCGTTACCCGAAGCGAGCTTGAGGGCGCGCGCCATGTCGCGCTCGCGGTTGATGCCGGGGAAGACGAGGACGGCTGATTTCATGGAAAGTGCCTAGAGAAGTTCGACCCGGTAGTTCTCGATCACGGTGTTCGCCAACAGCTTGTCGGCGGCATCCTTCAATGCCGCCTCGGCCTTGGCCTTGTCGGCGCCCGACAATTCGATGTCGAACACCTTGCCCTGACGGACGCTGGCGACGCCATCGACGCCGAGCGATTTCAGCGCGCCCTCGATGGCCTTGCCTTGCGGATCGAGAATTCCGGATTTCAACGTAACGGTAACGCGTGCCTTCACGAGACTTGCCCCAGTTTAGCTCTTCACCAGCACCGGACCCGAACCGGCCGGGCGCTCGTTCTCCATCAGAATGCCCAGGCGCTTCGCCACTTCGGTATAGGCCTCAAGCAGGCCTCCGAGGTCGCGGCGGAAACGGTCCTTGTCGAGCTTCTCGTTCGACTTGATATCCCACAGCCGACATGAGTCGGGCGAGATTTCGTCGGCGACGATGATCCGCATCATCTCGTTCTCGAACAGGCGGCCGCATTCCATCTTGAAATCGACCAGACGGATGCCGATGCCGAGGAAGAGGCCAGTGAGGAAGTCGTTGACGCGGATGGCGAGCGCCATGATGTCGTCGATTTCCTGCGGCGTCGCCCAGCCGAAGGCTGTGATGTGCTCTTCCGACACCATGGGGTCGTTGAGCTGGTCGTTCTTGTAATAGAACTCGATGATCGAGCGCGGGAGCTGCGTGCCCTCCTCGATGCCGAGGCGCTGCGACAGCGAGCCGGCCGCGACGTTCCGTACCACCACCTCCAGCGGCACGATCTCGACCTCGCGAATCAGCTGCTCGCGCATGTTGAGGCGGCGGATGAAATGGGTCGGCACCCCGATATCGTTGAGGTGCTGAAACAGGTACTCCGAAATCCGGTTGTTGAGGACGCCCTTGCCCTCGATCACCTGGTGTTTCTTGGCATTGAACGCGGTCGCATCGTCCTTGAAGTGCTGAATCAGGGTTCCCGGCTCCGGGCCTTCATACAGGACCTTGGCCTTGCCCTCATAGATACGGCGTCGACGGCTCATTGGGATGTACCGTGTTTTGTTGAAATCCATGAATTTGGTGTGCTCCGGATGACAAGGGTTTGTGACCACGACGGAGCTGCCGTGAAGGCAAGATCCCGAACTGAAGCGACCGGAAACAGAACGAGAACCTCGCCTGACGGCAACCTATCCGATTGGCCCATCCAGCACAATCGACCCGGCCCGATTGAGGCCAACTTATCCCGGTTGCCTGCGGCCTAACGGCCCGTTGTTTTACCGATTCGCCCCCTCTATCTAGGTAGTCGATCGGGCCGCGACAACGCGGCCCCGTTTACCTTTTGGCCGGGATTGGAACCGAAGAAATGACCACTTTCGACAAGCGCGAGGAAGGTTTTGAGAAGAAATTCGCCCTCGACTCGGAACAGAAGTTCAAGGCTGAGGCACGCCGCAACAAGCTGCTCGGTCTTTGGGCAGCGGAGAAGCTCGGACTGACCGGCGACGCCGCCACCGACTATTCCAAGGAAGTGGTTGCCGCCGATTTCGAGGAAGCTGGCGACACCGACGTCCAGAACAAGGTCGCGAAGGATTTTGCCGCCAAGGGCGTCGCCATTTCCGCCGCCGAGGTCCGCGTCAAGATGGATGAGCTGATGGCGGCCGCGGTCGCCCAGGTGAAGGCGGGGACGTAACCCTCCAGCGTCATTCCGGACGACGCGAAGCGGCGATCCGGAATCTCAAGATTCCCCGGGGTGCAATTGCACCCCTGAGGTCTGGTCCTTCGGACCATCCCGGAATGACGTTGAGATGACCTAGCGATATTCCTTCCGAACAATCTCCAGCAACCGCCGCGCCGCCGCGCTCAAGAAACCGCCGCGGCGCGTTACTGCCACCACATCGTAGCTCGCCTTGAGATCGCCGACGCCGATGGTCGAGATCGTCTTGTGTCGCAACTCTTCGGCGGCATTGCTCTCCGACAGCAGCGCAATGCCAAGTCCCGCTTCGACCAGCCGCTTCTGCGCGGTCAGGCTGTCGACCGGCGTCCACTCGATTTCGCCCAGGCCATGGATCTGAAACAGCGCAAAGACATGCGCGGCCGTGATCTCGCGCCTGCCCGGCACGATCGGAAATGCGATCCAGCGCTCGCCGCGGAGATCGGCTAGCTTTGCGATCCGATGGCCGGCGCGCGGATGATCCAGCGCGCACACCACCTGCAGCGGTTCGGAGAACAGCAATTCGCAATCGAGATCGCGCGAGCGGTCGCGGTCATAGCGCAGGCCGATGGTCGCCTCACCGCGGCGGATCAGGTCGCTGACTTCGGCGCTGGTTGCCGTGCGCAGGCTCAATTCCACGTCGGGATGCTCGGCGGCGAAGCGTTTTAGGATTGCCGACAGCCGGCCACCGGCGAGCGTGCCGACCACGGCGAGCGCGACCGGTCCTGAATTCGGCTGCGCCAGCGCGCGAACGGCATTCTCGGCATCCTGGGCCGCGGCGACGGCGCGCTCGGCATAGGGCACCAGCACCCTCCCCGCATCGCTCAACATGGTGCGGCCCGCGATCCGCTCGAACAGCGGCACACCGAGTTCCTGCTCCAACAGCGCAATGCGCCGGGAGATCGCCGGCTGCGAACGGTGAAGCGCCTTGGCCGCACTCGAAATGCCGCCGCGGCGATGAATGGTCAGGAAGGTGAGAAGCGCATCGCTGTCCATGTCAGACTCATGCAAAAAGCTGATTATACCAAGAGAAATAACAAATTTGGCTGATGGGCGACAGCCCGCTAGTTTTGGCTCCGACCGAACCGACAAACCAAGCGGAGCTAACGATGCGAACTCAGACGGAAAAAGCCGAAGCGTTTCGCGCGCTGCATGCGCGGCCCGGCGCGTTCATCATTCCCAATCCCTGGGATGCCGGCACAGCAAAACTGCTTGCCGCGATGGGTTTTGAGGCGCTGGCGACCACGAGCCTCGGCCTCGCCAACACGCTCGGCAGCACGACCGTCAGCCTGGACGCCATCATCGAGAATTGCCGGGCGATTGCTGATGCCACCGACCTGCCCGTCAACGCCGACCTGGAAAATTGCGGCGCCGACGATCCGAACACGGCGGCAAAGGCGATCGCGCGCGCAACCGAAGCAGGCGTGGTCGGCGGCTCGATCGAGGATTCGACCGGCGATCCGCGCAAACCGATCTACGATTTTGCGCTTGCGGTCGAGCGCGTGCAGGCATCCGTCGAGGCGGCGCGCAAGCTGCCCTTTCCGTTCACGCTGACCGCGCGCGCCGAAAATTTCCTGCACGGCCGCAAGGATATCGACGACACCATCAAGCGGCTGCAGGCGTTCGAGGCTGCAGGCGCGGATGTCCTGTACTCGCCCGGCCTCTACGACCTCGAGACGATCCGCACCGTGGTGTCGTCGGTCGGCAAGCCGTTCAACCTGGTGATGGGCTTTGCCGATCCGACGCTGACCGTCGATCAGCTCTCGAAAGCCGGCGTCAAGCGCATCAGCGTCGGCGGCGCCATGGAGCGTTACGCGCTTGCGGCGTTCCTAAAGAGTGCCCGCGAGATGAAGGATCACGGCGCGTTCACCTTTGTGCGCGAGATGGCGCCGATCGGGGAAGTGCGGGCGGCGTTCGGGTGACGGTCTCTCCTGCCGTCATTGCGAGGAGCGCAAGCGACGAAGCAATCCATCTATCCGTTATGCCGTGAGATGGATTGCTTCGCTTTGCTCGCAATGACGGTGGAGAGTGCGTCACTCTTCCTTAAATCCATACTCCGGCACGTTCCCGCTGGCACCGTAATATTTGTATGGCAGGAATTTGCCGGACATCGTGATCTTGACCCGGTCGCCCTTTGGATTGGCGACGCGGTCGATCGCCATGTCGAAATCGATCGCCGACATGATGCCGTCGCCGAATTCCTCCTCGATCAGCGCCTTCCAGGCCGGGCCGTTGACCATCACCATCTCATAGAAACGGTAAATCAGCGGATCGGTCGGCGGCATCGGCGTGCCGGTGCCGCGCATCGGCACCTCGTTGAGCATCGCGACTTCCGATTTGGACAGCCCGAACAGCTCGCCCGCATTGGCAGCCTGCGGCTTCGTCAGCTTCATCTGGCCCATGATGGCGCCGACGATCAGCACTTCCGAATAGCCGCCGATCTTTTCGCAGATGTGTTTCCAGCTCCAGCCCTTCTCGCGCTTGATGTCGAGCAGCTTTTCGGTGAGGTCTTCGCGCTTCATGCTCCGTCTCCTTCTAACTCTCGTCATGCCCGGCCTTGTGCCGGGCATCCACGTCTTGCTGGCGATCTAGGAAGACGTGGATGGCCGGGACACGCCCGGCCATGACGCCTGTGTTGAATGCTCGGACTCCGCGGCGACCACCAGTTCCGGCTTCCCGATCCGCACCACGGGCACGTTGCGCGGATCGTGGTCGGTCACGGTTGTCGCAAACGTCTTGCTGCGGCTGACAAGGAAATCGACGATGTGATTGCGCAGCGCGTAGTACAGCGGATGACGGTGCAGATCGATGCGACCGCGATCCTTCGGCAGCGGATTTTCCACGATCTCGGCGAGTACTGCGCCCGGACCGTTGGTCATCAGAAATATCTTGTCGGCGAGATAGATCGCCTCGTCCACGTCATGGGTGATCATGAACGCGGTCTGTCCGGTCTCCAGGCAAATGCGCCGGACCTCGTCCTGCAACGTGCCGCGCGTCAGCGCGTCGAGCGCCGAGAACGGCTCGTCCATCAGCATGATCTTTGGCGTGATCGAGAGCGCGCGCGCAATCCCGACGCGCTGCTTCATGCCGCCGGACAATTCCGACGGGCGCTTGTGCTCGGAGCCGGTCAGGCCCACGAGATCGATGAACTTCTGCGCATGCGCTTTGACCTTGGCGCGGTCCCAGTTGCGCCATTTCGAGGTCACGGCATAGGCGACGTTGCCGAGCACCGTGCGCCACGGCAGCAGCGCATGGCTCTGGAAGATCACGGCACGGTCGAGGCTCGTCCCCTCGATCGCCTGCCCGTCGACGATGACAGCGCCCTCGCTCGGCTGATCGAGCCCAGCCAGGATGTTCAGCACCGTGGTCTTGCCGCAGCCGGAATGGCCGATCACGCAGCCGAATTCGCCGCGGCTCATTGACAGCCAAAGATCTTCGAAGATCGTGGTCTGGTCGCCCCCTGCCTCCGGGTAACGCCGCGCGATGCCTTCGATGGAAATGAACTTGTCGGTCATCACAGCTATTCCGGAAAGGTGACCATGCGCGTGAACCGCGCGAGGATCTGGTCGAGCAGCATGCCGACGATGCCGATCATGAGGATGGCGATGATGACGTTGGTGATCGAGAGGTTGTTCCACTCGTTCCAGACGAAGTAGCCGATGCCGGTGCCGCCGACGAGCATCTCGGCGGCGACGATCACCAGCCAGGCGATGCCGATCGAGATCCGCATGCCCGTGAGGATCGTCGGCGCCGCCGCCGGCAGGATCACGGTGAAGGCGCGCCTGACCGTGCCGACCTCCAGCGTGCGCGCGACATTGATCCATTCCTTTCGCACGGAAGCGACCCCGAACGCGGTGTTGAGCAGCATCGGCCACACCGAACAGATGAAAATGACGAAGATCGCCGAAATCGAGGAGTCCTTGATGGTGTAGAGCGCGAGCGGCATCCAGGCGAGCGGCGAGATCGGCTTCAGCACCTGGATGAAGGGATCGAGCGCCTTGCTGATCAAAGGCGACATGCCGATCAGAAAGCCGAGCGGGATCGCGACCATCACCGCGAGAAAATAACCAAGGCCGACGCGCGCGATGGAATAGCCGAGCTGGATGCCGAGCCCCTTGTCGTTCGGACCGTTGTCGTAGAACGGCTGCCTGAGGTGCTCCCACAATTTGGCACCGACATCGAGCGGGCCCGGCATCGCCGATTTGCCTTGCGTTGCCGTCAGCCCCATCAGCTTGGCGTATTCCGGCGACATGTTGGTGGCGGCCGCCGTCGGCCGCGTGGCGAGATGCCAGATGCCGAGGAACGCGGCCAACAGCACGATCGAGACCACGGCCGCGCGGAAGCGAAGGGATGAGGTCATCTCCTTCTCCCCGCTTGCGGGGAGGAGGAAAAGGCGAAGCTCGTCATCACGACGCCTTCCTGATCTTGAAGCTGGCGAGATAATCCTCGGGCTTGGCGGGATCGAAAGCCTTGCCCATCACCGAGAAACTCTTGGTCGTCGCCGTGGGCGGCGTTAGCCCCGCTTCCTTCATCAGCCTTGTGGCATCAGTTGCGAGATAGACCTGCGCGGCGATGCCCGCATAGTCGATGTCGCCCTTGATCTGACCCCAGCGCTTCATCTGGGTCATGATCCAGACCGCAAACGACTGCCAAGGGAACGGATCGAAATCGACGCGGTTCGGCTGCGTGACGATGTTGCCGAGGCCGTCGGCGAAGGTGCCGGTCAGGATCTGCTCCAGCACGATCGGCGGCTGGTTCAGATAGTTGGCCGGCGCGATCGCGTTCGCGATCTCCTTGCGGTTCTCCGCCTTGTGCGCATACGCGGTCGCCTGGATGATCGACTTGAGCAAGGCGCCATAGGTATTCGGCATCGTCGTGACGAATTCCTTCGACGCGGCGAAGGCGCAGCACGGATGCCCTTCCCAGATATCCTTGGTGAGGATGTGGATGAAGCCTGCGCCGTCGAACACCGCGCGCTGGTTCATCGGATCGGGGCCAAGAAAGCCGTCGATATTGTCGGCGCGCAGATTGGCGACCATCTCCGGCGGCGGCACCGCGCGGATCTGCACGTCGGTATCGGGATCGAGGCCGTGCTCGGCGAGATAATAGCGCAAGAGATAATTGTGCATCGAATAGTCGAAGGGCACGGCGAACTTGAAACCCTTCCAGTCCTTCGGATTGCGCTTGTCCTTGTGCTTGATCGACAGCGTGATCGCCTGGCCGTTGATGTTCTCGACCGCCGGCATGGTGTAGGGAATCGGATTGGAGCCGGCACCCATGGTGATGGCGAGTGGCATCGGCGACAGCATGTGCGCCGCGTCGTATTCCTTGTTGATGGTCTTGTCGCGAATGACGGCCCAGCCGGCGGTCTTGATCACTTCGACGTTGAGGCCGTTCTTGGCATAGAATCCCATCGGCGCCGCCATGATGATCGGCGTGGCGCAAGTGATCGGGATGAAGCCTACCTTGAGGTCCTTCTTTTCCAATGGCCCGCCCTGCGCGAACGCTTCGGTCGCGGTCTTGAGCGGGAAGAATTGCGACAGCGCGGCGGCGGCGGTTGCAGCCCCCACCGATTTCAGGAATGCGCGCCGCGCGACATCCTGCGGAAACATCGCCCGCATCACGGCCGAGGCGACGACGCCCTCGTAGCGCTTCTCGCTCTCGATGGCGGACTGGGCCTGCAGTTGCGCGGCCTGATGCTCGGCTTCGCTGACATGCCGGCCGCATGAGCAGCCACCGGCGTGGAGACGGCGGTTCGGATCGAATGGGTTGTCGAAGGTAGACATCAGCCCTCCTGCGCGACGTTGCCCCCTAATTAAGCAAGGCATATGCCAGCCTCGTTTTTCGGCGATGGCGCTGACATCACAGCGATTCCGCTGAGATTGGCGATTACGAAAATTCGTGTTAAACGAAATATCGTAGTCAGATTACGAATTTTCGGAGTTACGACCGGATGGATCTCGCCCTTGGTTCAACCGCCCCGCCGCAGGATGTCGAATGGCGCACAGCCGCGTTCGAGTTCGCGATCGAGCCGACGCTGCTGCTCGATCCCCACGCCGACCAGATCCTCGACGCCAATCCGGCCGCCTGCACCCTGCTCGGCTACGATCGTGCCCTGCTGCGGCAGACCAAGGTGAGCAAGCTGCACACAGGACAATTGCCCGCGCTGATCGTTTTCACCCAGGCCGTGCTCGACAAGGGCGCGTACTGGACCAATGCGCTCACGCCGCGTCATGCGACGGGGCAAAGCCTGCGCCTGGAATATGCCGGCTCGCTGGTGCCGGGCGACGAGCGCGCGCTGGTGCTGCTCACGATGAGCGATCTCGATGCGCGCCGCCGCCGCTATGTGGATGCCGCGGCCGAAGACCACATGCGCGGTGGGATCGCGACCTGGCAGCGGGTTGAGCGGGTGTTCAGGGATATCGAACGCGAAAACCAGCTGATCCTGCGCGCCGCCGGCGAAGGCATTTACGGCGTCAACGCCGAGGGCAAGACCACCTTCGTCAATCCGGCCGCCGAACGGATGCTGGGCTGGGGCGCGGAAGAGCTGGTCGGCAAGGAAATCCACCCGATCGTCCATCACACCCACCATGACGGGCGGCACTATCCCGATCATGACTGCCCGATCTATGCGGCGTTTCGCGACGGCGCCGTGCATCAGGTCGAGGGCGAGGTGTTCTGGCGCAAGGACGGCACGCCGGTCTGGGTCGAATACACCTCGACGCCGATCCGCGACCGCGGCGTGGTGGTCGGCGCCGTCATCGTGTTCCGCGATGTCAGCCAGCGGCGCGAGGCCGACGAGAAGCTGCACGCCGCGCTTGCCGAAGTCGACCGCCTGCGCGAGCGGCTGGAACTGGAAAACGCTTACTTGCAGGAAGAAATCCGCATCGAGACCAATCCGCGCGGCATCATCGGCCAGAGCGAAGCGATCCAGAAGACGCTGCGCCAGGTCAAGCTGGTGGCGCCGACCTCGGCCGCCGTGATGATCACGGGTGAATCCGGCACCGGCAAGGAATTGATCGCGCGCGCGATCCACGAGGCGAGCAGCCGCCGCGACCGGCCGCTGATCCGGGTCAATTGCGCGGCGATCCCGCGCGAACTCTTTGAAAGCGAGTTCTTCGGCCATATCAGAGGCGCCTTCACCGGCGCGATGCGCGACCGCATCGGACGCTTCGAACTCGCCGACGGCGGCACGCTGTTCCTCGACGAGATCGGCGAGATCCCGCTGGAGCTGCAGGGCAAGCTGTTGCGCGTGCTGCAGGAGGGCAATTTCGAACGCGTCGGCGAGGAGCGTACTCGCGCCGTCGACGTGCGCCTGATCGCCGCCACCAACCGCGATCTCAAGCAGGAAGTGCAGCGCGGCCGGTTTCGCGAGGATCTCTACTTCCGCCTCAACGTCTTCCCGGTGGAATCAGTGCCGCTGCGCGAGCGGCGCGAGGACATTCCGCTGCTGGCGCAGCATTTTCTGACGCGCGAGAGCAAGGCGCTGAAATCCGACCTGCGTCTGTCAGAAGGCGATGCACGCAGGCTTTCGCGCTACGACTGGCCGGGCAATGTCCGCGAACTGCAAAACGTGATCGAGCGCGCAGCTATTCTCGCTCAGAACGGCCGCCTGCGCATCGATCTACCCGACGTATCAGGCGTTCAGCCCTCCCCCACCGCGGCGCGCGTGAAAGCAGATAGCCGTCCCGCCGTCATGACATCAGCGGAAATGCGCGCGCACGAACGCGCCAACATTCTCGCCGCGCTCCAGGCCTGCTCCGGCAAGGTGTTCGGCCCCGGCGGCGCCGCCGAGATGCTCGACATCAAGCCGACAACGCTGGCCTCACGCATCAAGGCGTTGGGGATCGCGAACGTGCGTGGGATTGGTGACTTGTGATCCACGGCGGAAATTCAGGTTCCAACCTGTTTCATAACTGCCGCACTGCAGACCTATCGCTCGAACGCGGCCAACCTGCCGTACTGTAGACGCATTCGGATATTCATGTCCCGGCGCGGCTGAGGAAAGCGCGGCTGACCGCCTTGCTTCTCCAACATAGAGGACACAGTACTGTGAAGAAGATTGTGATTATCGCGGGTGCGACGCTTGCACTGGTGACTGCCGCCAGCGCTGCCGATATCCCGCGCGCACAGCCCGTCTATCAGACCGCCCAGGTCGGCAAGATGCCGATTGGCAAGACCCCAATCGGGAAGACTCCGGTCGGCAAGACGCCCGTCGCGCCGCGGCCCTATACGCGGTACTGAGTCGGATCTCGTCGATTCTGACCTTCGACAGCTGAAGGGCGAACTGTGGCAAGTGGGCCGAAGAGATTAGCACTGTGTTTGCTCGCGGGATTCACTCTCGCTGTCCCGCTGGCGTGCGAAATCCATCCAGCTTCCGCACGCGAGATTGACACTCGGGGCGATCTGGAGCGTTTCATTTCCCACATACAGGAAGGTTACAAGCGCGTCGCCAACGCGAACGCGCTTGTTTCCAGTGATGAATCGAAATCGGCGTCACAGTCGACCCGGAAGCCGGGATCGGCAAAGGGCCCGTACTACGTAGATTTCAGAGCCAGAACGGCGGCGAGCTGGGGACACGCTTTCGTCTGGTTCGGGAAGACAAGCGAGCGAGCCGTTGAAGTCGCGGGTCTTACCCCTGCGGGAGACAACGTCCCTTATGTACTTGGTCATCTGATGTGGGTGCCGTCCGAGACCGGGGCGAGTTATGGCGATCTTGATCCGCAGTACTTGACCGCCAGTTACCGCGTTTACCTGAATGAGCCGGACGCAAAGAGGGTTTTCGCCTACATCAAGAAATTGCAGGCGAGTTCACCGGTCTGGAATGCCGAGACCACCAATTGCACTGCGTTTATCGGCAGCATCGCGGAATTCATGGGATTGAAGGTTCCTCACCGCTGGCAGCGTCCTGAGAACTACGTCAACAGTCTGAAGGCGATGAATGACGGGCGCCAGATGATCCGCCTGTCATCGGAGCAATAGCTCGCGCTCGTCACTGTCCCCTCAAGTGTAAGCTTCGCGGCACCATCGATTCTGCCTGGCTTACTGTCGCGCGATGCTCTCACCGCGTAACTTCGCTCGCTTTCTCCACACCTGCAGGTCAGTCATGACCTTTATGGCCGCCGCGAGGACCAGCGCGCAAAGCACAGCCTTCGATATCGTCTCCATCGTGCCCTCGATCAGGAGGCCATGGACCACACTGCCTACGACGATGACGATCGCGAGCAGTGTATGGGCGATGCGCCACGTTCGCGGCCGTATTCCCAATCGCCGGCGGAGGGCAGCAAAAATCGCGACGGCGAAGATTGCCCACATCGCGACCACACCCCAGGGTGAGAACGGCGTCGGCGATGCGAACACAAGGGCGTCAATCATGTCGGGCGGACTGGTGATCCAGAGGCCGCCGACGTGGATCACCACCGCCACGACGAGCGCACCTCCGATCCAGAGATGTGTACGCCGGCCACGATGAGCCGACAGTCCCGGCAAGTATCCAGCAATCAGCAGAGGCTGAACGAGCATGAGCCCCAGCGCGACAATCCCGGCGAAGCAGGCCAGGATGTAGACCGGATCGCGCCATGCGAGCAGCGGGCTCACCGCTGCAGCGGCAATCGGCACGCAAATTGCGGCTGCAAGGGCGACCCAGACCAGGGCCACCCGGGCTAATGTCCATCCCTTCGTTGGCAACTCGGTTAGACCGGCTGAAGAACGAAGTGCGCCTCCAGGCTGGTATCCTTTGCGCTCCGCATCACCGGACGTAGAAAGACGGTTTTGAATTCGCCGCTGTCATAGGCGAGGTGACCATGCGGCTGGCCGAAGATGGGAACGATCTGCGGCATCTCGAGACGAAACGCCCCGTCCTTGTCGGTGAGCGTGGCGCCATGACTCTGCGGCTCGTGCTCCCGCCCTTCAGTGGTGTGCGCCCAGATCTGGATGCGCTGCCCGGCAAGCGGAGCGCCGTCGCCTGCGCGGCGCACGGTGCCACTCATCCAGAAGCCGCCCTTGCCGATCCGATCCACTGTCGGCGCGCCCGCGCGGTAGTTGTTAGCCCCGCCCGACATCGAAGGGGTCGGTGCGAGACCTTGCGCGCGCACGGGCATCAGGAGCCCGGAAACCCCGGTTGCGAGGATGGAGCCGCCAACAGCGAGGAGGTTGCGGCGGTTGAGTACGACAATAGTCATGTAACTCCTCCTGGCGACCGTGCAGGTGCTCCGGTGAGGATACAACAACAAGCCCGACACGCCCAGTTGAGGGAGCGACGGGCGCGACAGGTCGCAATAACAGTGTTGTGAACGGGCGCAGCGGCCTCTCAACCAGCCTCGTTCACAAGGCATACTCGGGAGCGTCCGCACGGCGTTGATCACACGGAGTGACAAAATGATACTCAATCCGGATCATGTTACGATCGCAGTCGCCGACGCCGGCCCGGCGATCGGGTTCTTCGCGCTCCTTGGTTTCAGAAAGGATCACGTCGCAACGATCGACGGTGGCGTTCCCGCCCGGTACATGGGCATGCCGAGCATGAAAGCGCAGCACATCACCCTCGCACTCGAAGGAGCCTATCATTTCGAGATCCAGCTGCTTGAGTTCGACCCGCCGCCTGGGACCGATCCGGGTGCGCACCCGACGAACCTGCGAAAACGGGGCTTCAATCACCTCGCGTTCCGCGTCGACGACATTGAGGCTGCTACTGCGCACCTCGTGGCCAACGGCGTAACTGTGCTGAGCGACGAGATGGACTACATCGGCCGAAAGCTGCGGCTCTTCGAGGGGCCCGAGGGCATCACCGTCGAGTTGGTACAGCGGGACGACTGAGACTCAAGCGTGATGACTTTTCTTCGAATCGTCATCCCGCTTCATCTTTTTGTTTGAGCATGATCTCCGCGCAAACGCGGTCGCGTTTGTCGCGAGGGAAAACCGCTACACACTTTTCCGGATCTGCTCTAGTAGCGGCGGTTACCGACGGAGAAAGACGAAGCGCCGGGCAGCGAATTGATCTCGCTGTCGAGCCGTCCCGTCTGCTGGACGACGCCGACCCCGAGCGACAGACTGAGATTCGACGTCGGCTGGAATTCGACACCGGCATAGGCGCTTGAAACGGGCAGCGTGCCCGACTTGGAATCGAATGGTGCGAACGCGCTGCTGCCGATGCCACTGTTGTATTTCAGCGTATCGACGCCGGCAAAGAACGTGATCGGCGGCCCGCCGGCGTTCTTCAGGCTGTAGCCGAACTGCGTGCCTTCGCTGTAGATCGATCCGAAGCCGCCGAACGCGCTCTGGCTGAGGCCGGCAAACCCCATGGTGTTGCGCTGGCTGCCGACGAAGAAGCCGTTGGAGAAATTATAGCGCGCGACGGCGGAGCCGTTGCCGAGGTCGCGGAAGTCAAAGCTCGGAAAATTGCCGTAGGCGTTCACGCCCTCGCCCGCATCACCGCTGAACCCCATCGGCCAGCCGGGAGTCCAGTAGCTGATCGGCGAAGCCTGCGCATGCGCCGCCGGCGCGCCCAGGCACAGCAACGCTGCGACTGTTGCAAGACCAAATCTGCCTGAGAATATCGACATCCGCGCGACCACCCGACTGCATCATGATTATACGCAGTCGAGGCCGGGAACGCCAGAGCGGCGCGATGGCGCGGTTCCATCGTTGGCAATGAGCTGCTCGAGCCCGCCTTTGTCGATCGGCGCTAGGCAGCCGGTGAGCACTGTTTTCTGGGCGACCGCGGTCATCGTTTTCTCTCCCTGGTAGGATACCGAACGTTCTGTTTCCTGCATTAAGCGTGCCAGAACCGGTCGAAATCAAAAGCCGAACGTCTCTCGTCGCTTAGGAGCGCCTGCCCGGAAATTGATCAGAGCGATGCTGCTCACGCGCGATGCAGTTGCCGCCTGCTGGCGATTATTTTCGACGCAAAGATGCGGCTTGATGATTGCGCTGCGGTTCGATTAACTGCCGCGCATGGCCAAATCGGTTTCGAAGAAGAAGCACCTCCCCGCGGGCGACGAGGAATCCGCGCGCGACCGCCTGCTCAACGCGGCGACGCATCTGTTCTGCAAGAACGGCATCAACGCCACCGGCATCGACGCGATCATCGACGAGGCCGGCACCGCCAAGACCACGCTCTACAAACTGTTCGGATCGAAGACCAACCTCGTCAATGCCGTGCTGGAAAGCGAAGGCAAGGCGTGGCGCGAATGGTTCATCGGCGCCATGGAAGATGGCGGCGGCGACGCGCAGGCGAAGCTGAAGCGGATTTTTCCGGCGCTGAAGCGCTGGTTCGCCGAGGAACGCTTCTACGGCTGCCCGTTCATCAACGCTGTCGCCGAGCACGACAAACACCAAAAACAGTTCCGCAACATCGCGCTGCGCCACAAGAAGGTGGTGCTGGCGCATATCGAAAAACTCGCCGGTGAGATGGGCGCCGCCGAGCCGCAGGTGCTCGCGCATCAACTCGCGCTGTTGATCGACGGCGCCATCGTCGCCGCCATGGTCTCGCGCGATCCCTCCGTCGCCGATACTGCAGGTCTCGCCGCAGGCAATCTGTTCGGGCCTTCCAGGGTGAAGAAGCCTAAGCGAACCGGCAATCCCGCCGAGCTGGTCGCCGTCTGACGGCCGCTAGAGAGAAGCGAAAGCCGTAGCACCGAAAGCCAGAAGAAGGACACCGGCTGCAATCAGAGCGACACCAGCAGCACGGCTGAGCCATTCGCTGCGCGGCATCAGTTTCTCGATGGCGACATAGATCGCGACAGCGGCGACCCAGGCGAGGTTCATGACGCCAGCAACGAAAAGCAGCGCCATCAGAAACCAGCAGCAGCCGACGCAATAACCGCCGTGCCGAAAGCCCATGCGCAGCGCGCCCATCGCGTCCCGTTGCCAGTATCGCGCGAGGAACAGTATCGGACTCTGGCAGTAGCGCAGGCAGGCGCGCTTGATCGGCGTCAACTGATAGAGGCCGGCGGTAAGCAGGATGATCCCCGCGAGCAAATGGCTGGTGCTCGCCATCATGCCGGACAGCAACCCGGCCTGATCAAGTCCCCATTGCACGAAGACCGCGACCAGGCTGAACCCTGCCCAGATCACGAGATAGCCGGCGAGAAACAGCCAGCTTGAGATGACCGGGCTGTCCGTCGTCGCCTGCCTGCGCTTGATCGCCGTGAACAGCAGGATCGTCGGCGCGGCGCTCGGCACCATCATCGCAACCATCATCACCCACCACATCGCGAACATGAGCCCGGCCTGCGCCAGCGACCACGGCTCGGGGTCCATCGGCATATCGGCCATGCTCATGTCGATGCCGGCGCCGGCCAGCAGATAGCCCCAGGAGAACGCAACCACGGTGGCTATTCCGATGGCCACGATCAGGCGATCGTGCCGCAGGGTCTGTTCGAGCGTCCAGGTCCCCGCCATGAACCCGCTCCCTATGCTGGAACGGCAGAGTTGGATTCCAGTGCCGCGCTAGGCCGCGACGCCGTCCGGTGTCTGGACCACGTTGGCGAGCGAGCTATGCGTGCCCTTGGTGTCGAACTTGATGGCGCCGGTCGAACGGATGTTGGCCGACGCGACCTCGGCGGCGCGGTGCTCGAATCCCTCCGGCATCACGACCTGGATGCGGTGAGGCTCTCCGGTCACCGGATTCTTGATCGGCTCGACCTCGGTCTCAAGCACGCCCTTGGCCACCATACGCGCAACGCGGCCGTCCTTGTCGAATGAAAATTCGATGGGCACAAACAGCGGTTCGTGCATCTTGGTTACGATCAGGCTGAGGATCTGAAACAGCGTGCCTTCGGCGGAGTTCTTGCCCGACATGATGTTGAACAGCGCTTCGCGCTGTTCCGGTGTGGCACGCTCGTCGATGATCGGCTGCAGCTGGCCGTTGCCTTCATGCAGCGCTCCGGGAAAATGAACGGTCGCCGCGAAAACCAGGCCGTCGAGTTTGGTGTTTTCGAAATGCCCCTTGGTGATCCGCATGCCGACCGTGCCCTTGCAATAGCCCTGGGTCGGCAGCGCATTGAAATCGCACGGGCAGCCGAATGCGCACGTGCAGTTCTTGATCCATTCGCCTTCGAGACGCCAGTCGGATGTAGCCATGGCAGACCTCCGCGTTGCGTTGTCGATTGGAAAAGCGAGCTTACTCCGTTTGTGCCGGCGGCGACAGCGATCGTAGCACGTGCAAGGTGGGTAAAGCTCCAGCGTGCCCACCCTGCAGCTTCATTGCGGGGCGTCCAGCATGGCTTCGAGCCGCCCAAGTTCCGTCGCCAGATCGCGCTCGACGTCGGCGACGTGCATCTCGATCACGCGATAGTCGCGCGCCTCCAGCCAGGCATTCCGCATGGCGCGGTCGGCGACGATCGCCTCCGACTCGTTCGGATTGACCAGTTCGATCGCGAGCCGATGCACGAAGGAAACGAAATCGGGAATGTGGCGGCCGACCGGCGTCTGGCGCTTGAACTGGCCGGCGAAACGACGGTCGCGGGTCAGTGCCTGCCACAGGATTCGTTCGGCATCGGTCGGGTTCCGCCGCAGCAGCCGGGCGAGCCCGCGCACGGTCGAACTGTCGCCGGGCGCAGCCGGTCCCTGCCCGTGTTCGGCCAACAACGCCCGCAGCCGTGTCGCCTGTTCGCCGTCGAGCACGCCGCCCTTGGCCGGCCCCTTGCGCCCTTCGGCGATCGCCATCACCACGCCGTGCAGCGTGTGCATGTCCTGCTTGGTCGGGTCCATGCGCGTAAAAATGTTGCGCAGGTTCACCAGCATGGTGTCCCGCTTCTCGCGCGGGCGGAGGAATTCGACCTTGTCGAGTTCCCGGACCAGATTGTCGAAGAAGGCCTGCATCTGGTGCTGCGAGGCCGGCTCGGAACGCTCCGGCATCGCGAACGGCAGCGCACCGCCGGTCGAATGCTTGAACCACTCGTAGCCGATCAGGAGCACCGCCTGCGCCAGGTTGAGCGAGGCAAAACCCGGGTTCACCGGAAAGGTGATGATCCGGTTGGCAAGCGCCACTTCCTCGTTCTGCAGGCCATAGCGCTCTCGGCCAAACAGGATGCCGGCCCCGCCGCCGGTTCCGATATGCGCCACGATCTCGCTGGCGGCTTGCGTCGGCGCGACCACCGGCTTGGCCTGATCATGGGCGCGGGCGGTGGTGGCGAACAGCAGCGTGAGGTCGGCAACCGCCTGCTCCACCGTGTCGAACAGCTCGGCCTGTTCCAGAATCTGGTCGGCCCCGGCCGCCGCGCGCTGTGCCGCGATGTTCGGCCAGCCGTCGCGCGGATTGACAATTCTGAGCCGCGACAGCGCGAAATTGCCCATGGCCCGCGCGGCCATGCCGATATTCTCGCCGAGCTGCGGCTCGACGAGGATCACAACAGGTCCGGCTAAGTCGAAACCAGACTTGGTCTTATCGGTGCCGGACATTTTCTCGACTTCACCTTCTGATTCAATTTCCGAAGATTTTGAACCGGCTTGCGGAACACCTGATTCAAATCTCATGGCTGGCCGCTTTTGACCAAAGCGGCCAGAATTCTCAAGCAGAATAACGGGGTTAGTACCGTCGTTTGACACTCCGTCAAAGCCTCCAAATGCGGCGCTTGCGGTCAAGGGCGCTCGATTTGCCAAGTCGGCGTGCCCCTCTTAACGGTGACAGAGGCACGCCAGGGAATGTCGATGAGCTGGAATGAATCCGAGATAATGGAAGCCCGTCACGCGATCTTTGGCGCCGCGCAAGACATGCTGGCCGGAAAGCTTACCTATATCGAAGGAGCACGAAAAATTGTTGCAGCCTGGCGGGCATCAAAGCTCGATGAAAGGGACGCGGATGTGCTGCCTTTCGTCGGCATTGATTCTGAAACCGAAGCCCTACCGTTTGGCGAGATGAGAGCGCACTGGCAGCCAGCGGCGTTGGACGCCCTCCGGCCTGAGATCGATCGTATGGAAGTTTGGGCTCGACAACTCGGCGAACTCCGTTGCCGCAATCTCGTGGCGCGATTTTCCAGCGGCCAGATCAAGATCGAGAAGTTCTAATCGGCGACTTTACCCGCGGTTGCCGTCGCCACAGCTTGCTCGCATTAGACTTTCGGATAGGCTAACAATCACAAACGAAGCGAAGCTGCAAACAATCCCAAACGCCGGTTCAACGGCGAAGGGCATCAGGGAGGCGCCGATGCGCGGCAGGTGGTCGTTGGCGATTGTCGGCGTGGTCCTGATCCTGGCGGGCGGGCTGCTCGCCCACTTCACCCAGACCGCCGGCGGCATCCGGATCGAGGATGTCAGATTCAAGGGCGCCAAGGGCAACACCATGAGTGGGTTGCTCTACATCCCGCCGAACGCCACGCCGCAGATCCCTGCCCCCGGCATCCTCGCCGTCCACGGCTACATCAATTCGCGCGAGACCCAGGACGGCTTCGCCATCGAGTTCGCCCGCCGCGGCTATGTCGTGCTCGCACTCGACCAGACCGGCCACGGCTACAGCGACCCGCCCGCTTTCGCGAACGGCTTCGGCGGCCCCGATGGGCTCGCCTATCTGCGCAGCCTCGAAATCGTCGACAAGAACAATATCGGCCTCGAGGGCCACTCGATGGGCGGCTGGACCGTGCTGGCAGCTGCTACCGCCATGCCCAACGACTACAAGTCGATGGTGCTGGAGGGGTCATCGACCGGCAAGCCGTTTGCGGCCGAGGGCACGACCACCTGGCCGCGCAATGTGGCGCTGGTGTTCGCCAAGTATGAGGAATTCTCCACGCTGATGTGGGGCGTCGACCGCGCCCGCGACGTCACCCAGAGCCCGAAACTCTGGGCCCTGTTCGGCACGCAAGGCCCGGTTGAGCCGGGCAAGGTCTATGGTGACATCGCGCAAGGCACGGCGCGGGTGCTCCACACCCCCGCCATCACCCACCCGGCCGAGCACATATCGCACGAGGCGATCGGCTACAGCCTCGACTGGTTCGCCAGGACGCTAAAGGGCGGCACGCCGCGCCCGGTGGATGACCAGATCTGGTTCCGGAAGGAAATCGGCACGCTGATCGCGCTACTCGGCTTCGTGGTGCTTTTGATCGGCGCCTTCGACGCGCTGTTGGAGGCGCCGATGTATTCCCGGCTGCGGCTGCCGGAAATCGCCGATGGCACCATGCCGGAACATGTCGCAGCGAGCGGCCGGCGCTGGACCGCCGCTTTCATCCTGTCGGCCTTCATTCCGGCGCTGACCTATTACCCCGCGTTTGCGCTTGGCGGCACGTTCGTAACGCCCTCCGCCTTCCTGCCGCAGGGCATCACCAACCAGATCCTGGTCTGGGCCGTCATCAACGGCCTGATCACGCTTGCCCTGATGCGGTTCGCGCCCAAGCGCGCCAGCCGATCGGGTATCGTTTTGCAGTCGGTGGTGATTGCGATTGCGACGGTGGCGATCGGCTACGCGGCGCTGTGGCTTGCCGACCTCGCCTTCAAGATCGACTTCCGGTTCTGGACCGTCGCGGTGAAGCTGATGAACGCGAAGCAGTTTTTGATCTTCCTGATCTATCTGGTGCCCTTCACGGCGTTTTTCGTGATTGCGCTGCATGTCCTGCACCGCAATTTCTCGACCATGGCGGCGCCCCGCGGGGCGCTGTACCTGACCAATATTTTCGCCCTGACGCTGGGCTTCATCGTGCTCGTCGGCGGGCAGTACGCCATCCTCTGGCTCACTGGAAAGCTGTTCAACCCGCTGCCCGACCCCGGCTTCGTGCCGCTCTCGACCATCGTCGCCATCCAGTTCATACCCCTGCTCGCCATCTGCGCCTTGATCGCGACCTTCACTTGGCGGCGCACCGGCTCCAGCCTGCCCGGGGCCCTGATTTGCGGCCTGTTTGTGACCTGGTACGTGGTGGCGGGGACGGCGACCCAGGCGGCAATTTAAAGCGTTTTCAAGAAAGCCTGCCCTGGACCTGATCCGGGGTGGCGTCCGCTTCGCGTCAAAACAAGAAGTCCTAAAGGATGGGCTGAAACTGCATAACAGCTTGGCTTTCGCCGGCCGGTTTGCGGTGCTATAGGCCCCCTATAATCACCCATCCCCGCCCGTATCAGCGGTTTTCCGAGAAAAGGCCCCTTCCGTCATGGCAAAAATCAAGGTGTCCAACCCCGTCGTCGAACTCGATGGCGACGAGATGACCCGGATCATCTGGCAGCACATCAAGGACAAGCTGATCACCCCGTTCCTGGATGTCGAGCTTCTGTATTTTGACCTCGGAATGGAATACCGCGACCAGACCAACGACCAGGTCACGATCGACGCCGCCAACGCCATCAAGAAGGTCGGCGTCGGCGTCAAATGCGCCACCATCACCCCCGATGAAGCCCGGGTGAAGGAATTCGGCCTGAAGGAAATGTGGAAGTCGCCGAACGGCACCATTCGCAACATTCTCGGCGGCGTGATCTTCCGCGAACCGATCATCTGCAAGAACGTGCCGCGCCTGGTTCCCGGCTGGACCAAGCCGATCATCATCGGCCGCCATGCCTATGGCGATCAGTACCGCGCCACCGACATCAAGTTCCCCGGCAAGGGGACGCTGACCATGAAATTCGTCGGCGAGGACGGCACCGTCATCGAGAAGGAAGTGTTCAAGACCCCGGGCTCCGGCGTCGCGATGCAGATGTACAACCTCGATGACTCCATCATCGACTTCGCCCGTGCCTCCTTCAACTACGGCCTGATGCGGAATTATCCGGTCTATCTGTCGACCAAGAACACGATCCTGAAAGTCTATGACGGCCGCTTCAAGGACATCTTCCAGGACGTCTTCGACCGCGAGTTCAAGAAGGAATTCGAGGCCAAGCGGCTCACCTACGAACACCGCCTGATCGACGACATGGTCGCCTCCGCGCTGAAGTGGTCCGGCGGCTATGTCTGGGCCTGCAAGAACTACGACGGCGACGTGCAGTCGGACACGGTGGCGCAGGGCTACGGCTCGCTCGGCCTGATGACCTCGGTGCTGCTGACGCCCGACGGCAAGACCGTGGAAGCCGAAGCCGCCCACGGCACGGTGACCCGCCACTACCGCGAGCACCAGAAGGGCAAGGAGACCTCGACCAACTCGATCGCGTCGATCTTCGCCTGGACCCGTGGCCTCGCCCACCGCGCCAAGCTCGACAACAACCCGCAGCTCGCAAAGTTTGCCGAGACGCTGGAAAAGGTCTGCGTCGCGACCGTCGAGGAAGGCTACATGACCAAGGACCTCGCGCTCCTGGTCGGCGCCGACCAGCGCTGGCTGTCCACCACCGGCTTCCTCGACAAGGTCGCCGCCAACCTCGAGAAGGCGATGCCGGCCTAAGCCGCCCTTCGCAACTCCCTCCCCGTCATTTGCGAGGGACAGAGCGAGGAAGCAATCCATGTCTCCGCCCGGAGCACCATGGATTGCTCGGAGCCTGTTGCCGGGCGCGGATTCGCGCGGCCCGTTGGCTCGCAATGATCAAGAACCAACAACGGAGCATCATAACCGTGTCGTTTTCCAAGAGCGCCGTGCTGAGCGCCATCATGCTGACCGGGTCGCTTGTCAACGCGACCGCCCAGAAGGCACTTCCCGAGGCCATCGCAGCGCCGGGCGAAACCGCCATTCTCACGCTGCATGCCGAAGGCGCGCAGGTCTACGAATGCAAGAGTGGCGGCGACGGCACACTCACCTGGGCGTTTCGCGAGCCGATCGCGACGCTTTTCCAGGACGGCAAGACGGTCGGCCGGCATTATGCCGGGCCGAACTGGGAATTGAGCGACGGCAGTACGGTGGTCGCCCAGGTCGCCGGCACGGCCCCGGGTATGGTCGCGAACGACATTCCTTTGCTGAAGCTCACAGTGACTTCCCGGCGCGGCAACGGTGTTCTTACTCCGGCGACGACGGTGCAGCGGATCAACACCGCGGGTGGAAGGCTCAGCGGCGCCTGCTACAAGGCCGGCAGCTATGAAAGCGTCCCCTACTCGGCCGATTACGTGTTCCTGCGCAAGGGCTGAACGCTAGAGCATGATCCGGAAAAGTGTGTAGCGGTTTTCCCTCGCGACAAACGCGAACGCGTTTGCGCGGAGATCATGCTCAAACAAAAAGATAAAGCGTGATGACGATTCGAAGAAACGTCATCACGCTTTAGCGGCATAATGAGCCGCCAATGGTGTTGGTCCTTCGGGGCCAACATCATGGGGTCTATGATGCCGTATCTCAGAACTATCGCTCTCGCTGCGTTCTTGTTGTCGGCCTCAGCTCTGGCCGCGACCGCGCAGACACCGCTTCCCGAGGCCGTCGCGGCGCCCGGCGAGACCGTGGTGCTCACGCTCCACGCCGAAGGCGCGCAAGTCTACGAATGCAAGGCTGGTGCCGACGGCAAGCTCGCCTGGGCGTTCCGCGAGCCGACCGCGACGCTGCTGCTCGACGGCAAGACCGTCGGCCGACACTATGCCGGACCCAACTGGGAGCACATCGATTCAAGCGCCGTCGTCGGCAAGGCGGTCGGCAACGCGCCCGGCGCGACGGCGAACGATATTCCCTTGTTGAAGCTGACGGTGACGTCCGGGCGCGGCACCGGCATCCTCTCCGGCGTCACCACGGTGCAGCGGATCAACACGGCGGGCGGAAAGTTCGAAGGCGCCTGCGACAAGGCCGGCAGTTACCATAACGCACCCTACTCCGCGGACTACGTGTTCCTGCGCAGGGGATAACGTCGCGCTATCTGCCATCCGGCTACACGTTGTGACCGAGTATCAGGGTTCGTCGACCACGCTTCGCGCTATCGCTAGCCCATTGCCACCTTGCCGTCCCCGTGCTCGCGTCCATCGAGCCATAGCGTGCCGAGCGCGAACGCCAGCCAGCCGAAATTATAGAGGAAGCCGATGACCAGAACGACCCAGCCGGGAATCGGTCCGACTGCGGCGCGATCGACGAATTCAGCGAGAGTTGACGCGGGCGTCGGATGGATGGCGATCTTGCCGTAATAGGCAACCACCTGGACGGCGAGAATCCAGACGTAGTTGCGACGCAGCCGTCGCCCCGCCGCGCGGATAAACGAAATGTGGTGGCGGGGCGCCGTGTAGTCGCGCCCGAGCGTCACCTGCCAGCTATCGTCCCGGGCTTCACCGGTGAATATCGGCGCGTAGAAATTCATCTCCAGCCATCGCGCCCGGGCGCGCCAGACATTGAAGTAGCGATAGCGTCGCGCCTCCATGCCGAGAAACACGGCAATAAGCAGGCCCACGAGCAGGAGCGGCAGCGGCGAAGCCTCCGGGCTCGAAAAGGTCGTCGACAGGGCGATGCCCATGGTGACGATCGCCCAGTTGGTCGTGTTGTCGAGCCGCGTTCTCCAGATCGTCGAACGGTAGACCTCGCCCCGGTAGAGATGAGCGATGGCGCCCATTTCCGCAGAATCGAAGATGTGCTGACGGTGCGTTTCGCTGGAAGCCGTGACAGACATGGCGGGACTCCGGTTGTCCGAACCGGGGATCACCGGCATTGACCGCGAGAATCCACGTCATCAACGCCGATGTACCTATCCGGAATTGCGACCCCGCAACTATGCGCGCCCTGACGCCGAATTGCCAGCAACAGGTGGGGATCGCGCAACTCAAGCGTTGTTGAGGAAGTGGCCTGGTCAGATCGCGCAGCGCGGTGAAATAGCGCGATGTGTCAACAGCGGTCCTGCCGCATGGCAGTTCATGACTTGAAACGGCCTCTTCGACCGTCTGAAGGAGCGCGATATCGCACGTGGTCGATCAAGGCGCGCAGTTTGGGCGAAAGATTTCGACGATCCGCGAAATAGAGGAAGAAGCCGCTGAAGGGCGGGCAGTACGCTCCATCACGGCGGAATGATCTTCCGCCGCCGGTAAAGTCGGTTCCTGCCGACACGATCTCGCTTTAAGCGCCAGCCATCGCCTGTTCGATCGCGGACAGCGCCGCGTTGGCCTTGGCGCCATCGGGGCCGCCGGCCTGCGCCATGTCAGGCCTTCCGCCGCCGCCCTTGCCGCCGAGCACTTCGGAGCCCTTGCGCACCAGTTCGACCGCGTTGAAGCGTGCGGTGAGATCGGCGGTGACGCCGACCACGATACCGGCCTTGCCGTCCTCGGTGACGCCGACGATCGCGACCACGCCGGAGCCGATCTGCTTCTTGCCGTCATCGACCAGGCTCTTGAGATCCTTGGTCTCGACGCCCTCGACCGCGCGGGCCAGGAGCTTGACGCCGCCGGCTTCGCGCACGCCACCGGCTGCGCCGCCGCCATTGGTGGCGCCGCCACCCATCGCGAGTTTTTTGCGCGCATCCGACAGGTCGCGTTCGAGCTTCTTGCGCTCTTCCATCAGCGCCGCGATACGGGCCGGCATTTCGTCCACCGACGTACGCAGCTCGGACGCTGCATTCTTGGCAAGCGCCATCGTGTCATTGGCGTGCTTGCGCGCATGACGCCCGGTCAGCGCCTCGATGCGCCGCACGCCGGAGGCCACCGCGCTTTCGCCGGTCACCGATATGAGGCCGATGTCGCCGGTGCGGCGCACATGGGTGCCGCCGCACAATTCGACCGACCAGCCGAGCGCGTTCTGACCCTGCTCGCGCGGGCCCTTGCCCATCGAGACCACGCGGACCTCGTCGCCGTATTTCTCGCCGAACAGCGCGCGCGCGCCGGCCTCGCGGGCGTCGTCGACCGCCATGATGCGGGTGGTGACCTCGTCGTTTTCGAGCACGACCTCGTTGGCGATGTCCTCGACGCGGGCGAGTTCTTCCGCCGTGATCGGCTTCGGATGCACGAAGTCGAAGCGCAGCCGATCCGGCGCCACCAGCGAGCCGCGCTGGGCGATGTGATCGCCGAGCACCTGCCGCAGCGCCTCATGCAACAGATGCGTCGCCGAGTGATGCGCGCGGATCGACGAGCGCCTGGTGTGATCGACTTCGAGCTGCAAGGCGGTGCCGACCTTGAGCGTGCCCTGCTCCACCGTGCCGACATGCACGAAGAGATCGCCCGCCTTCTTCTGCGTATCGGTGACGCGGAACTTGACGCCCTCGCTCGTCAACAGGCCGATGTCGCCGACCTGGCCGCCGGATTCCGCATAGAACGGCGTCTGGTTCAGCACGATCGAACCGGTCTCGCCCGTCTTCAGGCTGTCGGCATCCTTGCCGTCCTTCACCAGCGCGGTCACGACGCCTTCGGCGCTCTCGGTGTCGTAGCCGAGGAATTCGGTGGCGCCGAGTTTTTCGCGCAACGGAAACCAGACCGATTCATCCGCGGCTTCGCCCGAGCCGGCCCACGACGCGCGTGCCTTGACGCGCTGTCGCTCCATCGCGTCCGAAAAGGACGCCTGATCGACGCTGATGCCGCGCGACTTCAGCGCATCCTGCGTCAGGTCGAGCGGGAAACCATAGGTGTCGTACAGCGTGAACGCGGTGTCGCCGTCGAACATGTCGCCCTTCTTCAGGCCACTGCTCTTCTCGTCCAGGATAGAAAGCCCCCGCTCCAGCGTCTTGCGGAAGCGGGTCTCTTCCAGCCGCAGCGTCTCCTCGATCAGCCTCTCGGCACGCACCAGATCCGGGTAGGCCTGGCCCATCTCGCGGACCAGCGCCCAGACCAGACGATGCATCAGCGGCTCCTTCGCGCCGAGCAACTGCGCATGGCGCATGGCGCGTCGCATGATCCGGCGCAGCACATAGCCGCGGCCCTCGTTCGACGGCAGCACGCCGTCGGCAATCAGGAACGATGACGCACGCAGATGGTCGGCAATGACGCGGAATGACGCGACGTTATCCTTGCCGGGACCATGCCCGAGCGCCGAGCCCGTCGCGTCGATCAGGTTACGGAACAGATCCGTCTCGAACACGCTTTCGACGCCCTGCAGGATGCAGGCCATGCGCTCCAGCCCCATGCCGGTGTCGATCGACGGACGCGGCAGCGGCACGCGCTCCTCCTTCGTCACCTGGTCGAACTGCATGAACACGAGATTCCAGAATTCGAGGAAGCGGTCGCCGTCCTCCTCCGGGCTGCCGGGAGGCCCGCCCCAGATGTGCTCGCCGCGATCGATGAAGATCTCGGAGCACGGACCGCACGGGCCGGTATCGCCCGCCGCCCAGAAATTGTCCGAGGTCGCGATGCGGATGATGCGGTCGTCAGAGAAGCCGGCGATCTTCTTCCAGTAGCCTGCCGCCTCATCGTCGTCGTGGTAGATGGTGACGAGCAGCTTGTCCTTTTTCAGCCCGAAATCCTTGGTGACCAGCTTCCAGGCGAGCTCGATCGCGCGCTCCTTGAAATAGTCGCCGAAGGAGAAGTTGCCGAGCATCTCGAAGAAGGTGAGATGGCGCGCGGTGTAGCCGACATTGTCGAGGTCGTTGTGCTTGCCGCCGGCGCGCACGCATTTCTGCGCAGTGGTGGCGCGCTGATAGGAGCGCTTCTCGATCCCCGTGAAGACGTTCTTGAACTGCACCATGCCGGCCGCCGTGAACATCAGCGTCGGGTCGTTGCGCGGCACCAGCGGCGACGACGGCACGATCTCGTGGCCGTTCTCCTTGAAGAAGTTCAGAAAAGTCGACCTGATGTCGTTGACGCTGCTCATGTTCATCCAATCGGGCAAAGGGCCGGATCAGGCGGCAACCAGCCTTTTAACCTTCCGGCGGAACGCTTTTAGACAAGGCGGCCTGCGGTGTCCAGAAACTGTGCAGGCGGATCATAGGCTTGCCGCAGCACACAAGATGGGCACGCACATCCCGTTGATAATGTGGCGGCTGCGTTGACAGGCTTGGCAGGCCTGTGTTTCCGTCTTATCTGTAAGACGTCACGTCGGGAGAGATCGGCTTCAGCGCCGGCGCCGAAGGAGCAACCGCCCCGGAAACTCTCAGGCAAACGGACCGCGTGACGAAATAACATCTGGAAAGTGACGCCGGGCGGCATATGCCCAGGGCGTCCGCCGACGGGATAATACTCTCAGGCACAGCGACAGATGGGGCTTTCTTAGGGTTTTCGGAGGCTGGTCTCCGGAACCCATGAGGGCCTAACGAATGCTGGCACGCGACGAATCTCCCCTTAAACGCACCCCATTGCACGCGCTCCATGTGGCGCGCGGCGGCAAGATGGTTCCGTTTGCGGGCTATGAGATGCCAGTGCAATTCCCGGCCGGCGTGCTGAAGGAGCATCTGCATACGCGAAGCTCAGCCGGCCTGTTCGACGTGTCGCACATGGGCCAGCTCGCGCTGCGGGCGAAATCCGGCAAGGTCGAGGACGCGGCGCGCGCGCTGGAGCGGCTGGTGCCGCAGGACATCGTGGCGGTGCCGCCGGGACGGCAGCGTTACGCCCAGTTCACCAATCATGACGGCGGCCTTCTCGACGATCTGATGGTGGCCAATTTCGGCGATCATCTGTTTCTGGTCGTCAACGCCGCCTGCAAGGCCGAGGACGAGGCGCATTTGCGCGCGCATCTCTCCGATAGCTGCGTCATCGATTCGCTGAGCGACCGCGCGCTGATCGCACTGCAGGGGCCGAAGGCGGAATCGGCGCTGGCGAAACTCGGCACCGACGTCACCGCCATGCGGTTCATGGATGCTGGACCGCGCCAGGTCGCCGGCCTCGACTGCTTCGTCTCCCGCTCCGGCTATACCGGCGAGGACGGTTTTGAGATTTCGGTGCCGGCCGCGCAGGCCGAGACGCTTGTAACGGCGCTGCTGGAAAACCCCGACGTGTTGCCGATCGGCCTCGGCGCCCGCGACAGCCTGCGGCTGGAAGCTGGGCTCTGCCTCTACGGCCACGACATCGACACCACGACGACGCCGGTCGAGGGCGCGCTGGAATGGTCGGTGCAGAAGAGCCGCCGCACGGGCGGCGCCCGCGCCGGCGGATTTCCGGGGGCGGACAAGATTCTCGCACAATTTGAAAGTGGCGCATCGCGCCGCCGCGTCGGCCTGCGCCCCGAGGGCCGCGCGCCGGTGCGCGAAGGCGCGCTGCTGTTCGCGGATGCCGCTTCAAGCGAGCCGATCGGCAAGGTGACGTCCGGCGGCTTCGGGCCGGGCCTCAATGCACCGGTGGCGATGGGCTATCTGCCGACATCGCTCGCGGCAAACGGCACCCAGGTTTTTGCGGAAGTGCGCGGCCAGCGGCTGCCGCTGCAGGTCGCTGCCATGCCCTTCGTTCCCAACACCTATAAACGCTGATTCAAACGCCAGAGGAAGTTTCATGACCACGCTGTTCACATCCGACCACGAATGGCTCCACATCGAGGGCGATGTCGCCACCATCGGGGTCACCGACTATGCGCAGTCGCAGCTTGGCGATGTCGTGTTCGTCGAACTGCCCAAGGTCGGCCGCTCGCTGAAGAAGGCCGAAGCCGCGGCCGTGGTCGAATCTGTGAAAGCCGCCTCCGACGTCTACGCGCCGATCTCCGGCGAGGTGATCGAAGTCAACGAGGCGCTCGCCGCCGAACCCGCGCTGGTGAATTCCGACGCCGGCGGCAAGGCCTGGTTCTTCAAGCTGAAGATTGCGGACAAGAGCGAACTCGGCGGCCTGATGGATGAAGCCGCCTACAAGGCCCATACGGCTTAAGGAAAGCACGCCATGAACGCGCCGCTCAAAACGACCGCCGCAGCCGCCACCGATTTCGTGCGCCGGCATATCGGCCCCTCGCCCCGCGACATCCAGTCCATGCTGGACAGCGTCGGCGCGAGCAGCCTTGCCGAGCTGATGAGCCAGACGCTGCCGTCCTCGATCCGGCAGAAGGCACCGCTCGATCTGGGACCAGCCTTGAGCGAGACCGAGGCGCTGTTGCATATGCGCGAGCTCGCCGCGCAGAATAAGGTGTTCATCTCGCTGATCGGCCAAGGCTATTCCGACACCATCCTGCCCGCGGTGATCCAGCGCAACATTCTGGAGAACCCGGCCTGGTACACCGCCTATACGCCGTATCAGCCCGAGATCAGCCAGGGCCGGCTGGAGGCGCTGTTCAACTTCCAGACCATGATCTGCGATCTCACCGGGCTCGACGTCGCCAACGCTTCGCTGCTCGACGAGGGCACCGCCGCGGCCGAAGCGATGGCGCTCGCCGAGCGCGCCTCACAGGTGAAAACCAAGTCATTCTTCGTCGATTCGGAAGTGCATCCGCAGACGCTCGCGGTGCTGCGCACCCGTGCGGAGCCGCTGGGCTGGAATCTCGTCGTCGGCGATCCCCTCACCGATCTCGACAAGGCCGAGGTGTTCGGCGGACTGCTGCAGTATCCGGGCACGTCAGGCACGGTGCGCAACCTGCGGCCGGCGATCGCGGCGCTGCGCGCCAAGGGCGCGCTCGCCGTCGTCGCTGCCGATCTGCTGGCGCTGACGCTGATCGCCTCCCCCGGCGAGCTCGGCGCCGATATCGCCATCGGTTCGGCCCAGCGCTTCGGCGTGCCGATGGGCTATGGCGGCCCGCACGCGGCCTATATGTCGGTGCGCGACGCGCTGAAGCGTTCGCTGCCCGGCCGCATTGTGGGCTTGTCCGTGGATTCGCGCGGTGCGCCGGCCTATCGGCTGGCGCTGCAGACCCGCGAGCAGCACATCCGCCGCGAAAAGGCCACCTCCAACATCTGCACCGCGCAGGTGCTGCTGGCGGTGATCGCCTCGATGTACGCGGTCTATCACGGCCCGGAGGGGCTGACGCATATCGCCCGCACCGTGCACCGGCGCGCGGTGGTGTTGGCGGCGGGCCTAGCCAGGCTCGGCTTTGCGCCGCAGTCGCAGGCGTTCTTCGATACGGTGACGGTCGCTGCCGGCGCCAGGCAAAATGAAATCGTCGCGCGCGCTCTCACCGAGAAGATCAATCTGCGGATCGGCCAGGGCCGGCTCGGCATTGCCCTCGACGAGACCACGACGCCTGAAACCGTCGAGGCGGTGTGGCGCGCCTTCGGCGGCATACTTTCCTATGCGGAGGTCGAATTGACCGCGCGCGAGACGCTGCCCGTTGAACTCAAGCGCGACAGTGCGTTCCTTACCCATCCCGTATTCCACACGCACCGTTCCGAGACCGAGCTACTCCGCTACATGCGCAAGCTCAGTGACCGCGACCTCGCGCTCGACCGCGCCATGATCCCGCTCGGTTCCTGCACCATGAAGCTGAACGCGACCACGGAAATGATCCCGCTGACCTGGCCCGAGTTCGGCGGCCTGCATCCGTTCGCGCCGCCGGACCAGGCGGCCGGTTATCACACGCTGTTTGCGCGGCTGGAACAAATGTTGTGCGACATCACCGGCTACGACGCGATCTCGCTGCAGCCGAATTCCGGCGCGCAGGGCGAATATGCCGGGTTGCTGGCGATCCGCGCCTATCACGCAGCGCGCGGCGAGCCGCATCGCAAGGTATGCCTGATCCCCTCCTCCGCGCACGGCACCAACCCGGCGTCCGCCCATATGGTCGGCATGGAGGTGGTGGTGACGGCCTGCGACGCGCGTGGCGATGTCGACGTCGACGACCTCCGCGCCAAGGCCGAGAAGCATTCGAAGAATCTCGCCGCCGTGATGATCACCTATCCCTCGACGCACGGCGTGTTCGAGGAGCACATCACCGAGATCTGCGACATCGTGCACAGCCATGGCGGCCAGGTCTATCTCGACGGCGCCAACATGAACGCGCAGGTCGGCCTCTCCCGGCCCGGCGATTACGGCGCTGACGTCTCGCATCTCAATCTGCACAAGACGTTCTGCATTCCGCATGGCGGCGGCGGCCCGGGCATGGGCCCGATCGGCGTCAAGGCGCATCTGGCGCCGTATCTCTCCGGCCATCCCGCCACCGACGGCACGGTGCCGGCTGCCGTCGGCCCGGTGTCGGCGGCGCCGTTCGGCTCGGCGTCGATCCTGACCATCTCCTACATCTACATCCTGATGATGTCGGGCGAAGGCCTCACGCGCGCCACCGAGATCGCGATCCTCAACGCCAACTACATCGCTGGCAGGCTCGATCCGCATTTCCCGGTGCTCTACAGGAATGCCAAGGGCCGCGTCGCGCATGAATGCATCGTCGATCCCCGCGCGCTGAAGGCAACGAGCGGCGTTACCGTCGACGACATCGCAAAGCGCCTGATCGATTACGGCTTCCATGCGCCGACCATGAGTTTTCCAGTCGCGGGCACGCTGATGATCGAGCCGACCGAGTCGGAATCGAAGGCCGAAATCGACCGATTCTGCGATGCCATGATTGCGATCCGAAGCGAGATCACGGAGATCGAGATCGGCCGCTGGAAGGTTGAAGCCTCGCCGCTGCGCCACGCCCCGCACACCGTGCACGACATTGTCGATGATGCATGGAATCGTCCCTACAGCCGCGCCACGGGTTGTTTCCCCGATCACGTCTCGCGCACCGACAAATACTGGAGCCCGGTCGGGCGCGTCGACAACGTCTATGGCGACCGCAATCTCGTGTGCTCGTGCCCGCCGGTGGAAGATTACGCGCAGGCGGCGGAGTGACGATCTCGTAGGATGGGTGGAGCGCAGCGATACCCATCGCGGTGATCACCGCAGATGCGGCACGATGATGGGTATCGCTTCGCTCCACCCTCCTACGCATCACGCCGCTACGGCACGAGCAGGACCGGATCCCAGCGCCATAGCCGGTCGTTGGTCAGGTGCGTGCCGCCCCACCAGCGATCGATCGGGTTGTGGCGGCTGAAATCCTCCTGGTGCGCCAGAACAGCCTTGCCGAACTCGGTGATCGAGAGCCTGCTTCGCAGGTAAGCCGCGTGCCTGTCCCGAAAATTTTCCCGATCAAGCGTACGCAGTTGCTCGTCGAGGCCCGCCACGGCCGGCCGCGGGCCGTGCGCAAGCCCATCCAGCAAGTAGCCGTATTCCCACTCGCTGAAGACGCGCGTTTGGCGCAGTTGGTAAAGATGGAAGAGTGCGTTTGTGAGTGAGTACCCTCGCGCGATCAACTCGAGCATCCGCATTTCCGAGGCGCCAAGCCCCGTCGAACTTGACGGCAGTTCTTCGATCAGATCGATCAGGACGGGCCTCAGAAGCGGCAACGCGCCCAGATCAGTTCGCAGCAGATCGAAGCAGGCTAGCGGTGTGGGCGATCGCCAAGCCTGCCAGGCGGCGCTCGCTGTCGCCAATTCCTTTTCTGTGACGTCAACGGCCGGCGGGTCCCACCGGCCAAATTTTTCGAGCCCGATCATCTCCAGATCGACAAGACGCAGCTTCAACCTGCCAACGGTTTCCGGATAAGAACGGAAATAATCGAGCAGCCAGATCAGTTTCAGTTGCGCTTTCGGCCGCACGTCAAACCATAGTTCGACGGTTTCGTATTGCTGGCAGAATTCAGCCAGGCTGAGATCACGGTACTTCCTGCTTTTGCTCTGTTTCCACTGACCACCGCCCCAGTCCGACCAGTGTGTGGCTCCCTCGTGGCTGTGGTTTGGTGTGCGGGGACCGAGGTGGGCTGCGAGTTCATCCGGCGAGGGTTGCGGTCCCCAGACGAAGTCGAAGAAAGCCAGATCCAGCGCGAGGTCGGCGAAACCATTCTCGATGAATTCCGGGATCAGCCAGCCGGTCAGGATCAGAGGCTTCATTGCATTCTCCGACGACACACACACAACAAAACGGGCGCTGAAGACGTCGGCAACTCAACGTCTACAGCACCCGTCCGTCACGTTTCAGGCCTTAACCCCTGAAGCGTTTCTGAAACTTATTCGTCGTCCGCCGGCTCCTCGCCGTCGGCGTCGCGCTCGGCGGGACCGGCGAGAATCTGCTCGGCGATCAGGCCGGAGTTCTGGCGGATCGCCAGCTCGATCTTGGCGGTCATGTCGGGGTTGGCCTTGAGGAACGCCTTGGCGTTCTCGCGTCCCTGCCCCAGACGCTGGCTGTCATAGGAGAACCAGGCGCCGGATTTTTCGACGAGACCGGCCTTGACGCCGAGGTCGAGGATCTCGCCCATCTTGGAGACGCCCTCGCCATACATGATGTCGAATTCGACCTGCTTGAAGGGCGGCGCCAGCTTGTTCTTCACCACCTTGACGCGGGTGGTGTTGCCGACGACTTCGTCGCGCTCCTTGATCGCGCCGATGCGGCGGATGTCGAGGCGGACGGAGGCGTAAAATTTCAAGGCATTGCCGCCGGTGGTGGTTTCCGGCGAGCCGTACATCACGCCGATCTTCATGCGGATCTGGTTGATGAAGATCACCATGGTGTTGGACTTGTTGATCGAGGCGGTGAGCTTGCGCAGCGCCTGGCTCATCAGCCGCGCCTGCAGGCCGGGCAGCGCATCGCCCATCTCGCCCTCGAGTTCGGCCTTCGGCACCAGCGCGGCGACCGAATCGACCACCAGCACGTCGATCGCGCCCGAGCGCACCAGCGTGTCGCAGATTTCCAGCGCCTGCTCGCCGGTGTCGGGCTGCGAGATCAGGAGTTCGTCGATGTTGACGCCGAGCTTGCGGGCATAGACCGGATCGAGCGCGTGTTCGGCATCGATGAAGGCGCAGATGCCGCCCTTGCGCTGTCCCTCGGCCACACAATGCAGCGCCAGCGTGGTCTTGCCGGAGGATTCCGGCCCGTAGATTTCCACCACCCGCCCCTTCGGCAGCCCGCCGACGCCAAGCGCGATGTCGAGCCCAAGCGAGCCCGTCGACACCGTCTCGATGTCCATCGAGCGGTCGTTCTTGCCCAGCTTCATCACCGAGCCCTTGCCGAACTGGCGCTCGATCTGGGAGAGCGCGGCGGACAGGGCCTTGGTCTTATCCATGGAGGATCCTTCAACGATACGCAGGGCAGTGGCGGACATATTACGTGCTCCTTATGGCGGGGATTCGCGAGCGGGACAAACGGCGGCGAGAGGCTTTTTTGGTGCGATTTCGTCTAGGAGTCTTTGTACCACGTTTGTTCCATGTTCGCAATATGTTCTTTTCGTACCCGTGGTGCTGGCCTAGTTTCGGCCAGTACCGTACCCGTAGGGGCTGTCCGTATTTTACCCCTCGTGTCCTAGGTTGATTTTGGGAGTGTCCTAATTCGTTGCCGGAACTCCGCCCTCTCGTTCCTGGTTGTTGTGGGGAATGGGAGGTCTCCAGAGATGGGCTACAAATATCTCAACGACCCGAAGCACTGGCGAGATCGGGCAGAGGAAACCCGCTTGAAAGCGGAAAAGTGCTGGGAAGAGGAATCCAAGCAGCGGATGCTGCGCATTGCCAATGAATATGACCGCTTGGCAGATCACGCCGCAGATCGCGCCCGCTTAGATGCAACATTGGCAGCCAAGTAAGGCCGCCTCTTTCATTTTGACATCCCGCAGTGGAAATCCCATCACACAAGAAATCAGCCCAAGTAATGATGAGTGTGTCGAGGCTACAGCCAAGAGCGCATCTGCCATTCGTGAAGCTATCGAGTCGGACCTGCAAAATAGGACGCGTTCTGATCAGGGGCGGCTGTCCTGATTCCCCTCTGCGAGTGTCGATCCTAGGCGCCGATCATCCAAACGGCACCGAACAGAGACAATCCACCCACGATAGCGACACCGATAAAGAAGCGTTCTGCTAGATCCATAGCGATCACCTTAGATCGCCCCAACGTCAAACGCTCGAAACCGAATAAGTGTCCTAATCTGTCAACACACGTGTCCTAATTAGGACAGCACCGGGCGATAGGTGCTGGCCTGTTTCCGACGCTAGTGGCCTGGTTTGAAATTGGGAGTGGTCTGTTTTGGAGCGTGACGTGGATCACGGTAGGGCATCAAGCGTCTTCTATTCTTTTGGGCATGAACGAGCGAATGGTCGCTCCATCGAACAAAAGGAGACGGACATGAATACGCAGATCGACCTTCTTTTGCCGTTGGAGGACCATGAGCTGGACGGCGTGAGCGGCGGCTTCATCAAGGGGGCACTTGAAGGAGTGTGCAGAAACGAAGGAGCGTCTGGTGGTCAAAACGACCCGGCCCAAATGTTTCAACAGATTTTGCAGCAATTGACCCAAGGCCAAGGTTAGCCACCAGGCCGCCTCGGTTGGCGGCCTCTTCTTCGTCGTCGCTCAGCAGGTCCAGATTGGCTTGAATGGCTTTCAGCAGCGTGCGAGCGCCTTTTGCATCGACGTTCGCAATCACCTGCAATTTGGCAGAGCGCTTGTCCTAATTAGGACAGCACCAGAGCCCCAGCACCTGGATCACGAAAACAGGAAGACCCCGATCAGCAAGCCTGCTGCAAATGCCCAGAGGCCTAATGTGCAAGCCGAGACAATGCGGACGAGAATACGGAGGTCCTGCGGAACCTCGTGGGATCGATCCATCATTGCGGCCGTCTCCCCTGATCAGCAATTGCTGAGGTACGATCCCGGCCGCCCGGCCACGCATTAGATCGCAATTCCGGCGCTGTCTGTCCGGCTTCCGACACTGTCGTTTTCGGTGACCTGATTTGGACGGGGGAATAGCCGGATTCGGCCAGCACCGTACGCACACTGTCCGTACTTCAGCCCACTATCTCAAGTTGATGAATCAATATCCTGATTTAAAATTTAAGCTTAGGTTTCTTCCGTATTCCGAGGCCGTGTCCTCGTCTAAAGTTAGCGGTGTCTTAACTCGCGTTGTGCGCACAAGTGCACAGAACTGTGCCCGCTTGTGGTGCATTATTCGATCATCACCGCACGGTGCTTGGCTTCTATCGGTGATGAGAACGCCTCATTGCGCTCCCGCCTTCCTCCAATGGAAAGGAATAGCGCATGCGAAAGCGTCGCCGTTTTACACAGACATCAACGTTAGAAGCGCGACTGGCCGAAGATACGGCTCAGTTGCGCGTGCAGGCCGACACGCTCAAGCCAGGCCTCGCGCGGGACAATGTCCTGCGTCGAATCCGGCAGAACGAAACCGCCATACACATCAGCGAATGGTTGGCATCGCCCGGTCTGAAAGCTCCGAGCTGAAGCAAGGCCGCTTCGGCCGGCGGCCTCTTTTCGCAAGCCGCGGTCCGGCTGTGCGCAAAATGAAAGGGCCGCCTTTCAGCGGCCCCCAGCCGGTACAAATTGGTTCGGAATAAAAAGCAGCCCCGGCGAAAGCCACCATAGCGCTTTTGCCGCGCGCTGGGGATTCCGTAACACCACGGTGTTTTCATACCCGAACCACCAGCCTCAGCTACGCAAACATACGGAAGTGACCGGGCCCTTGAGGCCCGGCATATTTCCCGTCCATGGGTCGACATATCCTGTTCAAATGTCCACGGCTGGGCAGCAACGTTCAGCATTGGCTTCCGGCGACCGCCCCGGAAGACGGGCCCAATTCGTATGTGTCCGTCGTCTGTCTAGCGTGCACCCGGCTTCATTTCATCCACAAGGAAACCGGAAAGCTTCTGGGCGAAGATTGACGGCCAGAACTGCCGGACTGGCCTCGTTCCATTGCCACCCTGGGCCCAAATGGGAGCGAGGGGGATCCTGTGTGGCGCATGCGCCTTAAGTTCACTTTTGTACATTTTCTCCGGAACGGATTCCGCCGCAGTGCGTAGTCGCCTCGGGCGCAGCGCAAAAGAGTAGTGTAACGGGGAACCAGTATTGTGCCGGGAAAAAAATACCTGACGGAACAAGCGGCAACCTTTCTCAAGTTTGCAATGGCCACCACCGATCCGGATGTCGCAGCGGGCTTTCTCGACAAGGCCGCCGACCTTTCGGCGAGGAGTGAAAAGGCGCCGGACGCCAGCCCCCGGCCGCCTGATGTAGAGCAGCCGAAAAGCTAGCTCTCCGATGAGGCCGCCACCGGGGCGGCCTCACCGTTATTGGCCAGCGTGCCAAGAGAGACGCCGGCGAGGTCGCTTACAATTTTAGATGTGCTTGCAGCTTTACCTGCACCGTCCGTCAAGGCGCGCGCGGTATGCATCGCACATGCAGATACAAATGACCGCCCTCGCCTACGAACCCCTCCTGCCAATACTTCAACGCCATGGCGCCGCTCTCCTCACACGGCTCTTGAGCCTCAGCCGCACGCCGGAGCCCGCGCGCGTGCCGCCGCCCATCCGGCCGGCGGACGCACCGTCGCGAACCCACATTCCGTCGCGGCAACCGTATCCATCGCGCCAGGATTGAGAGCGGCAGCCGCCGACGCCTTCTGCCTTCGAACACGTCGCCTGCCTCACTGCATCGTGCCCGCGTTCGAGCTTGCATTCGGCCGGCTCAGCCAATCCTCCCACATTGCCGAAATGTTAGACGGCGTCTCTCGTCCTCCGTGGTTGTATGCCGCGCATAGCAACCATCGGGAAGGGAGAGCCGAATGAAGATCGCCGCTGTCATCCTGTCGCTTGCCGTATCCGGCGTTGTGCTGTCGTCCCCGCTCGCGCCTGCGTCTGCCTCTAAAATGAATGGCAAGTGTTGCCAGTCGTCCGATGGCGGCCGCTCGGCCGCCTACATCAGGCAAATGAACCGCCGCGCGATCCCGCACACCTGCAGCGCCTATGCGGCTTCCTGCATTCGCGATTCCGCCGATCGGTCCGACAGGGTTCAGATGTGCACGGCCGCCAGGACGGAGTGCATGAAGACCGGTGTTCACGTCGGTCCCTATAGCGGCAGACACTACGCCGGCATGGCCAGAATCTAGCGCACGATCCGGAAAGGCTTGCGCCGGTTTTCCATGCGCAGGAAAGGCTGGCCGTCCGCGCCGGCCCAACGACCCCGCCACATGGGGCTATGCAGCGAGGTCGCCGACGGCGGGGAAAATCTGGAGGACCACCCCGCCCTCGCAAGCAGATACGCGCCTCCCAGGTCGCCCGTTTCAGCGCGCTAGTGCCAAGACAAAATTCGTCGCCTGGAAAATTCGCTTGAACGGCGTTGAACCTTTTTCGTCTCGCCCAGACAAAATTCTTGCCTGGGCAATTGCATACTCGGGGAATAGGCCTGCGCCGCCAAGCGACGATATTCCGCTTGCGCGGCGCAGCGCTTTTTATGGGGCATGAAACGGGGCAGTCCGGGAATTTGGACGCGCCCGCGGGGTTGAACGCTTGCTGCAGACGAGAATTCCGCGGCACGTCCGGCGGCAACCCGTTACTTATCGAACAGACGATCTATTGTACTTTGCAGTTCACGCCCGCTATTGCAGGGAGCGTGGGCGATTTCCATCAGTCCCAAAGCGCAGAAGCAGAATATGCGCTGACGAGGATGGGAAGTCCCGGGGTTCTGGAAGTGGCAATTTCGGATCGACGACCTGGTGGGGTCGGGAAAGACCGAGGCAACGCCTGCGCTATTTGCCGTGCGTCGCATCCAGTTGAAGTTTGATCGCGAGCTGACGCAACGGCGCGCCAAGCTAACGCCCTGAGGGGGCCCGCGCAGGTATCACCGGCCGCTCCCGCTCCATTCGCCGGTGTTCAAACTGGCATATGACAAACACTCTGTCTAGCTGTACCGAATGCCAATTGCAATTTTAAGTATGGGAATTGAATTTTGAAGCGGTGGGGAGCCGCAGCGGGATTCTTATATGATTCACAAGGGCGTTGAATACAGCGTAACCGCGGTCGCTCCGGGCATCTGGAAATGGCAATTCCGTATCGGCGAGCGGGTGGTCGCGGGAAAGACTGAAGCCAAGCTCAATCTGCTTGCCATCCGGCGGGTCCAGCTTCGGATCGATCGGGAGCTAAAAAAAGCCGAACGGGAATAACCCGCCGGCCGGCCACTTTGGCAGGTCTTCCATGGAAGATATTTCTTAGCAATTACATCAGGTTAGGCCTGAGGGATAATCCGCTTTATATGCCCGGCAACGTGCTTGGGCCCGTAAAAACCCGGTATTGATCTTTCGACACGCCAGGAATCCACTCCCCGGCGCTTGGGGAGGCACGGGCCAGCGGTGGCCCATTTTGCATTTGGTCAGCTTGCCATGCCGGTCTTTTTCTTCCGCGTTCGACATGGCGAGGACCCATGCGTCAGCAATGACGGCGCGGAATTTGTCGACCATAACGCCGCCTGGAAGGAAATGACCGGGGTCTGCGGTGACATGATCGCGGATGTTTCCCGGAAGCTCTCCGAAAATGCCGAGTGGCAGATGGAATTGCTGGATGAATCCAAGAAGCCAGTATTCCGGATTCGTCTGGTCGCGGAGACGCTGCAGGATCCTGATCAAGACGAACGCTAATTAGCGGGCGCCTTCCGGGAAGCGGTATCGCTCTCGCCAGGCGGCGCCACCTCACCTCGAAGTTCCCTGGCCGATACAAATCGGACGCCGACCAGTTCACCCCTGCGCCAGATCAAGGTGCAGACCCGCCGCACCTCGCCGCCTGCAGTCAGCGAAAGGCCGAACATCTTCGGCACCGCGAGGTCGCCGACATCAAGACAGGCGCCATTGTCTGATATGTCCAGGATGTAGCACTGGATCCATGGCGCATCCGGCGCCGGAATCAGGAATCCCTGCTTGTGCAGGTCGACCCGAACGAACTTGCGGGCCCCCAGGTCTTTGCGGTCTCTCGCCATGATTTCTCCACTGCGTAGAAATACTAGGGCGGAACACCTGAATACCGGGTTATCGGAATTCGGCAAAAACCGGGGTGACGGTATAAATTCCGATGCGCTAGTCCGCGCTGGCAAGGCGGCGCATCGTGAATTCGATCTCGCCGCCGGGCAGCTCGCGCCAGCTTTCGACCGAGCTCATATAGGCCGCCTTGGGATAGCGGGTGAGGAAATCGCGCGCCCTCGCCCTCGCTTCGTCGCGCGGCAGCGTGAACGTCTCGCGCAGATAGCCATCGCCCGGCTTGCGCCGGCCGGCCATCCGGCTCGCGAGATCACGCGGGCGAAAGACCATGTCGCAACTCCAGACACGATGACGACAGGTCAAATATAGGGGTCGCGGCGAGCGAATCCTACTCGCCGTTGTCGCAAGGCATTACTGGCTGCTGGTGCCGGTCTTGCTCTTCGACTGCTTGGTGGGCGCGGCGGCCTTGGGGGTATCGGTGCTGCGCACCGTACCCCAGGGATCGGAAGAGGCCTTGGAATCGGGAATCTTCCTCAAGGATTCCTTGTAGGCCTTATCCTTGATCGCATCCGCCTCCTTTTCCTCCGGCGATTTGGACTGGAACTCCGGCATCAGGTTGATGTTGGGGGTCGACATCTGCGCGTGGGCCGGCACCGTCAACAACACCACCACCGCGGCCGCGCTCAGCATTCTCATGACGCTCTCCTTTGGGACGCTTTCGGCGTTTCGGCAAAGATACCACCGGCCCAACCGCCCCGCCAAGCGCGAGGGCACCCGCCTTTGGTTCGATGCCGGAAATCGCACTGTTTTGCGGCGATGGCGCTCAATCGCTGCGAATGACGCCGCATCTGCCGCCTGCCACCGCTGTTCCCTTCGCCGCAATGACCACTACAATGCGCCGACAACAAGATCGGACGAGGAAGCGCAAATTCATGCAACAACAGCCACAGACGGCGGAATTCGGCATTACGGAAGCCAGGCGGGTGCTCGGCGAGGTGTTTGCGCCATGGGTGATGGATCTCAACCTGTCGATCGAGCGCTTTGACGCTACCCCGCCCGCGGATGCCGCCGACTGGCAGCCGGGCGCGGTGCTGCGCCTGCCGTTCTCGGAGCGGCTGTGCCGCAATGGCGGCACCGTGTCGGGCCAGGCGCTGATGGCGTTCGCTGACACCGCGATGGTGATCGCCAATCTCGCCGCCAACCGCGGCTATCGTCCGATGACGACGGTCGACCAGACCACGCATTTCATGCGTGCGGTCGCGGGCTCCGACGTCTTGGCCGATGCGCGCGTCGTCCGTCTCGGACGCACCATGAGCTTCGGCCGGGTCACACTGTCGTCGGCTGCCGACAACAAGCCGGTAGCGATGGTCTCGAGCGCGTTCGCGATGCTTTAGCTACTGTGCATGGGGTTGTTTTCGCAGTTTTCGATTCCGCCGCCATCGCCAGGCCAGCATCGCCGTCAGCAGCACCACGACCGCAGCCGCGGCCGCACCGGCTGAGAATCTTCCGCCCGGCCGGTCGATGGTTCGCGACATCAGCGAAGGCGTTTCGCCCGGTCGCGCCAGGCGGAACGCCACCACGCTGTCGCCGATGGTCGTGCCCGACTCGGAATGACCGCCGGCGCCGATCGCGACATATTGCTCGCCCTTCCATAGATACGTCATGGGATTGGCAACGCCCGGCACCGGCAGCCTTCCCTGCCACAGTTCCTGCCCCGATCGGGCGTCGAAGGCGCGCAGATACGCATCCATCGCGCCGCTGAAGACAAGGCCGCCGGCAGTGATCGCGACGCCGCTGCCGAGCGGTGTGCCGAACCGAAAAGCGATGCCGAGCGGCGCGCGATCCTCCGTGGTGCCGACCCGCGAGCGCCAGAGAATCTTGCCGGCCTTCAAATCGACCGCGACCATCTCGCCCCAGGGCGGCTTGTTGCACAATAGCCCGAGCGGCGACAACGCGACCGCGCGCGTCATCGCAAACGGCGTGCCCAATTGCCGTCCGAAGTCGTGACCGGGCGGCGGGTTGAAGCCATCGGCGACCGTCGCGCGTGGCAGCAGCTTGACGATATGAATCGCCCGCGTCGTGTTGGCGTAAAGGATCTGGTTGACCGGATCGAACGCCGCCCCGCCCCAGTTCACGCCGCCGCCGGTCATCGGATACACCACAGAGCCTTGGGTCGATGGCGGCGTGTAGAGACCGTCATTGCGCGCCGCCGCGACTTTCGCGCGGCAGGCCTCGCCGTCCCAGAACGGAATGAAGCCGAACACGTCATCGGCCGAAATCCGCTGCGGCAGCAGCGCCGGCACGTGGGTTGGAAACGGCTGTGTCGGCGAGAGCTGCTCGCCTTCGGCGCCGCCTTGCGGAACGCTGCGCTCCTCCACCGGCCATATCGGCTTGCCAGTGTCGCGATCGAGCACGAACACAAAGCCCTGCTTGGTCGGCTGGATCACGACGTCGCGCTGGCCTTCGCCCGTATCGATGCGTGCCAGCGTCGGCTGCGCCGGCAGGTCGTAATCCCAGACATCGTGATGCACGGTCTGATACGACCAGACGCGTTCGCCGGTCTCGGCGCGCAGCGCCACCACCGAATTGGCGTAGTCGTTGTTGCCGGGCCGCTTGCCGCCCCAGAAGTCCGGACTCGGCGAGGATGTCGGCAGGAACACCAGCCCCCGCGCCTCGTCCACCGACATCGGCGCCCAGACGTTGGCATGACCGGCGGTGACGCCGTCATGCAGCAGCGGATCGAAACTCCAGCGCGACTGTCCCGTCCGCGGATCGAAGGCGCGCACCGTGCCGGGCGGCGCCTCGGCGCGGCGGTTGTCCGCGATCGCGGAGCCGACGATGACGGTGTCGCCGGCAATGACGGGTGCTGATGTGATCTGGAATTCGCCGGGCCATTCCAGCGACATACCAATGTCGAGCCTAACCTCGCCATTGGCGCCGAAATCGGCGCAGGGAATGCCGGTCCTCGCGTCGAGCGCGATCACGCGCGCGTCGTTGGTACCCATGAAGATGCGCGCGCGGCAGGCGGCGGTCTCGGGCGCCTTGCCGTCAACCCAATAGGCGACGCCACGGCAATTATAGCGATTGGCAGGACGTTGATTGGTCAGGATCTTCGGATCGTACCGCCACTTCTGCGCACCACTGCCGGGATCGAGCGCGATGACTTCGTTGAAGGGGGAGCAGAAGATCAGGCTGTCCTCGACGAGCAGCGGGGTCGCCTGAAACTTGGTCCGCTTCATCACCTCGGGCGCGCGGCGGTCGAGGTCGCCGGTGCTAAACTCCCAGGCGCGGACGAGATTGCCGACATTGTCAGGTGTGATCTGCTTCAGCGGCGAAAACCGCGATCCCCCGCGATCGCCGCCCCAATGCTCCCAGGCGGAAGCAGGAAGCAAGTTACCCGCGCCAAAAATGGCAATGACGACAGCGAACAGACAAACCGGATTTCGCATCCTGCCCCGCAAGCGCAACCTAAACGCTTGCGGGATCGATTACCCTATTGCCGTCTCAGTATCCACCCCTGTGGCCGCCATAGTTGCCACCGCGTCCACCACCAAATCCGCCGAGACCGATGCCGATGCCGATGCTGACCGGCGGTGGCGGCGGCGCATCGTACACCACGCGCGGTGGCGGACGGCGAACGACCACGACGTCGTCATCCGGCTCGCGCACGCGCCGCGGCGGCTTGCGATCGACGCGCTTCGGCGGATCCGGCTCGACGCGCCGTACCGGCGCATTGACCTTGATCGGCTGCTGCTGCGGCGGCTGCACGTTGCAGGGACACATCGGTGCGGCGAGCGCAACGTTCTGCGGCAGCGCGGCGTTGGCGGCCGCAACGGCCGGCGTGAACTCGGGACGGTTGCGCAGCCGCTCCTCCAGCTTGCGCGCGGTCGCGCTGAGATCGCTGTCGGGGAAGCGCGTCAGGAACGAGCGATAGCCCGACGCGGTGTTAATCAGCACGGCGTTATTCCAGGCCACCATACGGCGGTGCCGGACCAGCCAATCGCGCGCCAGCCGTCCGAGCGAGGTCTGCGGGTAGAGACCGGCAAAAGCCTCATAGGCTTCGTCGGTGCCGTCGGCCACGATCAATTCGTTCGCCGCCTCGACCGGCTTGCCGTTCAGCTCGCGCGTCCATTCGGCAACCGTCTTCTTGGGCGCGGCCGCGGGCTTGGGACCAGCGACGGAGGCGCCGGAAAAGCGAAAATCCTCGGTCAGCGACGAGCTGTCCCACGGCGTCTGCCGGCCTTCGGTGACCTTGTTCACCGCCAGCCGCACGCGCTTGAAGGTCTCCTCGATCGGAATCCCCCGCTCCTTGCCAGCCGCAAGCAGCGCGGTCGTATAGGGGCTGTTGTTGCCGGAGCCGTCTTCCGCGACCGCGCCGGGCGAGGTCGAGAACGACAGGAAAGTGCCGGGCGCGCCGACCTTGGCATCGACCAGCGCCAGCCCGCTGCCGGCGGTCTTCAACTCGGGGAACGGATTGTTGCGGCAGGCATCGAGCATCAGGATGCGCATCCTGCTCGGCACCGAGGCCAGCGTATTGAGGATGTCGTTGAGGCGCACCGCCTGGAGCGGAATGTCGGCTTCGCGCTTCGCATCGATGTCGACCGGAACCAGAAAATTCTCGCCGTCGATCTGCAGGCCATGGCCGGCGTAAAACACCAGGGCCACGGTATCCGGACCCTTGGCTGCCACCTTGCCGGCGAATTCGCTGACCTTATCCCGCATCTGCCCCTGCGAAAGGTCGGAGGCCGTCGAAACCTCGAAGCCGGAATCGGTGAGCAACTGGGTGACCGCCTTGGCGTCGTTGGCCGGGTTGGGCAGCGCCGGCACCGATCGATAGGCGGACTGGCCGATCACCAGTGCGAGGCGATTCTCAGCGAACGCAGACGGTGCGCCCAAGAGCAACGCAGCGGGAACCATCAATCCAAACAGCGTGTGACGGAACATGATGCCACCTCCGACAGTACAGGCTTCGGATTGGTCACGTCCCCGAAGCCATAGGTTCAAGCCGGCCGCGCCATGTGAGGCGTGACGGAGGCCCGATTCAAAGGCGATGTTGTCGCAGGGCCAAAATCGCGCGCAGTGATCCAAATCACAGTCGCGAGATCGCTTTGTGTGCGGCAATCCCCTGTCCGGAATCGCCCTGCTGGGCTAAGACAACCTCCGATGCGGCGGATCGGGGTTCATATAGCGCTGGTGGCGGGCGCGGCGCTGATGCTTGCGGGTTGCGGCTTTGCCGACGTCCGCGCGCCGGTGCCCGATTTCATGCGCGGCAAGGCGCCCGACCCGCCTACGTTGGGGACGCCGCCCGACGTCAAGATGCTGCTGCGGCAGAAGCTGGACTCGGTATTTATGGCGGCCTCGCAACCGACACATGTTCGCGTCTCCGAGCCGCGCCCCAACCTCCGCGGCCCCGGCTGGACCGCCTGCGTCAAGGCCGAAGTGGTTTCGGTGACCGGCAAGCCCCTGGGCACGCAGACCTATCGGATCGAGATTTCCGACGGCGTGATCGCCGATCGGCAAAAGGTCGAAGCCGAGGATACCTGCACCAGCGAGAGCTACGAGCCGGTCTGACGCTACAGACACCTTGTCGTCGCGCGCACCGGACAGAGCTTCAGCGCGCTCGTCAGCGAGAACAGCACGCGCGCGCCGCGGGTTGGATTGTCTGGTGCGCGGTAAGTGAGCGGCGCGGCGGCGCCGATGTCGGCTTGCAGGCCGTCGACGAGGAAGAAGCGGACGCCGGCGCCGGCCGAGGTCAGCGACAGGCCGTCGCTCAGGTGGTAGCCGTCGTTCCAGGCGACGCCGCTGTCGACGAAGGCGTAAAGCTGGTAGCCGCTGAGATACTGCAGACTGGTCTTCTGGTCGAAGCGCAGTTCGGCCGTGCCGGCAAGACCGTTGTCGCCGCTGATCTCGGCGCTGCCATAGCCGCGCCCGAATGCGAGGCCGCCGAGATAGAATTGCTGCGAGGTGAAGAGCGGACCGGACGCGGCCTGGCCGGCTGCGGCGAGTTTCAGCGACCACGCATCTGTTATCGTTTGGTAGCGCGTGAACCAGAAATTCAGCGCGGAGAATGTGGCTGATGCGCCGAAGCGCGACAGGTCATCGTCGCCGCGGTGCGAGGCACCGAAAATGTCGAGGCCCTGGCGATAGTTCGCCGTCAGATAATTGGTACCGCCGAAATCGTCCTGCAGGCGGTAATCGGCCGTGAAACTGACGGTGCGGATGCGGTCGGCGTAGATCGGGCCGAACACGTCTTTCTCGGACGCATTGGTGAAACCGGCAGCCGCAGTCAGCGTCAGGCCGGACTTCTGCGATTGCAAGGGAACGATGCTGCCGCGAATTTCGAACGAATCGGTCTTGATGGTGTCGCCAAAGAGACGGCGGTAATCGCCGGGCCGGACCTCGCTGTAATAGCCCGACGCGCCGACGCGGGCACCGTCGGTGCCGACCGGCGCCTCATAGGAGAGCCGGCCGAATGCGAGTTGCCTGACATCGCCGGGCGTGGTCGAGAGATTCACCGCCAAGGAATCGCCTGCTACGAGATAGGAGTTGAACGCGGCCGCTCCGTAACTCTGCCACGGCCCGACCGAGGACGATCCGAAATTGTCGACGCCGAACGAGGTGAAGACGTGCCAGGTTTTCACCGACAGGATCAGGCGGAAGTGACCGCTCGCGGTGCCGATCTCCTCGATCGCGGTGTCCTCAATCCGCACGCCGGGCCTGCCGTTGATCAGCAGCAATTGCCGTTCGAGCGTTGCAAGCCGCGACGGCCGTTCCGCCAGCACGGCCGCGAGCATCGGCTGGACGCCGAATTGCTCGGCGCCGTCGCCCTTCAATGTCAGATCCGTGATGCTGCCTTCGATGACTTGAATGCGAAGCGCACCGCTCTGGATATCCTGCGGCGGAACGATCGCGCGGCTGAGATGAAAGCCGGCGGCGCGATAGATATCGCCGATCGCAGCGGCCATCGTGGCCAGGTCGGCCTGCGATACTTTTTTCCCGATGTAGGATTGATAGGCGGTCGCCAGCCGGTCCTGCGGGATCGCGACGGCGCCGCGGATCGAAACGCGCCGAAGCACGAACAGCGGCATCGAGTTTCCCTGCCCCTCCGCGCCAGCAAATTGCGGCGACGGCAGCCGCGGCCGTCCGTTCGCACCCTGACTCGATTGCTGGTCCTCGAAACGTCTCTCGGTCTGCTTCGGATCATACGCGGGCTGGTTGGCGTGCTGCGCCTGCGCCGGGAAGGCGATCAAACTCCACAGTCCGACGCTAATCGTCACCACGCGGGACAAAGCTGAAGTGGCCCGCCTCCGTAATTGTACGGATGAAGAGCCGAAATCGGTGACGGAACTGGTAGCCATATGATTTTTAATAGAAAATTATGGTCAATGAACGGTTAATGCATCACGCGAGGCGCGCGGCTTTCGCTCACTCAATGTTGAAACATTTCTCCTAGCCTACGGGACAAAGCGGCAATGGAGAGAGTTTCATGCGTGCGGCCAATCCGATCTCAGCAGCACTCGCTGGAGCATTTATGCTGGCTGCGGCTTCCGGCGCGTTCGCCGCCGATGGCGGCGACTGGACGGTCAGCAAATCCTCGGGCGAGGTCTGGCTCGCCGGCAGCGGCGTGCAACAGGCATCGCTGAAGCAGGAAGACGTCCTGAAGCCGGGCGATACGATTCGCACCGGCCGTAACGGCCGCGTCCTGTTGAAGCGCGGCGACGAAACGATTCTGGTCGCGCCGAATTCCGTAATCGGCGTCCCCGCCGAGAAGAAGGAAGGGCTGTCGACGACGATCATGCAGAAAGCGGGCTCGATCCTGCTCGACGTCGAAAAGCGCAACGTCAAGCATTTCGAAGTCGAGACGCCCTACCTCGCCGCCGTGGTGAAGGGCACGCAATTCCGAGTCACCGTCAATGCGGGAAAGACCAGCGTCGACGTGATCCGCGGCCAGGTTGAGGTCTCCGACTTCAAGACCGGCCAGATCGCGCAAGTGATGGCCGGCCAGCATGCGACCGCCTTCGCAAGCGGCAAGACCGGGCTGTCGCTGGGCGGAGCCGGTGTCCTCGCCCCGATCGAGCAAGGCAAGCCCCGCGCGCCCTCGATCGAGCGCACGCCGGTGCCGCGCGGAGGCCTTACGGCGATCCGCCACGCCAGCAATGGACAGGGCGTCCAGCCGTCACGTCAGTCCAGTGTGCACTTCGCGAGGCCGGGCGTGACCCGCATCTCATCGTCGATCGGCGAAGTCCGCCTCAACGTCCATCGCGTCACTCACGGCCTCGCCCGCGACAAGTCGGCGGTGCATGGCGGATCGCGTAACGCCGCCAGGGACAACACGGTCTGGGATGCGTCCGACACCGCGAACAACAGCCAGGGCAACGGCGCCAGCAGCGCAGCGAACAGCGCCTCCAGCGTCAACGCCGCGATAGCTGCCTCCAGCGGCTCTGAGGGCGGCGGAAACGGCAACGGCAAAAGCAACAATGGGAATGGAAACGGAAACGGCAATGGGAACGGGGCCAATGGCAACGGCAGGGGCAATGGCAACGCAAATGGGCATGGGAACGGAAACGGCAATGGGAACGGCCGGGGCAGAAGCTGAACGGTGAGCTGACGCGCATAGCCCGAACTGAAAGCCATCAATCCCAACCACGCCGCATTCGAACCACCAGAATGGTGACCACGTGAAACAGTATCGGCCGCATCTTTTCGTGATGATCGCGTTGGCGATCGTCCTGGCGGGCGGCTGGCATAGTTCGCTTCGCAATGTACTGGCCGACCAGCGATTCTCCTGGCAGTCGCGCCAGGTCAGCGGCGACATCGTGGTGGTCGCGATCGACGCGTCGTCGATCGAAAGGATCGGCGTCTGGCCGTGGCCGCGCCTGTTCCACGCCGAACTGATCCGGCAGCTTCAGAAGGCGGACGTCCAGGACATTGCGCTCGATGTCGACTTCTCGACGCCTTCCGACACCTCGTCGGACCGAAATTTCGCCGAAGCCCTGCAGGGCGCCGGCGGATCGGTCGTGCTGCCCTCCTTCCAGCAGCCCCGCACCGACAGGACGACGCTTCACGTCAATCGTCCGTTGCCGCAATTCGCTGAACATTCATGGCCTGCTCTCGTCAATGTCGAAGTCGGACCCGACGGCCTCGTCCGCCGCTATCCGTTCGGCGAGAAGCTGGACGGCAAATTCGTGCCGTCGATGGCTTCCGTCATCTCCGGCCAATACGGCGAAAAGCGCGCGCCATTCCTGATCGACTACAGCATCCGAACGGCCGGCATTCCCAAAGTATCCTTTGTCGACGTCCTGCGCGGCGACCCGGCGACACTGCAAAAGCTCAGGGGCAAGAAGGTCATCGTCGGCGGCACGGCTCTCGAACTCGGTGACCGCTTCAGTGTCCCGAACGGCGTGATCCTGTCCGGTCCCGTGCTGCAGACACTGGCCGCAGAATCGCTGCTGCAGAACCGCGCGCTGCAATGGACTTCGCACGTCGTCACGGCGACGGGCCTGGTCCTGCTCGCCTTGCTCATGCTGCTCTCATGGCGCCGCCTTTCCGCCCGCAAGCGCGTGGCGATGCTCGGTGCAACGGCGGTCGCCCTCGAGACCGGCGCCTTTGCCCTGCAGGCGGCCTTTCCGCTCATTGTCGACACGTCGCTGTTCCATATCGCCATCATCGTCTACATCGCGGCCACCGCGCTCGACGAAATCGACATCCGCGATCTGCTCGGCAGGGTCGCCGAGAGCCGCTTTCAGCGCGTGGCGATGTCGCTCGGCGACGGCCTGATCTGCACGGATTCCCGTTACATGATTACGGTCTGGAATCCCGGCGCGACCGCGATCTTCGGCTACAAGCCGGAGGAAATGATCGGCCGCCCCTTCGACGAGATCTGCGCCCGCGACGAAGCCCTCCCCACGTCTTCCTTTTCGATCGAGAGCGCTGCCCATCTGGCTGCCGGATCAGTGGTCGAGTTCGACGGACGCCGCAGCAATGGCGAGGTGTTTCCGGTTGAAGCTTCCTTCTCCGGCTGGCAAGGCGCCGATGGGTTTCAATTCGGGGCGATCCTGCGCGACATCTCGGTACGCAAGCGCGAAGCCGAGAGGATCAAATATCTGGCGGAACACGACACGCTGACAGGGCTCATCAACCGAAACACCCTTCACGCCCAACTCGATGCGAAAATTTCTGCCGACGAGGCAAGCGGCGGCAAGGTGGCCCTGCTGGTGATCGGCATCGACGGCTTCCAGCAGATCAACGACATGCTCGGCCATACCTGCGGCGATCTCGTGCTTCGCGCCATTTCGCAGCGATTGGCGGCGGCAACTCCGCCGACGGGTCTCGTCGCGCGTTTGAGTGGCGACGAATTCGCCATCGCTGTTCCGACGAGCGACATCGGAGAAAACCTCAGCCGCTTTGCCGAGCAGATTGGCGACAGTTTCGACGCGCCGCTGCTGGCCGGAAACCGCCACCTCCGCGTCAAGGTCAGCATCGGCGCCGCCGTTTGCCCGGGCGACGGACGAAAGGCCGATGAGCTTCTCAGCAACGCGCATCTAGCGCTGAGCCGCGCCAAGGCGACCAACCGCGGCGGCTATGTGCTGTTCGAAGACTCGATCCGGCGCGAACTTGAGAAGCGCCTGACGCTGGAAGCGGAGCTGGCGCTGGCCGCGGAACGCGATGAGTTCGAATTGTTCTATCAACCGCAACTGCGTCTGGCCGACGGCCGCCTGATGGGCGCCGAAGCCCTGATCCGTTGGCGTCATCCCGAGCGGGGCCTGGTTTCGCCGGCGGAATTCATGCCGATCGTCAATACCTCACCGATTTCCGAACGGATCGCCGACTGGGTTCTGCAAACCGCCTGCGCCAAGGGTGCCGCCTGGGAACGCGCGGGACACAAGCTCCGCATCGGTGTGAACCTTTCACCGTCGCAACTGGAGTCCGGCGGTCTCGCCATCTCGGTCGCGCAGGCGCTCGCCAGCACGGGTTTAAGTCCGACCAGCCTCGAGCTCGAGGTCACCGAAGACATCCTGCTCCACGACGAGCAGGAGGCGCTGAATACGTTCCTCGAGATTCAGGAACTTGGCGTTCGTCTCGTCTTCGACGATTTCGGCACCGGCTTTGCCAGCTTGAGCTATCTGAAGAAATTCCCGCTCGATGGGCTGAAGATCGACCGCTCCTTCGTGTTGGGCTTGCTGACCAATCCCGACGACGCGGCGATCGTCAGTTCGACCATCGGGCTGAGCAAGCAGCTCGGCCTGTCCGTCATCGCCGAAGGCATCGAGGACCGCGACACGGCCGACTTCCTGGTCAGGATGGGCTGTGAAGAAGGACAGGGCTATTGCTTCGGCAAGCCGATGCCGGCCCACGACTTTGAAGCCAAATTCCTCACGGCTCCCGCCGCCGCCGAGGTGGCGTAGCGGCTGGTCGCTCGATCAGGCTGAACGATCCGTTAACGCGACCGCTCGAACCGATCTAGCCCTTATGAGGTAGGCGGGACGCGTGGCATCAGGCTGAACAATCCGTTAACGTGACCGTTCAAATCCGAGCGTCGCTACAACGCTATTTTCCACATCTACCCGTTAGCATCGCCGGAAGAACGCGACAAACAGCGGGCCACCGGCCGCAAAAAATCGCGAGCGGATGCAGAGAAGTGGCAGGGATTGCCGACACATCGATAGTTCGCCGCGCGCCAAGCACGGAAGCAAAGGCCTGCGACACGTTGACGCCGCTGGCCGACGTGCCGGCCGTTCAATGGCGCGCTCTTTCCGAGCGCGCCTCCGAGCCGAACGGCTACTACCTGCCCGAATGGGAATTGGCGGTGAACGCCTCGGCGCGAGGTCGCCTCGATGCCGCCGCGCTCGGCGCGTGGCACGATGCCTCCCGCCTGATCGGGCTGGTGCCGGTGATCTCGATGTGGCGCTCCCACTGGATCCCGCTCCCCGCCTTGGTCAGCGCCGATCCCTACGGCACGCTTTGTACGCCGCTCCTCGACGCCGATATGGCCGAGGAAGCCGTGACGAGCATGCTGCGACGGGCCCGGCAGGCCGGCGCGCATGCGCTGATCCTCCGCGCCACTTCACTGGATGGCCCGGCCATGACAGCCTTCGCCGACGTGCTGCATCGCGACGGCATGCAGCCGCTGGTGCTACAATCGTATGTCCGCGCCTGCCTCGACGCCACGGCTGATGCCGACGAAGTGCTGCGCGAGGCGCTGGGCGCAAAGAAGCTGAAAGAACTGCGTCGCCAGCGCAATCGTCTCGCCGAGCATGGCGCCATCCGGTTCGAGGCGGCGCGCACCCCCGCCGAAACCGCCACCGCTCTCGAAACATTCCTGAACTTGGAAGCAAGCGGCTGGAAGGGCCAGCGTGGCACTGCGCTTGGCCAGCACGAGGGCGACGCGGCCTTCATCCGGCGCGCGATTCCTGCATTGGCTGAGACCGGCCAGTGCGAAATCGTGACCTTGCACGCCGGCGAGACGCCGGTGGCCGCGGCAATTGTGCTGCGCCACCACGACCGCGCCTTCTACTTCAAGCTCGGCGTCGACGAGCGCTTTGCGAAATTTTCGCCGGGCGTGCAACTGACGCTGGATCTGACCCGACACCTCTGCGCCGATCCTGATATCTCGATGGTGGATTCCACCGCGGCCCCCGACCATCCCATGATCAACCCGATCTGGCGTGGGCGCCTTGCGATCGGCGACGTGCTGGTCCCGCTGCGGCGGAACGATCCCGTTGTGTCGCTGATTCGTACTGCGCTCGGCTGGCGCGGCGCCATCCGCAAGTCGGCGCGCCGCCTCGTTCATTTCATCGGAGCACGGAAGGAGAAATACTAATGAATACGTCCATTGCACCGGTGATTACGGCCGAGCACGACGCACTCCGTCGCGATTTCCCGCTAAGGCCCTTCGCGATCCGCCACAAACTCGCCAGCCATCCACTGCTGACGCTGCCACGCATCGCGCAATTGGCCTCCGAATTGCCGCGCGACCTGATCGAATACAATTCCGGCAAGGTCGCCATCAGTCAGGATCCGGATGCGACCCCCACCGTCGATCTCGACCCTGTCGAGGTCGTACGAAGCATCGAAACCGCCGGCGCATGGATGGTGCTCAAGCGCGTCGAGAATTCGCCGGAATACCGGGCATTGCTGGAGGACACGCTGCTGTCGGTCGCCCGCGCCCGCGGCTTCAACAGCCTGCTCGATGCCGGCTTCGAGCAGGTCGAGGGCTTCCTGTTCGTGTCCTCGCCGAATTCGACCACGCCGTTCCATCTCGACAGCGAAGACAATTTCTTCGTGCACATCCACGGCGAAAAATTCTTCACCATCTTCGACAATACCGACCGCTCGATCGTTTCCGATGACGAGATCGAGCGCTCGATGACCAAGCATCGCAACCTGAAATACGACGAGAGCATCGCGCCGCGTGGCACGGAATTTCACCTGTTTGCCGGCGACGGCTGCTACGTGCCGTATCAGTGGCCGCACTGGGTGCGCACCGCCGGTTCATTCTCGATCTCGATCGCGATCACCTGGAGGACGCGCGAAATGCGGCGGATGAACGATTTGCACCTCTTCAATTCGATGCTGCGCGGCATCGGCCTGCCGCAGCAGCCGCCCGGCAAGCAGCCGGGGCTCGATGCGCTGAAGCTTGCGTGCTATCGAACGGTAACGACTGCAGTCAAGCCGCTGGGCTCCTCCATGACGATACGCCGCGTGCTGCGGCGGATCGCATTGGGAAAGCGGGCGAATTATTATCTGAAGGGCGCCTGAGCGACCACCTCACTGCAGCGGTGAGTGCGGCGCCGGCAGCATGATGGTTGAGTGCATTTCCTCGAGGAAGCCCGGCCCCTTGCCGAGGAATTCCTGCCACGCCGGATCCTTCATCGCATTGCCCCGCGCTTCGGCGCGGGCGTTCAGGCTGGGATAGGCCCAGATGTGGCAGGCCTCGTTCGGCTGTCCCGCTTCGGTCGTCCAAAGGCCTACAATCTTCGAATATTTCTCACGCTCCGGCAGCACACCGGTGAACGCATCCAGCCATTGCTTGAGGCCGCCCGCCGCCTTGGCGCGATAGTTGCGGAGTTCGTAGACATTGCCCGTCGATGCCGGGGCAACCGGGGGCCTTACCGCGTTCATCAGGCGAACCTCCTGACGGACGAGCAAGGGACGGATCAGCGGCACATACTCACCGGTCCAGCGCGGGTTCTTGGCCAGCTCCGCCCGCATCTTCGTGCGTTCGTCGAAACTGTTGTAGCTCCACATGTGCAGGACCTGATTGAGCGGCCCGATCTCGGTCGACCAATAGCCTTCCAGCTTGCCGTAATCGTCCTTGCGGATCTCGCGCGATATCGTGCTCGCGGCCTTGATCATGTCGCCGAGCGTGCCGGGCTTTACGGTGTAAGTTCGCAGTTCGTAGATCATGACGCCTCCCCTGGTTTTGCTGCTTGTTCGTTGTCGGGGCGACACTCATTGTCAACCGCTACGCTGCGCTTGCGGAGAGAAGCCCCTCACTCCGACCCTCCAGAGCGAGCTTTCGCTCGTCTCGACCCCGCAAGAGCGGGGCGAGGGAGAAGAACCCTCGCTTACTCCGCCGCCTGCGCGTTGATCTCAGCCGAGACCTGTTGGATCGCGCGGGCGAGTTGCTCGACGGGCTGGGCGCCGGACACCGCATATTTCTGCGCGAACACGAAGGTGGGAACGCCGGAGATACCCTTGTCGGAGGCTTCCTGCGCCTGGCTGGAGATCATCGCGACATCCTCATCGGTTGCGAGGCGCTTGCGCACGTCGTCGGCATCGAGGCCGACCTCAGCCGCGGCCTGCACCAGCACGTTGACGTCGGTGAGATCGCCGCCATCGCGAAAGTACAATTCCATCAGCCGCTGCTTCATCTCGGCCGATTTGCCCTTGGCCTCGGCCCAATGGATCAGCCGGTGGCAATCGATGGTATTGGGCTGGCGCTTCACCAGTTCAGGCCGGTAGGTCAGCCCCTCCTCGCCTGCGGCCGCCACGACGCGACCGGCTATGCCTTTGTAGGCTTCGACCGAGCCGAATTTGGCGGTGAGATATTCGTCGCGGCTGATGCCCTCGCGCGGCACCCAGGAATTGAGGAAGAACGGCCGCCAGCGCACTTCGACCGGAACATCCGGCACCAGCGCCAGGGCGTTCTCGATCCGGCGCTTGCCGATGTAGCACCAGGGGCAGACCACGTCGGAGACGATGTCGATCTTGAGGGGCTTTAAGGTACTCATCGGGGTCTCCTCGCAGAATGATGGCCGGAAGGTAGTCTGATCGGGCGAGGAGACAAGGGCAATCGCCGCATGTCTCATATCACTTCACCTCCGCGGTTATTGTGGCGGGCGGCCGGCCTTTCTAGAACTCCAAGCATCGATTTTAACCGCGGAGCCCTGCATATGACCGCCATTTTCACGCCGGAAGGCCCCCTGTTTCGTGCCACCGAACACGCCGGCGGGCCATGGTCGCCGGATATGCTGCAGGGCAGCGCGACCACGGCATTGATGACGCGCGAGGTCGAGCGGCTGGCCAATGCATCGGGCTTTGCGGTCCGCCGCCTCACCTTCGATCTCTGGCGCCCGGCCGGGCTGCGCGCCTTTGGCGTTGAAACCGAGATGCTGCGCGACGGCCGCAAGGCCAAGACCATCCAGGTGCGCCTGCTGGACAGCGACGTCGAGATCGGCCGCTGCACGGCGCTGTTGACGGCGCAAGGCAGCGAGTCGCCAGCCGATCCGTTCTCGAAAGATGCCGGTGACGCCGCGCCGGAAACGGGTGCGCCGCCGCCCGCCTTCGCACAGAAATGGAGCCGCTATTTCCAGAACGTCTCGGTTCGATTGATCGAAGGCGCGCTGGAAAAGCCCGGCCCTGCGGCAGCGTGGATGCGGCTCGACGTGCCCATGGTCGAGGGAGAGAGCAACACGCCGCTGTTGCAGGCGGTGCAGGCGGCGGATTTTGCCAGCGGCGTCGGCCAGATCGTCGACATGCGCGAATGGACCTTCATCAACCCCGAGATCAGCCTCTATTTCTTCCGCCCGCCGGAGGGCGAATGGATCTTGATCCGCTCGCGCACGCGTGCAGGCGCCAACGGCGCGGGGCTGACCATGGCGACGCTGAGCGACCGCAAGGGCCCCTTTGCCGAAGTGTTGCAGGCCATGACCTTTGAACGCCGCGCCGCGCAGGCTCAGGCGTCCTGAACCCACACATACAGAGCGGTCGACCGACGTCCGCTTTTGTGCGCATTCCGGATTAAAAAACGCCCCGCAGAAAAGCGGCGCCTACTCTTACGGCCTGTAGGTACCGGCGTCCGCGCCGCCAACCAGGCCGCCTCTATTGTTCGGGTTGCCGTAGTACTGATACTGACCGTAGCTGCCGCGACCCATGCCGACCGTACCTTGGTTGGTATTGACGCCCGACCTGTACTTTTGGCCCGACTTGTACTTCTGCTGACTTGTGTATTGTTGCTTTGTCTGTGCAAGCGCGAACGTGCTTGAGAGTGCGAACACAGAAGCCAATGCCAATGTCGCAAGTTTCATGGTCGTTCTCCCTTGATTTTAGGGAAGTCGAGTCAACCCACCATGATGGTTTGTGTTCCAAGCCGTCTCATGATTTTCTTGTTCCAAACCGTCTTCAGCGCGACAGAAGCCGCCAAGCTGTTCACATTTCACAGAGCCTCGGTGCTCCAGGAAGTGCTGGTTGTCCGGTACCGCACGCAACATGGTCGAGCGGTTCTGAGCAAGCAACATCGGCGCTTCTCGACCCGAAATGACGGCATCACAGCCAACTATCTGGCAAGCTGACATCAGTCGGCCAGTGGCGGCGTGCCAGTGAGTCAACGCCCCAGTTTTACAAGCATCGCTTCCGATCCTTCGTCCGCCGGCATGAACATCTCCACGCGCAATTCCTGCAGCGTGACGTCCTGCGGCGTTCCCAGCGTCAGCACCGCGCCGATCAGACCGATGCTGACGTCGCCCTTTCTCAGGCGCACCTCGCACAACGGTCCCGGCGCATCGGCTTCGTTGAGCTGGGGAGCTGCGACATCAGGCAGCTTCAATAGTTCGCGCCAGGTCGATTGCAGGGCCAGATCGAGCGGTGCGGCCATTGCCTCGTGACGGGCGCGCGCCAAGAGCGCGGCGGCGACATCCGGCCAGTCCACGACGAATGGGCGCAATTCGTCGGGGGCAAGAAACATCCGCATGTGATTGAGCGGCCGCGTCATCCGCGCTTCGCCGAGCAGCATCGTCATCAGCCGCGTGGCTGCGCGGTTGGCCTGCATCACGTTCCAGCGGCGGTCGGTGACGATGGCCGGAAACGGCTCGTGCCGCCGCAACAGCAGATCGATCGCACGCTTGGCGTCGGCGACTTCGGGCGCGGAGAGATCGCGTTCGCCATATTGCCGGGCAAAGCCGCCGGCCTCCAGCAGCGCGTTGCGATCGCGTAAGGAAAGTCCGAGCGCGGACGCCAGTTGCAGCAGGATGTCGCGGCTGCCGGCGGCCTTGCCAGTTTCGACGTAGCTCAGATGCTTGATCGAGATGCCGGCTTCGAACGCGAGATCGGCCTGGCTCATGGCACGGCGGTTGCGCCAGCCGCGCAGGAGGTCGCCGACGGGATTGATCGGCAGCGGTGCATGTTGGCGCGAGTCCATGCGGCGATTATGCGAAGGGAGTGCGCCGCTGTAAACCGCGAGTCAACGGATTATGCCAGACTGGCCGCCATCTGCCGCATCCGCTCGGCGGTGAGGTCGTCGGCGGGGAAAAACGTCTCCAGCGCCAGCTCCTGCAGCGTGATGTCGACTGGCGTGCCGAACACCATGGTGGTGGAGATGAAGCTCAGCACCTCACCGCCCGCGCTCCGCAGCTTGAAGGGGATCGCGACATTGTCGGCCGAGATCGGACCGGACCGCGCCGGCATCTTGTAGGCCTTCAGCTCCTGATACAGCTTGAGCAATTCGGGGTCGGCCGTCGCCTCGCACTGGCGATGCAGCCGCTCCAGCAGATGTGCGCTCCATTCGGCGAGATTGACCGTGCGCGGCGCAAACCCTTCGGGATGGAAGGCGAGCCGCAGAATATTGATGGGCTGCCCGAGCAATCGCGCCGGAATACCTTCGAGCAGCGGCGCCACCATGCGGTTGGCCGTCACCAGATTCCAGTGGCGGTCATAGGCCAGCGCCGGATTGGGCTCATGCGCCTTCAGCACGAGGTCGATCGCCTGACGGGCGGACTTCAGCGCGGGATCGTCCAGCGAGCGCTGCGGAAAAGCCGGCGCGAAGCCGGCGGCGACCAGGAGCACGTTGCGTTCACGCAAGGGAACCTCCAATCGTTCGGCGAGCTTCAGCACCATTTCGCGCGACGGCGCGGCGCGGCCGGTCTCGACAAAACTGAGGTGACGCGCGGATATTTCGGCATCTCCCGCCAGATCGAGCTGGCTCAGATGGCGGCGCTGCCGCCATTCGCGCAAGTGATCGCCGATATGGACGGGTTGGGTTCGTTCGGCTCGCGCCGTGGCAGCATGTGCGTTCATGGTGGAAAACCTACCATGCGAATTTCACCCATTCCATTACGTCCGAGGTAGTGGATATTGATATCTAACCGACTGAAATCTTAGGATTTTCTTTCTCCCACGCTCACCGATACCAACACAAATACCAACACCCCGCAGTGAACTGCAAACAACAAAAAATCTTGGCGATCCGATTGGCCAGCGTGCCCAGCCCTCAGGCCGCCTCCATCCCGCCCCCCGCCAAGAGGCTTGGAACGTCCACCATGGCGACGTCCGCGTCGGCTCTATCGGGCCTGCGCTGGCGTCGGCGGCATTGATCAGCAGGCTTGGGCTTGCGACATCTGCCCGGCCTCGCATCGTGGCGTGCAGGCCCAATGGCATGGCCAAAAGCTTCGACGAGGGCACCTTCGCCGCCGCGGTCCCCAGGCCGAACCCATAGCACACACGCCCGCTTCGAGCTCAGCGATGATGTTGTCGGTGATTTCGTCATAAAGGTTTTCCCGGTCCTCGCCGGTGCTCGCCCGAGGATGTCGACTGGACATCACGGTTCTCCGCGATGGTATCGCGAGCCTCTCTCGCGGCTGCATACGCTCAAAAGCCCTGCACCGGCGATCGCTGCAAATTCCAACTTCGCCAAAATCTATCTTGAACTAAAGAAATTGAGAGACGAGGTTGAGTGCATCGAAAGCATGTCGCGGTTGCGCGCAAGCCACGCGACACGAGCGGCTAACGATGAACCTAATTCGGATAACCGCATTCCCTCGCACCAAGGCTGACAGACGCTGCTATCCGCTCGGCTCGGCACCCAAATCTGAAATGATCCAAATGGCGGCCATTACGTTCCGACAACGTGCAGCTGACTGGATGTCCCGCCGATCGATGCGGCGCTCGGCACGTTTCATCGAGCAATGCCAAGGCTCCATCGGGGCTGAAACGATCACTCAATCGAGCGGCACGACGCCAGGCTGATGGCGCCAGACGGCCGAAACGCCTTCCTCTGCCTGAGCGCGCTCCTCAAGCACGTCCGGCATGACGGTCGTTCGACCCAACTACGACAGTCAATATTCTCTGAGAGGCCATCTCTGTGCTCTACCCTTCCCGGAAATGCAATCAAATGGGGGATTCGGTTTCGATGCGTCTAAGCAGGCGAGGAACATGGTTTTCGAGCCCATAGAGACGAGCCGCACCGAGCTTTGTACTGACGCGGACGCCTAATATCGGCTTTCGTCGATAGAACGTGACATCCGTCGGCTGGCCCGATGTCGACAGCATCGTAAGCGTATGCGTGAGCATTCCCTCGCGAGACACAAAGTGTTGCTCAAGGCGCTTCATCGCGTCTTGTAGTGTAATGTCCTGTGTCATCAGTTGTCAGATAAGATCCAGGCGGTCGCTGCACGTGGTTATTCCACGGGTCGCTCGTCCGAGTCATTTCGATCAGAGCATTGCCGCTGAAAACCGACTAAGTCTTCAAACCGCGTCCGACTCGGCCGCGCCTCGCCGTGCATTGAAGCGTCACCGGATTGTACCCCTCCAAATTTGCCCGGTAAAGGAAGGGACGCTCGTGTTGCCCGCGCCCCTCATGGCGAGCGGCCCAGCCCGCTTACGCGAAGAAGCACTGGCACAACTTCGTCCAAGTTCAGCATAAGCCCGCGATCACGCTCGATGTCTCGTGGTCATTCTTGGGACAAATTCAAATCGCGGACTCGCAACCACCGATTCTTGCAATTGATCGAACGCCAAGTTCCTAGGTTAGCTGCCTGACAGCAAGCTTCCTGGACCCAAAGCACAGAATATCTTCTAATCCGTTGATTTTGTTGCTGTGAGCGCGTTTCCGCCCACAAGGCTAGCGCGTATCCATACCACCATCGGCGGGCGCATTCCCGGACAGAGCGCTTTGCGCCACGGCTTTCCAAGGAGCTGTTTTCGGCAGTACGGGCACTGCTGAGACGGCGATCGAAGGATGAACTGCTGATGTGCCTGCTCGCAAATCCATCGTGCCTTGATCGTGGCGGCCGGTGTGCGCAGATCGAGTCAAATCAGACGCCAAATGCCCGCGCTGCTTAGCTTTACATTTCTGGATCTGAAATGCGGGTCAGCATCTTCACGTGCGGTCCCGCCCGTTTGAAGATCGGCTCCCAAAAGGCATAGGCCGTCTCGGCGAAACTCGCGCTTATGGTGAACTTCGTGAGCGCCCCCCGATATGCGGCCTGTCGCCGGCAGCCCTGCCCCTCGACTAGGTTCCAGATGAATTGAGCGACCTGGCGCGCGTACGTGCTCGGCCGACCTCGGTGGTTGGGTACGATCTCAAGCCGCATGGTCCCGGTGTCGCGCGTCTCCGGTTCGGCGATATTGGCAAGCCAGATGAAGATTGATGGATCAATGCTCGCGGCATAGCCGTCCCGCTTGAGCTGCTGATTGATCATAGAGAACGCGGTGGCGGCCTCTCTGAAGCATTCGCTCAGGATGAAGTTCGCCTGATTCTCCAGTTTGCCGCTCCGAAGATCGTCCAACAATCTGACCGCCTCGTCGGTGAGCCGGCGCATGTATTGCAGTTGCGGTTGCCCTCCGCTGTCAGCTGGTTCCTTCTGCACAATCAATTCGGCCGCATCCGCGCGGAACTCCGTTGCGGCTTCTTTGACGACGGTCAAAAAATTGCTTTCAAGACGGGAGCCGCTGATGTCTTTCGATGCCGCTTCGCCTCCCACGCGTGTCTCTACCAGGTCCTTTGCATGGTCCAACGCAGCATCCAGGCTTGCTGTGACGTTTTCAAGAGCTATGTTTTGATAGTCGTTGGTGATCTTCACCAGGAGCTCGGTGGTAGTGTTGGAGTCTAGGAGTTCCTTCTTGCGCAGCGCCGCCGCATTCTGAGACCCAAGCACCGCAACGGGATTCGGAACCGTCGCTTGCGTTGCAAGGATTGTTTGATCAAACGTCTTCTTGCCTGTGTGCTCCGATCGCGGGTTGGAAGCAGCAATCCCGCTGGACGCAGCAAACAGACCATCGTCAACGGCTCGGCTCGCCGCCGCGGTAAGCTCCAGCAGAGAGCGTCGCGCGCAGCGCGTATGGCTAGCACGCCGCCTTTTTTGCCTGTAGCCCACGACCTAATGACCCCTCCACAAGCTCTTTCAAGACCCAGCGCCACAACTCATGAACTTCCTCCGAGGCTCTTCCCTCTTGTGCAAACTCGGTCACGCCTAATCCTGCCCCGAGCGCGTCCTGGTGATCATTGCGTTGTCCGACATAGGGAAACGCAAGCACACCGAGCGAATTGAGCGACGTTGCAGCTTCACTCAAGCGGCAGCCCCGCGGTGGCGTCTGATTAAGGACGAAACCAAATCGGCGGTTGAGCCTACGAATAGCAATCAGCGTCGGTATCGCAGCTTCGATATCGGCCGGACTCGGACGCACCGGGATCAGGCAAATATCGGCCATCGCGATGGCGCGCATGGCCAATGCATTGCTAGTGGCGGCCGTATCGATGACAGTAAGCCAGATCCCCTCAGCTTCGAGGCTAACGAGCGCGCTTTCTATTTCGGCAGGATCGCATACCCGAACGACGCGCGGATAGGGATGGCCGCGTCGCTCTTTCCATTTTGAAATCGTGCCTTGTGAATCCGCCTCGACAATTGCGACGCGCTCCCCGTTCGGCATGGCTGCGACTGCAATTCCGACCGCCAGCGTGCTCTTGCCGCTTCCGCCTTTTTGGGTGACCAGAGCAAGGACATACATCGCCTGCGCGTCCCGGATGACAATGACATGAAACGATTCGTCGAAAGAATTGAGCCTACCAGGTATATCGTTAGTGGGTGGGCCTTGATTTGGTTGTGTGTTCCACGCCCCGCTCTTGATGCGCCTTCACGACAGCGAGTGGTAGGTCACCGACCTCATGCCACGCCCAAGCCCCGAGCGGTTAAAGATGGCGGCCAGTCCGCTCAAGCTGGACATACCCCAGAACTACAGCGAGGGCGTTTTCCGCGATGTCGAAGCGAGACTGATGCCATGTGAACCTCATTCTCGCGCCTCATACATCCTCGTCGTTCCGGAAAATGGCATACATCATTATGAATACTAGCTTGAGACAGGAGCAACACACAAAGGTTTTCAAGGTGTGAAACGCCTCCGTTTTGGCGAAGATCGGGAAGATCAATATGTCGTGGCGACCGCGCCATCCCAGCGGTAATTCACGCGGACCAAACCGATATCGACGTCTTGACCGATACGGGCAGTCCCGTCAAAAGCGCCCGCCGGGCGACCCACGAGTCCGAGTGTAAGAAAGACGTCCACGTCCCGATGACCCATGAATAGGTGATCGTACTCAACACCGATGGACCAGTTCGGAGCTAAGCCAAATTCAACGCCCGCCCCTACCGTGCCGCCCCAACGAGTTTCGCTGCCATTGTCGATCGTTAGCCCAGACGCAAAATCGAAAACCCGGTATTTGTCACGCACGACCGCAGCTCCACCTTTCACGTAGAGCAGCACGTTATTCCAGGCATAACCGACTTGGCCCGTGAATAGGCCGAATGCGTCAAGCTTGGATTCATTCTGGACGCCTGCGAAAGCGAGATTGGCGTTGGAACCCTTGAAATCGGACCAGTTACCCTGAGCCTCCAAGCCAAACACCGAGTTCGCTATTTGCCAGCGATAGCCGATTTGACCGCCGACCGTGCCTCCGGTCGCTTTATGGCACCCCATGCCAACGGGCGGAGCGACGACCACGCCGCCGGCGTTGACCACGTCCCAGCATTGATGAGCGGAGCCACCGCCGCCATTGATGCCGATGTAGAAGCCGCTCCAATCATAGATTGGAACGACCGGCGGGGGGGCTTTGACGTAGGGCCGCGCGGCAAGATCAGCGGCAGAGGCAGGAGCGGCCAGTGCAATGAAAGCTATCGTGCCCAGCAAGGCTTTCTTCATTCTCTAAATCCAGCTTCTGTTTCTGTTTCCGCTGACGCTCTATAAGACCAAGATTGCCATGTGACCATCTTCACCATCAATTCCCAAGGTTGATAGTTGACTGAGCCTGAGCAGACGTCGGACGGACCAAAGGGCATGTCGTTTCGTCAGTGGATGCTTCTGCCCACTAGTTTCGATCGCCGTTTGTCCTTCAAAGCCCGCTGAGAGTGGGGTGGCGTATCGTTGTAGTCGGCCCACCTAATCACAAGGCGAAACCGGTCACGGCGTCCTCATTGCGGGTTCTCGCCCGCCTCGTCGCGCCAAATGCACGCGCCCCTCGCGTGACCGAAACCGGCTCGCGTCCATCTTACGAGTGGCCATTGATTGGCCCGAAGGAGAAAGCGCGAGCGCGAATCGGCGTCGGGAAACATGCGACCGACGCTGTCCCCACCGCGCCCGCGCCGCCAGCGGCGGCCAGGCTTGCCGCTCTGGAAGCAAAGCCGACCACCGCGCTCCCCAGTGACGGTGAGCGCGGGGACACCGGCGAGTTGTATCGCAGAAAGGACTGCGCCCGCACCTACCCGGATTCGTGGGCGGCCTGTTACTCGCCGAGGTCTAAGCTGGTCGCTTAGCATTGCAGACGAAGGAAAGACCCGCGAGTCCCTTTTCACAACACATGCCCAGTTACGCCAACCGCATGAGGGTAGCCAAAATTGGCAGGGACCGCGCAACGGTGCTTCACGGCGCGCTTGTTCTAGTCGCCCTCATCGCCGGGCTGCTGCGTCCGCTCGGGGAGTACGAGGCGATTGTGGTAGGAGGTTTTTGATGCGCGCCGCTATGCCGATCGCCCGGGCTATATGCTGACGCGCCTGAAGCTGACCGCTGTCCGCGATCAGCTGGATGGGCTATTGACGAGGCCGGCCGACTAGAGCTGAGCCTACGCGAGACCCTGGTGCTGCTGTGCGAGCCTGATATTGCCCGCAAGGACGAGCGGCGCATCGAAATGACCCGCAAACGTGCTCGCTTCCCGTTCGTTCGCGATCTCTTCGGCTTCCCACTTCTCGGCCCAGCCGTCCCTAGATCCCAAGCAGGTACGCGAGCTTGCCGGCGCGCGCTAGATTGCCAATGGCCAAATGTCGCGCGCCATGGAAAACTGCCCCCTCTTTTTGCCTCCGATGAGAATGTTACCGAAGCGGATCCCCTTGTTCCTGGATTCGGCTTGCCGCGAGTCCAAGCAAGCCGCTCGCGAAGCGCGCGCTCCATAGCGCTGTAGCGAGCGAGCGGCTTGCGGTGATTAGGCGAAGGCAACTCTCGGGATCCGAACTTCAGGTACGGAGCGTGGGTCGATGCTTTACGTGATCTCTGCGCTGCTAATGAGCTGTCGAGCGGCCTTTGATCGCTAATTCTTCACCAGCCGCGGTACTGTAGCCGCTGATGCCGCCCGAACCGACCGAGTGTTGTGACGCCGGCGCCCACACAAGAGCCGCGCGATTGTTTGACGCGGGTCAAGGTGGCTATGTCGATCATCGAACAGAGTATGTTTGTGACCGAACAGACGTAACGCGTCTTGCGCTCGTAGAGACAGCGCCTTATGACCACTTCAGGAGCAGCGCGGGTTTAGGTTGCGCGGCCTTCCGTTTGCGCTCAAGGGTGTGGCGGTTTTGAACGGCTCCGAGAGGCATCGCTTGCACCGGGAGCGCCCGCACGGTAAGACGCCGTAAGACAGCAGCATCCGATCCCACCGGCGGCCAGAGCCAGTACCTTTTCGGCGAGGCATGCCTTCAACGGTGACGTCCGCTTTGTTTCCCGCACCATCCAGACAGCACCGCGATGCGGCGAGAGGGGCCAAAGGGGATCGGAAACCGTGCCGCATGGCGGCTCCCAAGTCAGAGCATCACAGCCTAAGCTGCAATCTGCACAGGGAGAACAGAATAACCGTGCACAAAATTGGACGCAATTCGCTCCGGTTCGCCGACAACTTTGACCTCCAACCGTGCATTCAAGAGTTCTTCCCAGAGGACTTTCAACTGCAGCTCCGCAAGATGTCGACCAACGCAGCGGTGGATACCGAATCCGAACGAGAGGTGCTGCCGCACGTTCCTGCGATCGATGACGAAGCTGTTGGCGTTCCCGATGACCTCTTCGTCGCGGTTACCGGAGATGTACCACATGACGACCTTGTCGCCCTTCCTGATTTGTTTCCCACCTACGATGACGTCGGCAGCGGCGTTGCGGCGCATATGTGCGATGGGCGTCTGATATCGAATAATCTCGGAGACCGCGCTCGACACGAGATTGGGATTATCGCGTAGTTTTCGCAGCTCGGAAGGGTATTGGTTCATGAACAGGACGCCGCCGGTAATCGAATTGCGTGTGGTGTCATTTCCCCCCACGATCAGCAGAATCAGATTCCCGAGAAACTCACTCGGCTCCATATGGCGAGTTGCGGGCGAGTGCGCCATCATCGAAATCAGATCGACGCGTGGCTCGGCATTGATGCGCTCGTTCCAAAGTCGCGTGAAATACTCCAAGCATTCGGACAAGATCGTGCTTCGCTTGTCCCAACTGTCGATCTCATGGCCAACAGCTGCGTCCGACCAATAGGTCAAAAGCCGCCGATCCTCGAATGGAAAGTCGAATAGCGTGGCGAGCATCTGCGTCGTCAATTCAATAGAAACCATGTCCACCCAATTGAAGTCATCGTTACGCGGCAAGCCGTCCAGAATCGTCCTTATCCGACGGCGGATCAAGTCTTCGAGTTTCATCAGGTTTTCCGGTGCGACTATCGGACTTACGGTATTGCGCTGCTCGCCATGTTTAGGAGGACCCATTTTGATGAAACTCGGAGTCCAGTGCTTGTCAGGCACGTCGACAATAGTGACGCCCTGTTCCGACGGGAATGTTTTGTGATTTGTTTCTACAGCTACGATGTCTCGGTATTTCGTTAGGGACCAATATGGACCATAAGCGCTGTTTTGGCAGTAGTGAACGGGATCTTCCATCCGCAACCGCTCGAAACAGTCCCATATGCTATCATCTTGAAAGCGCTTGGCTTCGCTTACATCCAGATTGCTCAGCGGAATATGACACGCATCGCCGCCTCTACAGTCCGCCAATCGCGTTTTCATGATCGTGTCCGCAGATAAGGCCTTACGGATGCACAAGCCTCGACTCATGGTTCGAGCTGGCGTGGCATTTTGGTTGCGAGCGGGTCGTCGCTCGACCAGAGTATCCCAAATTGCAGGCAGTCCCCCCTACCATATCCGATAGTAAGGATCGCATCGACTTTCTAGGTGCCGTCTAGGATGGGGCGCGTGTCTCGGTGAGACATTTCTGATTTCCGCCAATCGACGAAGCCTGGGTGAGGCTCGGGAATGAGGACCTACCATTGGGAGCGCAGCAAGGATCGAATCCGCTTCTTGCAGGTCAACGAGTCTCGATGGCTGGCGCGCGTCAGTTTGGAAGCCCGCCAAGTCAAGGCGGCACTTTCGGCCATGCCAGTCAAGACCGATCGGAACGACGCCCATGGAATCGCGCAGGTGGTGAGAACGGGGTGGTTCAAGCCTGTTCACGTCAAGAGCATCGGCGGCCAAAGGGTCGGACGGTGGCGGCTACTAGCAAGCATATCATCCGCTCCATCGCTGCCGCAAAGCAAGTCATCCGACGACTTCTGCGTCCGCTCGGTCTCAAAGTCGGAATCGTCTCGCGGACTCTGTTCGCGATGCGAGTTCGTGAGTTAGATGGCGATGACGTCATGCTGGAGGCGCTCATGAATCCGCTGCTTGCCGGACGCGAAGCGCTGATGCGGGAGCACGCCCGACTGCATCGTCTGGTACTGAAGGCCGTGCGCAGTGACCCGGCATGTCGGCTCTTGATGACGATGCGGGGATCGACCCGGCCTCTCTGCGTTGACCTTCCGCTCCACTGCGGACGTTCCCAGGCGATTCCTGCCTTCCCAATCCGTGGGCGCCTATCTCGGGTTGACGCCCCGGCGATACCAATCTGGCGAGATTGATCGGGTGGGACGGATCACAAAAGTCGGAGATGGAGAGACGCGCACGGCCCTGTTCGAAGCTGCCAACGTTGTTCTCAGGCCATCAACCCGATGGTCTCCGATGAAGTCGTAGCGTCCACCTCCAGGCGGCTGACTACGCCGAAGAGCTTGAACCGACCATTCAACCGAATCCCATCATGTGGCCGCTTTGCCGACCACGAACAGAAGCAAGGTACCGCGGCGCGTGTTCTTAAGGGATTGACAGAAGCAGACCGAATACAGGAGCAGATTCTCGCGGCATTGAAGGAGCATGAGGTGGGGCGAAGACGGCGGACCTGGCCACAAGCATGGTATCTCCGAAGCGACGATCTACAATTGGAAGGCCAAATTCGGCGGCATGGACGTTTCCGAGGCGAAACGGCTGAGGGCCTTGGAGGAGGAGAACGCGAAGCTGAAGACGCTTCTGGCCGAGCAGATGCTCGACACGGCCGCCCTTCGCGAGCTGCTTTCACAAAAATGGTAGGGGCCGCCGCCAAGCGCGCTGCGGTCGCCCATCTGCAGGCCGTCATGAGCCTGTCGGAACGGCGGCCTGCTCGATCGTGAGTGGCTGCTGGACAAAGATATGGAGAATCTGGCTCCGGATCCCTTCCGCCGTCTGGCCGAAATATTCAGGAGAATGGAGGAACTGTATTACAGCACTTCGCTTGAGCGCTACCAGACCGCCACAGCATGATGCAATCGGACAGCGTGGTTTGATTGGCAAGAGCGGCTTGAGGAACGGATGTTGAGATCCAGCCGACAGCCAAAATCGCTCCAAGGATATTCAACGATAGAAAGTAACAGGGTGGTACTTAATCCATTGAACGGAAGAGTGCGGATTGATCAAGTTGTCCCTATCGTGCAGGGGACTTTTCCTTTGGTCGGCCAACCGACGCGACCGAGCGCGACCCCGCCATGCCGCAACCGCTTCCGCACGATCCTCGAAACCGGCGACGCAGACGTGAACGGTCCCACGGGCGACGTGAAGGACAGGAACAGATATGAAATATCGACCTTCGGTCGAGCCCGCAGGATGTAATTGGCGAGCGCGGCGCCGGCCTCCTCGAGAAGCGGTGCCACCCGGTCACGCTTGCCCTTGGTGCGCCGGACAAAAATCTCGCCAGCTCGCCAGTCGATATCCTGGAACTGAAGCGCGCGCAGCTCGCCGTTGCGAATGCCTGTGGTGGCGAGCAGCAGCAGGACGGCCCGGATCGCGAAGGTCGATCGGCGTCGCCTTGCCGATAGCATCGATGGCGCGGCGAACATCATCCCACGAAAGCCGGGGCGGCAAATGGGCCAGACGCCAAGGGACGTTCTTGGAACAACGGAGGCCAGATCCTGCTCGTGGTGGCCAGCCCAATGCAGAAAGCGGAGAAACGTTCGGATGTGAGAAGTCGCCGCCGTGCGAGTGGCGGAGGTCGCCGAGAGCGACAGCCGATACTCGACGGCAGCAAGGACATGCTCCGCCATCAACGCCTTGAGGTCTTGGCCGGGGTGGCGATGGCGGAGCCAATCGAGAAAGCGCCGCGCGCCCAAGAGAACGCCATCGCGAGACTTTGGCTCAAGGCCTCGTACCCTGCTTAGATCGTCCGAAAAGGAGCTGAAAAGTGGGGCGTCCGGACCATCGACTACACTGGGCGCCGAGGCAACGAATCGTTCGGGCGCCACCCGCCGCGCGTGTTGAAGCGCGGACACTGCTGCAATCCGCGGCGAGTCCGGGATGAACGTGCGTAGATAGCGATCGACGATAGCTTCGCCGATCGGCCGTGAACCGCAATGTGCCGCAGCAAAATGGCTGAACCGCGCAATCCGGCTCAGATAAAGCTTAGCGGATGCTTGCTTGTAACCGAGTGAGAAAAAGTGGCCGCGATGCGATCCATCTCGGCGCCGAGCGCCCCGTCACGAAGGCGCTTGAGCACCCCGCGATACGGAAAATAGAACTCGAGCATTGTGCCCCTCTGGTGTTGCGGCGCAGGGGGATCCCGCGTCCGCGCGAGAGGCACCAAATATTATGTGGCGGAAGAACCTTGGCGTGGCCGGCCCAGGCAGGCGTTAGGGCGCCTCCGCCACATAATCTCGTCCGACACATAAATGGGGGGCAGCCCGCATGCTCTCACGCACCAAAGCCGCAAGCCCTTCCATCCCCTTGCGGAAGTCTACAGATTTAGTCGCCACCTTCACCCGGACTGCTCGGGACGGGCTGATTACCGGGGCGCCTTCAGCGCATGAACGATGGCAGCAATCATGGCCGCGTCCGCGCGCCACGGCCGGCCCGGATGGTAGCGCCATCGATCTCAATCTCGATACTCCCGCTACTTGGTTTGGCCTTGGATCGGCGTGCCTCGTGCTCCGGGGCGACGGTCGCGGCCGGTGTGTCGACCACAGCAGGTACAAACTCAGCTCATCAACCGTTACCGGCGGCACTTGGCGCGCTTGGCGGCGCCAAGTGAACACTTGTTGGGGCGTTAGCCCATGTCGCCGGGCGACGTCGGAAACGACCGCACCTAGTGCCAGCGTCTCCTCGACAATCCGGGCCTTGTCATCCTTGGAGAACCAACGACGTCGTGCGCGCGCGCCCCGTCTCCGTGATCACTTCGAGCCGGCGCGCCGCCGCGTCCGACTTAAGCGTATGGTCAAGCATAGACACGAGCCGATCCCTTCAAAGAAATCGTGAACCTCGCTGATCTCTCGCGTCACGAGAAGGTGGGTTCAAAACGACGCTTACGATGGATCTGGCCAGGTGGCTCGAGAAGAAAGGCATGCGACATGTACGCGGCGCGCCGTGTCATCCCCTGACCCAGGGAAAGATCGCGCGTTGGTACCAGGCCCTCAAGAACCGCATTCTGCTGGATAACTACTACTACCTGCCCGGCGACCTCGAACGAGGCCGCCCCGTTCCTCTGCCCGGTCCGCGATGGCCCGGAATTCATCTGGACGACAGCTCATCCCCATCGGCGGGTTTGGAGCGTAACGGCTGATCTTCGAACCGTCGTCCTCCTCTATCTTCTTGTTTGAGCGTGACCTTCCCGGAAAACCGATATCCACTTCTCTGGATCATGCTCGAGAAGCCGTCATAGATGCGTCTTGTTGCCAATCCGCTCCGAACAAACGAGCGCGTCGACTCGCGCATCCAGGCTTCTTCTTCCATCTTCAGCGACCGTCGTGCGGCCGGATTCGCGATTGAGCAGCGCATGGATACCGGCGGCTGGGACGGCATCACTGAACAGGTAGCCTTGTCCTTCTGTGCAACCATTGACTACCAGAAAGCCCAGCTGGCCTGCGTCTTCGACGCCCTCGGCGGTAGTCGTCAAGCCGAGTCCCTTGGCAAGGCCAAGGATAGCACGAACGATCACCCGGCTGTCGGTACTGTCGTCAAGTTGCGACACGAAGCTGCGGTCTATCTTGATCTTGTCGAGACGAAACGAAAGCAGCTGGCTAAGCGTAGCATAACCTGTTCCGAAATCATCGAGCGCGATGCGGACGCCCGC
>NZ_LLXZ01000176.1:67797-68738 GCF_001440395.1 Bradyrhizobium jicamae | reverse complement strand
GAATTGCCGGCCGGGCCGCGGGCGTTGCTCGCAGGTGGCGGCGTGAACTGCGGCGCGGCGCGGCCGCGGCGTGGCGGCGGCTCGATGTCAGCGTCATCGGACCGGGACCCGAACGGGCCGAGCCACGCATCAAGCACCCGGCCCATCTTGCCTTTTTTCTTGCGCTTCGGCCGCGCGGTGCGCGGACGCCGCACGCCCGGACGATCGTCCTGCGGCGGACGGCGAAGTCGCTGGTCCTGCACGTTGTCCTGCTCGAAAGCCTGCCGCAATCGCTGCAGTTCGAGGATCAGCGCCTGGCCCTGCGGCGCCGCGACGTCTTCCTCCGTTCCACCGAAGGGGCGTCGCGCGACCCTTTCATCGCTATGCACGTGATCAAACCCCTTCATGATGGCACGCTCTCAGCAAGTGCTGCGCGCGGTTCTGCCTTTGCCTGTGCCGGGGCCGGCGGCGATCCCGGCGCTCCCTTTGCGTTGGCGTTGCGGACCCGTGCGAACACCTCTTCGCGCGGGCCGAATGCGATCGCCTTGCCCTCATACAGCACCATCGTCATGTCCAGCGCGGAGAGCGCGCTCGGGCGATGCGAGATGACGACGACGATGGATTTGCTCTGGCGCATGATGGCGATGGCGCGGGTCAGGGCGTTCTCGCCGTCGGCATCGAGATTGGCGTTGGGCTCGTCGAGTACGATCAGGAACGGATCGCCGAACACCGCCCGCGCGAGACCTACCCGCTGCTTCTGGCCGGCCGACAGCGAGATGCCGCCGGCTCCGATTCGCGTCGCATAACCTTCCGGCAGGCGCAGGATGATGTCGTGGACGCCGGCGATCTGCGCGGCCTTGAGGATGGAATCCGAGCTCGCGTTCTCGTCGAACCGGCAGATGTTCTCCGCCACGGTGCCGTCGAACAGGCCGACATCCTGCGGCAGATAGCCGATGTGCCGG
>NZ_LLXZ01000176.1:67233-67705 GCF_001440395.1 Bradyrhizobium jicamae | reverse complement strand
CCGGGGAGCCGCACCGCGCCGCGATGCGCCGGCCAGATGCCGACCAGCGCCTTGGAAAGCGAGGTCTTGCCCGACGCACTCGCCCCGAGCAGCGCCAGCCCTGCACCGGCCTTGAGCGAAAACGTGACGCCGGACACGATCGGCATGTCGAAGCCGGGCGCCGCCACCGCGAGATTCTGCACCGACAATTCGCGGCAGGGACGCGGCAGCATGACCGGCGGCGCCGGCGGCGGCGCGGTCGCCTTGCAGATGTCGCGCAGGCGCGTGAGCCCCTGGCGGGCGGCGGCCAGCTGCTTCCAGGTGCCGAGCGCGAGTTCGACTGGCGCGAGCGCGCGCCCCATCAGGATCGAGGACGCGATCATGACGCCGCCCGATGCCTTGTCGGCGATGACGAGATAGGCGCCGATGCCCAGCATGCCCGATTGCAGAATGTAGCGCAGCACCTTCGCGGCCGAACCGAGATTGGCATAGA
>NZ_LLXZ01000176.1:3631-67141 GCF_001440395.1 Bradyrhizobium jicamae | reverse complement strand
TTGGCTTGCGCCCAGCGCGCCGTCAAACGATCCGTCATGCCGAGCGCCCGGACGATTTCCGCGTTGCGCTGGGTCGCATCCGCCAGCACCTGCCGCTGCGCGTTCATGTCCATCGCCGCCTTGGTCGCCCCGCGCGAGATCCGTTCGGTCACTAATGTCATGGCAATGATGGCTACGGTGCCAAGCAGCGCCGTGAAGCCGATCAGCGGGTGAAACAGAAACAGCCCGATCAGAAACAGCGGAATCCACGGCATGTCCAGGAATGCGGTCGGTCCCATGCCTGACATGAAGGTGCGCACCTGATCGAGATCGCGCAACGGCTGCTGCATCAGCACCGGCTTCACCCCGCGCAGCGGCAGCGTGGCGAGCGCCGAGTGGATCGAGCCCTGCAGGCCGGCATCGAACAGCGTTGCGATCCGGCTCAGCATCCGCGACCGCATCGCGTCGAAATATCCCTGCACCAGATAGGCGAACAGCACCATCAACGACAGGCCGAACAGGGTCGCGAGGTTACGGCTCGGAATCACCCGATCGTAGACCTGCAGCATATAGAGTGAGCCCGACAGCATCAGGATGTTGATGACACCGCTGAATACGGCGACGCCGATCATGCGGCGCGCGCTGGCACGCAGCGCGCTGGTGACGGGATCGTCTCCGGCCAGCTTCGACAACAGACCGGAAACGGCGCGGGGCGCAGGCGCTGCCCGCACTCGGTCCTGTGCCTGACCCTGAGCGATACTCATTGAACTGCCCTTCGACCCGCGCAACCGCCGGGCCTCCCTGCCCGTCTCCTTGACGCGCGATGCGGTCCATTTTTCGGCGAGAATGCGACGAACACCGATAGTTCGAGTTCGTGCGTGGGTAGAACGATGGCAAAGGCTTCTCGGCGCCCCTGCGGCGCGCACGCCGGCCAACAGGATTGCGGCACGGACGCGCCGACATCTCGAACTGTCGAATCAGGCGCAGAAAGCGCTGCTTTATCCTCGTCTCATGCGCGCCTGCTTCGCCGTCTTTCGGCGCGATGCGCGTCATGGATTCGTCCGTCTATAACCTTGCTTCGGCGCTCATTGGTCGCCGTGTCGGCCGAATGACGCCACGAAGCTCAACGATCCTTCACCGTGCGCACATCCTGCTCCCTGGCGAGTGCCTGCGCATACGTCTTTAATTCGACTGGACGACAGGGGACCAACAATGGCTCGCTTCGAAGGACCTCAACCCGACGTTGATTTCGATCGCCCGATCGATGACGTCGCCAGTCCGCCAGTCGCTCCTCCGTCGCCGACGCTTCCAGAGGAAACGCCGTCGCCCAACCAGACCATGGCGCGACCGGTCGGCTCGAGCATTTCGGACCTCAGCGCCACCTTCAACGGCATGGCTCGACAGCCGATGGATGCCCCGCGGCTGAACGCCACCGACGACGTCGGTCAGGGAGGTAGCAGCATTGCCCTCCACACCAACAATCTCACCGCGGTGCAGAACAATCTGCTGGCCGAACTCAATACAGGGCAGTTTTCCGGGGCCGCGCTCGGCCATGTTCAGGCGGTCCTGTCCGACCTCACCAGCGCCATTTCGGCGGCCAACGCCACAGTGAGCGTGGCAGGCTCGCCCGGTAACGCCGCCGCGGCAGAACAAACGCTTCGCGTCAGCCAGCTCAGCATGATCAACGCCGTCAGCGCCGATCCCGTGCTGGCGAATCCGGCGCCGGCCACGCCGGCCGCCCCTCCGGCGGCCGACGGGCCCCCCAATCTCGCAGAGATCGGCGAGATGTTCGACAACGTGGCCAGTCAGATCCTTGGCGGGGTCAATGATGGCAACCGAGCAGAGATCACCGATGACATCAACGCCGTGATAGCCGACATGCAGGCGCTGATGACCGCCAGCCCGGAATTGTTCGAGGGGCTGACCGGCGTCCACGCCGACGCGATCGTCCAGCAACTCCAGCTCGAGCTCGTCTATATCAACGACCCCACGATCAGTCCCATTGCGGCACAGGCCAGCGCCGACAACATCCTCGACATCATCGACATCGTTCAGGGCGACGCCAAGCTGGCTGACATGGCGACGCAGGGCGGCGTCAGCGGCTTCTCGCCGCTTGCGGATGCCACCCCACCCGCTCCGAATGTTCTCGACAACGACGTGCAGACGGTGGTCGTCGCCAACTTCATTGCGCAGTCCAACTCACTTGGAAAGCAGGCGATCGAGCTCGCGGGCAGCCAGGACGCCGAAGCCGTCGCCACGCTGATCGGCGATCTCAGGGCATTCGAAAAGGGCGTCACCGATTTCGACGCGCACCAGGGCAGCATGCTCGGCGCCGAGATAGAAGCGATAATAAAGGGATTGCAGACCGGCAACGCGACCCTCGTCACGGCGGCTGTAAACCAGATGCAGGGCAACGCGGCCGAAGTCGCCGGCAACGTCGTGGCCCCCACCATCAGCATCGAAGCGGTGACGCTTGCAGCCGCCGACGTCACGATCGGGGGCGAAGACCTTGGCCAATCGGGCATGCCGGAATTGGCACATCATTTACATTCCACGTGGGGATAGCGGCGCGCGGCGCGGCCTCCAGCTCCCCCGATGATCCGGGGAGGCTGGAGGCCGACAGATCAAATCAAGAAGCGCGTTCGCCGGTTCGGCTCACGCGGCGGGCACAAAAGAGCTCTTCACCGGCCGATGCCCGCTAACGAACGATCTTGGAAGATGGTCTCAACAACGGCTTGAGCACCATCATGGGTAATGGCAGCGACATCGGCGGGTGATTGGATTCGGCGCCACGATCGCTGCCCGGAAGTGAAGTAGCGGGGCGTATGCGTGAGGCAGCGTAAGACGGATTATGGGACCATTATTCTGCACTGGACGTTCGTGGCAGCATTCGCCGTTGCGCTCGTCACCGGTCTGCGCATTGCGACGGAAACGCCCGACCGGACCTGGATCAACTGGTTCGATGCCGTGCTGCCGCGCGACAGCGTATGGATCGCCCATATGCAGGCGGCCGTCGTCCTGGTCGCCGTGGCAATTGGCTACATCGTCTACATGGTCCGCTCCGGCCTCGGGCGCCGCGTTCAGCTCGACAGGGTTCGGCTGCGCGGCCTGTTTGGTCGCGGGCAGGCCAGGTTGAGCGCCGTGATCGCCCTGATGTACTGGATTTTCTTCGTCACGATGGCCGGACTTCTGGTCAGCGGCGGCCTGCTCTATTTCGGTTTCTACTCCGGCTACGACGTGGCGATGCTGCATTGGGTGGGGACCTGGGTGATCCTCGCCTTTGTCGCCCTTCATGTCCTGACCCAGTACATGAGCGGCGGCGTTTCACAACTGCTGCGCATCTTTCGTCCTGCCCCGCTGCCTGCGCCGCCGCCGCGGCTCGATGCCGTCGAGCTCCTGGGGATGCTGGCCGAGCAATCGGCGCGCTTGCCGGAATCCGAAAAGGCGGACGCGCCGCCCGAGGTTTCATCCCATCCATTGGCGCCGCGAGCCGACGCGCGACGCGATCAAACGAGTGATCCGGCGCCGCGAACGCCGAGATCGCGAAATCCGACACTGCAGGCCAACGCGTTCGTCGTCGCGGTCGCCGCTGCCATCACCGGCGCTTCGTTGCTCGTCGCGACCGATCGGCTGGCGGTGGATGGCGTGCACATCCGCCGCATCAATCCCGCTGATGCACCGACCCTCGACGGCGACACGTCCGATCGCGCCTGGCGCGGCGTCAAGCCATTCTCGCTGTTGACCGGAGAAGGCGGAAATTTCGACGGCAAGGGCGAAACCAGAATCGAGATCCGCGCGGTGCATGACGGCACCTATGCCTATTTCCTCTTTACCTGGGAAGATTCGACGCGCTCGCTGAAGCATCTGCCGCTCGTCAAGCATGGCGATGGCTGGCATCTGCTGCATTCCGGCTTTCAGATCGGCGACGAGCATCAGTACAACGAAGACAAGTTTTCGGTGCTGCTGACCACGTCGGATGTCACGCTGGCGGGCGGCCGAACCTTTCATCCCGGGCCGCAGCCGGTCGCCGGCGCGCCCGCCACCATGAGCGGCCGCGGCCTGCATTACACGGCGTCCGGCTATGCCGACGTATGGCAATGGAAGGCTACGAGCGGCGGCGCCAGCGGATGGATGGACGATGCCCATTTCGGACCGCCTGTCGAGCCGACCCCGATGCAGGCGGCGAATATCGTTCCCTACAAAGGCGGCTTCGCGCCGGACCCGGGAACGGCAAACTACCGCGACAATTTCACCGTCGAAGCCGACACCGCCGGCGGTCCGCGCCGCAGCCGCCTGATCGCCCCGCTGCGCCTGCCCAAGGCAATCGCCGACACGACCGCCGCGATGGGTGACATTGACCTCGACCCCAATCATGGCGAGAGCGACGGCGCACGCTGGTTCATGACCGAGCAGGATTCGGTGCCCTATTCAATCAGCGTCGACGCCCGCATCCCGACGGGGACCGTGATCCCGGGCGTCATCCTGAACGGCGAATTTTTAGGCGACCGCGCCGACATCAGATCCGCGGCCCGCTGGGCCTCAGGCCATTGGGCGCTCGAGGTGAAGCGCCGGCTCGACACCACAAGTCAATTCGACGTGCCGATCAGAAGCGGCGTCTTCATGCGGGTTGCCGCGTTCGACCACAGCCAGATCAGACATACCAGGCACGTCCGGCCAATTCGCATCGAGGTGGAATAAATGCCAAAGATTTGCAAGGTCACGATCAACAACGAGCCGTTTCTGGCGAATTGCGGCGAGCTCCTGCTCGATTGGGCGTTGATGAACGGCGTCGATCTTCCGCACGATTGCCGGTCCGGAATCTGCGGCGCCTGCCGCGTGCGAAAGGTCGACGGCCAGGTGTTCGGCGGCCATAGCCCGGGCGACGATATGATTCACGCCTGCCAGGCCCGAATCGTCTCCGATCTCGAGATTGCGATCGAGGCGGCGCCCGAACCGGTGGCGCTGTCGGCGGAAGTGGTGCAGACCGTTCAACTCGCCCCCGACGTGGTGGGCGTCGACATCGAGTTGCCGAAGCCGCTCGACTATCTTCCCGGCCAGTATTGCAAGCTGCAGTTTCAGGGATTCCCGGCAAGGTCCTACAGCCCGACCTTTCCGCTGGAAGGTCCTCCTCACGATCACCTGCTGCACTTTCACATCCGGAAGGTCACGGACGGGCAGGTGTCCTCGGCGCTCGGCCACGAAATCCGCCCAGGGCACCGCGTCAAGTTGACGGGACCCTATGGCCGCGCCTTCTTCAGGAAAGGCCATGCCGGCCGTATCGTTCTCGTCGCCAGCGGCACCGGTTTTGCCCCGATGTGGTCGGTCGCGGTTGCTGCGATCATGGAGCAGCCGCAGCGCGAAATGGTCTTCATCGTGCAGGCCCGCAGCATCCGCTCGCTCTACATGCACGCGGCGCTGTGCCGGCTGGCGCTGTTTCCCAACGTCACGCTGCTTCCGATGGTGTCGGAGCCGCAGAAAATCTCACACGCCATTCAAAGCGGCCGGCCGACCGATCATCTGCCAAAGCTGACGCCTGATGACGTGGTCTATACCGCGGGCGCTCCGGCGATGACCGATGCAGTGGCGCGGATGGCCAAGGCCGCGGGCGCCCGATGCTACACCGATCCGTTCGTGCAGGAGGCGCGGACGGTGGAACAGGCAGGCCTGATGTCGCGCCTCACCGGCTGGCTCAGCGAGCCCAAGAGCGGATCTGTCCCGCTGCAACCGGCGCAACGGGCAGCGCCAATGCCACGCGGTGTGGCCGCGGTCGGAGCCGGCAACCGCTAGCCGGCCGCGCCAGAAATCACGCTGCGGGAGACAGCAGCCTCTCGCATCCCGTACCGGCGATGATCGACGACACCGCTTGCCGTGCATCGCCGTCGAGCCTGGCGTATTCCTCGCCGATCCACTTGATACACTTGGCCTGATAGGGGAACGGCTCCTGCACCCATGGCAGGCCGTCCACTTCGGTCTCGACCGTTTTCGCGCCCTGCATGACTGCTTTGGCATTTGCCAGCATCACCGGGACATAGACCCGGCCCATTTCGACGAACAGGTCCTTGAGCGTCGCTGGAATATTGTCGCGCGAAATCCAGTCGGACTCGGTGGGTTCGACGCCGGAGAGATCTTCCAGCACTTCGGTCCAGGCAAACAGGCGCGGCGCCTCTGCGAGCGTAATCGCCGTCGGCGTCGGATCGAACCGCGTCAGTTGCGTCAACTGACCGTAGGCAGCGAAATCCGACGTGCCCGGCCGCGCGCCCATCAGGAACGGCTGATATTCCAGATGGCGCTTCATGGCGCCGAGATAGCGACGAAAGCTCGCCTCGATGACGGGCGCGGTGATGTCGTTCGAGCCGACCACGTAGAGGCGCGAGATCTGCCGATCCTTGATGAAGGCCTTCATCGGCGCAAGCACAGCTTCGGTCATCGGCTTCACCGACCAGCGCGGCAAGATTTCCCCGGCCTGGTCCGCATCTTGAGGAAAATGCCAGCGATAGTGAAACATCGCCTTGGTGAGCCATTCGTCGGCAAAGTCCTCGAGCAGATAATCGAGAAAGGCGATCGCCGGGTCTGACGGGATAAGCTTGCGATCTGGATAGTCGCGCTCGAAGCGACGCAATAGCGGCGTCGAATCGACGACCGCTTCGACCGAGCCGTCGGCTTTGGTGAAATAGAACGTCGGAAGCAGTTGCGGTATTGGCTTGGGCAGATCGGTCGGCGTACGGTGCGAGCCGACCAGAAGACGATAGGGAATGCGGCGATAGCGCAGCGCCGCCAGCATCTTGCGCGTATAGGGCGAACCGGGCGCTCCCAGCAAAAGCAAAGGCTGCGATGTCATCGTGCTTCCCCCTTTTCTTGTTCGGCATCGATACTGCCAACAATGCCACGGGCGGAGAAGCCATAAGGATGGGGTTGACCGGGCTGCCTCAGCCAGAGATGGCTGCAATATACCGTCGGACGGACATTTCGAACGCCGCCTTGGCATTGGCTTCGATGTTGCGGCCCCACCATGCGCCATAGATGCGATCGAACGCCAGCGGCTCGACCGCGCGCGCAATACGATGCACCGCTGTGGCATTGAGCGGAATGTAGTTCGGATAGCTGTACATGAAGCTGAGGGAGCGGCGGTCCATCGCCACCATCGCGACGTCGCCGGTGAGCAGCGCGCCCTTCCCTTGCGCGCCCGCGCGCCAGTGCAGGATCGTGCCGCCGGCGAAATGTCCGCCGGTTCGCACCAGCAGGATGTCGTCCGAAATCCGATGGCTGTCGCCGGTCCATGGCACGATGGCGGAATGCGGCCGCGTGACGAAGGCGCGATCGTCGCCATGCAGGTAGACAGGCACGCCGCCGAACGCCTCGCTCCAGTCGGCGACCGCGCCATAGTAATGCGGATGCGAGACGGCGATCGCCTTAAGCCCGCCGAGCGAACGAACGTAATCGATGCCCTCCCCTGTAGCCAGCGGCACGCAATCCCACATCACGCAGCCATCGGCCTCGGGCACCAGCAGCGCGCGCTGCCCGATCGCGAAACCCGGCTGCATGCTGATCCCGGGAATGCCGAGATCGTCACGCCAGACGAGCTTGTAGCGTTGCGCCAGTTTCTCGCGAGCGATCCACGTCTGGCCGTTCCAGTTCACATACTGCCGCTCATCCTCGCAGACGGGGCAAGCGGCCGGCGGCTCAGCAGTTTCGGGAAACTGGGCGCCACATTGTTCGCAGGTCCATAGCGGCATCGGCGTACTCCCATCTGATGGAGTGGTAACGCAAATGAAGCGATCGACCAACGGCCAGCCAGGGAGGGGCAAATCGCCGCCCTGCCGCTGTCGTACGCTTCGCCGCGCGCGATGCGATCGGGCAAAAACCGCAGCATTTCGGGTAGCTTACGGGAGGGTTCGGTATTGCGGCCTGGATGGACGGCGGATAGGCTTCGCGTGACGCCAACCGGATTGACGGGTTCCGCGAGTTATTTGCGCCGGCACCGCCGTCATATCCCGGTTGTCCTAACCTGGGAGCATTCTGCTGCGACCGATTTTGTTCGGGATGCCATCTTCATGAGGCGCAAGCTCGCCGCAATTCTGGTAGCCCACATTGCCGACTACGGCAGGTTGGTCGCCGATGACGAAGAAGAGACGCTGCGGCGATTGGCGTCCTGTCGATCCACCACCGACGACCTCATTGCGACGGGAGGCGGCCGCATTTTCAATACCGCAGGTGATGCGCTTCTTGCAGAATTCTCCAGCGCAGTCGAAGCGGTACGCTGCGCCATCGATATCCAGGAAAGCCTGCGCACGCGGAATCTTGCTTATCCGGGCAGCCGGCAGATGAGCTATCGCATCGGCATTGGCATCGGCGACGTGGTTGAGCGCGAGGGCGATCTGCTCGGCGATGGCGTCAATATCGCCGCTCGCCTTGAGGGCCTGGCGGAAGTTGGCGGCATCTGTATTTCACGCGCGGTGCACGAGCAGGTCGCCAACAAGCTGTCCACGCGATTTATCGACATCGGCGCGCGGAAGGTGAAGAATATTCCGGAGCCCGTTCATGCCTATATCGTACCAACATGGGACGATGGCCACGCTTATGGAGCGCCGCGGCCGGCAAAAACAAGATCAGCCAGGTGGCTTTCGGTCGCCCTCATTGGCGCCTTCACGCTATGCACTGCAGTCTTTGCTTTCCTTCTTGCAACCCAGAGGCCCGACGGCGGCGCTTTGCCGAACTCAACTGCTGCCGCGGCATTGCCGCCGGTATCGACGACACAACCTCCGATATCGTCATCACCTCCAGCATCGCCAACGCCTGCCCCAGCCATCCGTCGCACCAGTTCGACCAAAAACGAATCGGAAGTCACAAAGCGTTCCTTTCAATCCTGCAAGGATCTTGCAGCTCAACGCGGCTGGGGTAACAACGAGACGCCCGGAAAGACGGCTTTTATCGCCGCGTGCATGAAAGGCGATCTTGATTGAGATCGACGCTCGCCTCCGTTTCCGTCCAACGGCTCTGCCAAAATCTCGCCAGGTGCTTGAGCGCGCCGTTGCACTTGCGCATATGCCTAAGGTGACAGATCACACTGGTTCAGGCCTTCAGCATCATGCTCTAAGCCGCGCGATAGCCGCGGTACCAGGCCGCGAACTTCTGGATGCCGTCCTCGATCGGCGTCGCCGGGCGAAAGCCGACATCACGCACGAGGTCATCGACATCGGCATAGGTCGTCGGCACGTCGCCGGGCTGCATCGGCAGCAATTCCTTGTTGGCCTTGCGCCCAAGCTCCTGTTCGAGGACATCGAGCACATGCAGCAATTGCTGCGGCTTGTTGTTGCCGACATTATAGATCCGCCAGGGCGCGGCGCTCGATCCCGGGTCCAGGGCCCCGCCGAGGCCGATCTGCCCGCCTTGCGGTGCGCGATCGATCAAGCGAACCAGCGCTTCCGTTACATCGTCGATATAGGTGAAGTCGCGAAGCATCCGCCCGCCGTTGAACAACTTGACGGGATCGCCGCGGACGATCGCGTCCGCAAATACGAACAGCGCCATGTCGGGCCGATACCACGGGCCGTACACCGTGAAGAACCGCAGGCCGGTGCATGGAATACGGTAGAGATGGCTGTATGAATGAGCCATCAGCTCGTTGGCCTTCTTGCTCGCGGCGTAGAGGCTGATCGGATGATCAACGTTGTCATGTACCGAGAACGGCAGCTTCCTGTTGGCGCCGTAGACGGATGAGGAGGACGCGAACAGCAGATGACGGCAGCCATTGTGCCGGCATCCCTCCAGCACATTGGTGAAGCCGACCAGATTGGCGTCGACATAGGCATGCGGATCCTTCAGCGAGTACCGCACGCCCGCCTGCGCAGCCAGATGAATGACGACGGGAAACCGATGGCGCGCGAACAGCGCCGGTATCGCCACGCGATCCGCCACATCGAGCTCTTCGAACTGAAAGCGCGGATCGCTGCGGAGGATCGCGAGCCGGGCCGCCTTCAGTTGCGGATCGTAGTATGAATTGAGGTTGTCGATCCCGACCACGCGGTGGCCGGACTGCAGCAACCGCTGCGCCACGTGGAATCCGATGAATCCCGCAGCCCCCGTTACCAGAATTGCCTGATCCGCAATCATCATATGCGTGTATCCCTAGTCAGCCGATGCCATGACGGCTCGTGTCCTTCAGTACGCTACCGATTTCGGCCGCCCTACGCCGCAATACAGAAAGCCGTTCCGCTCCACTTCCTCCGGAGAGTAGATGTTGCGCAGATCGACGATGACGGGACAGGCCATCATGGCGGCCAGCTCCCTGAGGTCCAGCGCCCGGAATTGCTCCCATTCCGTGACGATGACGAGCGCGTGGCACCCTTTGGCGCAGCGGTAGGCGCTGTCGCAGAAGGTGACGTTCTCAAACACCTTCTTTGCCTGCTCCATGCCGACCGGATCGAACACGCGCACCTCAGCGCCCATGTCTTGCAGCGCCGTGATCAATGGGATCGACGGCGCGTCGCGCATGTCGTCGGTCTCGGGCTTGAAGGTGACGCCGAGCACCGCGATCGATTTGCCGCGGATGTTGCCGCCGAACGCGCCTGCAACCTTGCGCGCCATCGCCCGCTTGCGCTGGTCGTTGACGGCAACCACCGTCTCCACGATGCGCAGCGGCGATTCATTGTCCTGACCGGTCTTGATCAGCGCCATTGCGTCCTTTGGAAAGCAGGAGCCGCCGAAGCCCGGCCCGGCATGCAGGAATTTCTGGCCGATCCGATTGTCGAGACCGATCCCGCGCGCGACTTCCTGCACATTGGCGCCCACCTTTTCGGCGAGATCCGCGATCTCATTGATGAAGGCGATCTTGGTGGCGAGAAAGGAGTTGGCGGCATACTTCGTCAGCTCCGCGGTGCGGCGGTCGGTATAGAGGATCGGGGAAGCGTTGAGGTGGAGCGGCCGGTACACCTCGCCCATCACGCTGCGGGCGCGCGCATCATCCGTTCCGATGACGATCCGGTCGGGATGCTTGAAATCGCGGATCGCCGCCCCTTCACGCAGGAATTCGGGATTGGAGACGACGGCAACGCTAGCGGCCGGATTCTCTTCGCGGATGATGCGCTCAACCTCGTCACCCGTTCCAACCGGAACCGTCGACTTGGTGACCACCACCGCCCGATCGGGAAGAGCGCCCGCAATCTCGCGCGCTGCCGTGTAGACATAGGACAAATCGGCATGGCCGTCGCCACGGCGCGACGGCGTGCCGACCGCGATGAATACCACTTCTGCTTCGTTGACCGCGGATTTCAGATCGCTCGCGAACGACAGGCGGCCCTGGTCGACATTTCGCGCCACCAGCTCGGCAAGCCCGGGCTCATGGATCGGCATCTCTCCGTTGTTGAGGCTTGCAACTTTCTCCGCGTTGCTATCAATACAGACGACCTGATGCCCAAAATCGGAGAAACACGCGCCTGACACCAGCCCGACATAGCCGGCGCCGATCATTGCTATATGCATTAGGATTCCTGTCTGAACAGCTACGCGGCCAAGGCCGCGCCGGCGGGATAGGCGAAACGAGGAGCTAGCTGCTCAATATCGATTCGCCGTCGAGATGGCGGGGAAAGAAAAAGAAGTTGTTGACGTAGAACTGACCGTCCTTGCGACCGCCATCCGGCCGTAACGCATCGGCATCCTGAAGCGTTCCAGGATCGAACGCCTCGACGTCAATCACTTCATTGTCCTTCAGGAAGAATCCCCGATAGGACCTGCTGCGAAAGAACTCGAACACCGAGCGCGTCGCCGCGGCACGATGGCGGTCCTCCGCCTCCACCAAGAATACCGGCTGGCACCGGTCCAGGAGTTCGACGGCGCCGTTGAGGACGTTCAACTCGTGGCCTTCGACGTCGATTTTCACGAACGCCACGTCCTGATTGATCACCGCGTCGAGCCGCGCGATCGGCACCTGGGCGGAGACCATTCTGGCCGATGGCTCAGCTCGCGTTTCCAGCGAGGCAAGGCCATAGACCAGGCCGTCTTCGCCTTGCGGAATGAACAATTCGGCATCGCCGTCATGGTCCGACAGCGCAATCTCGTGGACACTGACGTTCCGCGCCGAGGTCCGACGCAACAGCCTCGCCATTTCCTGCGAGGGCTCGAAGGCATGGACCTGCCGGGAAAGGCGCGCCAGCCGCCTTGTGTAGAGGCCGCAATTCGCGCCGACGTCGACCGTCACCGCGTCATCGGGGATCACTTTTTCGAGATAGGACAGTTCCCGCTCCGCCGATTTCGGGCGCTTCATGAAATGCCACTGCAGCCAGATCGAGGGAAACGCGTCCTTCACCAGCTCCTTCACTTGCTGTTTTGCACTCATGGCCGCCTCCTTTGGTGTCGCGCGCATACCCTGTGCTGCGGCGCGCGCCGTCCCCGATGCGGATGTTGCCTCTCATCCGGCCGCGCCTCAGACGCGATCATAGATATCCTGCACGCGAACGATGTCGTCCTCGCCGAGATAGGCGCCCGACTGGACCTCGATCAGATTGAGCGGAACCTTTCCGGGATTCTCCAGCCGATGCATGCATCCCAGGGGAACGAAGATCGACTCGTTCTCGCGCAGCAGAATCTCTTCGTCGTCGCGCGTGACGATCGCGGTGCCGTTCACCACGACCCAGTGTTCGGCACGGTGATAATGTTTCTGCAGCGACAGCTTGGCGCCGGGATTGACGGTGATGCGCTTGACCTGAAACCGCTCGCCGGCGTGGATCGACTGATAGTAGCCCCAGGGACGATGGACGCTGTGGGTCTGCGTCGCCGAACGATGGCCGTTTGCCTTCAGGCGCTCGACCAGTTTTCCGACATCCTGATCGCGCTTGCGGCTGGTCACCAGCACCACATCAGGCGAAGTGGCAATGACGAGATCCTCGACGCCGAGCGCCGCGACCAGTTGTCCGTCACCACGGACATAGCAACCCGATGCATCCTCGACGACTGCGTCGCCGATGACGACGTTGCCTGATTGATCCTTATCGGCCATCGACCACAGCGCCGACCAGCTGCCGACATCGCTCCAGTCGAACGTGGCGGGAACGACCACCGCGTTTTCGGTCTTTTCCATGATCGCGTAGTCGATCGAGATCGCCGGGCAGGCCTCGAAGGCGCGCTCGTCGAGGCGAAGAAAATCGAGGTCGCGGGTGGCGCCCGTCAGCGCCTTACGGCAGGCGGCCAGGACTTCCGGCGCGCGCTGCGCCAATTCGTCGATGAACCGACGCGCCGGCAGCAGAAATATCCCGCTGTTCCAGACATGTTCGTCGCACGCCAGCAGGCGCTCGACCGTCACCAGGTCGGGTTTCTCGACAAAGCCGGCGACGCTACGAATGGGGGACGCGGCATCCAGCTCATCGCCCATCCGGATATAGCCGAACCCGGTCGCCGCCGACGACGGCCGAACGCCGAACAGGACGAAGCGGCCGTAACGCGCGGCGGCAATGCCTGTCGAGATGGCGGCGCGGAACGCAGCGTGGTCACTCACCCAGTGGTCGACCGGCATTGCCAGGATCACAGCGTCAGGATCGGATTCGCTGGCGAGCAATGCGGCAATCGCCACCGCGGGCGCGGTGTTTCTGCCGAACGGTTCCAGCACGATGGTTGGACGATCGACGCCGACGGCGCGCAACTGCTCGCCGATCGCGAAGCGATGCTCGGCGTTTGCGATCACCATCGGATCGGTAAACAGCGCGCGATCCTCGACCCGCAACGCCGTTTGCTGCAGCAGGGTGTTTTCGCCGAGCAGCGAGAGCAATTGCTTGGGGTAGGTTTCGCGCGAGAGCGGCCATAGCCGCGAGCCGGCGCCGCCTGACAGGAGAACGGGTACGATACGGCCGCGCCGCTCGATCGTCGCCATTGCATGGTCCTTCGATGTTTCTTGAGTGAGGGATGATCAGAATCCGCTTCCCGACAGGAATTCCTTACGGATCGTGCGGATGATGATCATGATGTCCATGCGCAGCGACCACCGCTCGATGTAATCGAGGTCGTAATCGATCCGCGAAACCGCAGGCCCGAACTCGGCCGTGCTTCCCCTGCAGCCGCTGACCTGCGCCAGCCCCGTGATGCCCGGCCGCGCGGTGTGCCGCTGAAAATAGTAGGGCACGAGGTCTTCGTAAGGCAGATCAGCCGCCAGCATTCCCGGCACATGTGGCCGCGGCCCGACCAGCGACATATCGCCCTTGAGAACGTTGATGAGTTGCGGAATTTCGTCGAGGCTGGTCTTTCGCAAAATTCTACCAACCGCCGTCACGCGCGCGTCGCCCTGCACGGTCTGCTTTACGCCGCGGACATCGCCGGCGTCGTTGCGCATCGTGCGGAACTTGTAGATCTTGAAACGACGGTTGCGATACCCGTAGCGGTACTGAAAGAACAGCACCGGGCCCCGCGACGTCGCCTTGATCGCCACGGCGATCGCAATCAACAGCGGCGCAAAGAACAGCAATGCGCCGCTTGCTGCCGCAATATCGAAGATCCGCTTTGCGATCGAGGACGACGGTTCGATCCGCGCTCGCTTGCGCGAACGCCGGCGCGCTCGATACGCGCCATGCGTACTGCCGCCGGCAAATTCGACAGGACGGACCGATATCTGAGTTCGCTCTCTTCGAATCGGCGTAACGTTGTTCCGATCGAAGCTCGCTGTCACAATGGAGGCCATGCGTCTCCTTTCTTCTGGAACCAAACTGTGATCGAGCATCTCGAGTTGCTCGACAACGAGCGTGACGATTTCGCAGCAGCGAATGTCCGCACTTCGCGGTCGCTAACACTTTCCAGAATCTTGAACGAAATTTGGCGAGAACGCGAAAGCGCTTTCGCAGACGTGCGGAACTGACTCGTTAATGAAGTTTGTGCGACGCGATATTCCGGTTTGTTCGGAGACGCTTAGAGTCGATTTGCCTGGTTAATGATCTGCGCGTCGTTTGACGCTGCCATGCATAATCAAAAATCACGGAACAAAATCCATTGTCCGGTTCTGGACATATAGTTGAACACACTCGGCGCTACCGCGCGGGCAACAAATGCCCGTCACGTCGTTATTTTGAACGAGATTGTTCATCGAAAGCTGAAGCGATCAGCCACAGCCTGTCGAAAGGCAGTGATTGAGGCGCATGATGATTGCCAAGCTTCGGAAGGAAACAGAGACGGCAGCGATTCGCCAGCCGTCCACTTCGCGGAACAGTTCCGGGGAGGCGCCCATGATGGCCGAACGTCTGGAGAGCCGCGCGCTGGTGCAACACGACAGACTGTTGCCCGACCGCAAACTCAGAAACCGCATCATCATCGGGAACATGATTGCGTGGGTGACGATCGCGGTTCTTGTTCGTCTGATCTTCTTCTAGACGTATCGACGCACCGAGTCGTGGATTGACCGTCGCCTGGTTCCATGATCGACATCTTGTATCATGCACCGACCATTGGCAGCACCTTCGCGCTCCGTAGCCGCTTCAGCGCCAGCCGGCACACGCATCTATGCGGTCGGCGACATCCACGGCCGGGCCGATCTGTTGAGCGAGATCACCGCACGAATCGACGACGATATAAGGCGCAGGCCGATCGCACGCACAGTTGAAGTCTATCTCGGCGATTACGTCGACCGCGGATCGGACTCCAGGACGGTGCTCGATCTGCTCGCGGTGCGACTTGTTGTCCATGGTGCAGTGTGTCTGCGAGGCAACCACGAAGCTGTGATGGAAGGGTTCCTGCAGGACCCGACGATTCTGCCCTACTGGCTGCAATTGGGCGGAATGCAGACGCTTGCATCATACGGCGTCGAACTGCGCGACGAGAATGAGACGGCCTTCAACCCGCATCGCCACTTTGTTGACGCGTTTCCTCGTGCACACGAATTGGTCATGCGATGCCTGCGCGATCAGTTCAGTTGCGGCGATTTCTTGTTCGTGCACGCCGGCATTCGTCCTGGTGTCCCGATCGAGCATCAGGATCCCAATGATCTGATTTGGATTCGTGATGAGTTCCTCGACTCCACACAGAGTCACGAACGCTTCGTCGTGCACGGTCATACACCGGTGCCGCATCCGGATATCAGGCAGAACCGAATCAACATCGACACCGCTGCATGGCGTACGGGAACTCTGACGTGTGTTGCGATCGAAGGATCGACGATCCTCTTCTTGTAATCGCTGCACACTCTTTGTGATCGCTGCACACTCGATGATGTCGAAGTGACTCGTTCACCAAATGTGACGGAACTCTCGCCTTCACATTCTTTCGCCGCTTTTGCTTCTCAATGATCGCAAGCTGTTACGTGCACTCATGGAGATGCAGCCATGCAGCAACGGTCGTCCAGCGCCGGCCTGACGCTTCCCCTTCTCTTCGTCCTTGCGATCGCCGGCATCAGTGCCGGTCTTTCGGTTCAAGCTTCAGCACAAACGTCGCCATCCGCATTGTCATCGTCGGCGGACAGTTACGTTCTCGGTCCGAACGACCGAATCAGGCTCAAGGTGTATGGAGAACCTGACATCACCGGCGAGTATGAAATCAGCAATAGCGGTCAGGTCTCGATTCCGCTCGCCGGCCATATCAAGGCTGCGGGTGCGACGACGCGGCAGCTCGAAAAATCGATCGCATCCGCGCTCGCAAAAGGAATCGTGCGTGATCCGCGCGTCAACGTCGAGATCGCGCAGTATCGCCCGTATTACATTCTCGGCGAAGTGAAGAAGAGCGGCGAGTATCCTTACCGCAATGGTCTGACGGTGATGGATGCCGTCGCGAGCGCCGGCGGATTCACCTACCGCGCCAACGAGAACAAGGTCTTTCTACGCCGCGCAGGCGCCGGCGCAGAAGAGACTTATCCTCTTAATGCTCCCGTTCCGGTCTATCCGGGCGACAACATTCGAATTCCGGAGCGCTACTTCTAGCAATCCACGAAACTACAGATGAGGTGAATGCCGCTCACGAGCGGATGACAGCGTTCGTGTTGCGCTGTCATCACAGAATTTTTTGCGATTGCGAAAAATTTTGCAGCGCGGGGAAACTTTTCCGGCAAGACGCGTTGCAGGCGTGCGCATCACTTCCATCTCACCAACTCAAAACCTTGCGCCCGCGTACCGAGTATGAGGCCTGCCGTTCTTATGCGCAGTCGACGATCATTATTTGAGCGATGGGCCTCGCCCAATATGTGTTCGCCGCCTTCGCGTTCCCGCAAGGGATGGGTGATGGGACTGGAATCTGCATCTGCATCGTTGAATGCGTCTGGAAGAAGCGGGGAACGATTGCGTTCGATACGCCTGCTCGACCTGAACCGCATCAGCCTGTTGCCCGCGCCGGCGGCTGCCATCTTGCTTGGCCTTGGCTCGTCGGCGAATGCACAGGCCATTCCGTGGACCAGCGGGGAATTCGCTTCGCCCTGGAACGCGACGAAAATCTTTGAGCCGTCATCGCTCCCGGACAGGACCGATCCGGAAACCCGCGAAGAGATACCGCCCGAGGACATGCCGGTGAAGAAGCGACAACAACCCGGCTATGAACCCGTCGGCATTCGCTCCGGCTCCTGGATGTTCAACCCGTCGCTAACCGCCGGCACTTTCTACGACAGCAACGTCTTTGCCTCGAACACCAACCAACGTTCCGACATCGCAGCGGTGGTCGAGCCGACCCTACGCGCGCACTCCTTGTGGGGACGGCATGGCGTCGATCTGAAGCTGGACGCGCAGCAGACGAACTATAGCCAGAATTCGAGCCTGAACCAGACCAATGGCAGCCTGAAGGGCAACGGCTGGTTGGATATTACGAAAGACACGATGCTGCTGGGCAGCTTTCAGATCGCGCATCTGAACGAGGGCGTCGGCACGCTCACCTCGCCTGCCAACGCCATATCGCCGACGCCATACAATCTGATGTCCGGCGACGTCACGCTGCGCAAGGAATTCAACCGGCTGACGACGTCGGTCGGCTTCCGCACCGATTCCTACGACTACGGTTCGACGCGCGCGCAAGACGGCACCGTCATCAATCAGGATAGCCGCGACGGACAGGTCTATTCGCTGCACAGCCGGATCGACTATGCGATCTCTTCCACGCTCGGCTGGTTCGGCGGCGTGGAAGGCAATCAGCGCGACATCAGGGGAACACCGGGCCACACCCTGGACTCGCAGGGCTATCGCGCGCTGTCCGGCATCACTGTCGGCTTAAGTAATCTGGTCACCGGCGAGTTCGGCGCGGGTTACGTCCAGCAGCGTTTCGACGATCCGTCGATCGGCAACATCGAGGGCCCCTCCTATCGCGCGCGGCTGACATGGCGGCCGACGCGCCTGCTCGACGTGCACTTCAATGCCGAACAGCTCGTCACCCAGACCACCGACACCAGCGCCACCGGCGTGCTGGCGAATGCGGTTCAGCTCGGTCTCGACTACGAACTGCGGCGCAACGTCATCGTGTCGCTCGCGGGCGGTTACGAGAACGACAAATTCTTCGGCCAGCTCCGCAAGGACAACGTGCTGACGTCAGACACGCGCGTCAAATATCTCGTCAACCGTTTCGCGGCCGTTTCCGCCTACTACCGCTACACCAAGCGCGACAGCGACGTTCCGGTCTTCACCTTCGACAAACACCTGGTGGGAATGAATGTTACAGCGCAATTCTGACCTGCCCTTTGTGATCGCCGACGAGCCTCCGGTCCGTCCGGCCGAGAGCCCGCAGTATCCGACTGTCGATCTGCGCGAGATGGGTCGTATCCTGCGCCGCCGCTACCGCATGGTGGCGTTCCCGGCGATCGCCCTGCTCGGCCTGGCAACGGTCTATCTGCTGTTCGCGACGACTTTATATACGGCAACCTCGACCGTGCTGGTCGATCCGCGCCGCGCCAACGTGGTCGAGACCAACCAGTCGGTGCTGTCGAACTTCGGCACCGACGACGCGACGATCGAAAGCCAGACGCTGCTGATCCAGTCGGTCGCCATCCTGACGCGCGTCGTCGGCAAGCTGAAGCTGACGGAAGACGAGGAGTTCACGCCGAAACCCGGCCTGCTCGATCCGATCAAGAACCTCTTCCGCAGCAGCGGGCCGAGCGACGGCGCCAACCCGGAGGAAGCCGCCAAGTCGCGATCGGTCGATATCCTTCAGAAGCGGATGAAAGTGACGCGCCAGGGAACCACTTTCCTCGTCGACATCGCTGTCAGTTCGCGATCGCCGCAAAAGGCCGCCACCATCGCCAACGCGATTGCAGACGCATATTTCGACGAACAGGTTCGCGCCAAATACGACGCCACGCGGATAGCCGCGACCTGGCTCAATGGGCAGATCGACGATTTGAAGTCGAGAGTCGTCGCGTCGGAAAAGGCGGTCGAGGATTTTCGTTCCGCCAACAATCTGATGGTGTCGCAAGGCGTGACGCTCAACGACCAGCAGATCACCGACCTCAACGGCAAGCTGATCGCCGCCCGCGCACAAACGGCGGAAGCGCGAGCAAAATACGAGCAGGTCCAGGATATCGCGAAATCGGGCGGCGACCCCGGCGGCATCAACGCAGCGATTTCCTCGGAAATGATCACAAAACTGCGGACCCAGTACGCCGACATCGCCAAGAACGAAGCCGAACTCTCGAGCAAGTATGGCGCGCGTCATCCCTCCGTCGCCAATGTCCGGGCGCAGCGGCGCGACACGCAAAAGCTCATCAACGAGGAAATAAAGCGAATACTGGAGAGCACGAAGCACGATTACGACGTCGCGCGTTCGAGGGAAGCGTCGCTGCAGCAGAGCCTCGACCAGCTCCAGGGTGTCTCCACGTCCTCAGGGCAGGCCCAGGTGCGCTTGCGCGAGCTGCAGCGCGAGGCCGAGGCCAACCGCACGCAGTATGAGTCCTATCTCGCACGCTCCAAGGAGACGACCGCGCAAGAGAGCCTGGAGATGCCGGATTCGCGGATCGTGACCAAGGCCAGCATTCCGATCAGGCCATCGTCGCCCAAGACAATGCTGATCCTCGGCCTCGCCATCATGCTCGGCCTCGGCGCCGGCAGCGTGCTGGCGTTCCTTGCCGACTATCTCGACGATCGTGTGAAAACACTCGAACGGGCCGAAGCCATTGCGGGCGTGCCGGCCCTCGCCGCGGTCCCCTTGATCGGCTCGCGCGAGCTCGCTGGTCTCGCCCGGCGCGGACGAAAGGAACTCGGCCGCTATGATCCGAAGACCACCAAGCTGCTGCCGGCGCCGCTGCAGCCGCCCCTGACACGCTACGCGATCGACGAGCCCGGCACGTTCTTCGCAGAAGCGATAAGGGCCGTTCGGCTGGCGCTGCAACGGACGATGCGTTCGCAGCCGGTGAAAGTCGTGCAGGTCACCTCCGCGCTCGACAGCGAAGGCAAGACCACGCTGGCCATCAACCTGGCGCAGTCGCTGGCCACGCTCGGCATCCGAACGCTGCTCATCGATGGCGACCTCCGCAACCCGCAAGTGACCCGCGCACTTTGTCCCCGCGCCGATGCCGGACTGCTGGAAGTCGCGATCGGCCAGGCCGCGCCGGAGCACGCCGTGCTGGTGGATCACAGCACCGGACTGTCTGTGCTGCCGTCAACCAAGATCCAGCAGGTCGAGTACATCACGGAGCTGATGTTCTCCGACCGGATCGTCGATGTGCTCGACTACTTCCGCCACCGGTACGAATTGATCGTGATCGACTCGCCGCCGCTGGTGCCCCTCGTCGATGGCCGCGCGCTCGCTGAGCTCGCCGATCGCATCGTTGTGGCAGCGGCGTGGGACCAGACCCCCGGCGAAGTGCTGTCGCATGCCATGGATCTGCTGTCCCCGGTCAGTGACCGGATCATGGGGACGGTGCTGACCCGCGTCGATCTCAGCCGCCTGCAGTTCTACGACTATTACCGCAGCTCGGCCTATCTGAAGCCGTACGGCGCCGCGAGCCTGAAAGTCGGAGCGGCGCGGTGAGAATGCGCGGACCGTTGAACGGACCGGCCGGCGTCGCGCACATGCGCCGCCGCCCCCCTGTATTGGAGGCGGTGCGAGCGGGTTCCCATACATCCGCGCGCGCCACGCGTGCCGATGCGTTCATCGAACGGATCGCGACCGGCTTGATGCTGCTCGCCGTCATTGCAACCTTCACGCTCTCGTCCTCCGTCCTGACCAACTGGAAGATCCACTATCTGACAGCGGGCGGAAACTTTTACGAAAAGCTGCATCCGGCGACCTATTTCACGGTGCTTGCGTTCTCCCTGCTGTGCATGCGCAGCCGCGGCCCGGTCGGCGAGCTCAACCGGATGTTTTCCGAATCGAAGCTGCTGCTGGCGTATCTGCTGTGCTGGCTGTTTCTGCTGGTCCAGGTGATCGTGCTCGAACGCCCGTTCACGGTGATCATCGACACCTTCCTGCTGCCGATCCTGATTGCGATAGTGATGTGGCAGTTGTCGTCGGCGCAACGGCGCCCGCTGGTCTGGGCCATTCATTTCACGATCCTGCTGAATGTCGTGCTCGGATACAATGAGTATTTCTCCGGCCATCGGCTGATCCCGCTGACGCTCGGCGATGTCGTGGTGATGGGAGAATGGCGCTCTGCCGCGCTGCTCGGCCATCCGCTGACGGCATCCGGCATCGTCGGCGCCTACGTGCTCACGCTGGTGCTTCGCCCGGCAATCTGTCCGCCGATTCTGCTGCGGTTGCCCTTGATCGCATTCTGCCTGGCATCGCTGATGGCGTTCGGCGGCCGAACCTCGCTGGTCACGGTGCTGGCGATCATCGGACTGCTCGGCGGCTTTGAGGCGCTCCGCCTGATGCGCGGCAAGCGAACGCAGCTTCCCGCGGCCATTCTCGCCATCTGCGTGCTGTTTGCGGCCGGAGCCATCGTATTCGCCGCACTCGACCTCGGCATTTTCGACAAGATGCTGCTGCGCTTCTCATCCGACAAGGGCAGCACACTGGCGCGCTATGCCACCTTCAGCCTGCTCTCGCATTTCGACTGGAATGAACTGATCCTCGGCCCCAAGCCGGTCCGGGTGAACGCGCTGCAGTCGCAGCTCGGCCTCAACTACGGCATCGAGAACTTCTGGATTTCATCCGTCGTTCAGTTCGGCCTCATCCATACCACCCTTCTGACGATCGGACTGGTGTGCTTTTTCGTCGAATTGCTGCGCCGTTCGAGCCCGGCGGCATGGGCGATCATGCTGCTGATCGTCATCATCGCGGCGAGCTCAGTGAGCTTCTCGTCGAAGAACATTCAGCTCGCGCAGTTCGTGATCCTCATCTTGATGCTGCTGCCGCGCGAGCCGCGGCGCGTTACTGCGCCCTCGCAAATTCGCCCGCACGTCACCTACCGGTCCGTTGCGGCATAACTTCAGGATTCTCTACGCATGGCCATCTATATCGACAATACCCATCTCGGACGCCACGTCACCGGCCTGGAGCGCATTACGCTGGAGCTGTTCTCCGCCAAGGCGCTTGCGCCGCTCGACGTCGTTCCGGTGCGGGCGCAAGGTCTTCGCCAGATGCTGACGACTCAGACGCTGGGGCTGCCGATGCGGCTCGCCGCTTCATCCTCCATCCTGCTCTGCCCCGGCTTTCCGCCGAGCCCGCTGCTGCGGCCGTTTGCCTCGCGGGTGCTGCCCTATATCCACGACGACTTCCTGATCACGCGGCGCGCCGAGCTGAATATGCGTGCGCGGCTCTACATGGCCGGCCCCTTCAAGCTCGCGCTGCGCCACTATCCGCGCTTTCTCGCAAACTCCGGCGACACGAGGCGCAAGCTCGCCGCGCATTGCCGATCGGATGCCGAGGTGACGCTCTATCGGCCCGCGGTCCGCAACGTATTCGGCCTCGATCCGGGGCAACGCAGCGAACGAAGCGCGGAGCCCCAACCGCTTCGGCTGATCGCGCTGGGGACGGTGGAGCCGCGCAAGAATTTTGCCGCGGCGGCGAAAGTCCTCGATGCGTTGCGGATGCAAGGATTCCCGGACGCCACGCTGGATATCGTCGGACGGCCGGGGTGGGGTAGCGACTGGCAAGCGCTCGAGCAGCAGCCGGGCGTCACGCTGCACGGATACCAGTCCGCCGAGCGGGTCAATCAACTGCTTGATGCCGCCGACCTCTTCATCTGCACGTCGCATGACGAAGGCCTGGGATTGCCGCTGCTGGAGGCGCAGTATGCCGGCCTGCCGATCGTCGCCCCCGACGCCGCGATCTTCCGCGAGGTGCTCGGCGAGTCCGGCATCTACATCGATACCGCCGATCCCGCTTCCGCCGCCACGCGCATCGGGGCTGCGCTCTGGCACGAGAATTGGCGCGCCCGATACGTGGCTGACGCTGCTAGAAATCTGGCGCGCTGGAACGATCTGGCCCGCGGCGACCGCGAGAATGTCATCAGCCTGATCGCCCGTCTCGCTCATCTCGAGGGAAACGCTGCTCCGGAGTACCGCCGCCTTGCATGATACCAGCGCCACGAGGCACCAGGACGGGTTACGGATCATTGCGGCCGGCGCCGTGGTGATCCTGCACTATTCCGATTACTTCAAGGACGTGCCCGCCGGCCGCTTCATGGTCGCCTACACCTGGCATTTCAACCTGTTCGTGGATCTGTTCCTTGTGGTCTCCGGCTTTGTCATCGCACGACAGTATTTCGGCCGCGTCGACGATGCCGCATCGATCGGTCGCTTCCTCTGGCGCCGCCTCGCCCGCATCTACCCGCTGCATCTCGCTACCCTCGCCTTCTATGTGGCCCTTGCCGGCGCGCTTCATTTCGGCGCGGCCCGGACGGACAACCCCGCCCGCTATCCACTTTCCGACCTGCCCGCGCAGTTCCTGCTGCTTCACGCCTTCATCGGCGAACGCCTGACGTTCAACTTCCCGAGTTGGTCGCTCTCGGCGGAAATGTTCTGCTATCTGCTGTTCCCGGCCGTCGCTCTGGTCGCGCAGCACCGCAAAGGGGCGGTCATCGCGCTCGTGGTCCTCGCTGCGCTCGCCAACTCCCTTTGGGTGGTGGCCGCTGGAACGACGCCGTGGGCCGACTGGATCAACCAGGGCGGCGCCTTCCGGGCGCTGCCGGCCTTCAGCCTCGGCGTCGCCTGCTACCTGTTCCGCGACCGGATCGCGCGTTGGCCCGTGATTCCGGGCGCGCTGGCCGCGTCACTGGCGGCGTTTATCGTGCTTGGTTCATGGCTGCCGACGATGACCGCGCTGCTCGCGATCTACGCCATCGCGCTGCTGGCCGTTCAGGCGGACTGCGCCGGGCGCGATACATTGCTGTCGCGGCTCCGCTTCGATCGCTGGTCGCCGCTGACCTATTCCTGCTACATGCTGCACATTCCGGTTGCGACCGTCATCATCACTTTCGGATCGCGGCTGCTTTCCCTGTCGCCACATGAACGACTGGTTCTGGCACCGGTGGCGATCGTCGTTCTCGCCATCGCGAGTGTCGTCTCGCTGCGCACGTTCGAAACGCCGCTGCGGCGATATCTGACGGAGGCTTACGACCGCCGCGCCATCAGGCCCACGGCATCGCGGCAGGAGAGCGCACGATGACGGTTGTCGAGCGCATATCGGCAAGTCCGGCATCCCTGAGCGTCCCGCAAGCGCCGGCGAGAGCCCGTGACAGCGTCGTCGACGCCATGCGCGGCATCGCCATTCTGATGGTGATCGGAATTCATTCGCTGCCGCAACCGCTCGACGCCGTCTGGGCGAAGTCGCTCGACGCGGCGCTGCGACCCTGCGTGCCGGTGTTTCTGTTCGCGTCCGGATACCTGACGGCGCTCTCCAGCCGCGTGCCGCTCGCGAAGCGGTTGAGGGCGGCCTTGATCCCCTACGCGATCGCGTTCGTTGCCGCCTATGCCTACATGGCGCTGCATAATCCAGCGATGGACCACCGTATCAGCACGACGCTCGCCCGGTTCGCACTCGGATACGTGTTCGTCTACTATTACGTCTTCGTCTATGTGTGCTGCACGATCGGCCTGTGGCTCGTCTTTGGGGCCGGCGGGGATGGACCCGCTTCAAGGCAACGCATCGCGACGCTACTGATACTGTCGATCGGTTGCGGATTGCTGGCCGGCAGTTATCTCGACCCGGCCATGTCCAGGCTCGGTACCTCGGAAGCATTGCTCGACGAAGTTCGCACGCGCGACATTCCGTTCTGGTTCTCGTTCGTCGCGCTTGGCGCATTGACCGCGATGTTCGCAGATCTGACTGATCGGGGGGTGCACCGCTTGCTGCTTGGCGCCATGCTGGCGGCGTACGCGCTCTATGCCGCGGTGCGCATTTTCAACCTGGGCGATGCCGCCACTTACGATTCGCTCGCCTTCTTCCTCTACGCAGCCCTGTTCTGCATTTCACTGCTCGCCATCCAGCCGAAATCGCCGCTGCTCGGGTGGATCGGCTCGGGCAGCTACTTCATCTATCTCTGGCATATCTTCGTCGTCATGGCGCTGCGCGATCACGCCGGGCTGCGCCAGCTCGGCGGTATCGCCGGCTTTGCCGTTACCTGTAGCGTGACCGCTCTTGTCAGCACCGCCGCACTGTTGACGGTGAGGCAACTGGCCTCACCCCGAATCTGCCGCTGGTTGGGGGCTTAAGCGATGCTCCTCAAGCACACCCTGCTCTATCTGCCCGCGCAATTCGTCGGACCGTTGTTCCAGCTTCTGGCGATGATCGTGTGGACGCATGTCGTCGACGAACACACGCTCGGCGTCATCACGCTGATCACGGCCACGCATGAATTGCTGCAGATCGGCTTCCTCGCCTGGTGGTCGCAATATGCACTGCGTTTCCTCGGACGCTACCAGGACGCGGGCGACGGGCCCCGCTTCTATCGCACCGAAAACGCGGTGCTGCTCGCGTCCGTCGTTCTGCAAAGCGCAGCCGTGGTCGGAATTCTGCTTCTGGTCATCGCGCCCGGCGCCGGAACGGGCCTTCTGCTCGCCACCATCGCCTATGTGATCACCCGCTCGCTCAACCTCTACATCGGTGAACGCGCCCGCGCGCGCCAGCAGATTCGGGTCTACACGATCCAGCAGGTATTCGGACCATCCGTCGGGTTCATCGTGGGCCTGTTGCTGATCAAGCTGATCGGCCAATCGCCGGAATGGCCGCTGGCCGGCTACGCGCTGGCGCAACTCATTGCGGCCATCATCGTCCTGCCCTGGATCGGCTGGAGCCATCGCTTGTGGCCGATCGACCGGGAGATCGTGGTCCACGCCCTGCGCTATGGCCTTCCCCTGATCGTCGGCGGCGCGCTCGGCTGGGTCGGCCTCAATGCGTCGCGCTTCATCATCAGTCAATTCTCGGGCGTGGCCGCCGCCGGATTGTTCGCGGTCGGTTATGGACTCGGCCAGCGGGCCGCTGCGGTCGCGGCCATGCTGGTGACCGCGGCCGCGTTCCCGCTGGCAGTGAGGAGCATTGAGCAGGGCGGCAACCAGGCTGGTATGCGCCAGCTTGCCACCAACAGCGCGCTTCTTGTCGCCATCCTGGCGCCGAGCCTTGCCGGCATCATCATGCTGCGAACGGAGATCGTTCATCTCCTGATCGCAGCGCCGTTCCAGGCGGTGACGCTCGCGATCCTGCCGCTCTCGACACTCGCCGGCGCTATCCGCAACCTGCGCGCCCATTTCGGCGACCAGGTGTTTCTCCTGCAGAATCGCACGCGCTGGATGATGGCGATTGCCGCGATCGATGCGTCGACGACCGTGGTGCTGAGTGCCCTGTTCCTGCCGCGTTGGGGATTGACCGGCGTCGCCGCCGCCACGGTGCTGGCGGCGCTGGCCGCTGCCATCGTGAGCTTTTCGATCGGCTTCTCCAAATTCGGCCTGCGCCTTCCGATCAGCCATCTCCTGCGCATCGCATTGGCGACGATTGCGATGGCCGCCTTGCTGCGGATCTTCCCGGAAGCCCGCAGCCTTGCCGTGTTGGCGGCACATGTCGCAGCAGGCGCCGCCGCCTATTTCGGCGCGCTGGCTCTGCTCTACGCGCCGTCACTGGTGCGGATGCTCCGCCCACGCCCTCAGCATTCGCGGGCGTGAACGCACCGAAAATGGTCGGCGGCTACGACTTCCTGGTATTCTCGAACGCGCGCGCCATCGCATACCACAGCTGCTTCTTCTGCATCGACGAATCGAACGGCAGGGGTCGTGGCAGCCGCTGCGCGAGAGGGTCCTTCTTCTTCGCCGCATCGGTATAGAACGAGTAGTTATCGGCCAGTTCCCACGCGATCACCATCTTGACCGCCGGAACCCGCAGCGCGTTGTTCAGGTACTTCTCGGCCGTCTCCGCAATCATGGCGTCGCGCGCCGCGATGTCGTCCGGAAAGGTGTCGTCGCGCACGTCGAATTCGGTCAGGTAGATATCGACGCCACGTTCGGCGAGCGCGTGCAAAAATTCGGCAAAGCGGCCGGGATCATGCGGATAGCGCGGCTGCAGGTGACTTTGCAGTCCGACGGCATGCAGCGGCACGCCGGCATGCTTCAGTTCGTCGACCAGTTGCAGCAGGCCTTTGCGAACCGTGAGCCCGACATCGTCGTCGCGCTCGCTCTGCGCCTCGTTGAGAACCAGCTTTGTCTTGCGGTCGACCATCGCCACGCGTTCGAAGGCGCGGCGCACGTAGCCGGTTCCGAACGTGTCGTACCACGGGCCAAGCCGATAGCCGCCGGGCGCCTTGTGCCCTGGCCAGAACGGTTCGTTGACGACGTCCCAAGAATGCAGCTTGCCGACATAGCGGGCGGCCACCTCCTCGATATAGGAATCAAAGAACTTCTCGCGCTCGGCGCTGCTCATGCTCTTGATCCACTGCGGAACCCATTCGTTCCAGATCAGGCAATGACCGCGCATCGGAATGTTGTTGCTTGCACAGAATTTCAGCAGACGGTCGGCGCTATCGAATCGCTTCGGCCCCGGTTGCGGCGCGATGGTTCCCATCTTCATCGCGATATCAGTCGTCACGATGCGCGTCTGCGTCTGATACAGCTCGCGATAGGCAATATCTTTCTCGATCACCGGTCCTGCAGCCGCGCCGAACACAATGCCGTTACGAGCCGCAATGGCGCCGAGACTCTGCGCTGACTGCGCGGCGAGTGCGTCCTTCCCGTAAGAAGCAACACCTGCTCCTGCGATGAGAGCGAGCGCATTTCGCCTCGACCACTGCTGCATAGCTGATCTCCATCATGTGAACGCTTCGCCGCCATGTCTCTTCGTTCGCAACGCGGCATCGCCATCGTTGCGTCGCATTAGTTCGATTTCGTGACGAATGCCGGTCGAGAAAAAATTCGGCGCGCAGTTCCAGTTGCGATGCGCATGTCGATGAGTCCCCCGCCACTTGCGTCTCTCGATCACATCATCAGCAGGAGATCGACATGTCGGAACCACCAGCGCAGTTGCAGCCGCGTCTCACTGTCGATGGCATCACGATCAATGTTCCCTCGCTTCCGGAAGCTGTGTCCTCGATCGTGTCGGCCGCGCAACATGGCGACAACTTCAGCGTCTGCACGCTCAATCTCGATCATGTCGTGCAGTTGCAGCAGCATGCCAATTTTCGTGCCGCCTATCGCCGCGCCAGATTTGTGACAGCCGACGGGTTCCCCATCGTCGTACTGAGCCGTCTCTTGGGAACGCGCATTGAGCGTACGACCGGCGCTGATCTTGTCGAACCGGTTTGCGCGGAAGCCCGCAAGAAGGGGCTCCCGGTCTTTCTGTTCGGCGCCAACGAACTCACGCTGGAAGTGACAGCGCGTCGCCTTGTGGAACGATTCCAGGGATTGCAGATCGCCGGATACTTTGCGCCGGGATCGGGCTTCGATCCCTATTCCAGTGAGGCAGACGCTGCAATCGAAAGCATTCGTGCTTCTGGCGCGAAACTCTGCTTCGTCGCGCTGGGCGCGCCGCGTCAGGAACTGTTCGCGGCGCGATGCCTCGACGAACTGAATGGAACCGGCGTGCTGTGCATCGGGGCCGCGCTCGATTTCATCGCCGGCACGCAGGACCGCGCGCCATCCATCGCGCGCAGAACCGGGCTGGAATGGGCGTGGCGCATGCTGCGTGAGCCGCGTCGGCTCGGTCCCCGCTATGTCAAATGCATGACGGTGGTTCCGCGGCTCGTGGCGCGAACCATTCCGCAGATCGTCCAGGCACGCATGAGGAAAGCGGCATGACTTCAACATTGACCCTGGCGCTACGCGCGCGAAATGCCAACCGGATCAAGCCACGTTACCAGATCTGTCTGATTCATCCGTTCGATCCGCGCGGCCAAAAGGTCGGCGGCCTCGAAACATACATCCGCGACTTCATCACCTTTCATCCCGTCGACACCGATATCCTCTTCATCGGCGTCGACTCGACGGGCGAGCTGGAGCTCGGGCAGCTTCACCGGCTGACGTTCCGCGGCCGCGGTTTCGACTTCCTGCCCATTCTGCATTATTCGGACCAGCAAGCCCGCGAAGCGGCCCGCAGCATCCGCAGCTCGCTGACCGGGCAATTCTTCATGGCGCTGCTGCGTCATTTCCGGCCGATTGCGAAACTGATCCGTGCGAGACGATGCTCGATCGATCTGCGACGGGTGGAATTCTCCTGGCTGCCGGCGATCCTGCGGCGTCCCTTCGTGCAGATGCTTCACGGCGAGGGTGCGCCGAAGCTGCAGATGGATTCGCTTCTGCGGAAATATTCCTTCGTCCACAACACCGGCGAGCGGTTTGCTGTCGCCATGAGCGAGAAGTTTCTCTGCGTCAATCCGTTCATCACCGAACGGCTGCAGCAGACCTATCCGCGGCGCAAGGACAAGATCGACACGCTCTGGACCTGGGTCAACACCGATATCTTCAAGCCGCAGGTCTGGCCGCTGAACGCTTCGCCGTTCCAGATCGTGTTCGCCGGCAGGCTTGACGAGTTCAAGGATCCGCCGCTGATGTTTCGCACCATCGACCGCTTGCGACAACGATTGAACGGCGATGTCAGGTTTCACTATATCGGCACCAGTGACCCGCACCGGTTCGAAGAGTTCGCCGCGATCGAGGACATCACCGTGCGCCACGGCTTCAAGGATGCCGCCGGCATGGCGGAGACGCTAGCGAGCGCGCATGCCGGTATCCTGACCTCCGAGTTCGAGGGCATGCCGCGCTGCGTGCTCGAAACCCTGGCGGTCGGCCGGCCCGTCGTCGCCATGCACCTGCCGCAGCTCGAATCCGTGATCCGGCCCGGCTTCAGCGGCTATCTCGTGCCACGGAGCGACAACCGCGACGAGATGATTGATGAGCTGGTTCAGCGGTTCGTCGATATCAGGGATGCCATCGAGATGGGTGCGATGAACCCGGTGCAGGTCGCCGACACCATCATGGCGTTCACGCCTGGCACCCAGCTCGCGCGGGTCTTCCGCTATCATCATGAAATTCAGGATGCGCGCGGACTTGCCGCTGCGGCGCCGACCTATTGAGGGCGCCGGCTTGAACATCCTTCTGTTGACCAGCGAGTTCGCTCCCGCGATGGGTGGAATTGGGACCTACGCCCGCGAGATTGCCGCGGCCGCCAGCCGGCTCGGCGCTGAGGTCACCGTGATGGCGCCGGACTACGCGCAGCACACGGACGACCGCTCCCTGCCCTTCGAGGTGGTTCGCTTTCGCGGCGGTCTTCATTCCATGCGCGACCTGCCGCGCAAGATCATGCTGGCGCGCCGCGGCGTCCGCGGCGACCGATATGACGTGGTCCATGCCGCCGATTGGCCGTTTTTCATCCCGCTCGCGCTTTCCAGATGGCGAACGCCCGCGCGGGTATTGATGACGGTGCATGGCACCGAGATCAACGAAACGCAGACGACGCTGAAGCGCATGGCGATCCGCGGCGCAGGCGTATTCGGGCCGCGGACGGAGGTCGTCGCCAACAGCCGCTTTACCGAGACGCTGTTCCGCGAACGGTTTGCCGTTGACCCGCGCCGCATCAGCGCGATCAATCTCGGCGTATCGGAATTCTGGTTCGGCGGACGACGAACGCGTCGGGAGATTCGCCTGGCCCATCGCCTGCCCGAAGACCGCGTGGTGATGATCACGGTCGCGCGCATCACGCGCCGCAAGGGGCATCACCTGACCATGGCTGCACTGTCACGGCTTCCGGACGAACTGCGCCAGCGTATCACCTGGCTCGTGGTCGGGCCGGACGGCGAAACCGATTGTGTCGACGGTCTGCGACGCGCCGCCGGCGAGGCGGAATGCGACATTCGTTTCCTTGGGTCCCAATCGAACGAGGACATCCGCGATCTCTACGGAGCTTCCGATTTCTTCTGCCTGACGGGGACGCCCGATGCGAGCGGTCGGGTGGAGGGATTTGGATTGGTCTATCTCGAAGCCGGAGCCGCCGGCCTGCCGAGCGTCGCGACCGACGTCGGCGGGGTGGCTGACGCCGTGCTGGCTGACGAGACCGGCATTCTCGTGCCGCCGTCGGTGGAGGGCATATCGCCGGCGATCGCAGAGCTGGCCGCGGACCGGGGTCTGCGCGCCATTCTCGCGGCTGGCGCATCCGCCCATGCCCGCGCCCTTTCATGGGAACGATGCGCGGCGACAACGTACGGCCTGGCCTATGCCGGCAAGCGGGCATCTGCGAACCATGTCATGGGAAGGACGGCATGAGGCTATGGGTCGCGGCCGCGATGCTGCTGGTGCTCGCGACCGGTGCGGCGCGGGCGGACAACGAGAACTGCCGCAAGAGCCGCGAGTATCTGATGGCAACGCCCGGCGGTGACCAGGCCCTGACGCCGCAGGCCTATAATGACCTGTTCAGGATCTGCATCGCAACGACAGCCATGCCCAACGTGAAGGATGCGTACATCTTGAAGGACGGCGGCATCGCGGTGATCCCCAAGCAGGACAGCGTTCCGGCAACCGCCTCGACGCTGGCGCAGTTCTGCGACACCTATCCACACGGCGTCCTGCGCTTCATCACCCGCAAGGAAAAACTTTCGATCCGCTCTGTAACCGACGTCGCACGGATGTCGTCGACCTCGTCGACGCCATGCAAGAAGATCAAGGGCATTTCGTAGGGCAGCCCGTCAACCGTCTACGCTCATTTCTGTCGATTGTAATAATCCGGCATGGCGTGCGGATCCATTGCCCGTTCGGCCCTGCGCCCGAGAAAGAAGAAGCCGCTGGCGGCGTCTGCGGCGGCCCGGCCTCGGCCGAATGCATCGAGATACCTGATCCAGAAGAACGGCAGCACGATCAGCCGCGACAGCTTGTTGCCCGCGCCGAGCGCGCGCACGAAGTAGCGGATCGACCATTCAAGCGCCACACCGGCGCCGCCGACCGGCCCGGCGCTCACTTCCAAGAATCGCCTGAACAACCAGCGGTGGCCGCTCTGGGTGAAACGCGAGAAGTCATAGGCCTGCTCATGCACCTGCTGCATGAACGGCGTCTCCGCATAGACCAGGCCTTCGGCGCGCAACACCCGGTGCAACTCGGCAACGACCGTTGCGGGTTCCAGCACATGTTCCAGCACCGCCTGCACCCAGACGCCGTCGAACACGCCGTCTTCGAACGGCAGACTGTGGGCGTCGGCCACCAGCGCGGTATGCGGCGAGGCGTAGACGTCGGTGCCGACGAGCTCGATGGAATCGTCGCGGTAGAGTGCGTCTGCGCCCAGACCGATCGTCCCGCCTCCGATCACGAGCACAACCGGCCGCCGCGACTCCCGCTTCAACAGCTCGATGAATTTTGCGCTGTTGGAAACCGCAACCGGATTGCCGCCGAAGGTAAAGCGATGCAGACGTGATCCGAGGGAACGGCGGCTGACGTCCCGCTGCAGCGCCGAGCCGCTCTCGGCCTCATACATCCTGCGCTCAAAAATGCTGGCGGCAAAATCGATCAGCACCGGCTGTGCGCCGGCAACCGGAAATCCAGCCCTGCTATAATCGCAGGCGCGGTTCGAACAGGACGGCTGTGACCAAACGTTCCGCAGCGCCGCCGAACAGTGAGGGCAGCGAAGACGTTGCTTCCAGTGCGCGGGTTCCGTATTCGCTACCGAATGATCGACGGCAGAAAGCTGCAAAGAAGGACCTCGTATTCATTTTTCTGCCCTGCCCGTTCCTGACTTGCGATCGATGCTATTTCGAACGCGATGACAGCGCAACAATGCGGGGTCGGGAACAATTTGCATTGCAATTCGGATGTCGCGGCAAGCTGGCCAGACGCCCCATGTGGGGCTGGCAGGAATGCAACGCACGAGCCGCCCCGCTGTTTCGAGCAAGTTTAGGATTTCTCGAACTGCGTTTCAATGGCCCGCTTCACACAGCCAGCTGGTCACCGCCGTTCGTAACCCGGCATTGATGACGCAGCGATTGGGGATTTGACAATTCCGCCCCTTCCGGAAATCTTGATCCGCCGGCCCGGCTTGCCACCTAATTGATCGAGGAGTTGCTGGTGTCAGTCCGCGAACAGCGACCGGATGGATCCGGCCCGCTTCAGGTTTTTGTTCTCGACATCGATCGAAGGCCAACGCTGGCGTTCGAAGCGAACGACCTCGCCGAGGCGCAGGAAATCTGTCGCGACGCCGACCTGCGGGCCGATCTGAGCGCGCTCACTTCGGATGGTATTCCCGTCTGCACGCCGGGCTCAACACTCAGCCCCCGGGCAGCAGCGCAAGAGGAGATCGCTGCATTCCGGCATGCAGCCGAACGGGCGCCGGCATCCGATCAACCGACGATGGCGTTCCTGATCAAGATCGATGGCGTCATGGTCGTAACCGTCGGCCCCGATCACGCCTGAGCCGAAGCGTCAATGCGGTCAGATGAAGAGCAGACGCTGTGCTATCAGGGACGCTACGCCGGTCAGCATATCCGATGCTTGATGACCGGTATCCATGACGGCGGCGTGGCCGGGACGACGCGCAGCATCTGCAGCGATCATGACATCCCGCTGGGTTTGCTCCGCCGTTACGTCCGTCATCAGCACCAGCAGCGCGTCCGGGGTGCCGTTCTCGTCGAACAGAAATTCGCCGCTGGCGCGCATCCAGCGAATGCGGCGATCCCTCAGGATGACGCGAAACCTGTCGTCGAAGGATATTCGCCTTTGCAGCGCAACATTGACTACCTCCCGATCCTTCCGATCTGCGGGGTGCATCCGTTGAAGGAGGGCGTCCCGGGAAGGCTGAACGCTGCGGTCATGATCGAACAGATCGTAAATGCCGTCGGACCAGACCATCCGCCTCTCGGACAAATCGACGCGGCAGATTCCGATGTTCAGGCGATTCTCCAGAAAACGGAGATGATCGTTAAGTTTCTCAAACACTTTAGGAAAGTCGAACCTTGCTGTTGAGCCCACCCGACGGATCGGGAATTGATCATCCGACCCCTGGATGCATTTAGGAGACAATGCCGGCAATATCTTGCTATGTTGCGCCAACGATTTGGGATTTGGTGCCAGACGGCCTCGACGACCCGCCCTCCCCTGGATGGCACAACGAGGTATCTTCCCATGGGCGCTCCCGGACAGTCACCGTTACATGCGATACCGAGCACAAGTGGAGGCGCAGCACGGCTTGCTTGTGCGAAGTTGCGCGCAGCCGGGATTCCGCTCGCTCCTCTCCTGTCGAAAGCAGGACTGAGGGCAGAGCAGATCGATGACACGGCCGCCCGTATCGAGGTCAGGGTTCAAGCCCGAATTCTCGAAATCGCCGCCGAACAACTCAACGACGACCTGTTCGGCTTTCGAATGATGCAGGATTTCGAATTTCGCGAAATTGGTCTGGCTTACTACATACCGTCGTCTTCCAGCACGCTTGCCGACGCCTTGCGCGATGCCGAACGATACACTCGAATCGTCAACGACGGCATCCAGCTCCGCATCGATCTGGACCAGAAGACTGCGATCGCTCTCGACTGCGCCGGAGTTGAGCCCGGATCGGGCGCGCAGCAGATGGAATTTTGGCTGTTTGCGCTGGTTCGCATGTGCCGGCAACTCACCGACACCCGATTGGCACCACGCCGGTTCAAGGTCAGGCATCACCGCCCCGCACCACCGGTCGAATTCCGCACGTTTCTGGGATGCGATGTCGAGTTTGCATCGGACGCCAACGAAATCATTTTTCCCGGAATTGTGAGCTCGCTTCCGGTCGTAAGCGCCGATCGCCATCTTCACGAGCTCCTCGTGAAGTACGCAGACGAGGCGCTCACCGGTAAAGCACCAGCCAGGGTAACCATTCGCTCACGGGTGGAGAAAGCAATTGCGCCGCTGCTTCCTCACGGAAAAGCACGTGCGACGGCAATTGCCCGAGAACTTGGCATGAGCCGTCGTACACTCGCGCGTGCGCTTGCAGCCGAAGGCCTGACCTTCTCGGCACTGCTGGATCAGTATCGCATGGAGCTGGCCAAAGCATACCTCACGCACGGCGAACTGACGATCTCACAGATCGCGTGGCTTCTGGGATACCGGGAGGTGAGCACCTTTACCCATGCCTTCAAGCGTTGGACGGGAACGACGCCGCGACAATTGCGCTTCAAAAAGCCTTCCTGCTCGTCGTCCGCGGTCCGGGTCTAGTCAGCGCTCAAGACGTCACCGAACTGCTCCCACGAAGTTCCGGTCCAGCGCTGAAGCTGCAACTGCGTGTAAGCCATGCTGTTGTCAGGTCCGGTACTGACGGCGATTCCCGGAATCAGCGTCGGAAGCGAAAGCCCGCGGATGCTGCGCGCCTGCTTCATGACGTTCTCGCGCGAAAGATCATCGCCGCATTGCTTCAGCACCTGTTCGAGGATCTGGCCCTGCTGGGTTCCGAACAGATAATTGGCGTCGCCGACATCCGCGCCCGGCAGATATTTCTCGAAGTGAGCGCGATACCATTTCATGCCGGGGTCATCAGCCCATTTCCTGTCGTTCGCATCCTTGAGCATCGTGGCGGCGATAATGCCTTTGGCCTTCTCGGGCCCCGCGGGCACGATGGTGGACGACACGGAAGTGGAAACCAGATTGATGAGGAAGAGCGGCTTCCAGCCGATTTCATCGGCCTTCCTGATCGCCTGGGCGGCAAACTTCGGTGTGCCCGCAAGCAGAAACGCTTCCGCTCCTGACGCCTTGAGCGTGACGACCTGGGAATCGATCGTGGGTTCGGTGACCTCATACGACGAGGCAATCACCTTCTTGTCGTAGTCGCCCTTCAAATGCTCCTTGAAGGCCGCGACAAAATCCTTACCCAAATCGTCGTTCTGATAGAGGATCGCAATCCTCGCATTGGGGGCGGTCCGCGTGATGTAGCGGGCGTAGATCGTGCCCTCGGTCCGGTAGCTGGGCAGGCCGGTGGTGGTCATCGGATAGTCGGAAAAATTCGAAAACTTGGTGACGCCGCTGACCACGAAGAGATGCGGGATCTTTTTGGAATTGACGTATTTGATCGTCGCGCTGATGCCGGGCGTACCCAGTGGACCGAACAGGAACGCGACCTCGTCGCTCTCGACCAGTTTCCTGGTCTGTTCGACGGTCTTCGGCGAACTGTAGGCATCGTCGTAGCTGATGTAGTTGATCTTGCGACCGTTGATGCCGCCACGCTCGTTGATGGAGGTGATGTAGGCGATCAGGCCCTTGGCGGTATTGCTGAGCGCCGAAGCAGGACCGCTGAACGGAAACGTTCCGCCGATCTTGATCTCGGTGGCGGTGACACCGACGGTTTCGGCATTGGCCGGCGCAGCCGCGAACGCGAGCGTCAACGCAGCCGCAACGGCGGCTTTCCTTATCATGCTTCCCTCCCCCTTGTTGTCAAATGCGCGCCGCGTGCAAGCAGGCGCGGTTCACCACGTCTCCTTGAAGGGCCGGATCTCCATTTCGAACGTCCAGGCGCTGCGCGGCTGCTCGTAGAGGCTCCAGTAAGCGTTTGCGACCGACGCGGGTGGCATCAGGGCGTCGGGGTCATTCAGCGCGTCCGGGCCATGGGCCTCGATGCGCCGTTGCCGAACCCATTCGGTGTCGACGCCGGAATCGATGATCAGGTGGCCGACGTGGATATTTTTCGGCCCAAGTTCGCGCGCCATCGCCTGCGCCACCGCGCGCAACCCGAACTTGGCGCTGGCAAAGGCCGCATAGCCGCGCCCGCCGCGCAGGCTGGCCGTCGCGCCGGTGAAGAAGATGTTGCCCTGGCCGCGCGGCAGCATCAGGCGCGCAGCTTCGCGGCCGGCCAGGAAGCCCGAATAGCAGGCCATCTCCCAGACCTTGCGAAAGACCCTTTCAGTCGTATCGAGGATCGGGAAGTTGACGTTGGCGCCGACATTGAAGATGCAGACTTCGAGCGGCGCTTCCTTGTCGGCATCGCTCAGGAAAGCGGTGATCTCCTCTTCCTTGCGGGCGTCGAGCGAGCGCGCGAAAATCTTGCCGCCGCTGGCCTGAACCTCGTCGACCAACGGCGCGAGCTTGTCGCCGTTGCGGCGGCCGGCGAAGATCGTAAAACCCTCGGCAGCGAACTTCTTGGCGATCTCGGCGCCGATATAGTCTCCCGCACCGATGATCGCCGCGGTCGCGTTTCTCTTGGCCATTGATTATCTCCTGTTGTCTACCCGAACGGCGCGGCGCCTTATGCATCAGCCGGCGGCCGTCGCCGGGTCGATCTTGCTCCCGTTTGCCACTTCCCGCAGCTTGTGTTTCAGGATCTTGCCGGTCGACGCCGCGGGCAATGCATCGAGGATCACAATCTCGCTCGGCCGCTTGTACGAGGTCAGGAGCCCTGCCGAATAGGATTTGAGCTCCTCCACGCCGATCTTCGCCCCCGGCAGAAGCTGGACGAACGCGACCACCTCCTCGTTGCCCTCGGCGTTGCGTCCGACGACGGCCGACTGCACCACGAGTTCGTGCGCATTGAGCACGGCCTCGACCTCGGCGGGATAGACGTTGAACCCGGAGCGGATGATCAGCTCCTTGGTGCGACCCACGATGTAGAGGTCACCCTCGCCGTTGATGCGAGCCAGATCGCCGGTATTGAACCAGCCATCGGCATCGATGGCGGCGCGCGTCTGCTCGGGAGAGCGATAGTATCCGAGCATCACGTTGGGCCCCCGGACATGCAACTCGCCGACGCTGCCGGCCGGGACTTCGTGACCGTTCCTGTCGACGATCCGATGTTCGACACCCGGCAGGATCGGTCCCACGGTCTCGTCGTGGGCAGGCCGGTTCTCGCGCACGCCGGCAAGGCCCGGCGAGCATTCCGTGATCCCGTAACCGTTGAGCAGGGGAATGCCGAACTCATCCTCCATCCGGCCTTTCAGCGTCAGATCGAGCGGCGCGCCCGCCACGCACATCATCCGCAACCGGCCGCGATCGAGGCGCGATATGCTCTTCACGGCCTTGTATTCGAGCAGGCGCTGATAGGTCGCAGGCACGCCGTAAAGCGTCGTGATCCCGTCCTTCGCGATCGCTTCCGCCAGCGCGGCAGGATCGGCCTTCGAGACGACATGCAGCGTCGCGCCGTGCATCAGGGTCGAGATCAGGAGGATCGAGTAGCCGACGATGTGCGACATCGGCAGCACGCCATAGATCCGGTCGGCGGGACCGGTCTTCCGCAGCACGCCGGACGTTTTCGCCGCGACCAACAGGTTACGGTGGCTGAGCATCACGCCTTTCGGCGCACCCGTCGTGCCCGAGGTGTACATCAGCGCCGCGACCTGACGCGCGGCATCGGCTTCGACGGGCTCAGCCCGCGCCTCCTCGTTCAGCGGCCCGACGCCGATGCCGCCGAACGGCCCGATCGAACCCGTGGCCGCGCCGCTGCGCGCGGCATGATCGGTAGCCTCGCTGGAGAGTGACGAATTGAACAGCACCCGGCGGGCGCCGCTGTGGGACCGGATCTGTTCGAGTTCGCGCGCGCTCAGGCGCGGATTGACGGCAATCGCCCAGGCGTCGAGCTTGCCGATGGCAAACAGGATTGCGCCGAGGGCAACGCTGTTTTCGCTCGCGACCATCACCCGGTCGCCGGCCCTGACCTGCAATTCCCGCAGATCGCGCGCGACCGCCTCCACCGCCTCCGAGAATTGCCGGTAGCTCCACGAGCGTCCGGCTTCGACAAATGCAGGATGTTCAGGCGTTTCCAGCGCAAACCTGGCATAGACATCGTGCACCCTCGAAGGCAGGCCCTCGATCAGATCGTTCACGCTGATGTTGTCGAGAACAGTCTCCACGATGGCCTCCCTCGATGACGAACCGTTTGGTCCTTGTTGGCCTTCGAACCCGGTAAGCTGAATCAGGACGCGCGGCGGCTCTTGGACGAGCCGGCAGTCTCAGTTACGCGCTGCTGCGCCAGGATCTCCTCCTCCACGTCACGAAGCTGGTCCTTGCCGAAGAACATCTCGTCGTTGACGAAGAAAGTCGGTGAGCCGAAAGCGCCGCGATCGACGGCGTCCTGCGTCAACGCCGCCAGCCTGTTCTTGACGGCGGGATCCTGCGACCTCGCGACAATCCTGTTGGCGTCGATCCCCGATGAGGCCAGCGCCTCCAGCATCACGTCGAGGTCGTCCATCTTCTTGGGCTCCTCCCACATGTGATGATAGACCGCCTGGAAATACGGCCAGAAGATACCCTCGGCCTGCGCAGCGATGGCGCCACGCATCAATTGCAGTGTGTTCACCGGGAAGAATGGGTTGCGCCGGTAGTTGGTGATGCCGTGACGCCTGAGGAAGCGTTCGGTCTCCAGCGCCATGTAATCGGGCTTGTTCCTGACGCCCTTGAGGTAATCGGCGGGCGAGCTGTTGCCGGTGAGCTTGTAGATGCCACCGAGCAGCACCGGCACGTAGTCGAACTTTGTGCCCGTGCGCCGCTCGATATCAGGGATGAGGCGCGCCGCGAGATAGGCGTTCGGGCTGCCGAAATCGAACAGAAACTGGACCTTCAGCGCGCCGGCACTGTTCATTTGATCCTCCCTCGCCCCGAATTTGCCGGACATGGTCGTCCGGCCGGGTTTCGATCTAGATGGGTTTCTATAGTTCTAAAAAAGAACTGTCAAGCCGAAGGCTACTTCCTGTTGGCTGAATTGCTGTAACAGATGCCTATTTTATAAGTTCCGATATAGAATTTATTGTGCTATGCCATTGTATCGATTGATCAATGCCGGAGAGCGCGATGCGCTGGGACACGCTTGAGGAAGAACAATGCTCGCTGGCGCGCACAGTTGCGGTCATTGGCGACCGGTGGAGCCTTTTGATCCTGCGCGAGTGTTTTCTGCGGGTACGCCGCTTCGAAGAATTTCAATCCAGGCTCGGCATTACCCGGCATTTGCTGGCCGACCGGCTGAAGAAGTTCGTCCGCTACGGCGTGCTGCGACGCGCCCGCTACCAGGAAAGCCCGGCGCGCTATGAATACATCCTGACGCAGCGCGGCCTCGATTTATATCCGGTGGTGATGTCGATCGTGCATTGGGGCGACACCCACATGGTGGACGAGCGCGGCCGCCCGCTGCTGCACCAGCACAAGAACTGCGGAAAACTGTTCGATCCCGTGATGATCTGTTCGGAATGCGGCGAACCCGTTCATGCCAAGCAAGTCCACACCCATCCGGGGCCGGGAGCCGCGAAGACTGCTCAGGCGTCGAGCTGAACGGGTAGTTTTTAGGTTTGTAGATGCCCTCGATCCAGACGTGCGGCGTCCGCGTTGAGCACCCGCCGGATATGCAGCGTATCGATAAAATTGTTTGATAGCTGGTAGAAGCAAGCTTTGATATCGCGCGAGAACAATCTTGGCTAAGACCAAGCGATCGTGTTGCTACGGGTCGATGTACTCAAGGCCCTCACAAGAACGACCGATATCCAACGGAGTGAACTCAATGCGCCTGTCTGCGATCATGATTGCGGCGGTCCTCACGACGACGTCTGTAAATGCGAGCGAACTGACCGGAACGCTGCAGAAGATCAAGGAGACCAACAAAATCATCCTTGGCATTCAGGAAGCCTCGGTGCCCTTCAGCTACCTGGACGGCGATCAAAAGGCGATCGGATATGCCGTCGACATCTGCTTGAGGATCGTCGATGCGGTCAAGCGCGAACTCAAGGTCGCGAATGTTGCCGTCGAGACGCTTGCCGTCACGTCGTCCAATCGCATTCCACTGATGATGAATGGGACGGTCGACCTCGTCTGCTCTTCCACCACCAACAATGCGGAGCGGCAGCGCCAGGTGACGTTCACAAATTCGCATTTCCTGTCGGCCACGCGGTTTGCCGCGAGGAAGTCCGACAACATCGCGACAATCGACCATCTGAAAGGCAAGCCTGTCGTCGCCATATCGGGCTCGACCAACATGGTGCAGCTCAACCAGGTCAATACTGCACGAAATCTCGGCATCGCCGTGCTGGCCGCCAAGGATCAGGCCGAGGCGTTTCTCATGCTGGAGACCGGCCGCGCGGCCGCCTACGTCCTCGATGACGTACAACTCGCCGTCGCGATCGCACGATCAAAGGATCCGTCCGCCTACGTGATCAGCGAGGAAGCCTTGTCGAGGGCCGAACCTTACGGGATCATGCTGCGCAAGGACGATGCACCGTTCAAGGCCGTGGCCGATCGAACGACCGCGGATCTGTACAAAAGCCCGGAGATCGAAGCGATCTACAGGAAGTGGTTTGAATCGCCGGTGCCGCCCAACGGCCTCAATTTCAAGACTCCGATGCCGGCGGTCTTGCGCAAGGCATTCGCGCATCCGTCTGATAGCCCGGACCCGGCAAGCTACGAGCGCTAAGGACTTGCGGCCGACCCGAGTGCCGCGTAGCGATCGCGCAGGTCGATGCGCCGGCCGGCGGTTGCGGCCTCGGCAATGGCAAGCGTTGCGATCAGGGAGCGGGCGCCATCCTCGACCGGCTGCAGCGATGGCGCCGTTCCGCTGATCACGTCGCGAAAATGGTCGAGCTGCGCGACATAGGGATCGATCGTGCCGGCATGGATGTGCTGAGCCTGGATCGGCTGGTTCCAATCCTGCGCGCCATCAGCTTGCGCCCATTGCACGAGGTTCGGAAACTCGAGCGCACCACGGCGGCCCATCAGGCGGTAGCTGCCTTGTCCGCTGAACGGAAATTCCACGGCTTCGCCCAGGCCCTGCTCCATCGTCCAGGGCGTGACCGCGCTGTCGCTGATGAAGAAGGTGCCGAGCGCGCCATTATCGAATTCAATCAGCGCGGCGGCGGTATCCTCGACCGCAAAGCCGCGCCGGCGGTTCGAGGCAATTGCCTCGACGGCCCGAATTTCGCCGATGGTGAAGCGAAGGAAGTCGATCTCGTGGATCAGGTTGATCAGGACCGGGCCGCCACCGGCCTGGCTACGCCACGGCGCGACCTCAAAATAGCTTTGCGGTTTGTGCGTGGCCCAGATCGCCGACACCCCGACAATGTCACCGATCCGCCCCTCGCCGAGCAGGGACTTCAGCGTCCTGACCTGCAGATGATGGCGGCGGTGATGACCGACCAGCGATTTGATGCCGTGCTTGCGCACCTCAGCCAGCAGGATCGCCGCGCTCTCCAGCGTATCGGTGACCGGTTTCTCGATCAGGATATCGATGCCGCGCCGGGCGCATTCGATGCCGGTCCCGGCGTGAAGCTGGTTCGGAGAAGCAATGATCACGGCTTTCGGCCGCGCCTCGTCGAGCAACTGACGGTAATCCGCGAACACGCGCGTGTTCGGATACTCGGCTGCGACCTGATCGAGGTTCACGTCAGCGATGCCGACCAGATCGTAGTCGCTCCGCTCGGCGAGTTTTCGCAGATGCTTGCGTCCGATCAGCCCCGCGCCGATCACGCCGATGGTGATGCTGTTCACGTCTGGTGTCCTGTCGGTGAATTTTCGCGGCGTTCGCCCGGCCGCCTCGTGCCGCGCGAGTGGCGATCAAGCAGCCGCCGGGTCGCGTCAAAGGCCGCGGTGATCCGTGCCCGCGTCTCCAGCGCCGGCATGGGCATCTCGACGCTGAGGAAGGCGTCGGCGGGGAGCGCTTCCAGAAGATCGCCTAACGGCAGCGAGCCTTCTCCCGGCGGCAGCCGTCCTTCGCGCGCTTCGGCGATGATGGCAGCCTCAGTCGAAGGCGTGTCCGCTCCGGCGTCACAGATTTGCGCGGCGCGCAGCCATTCGTCGCGGATGGAAATCAGATCGCCTGCCTTGCCGCCGGAACGAGTGAGATGCAGGGCATCGACGAGAATGGCGCCGTTCGATTTGCCGGCCTGGCGCACGATCGCGAGGGCCTGCGGCAGCGCCCCGATCGCGCGCCAGCGCATGAACTCGATATCGACGCGCAGGCGGAACGCTAGCGCGAGGTCGCAGAGTTCGGCGAAATGTGCCGTCAGCCGGGCATGGTCGTGATCGTCGCCGGAGGCAATGACCGAAGTGGCACCGAGGTCGGCGGCGGCCTCGAACATGCCTGCGAAGGCCTGCACGTCGATGCCAGGCGTGAGCTGAATGAATTCGATATCGCTCACCCGGACACCCTCGGCGATGAGGATTTGTTTGAGCGCACGGTGGGCTTCCGTCCCGACTCGCGTGGGATAGGCCGGACCACCTGCTGTCGCCGGGACAAATCGCAGGCCAACCGCTGTGAAGCCGGCGCGCGCCGCTGCGGTGACCAGCGCGGACGGCGACAGTTCGAGCGCGGTCAGATGGGCAAGGCCAAGCACCAAGCGCGTCATCTCCTCCGCCCTAATTAATCCACAGGATAATTATAATTATCCTATAGGGTAATTACTGTCAATGGCGATCGATTCGGTCCATGATGGCCGGCGAGCGCGCACTCGCCCGCGCGGAAGGACCGGACGGCCCGATGGAGCCTGCGAAAAAGCCAGCGAATGCGAAGAAGCCGCCGATCCGGCGGCGCGACCGCGAGCGGACCAGACGTGAAATCCTTGAGATTGCATTTGCGGAGTTCGCCGAAAACGGCCTGACTGGCGGCAACACCGACGCGATCGCGGCACGCGCAAACATCACCAAGCGGCTGATCTTCTATTACTTCAATTCGAAGGAAGAGCTGTTCATAGCCGTGCTCGAGATGGCGTACGCCAAGATGCGCCTTGCCGAAGAAGAGCTGCATCTCGGGGCACTGGAGCCGGAGGCTGCGATCCGAAGGCTTGCGGAATTCACCTTCGATTTCGACCAGGCCAACCCGCAATATATCCGCCTGGTCACGATCGAGAACATTCACCGCGGCCGGCACATCAGCGCCAGCCGGAAGCTGAAAGAAATGACGCGGCCCATCATCAACCAGATCGCGGCGGTGCTGGAAAAAGGCGTGCGCAGCGGCGCGATCAGGCCGGGCATCGATCCGAACGAGCTGCACATGACGCTCAACGCGCTCTGCTTCTTCTCAGTCGCGAACCGCCACACCTTCGAAGCGCAATTCGGCTGGGACATGTCATCGCCCAGAGCCAAGGCGCAACGCCGCCGCGAAATCGCCGACCTGCTGTGGCGCCACGTGCGGAGGGACTGATCCGAATGGCCAGGCGGCAAGCCGGCGGGCGGCTCCGATACGAAAAAGCCCGCCAAAGGCGGGCCGTTTCATCTCATCCGGTCGAGAGATTTGGTTGCGGGGGCAAGATTTGAACTTGCGACCTTCAGGTTATGAGCCTGACGAGCTACCGGGCTGCTCCACCCCGCGTTAAACCGTTGCACTGCCTTCGAAAAAACCGAACCCGAAACGAACCCGGCCAACGCGTGTTTGCGCCGGTCGATCCGTCCGGAGGCTTCCTGAGAAGGCAACCCGGGCAAAGCCATCGGGCGCGAGGGGTATGTATCAACGTCGTCCTGCTTTGGAAAGGGGCAAGAGAGCGCTTTTGCAGATTTTATGACAGCAAAAACGAGCACTTGGAGCGCCAAAACCACCCCCTGGAACCGCTCTTGCCATAAACGCCGCAAAAGCGGACTTTTGCGGCCCAAAGGCGCGGCCCGTGAGGCCGCCAGACAAAAAATCCGGGGGGAACAGACGTGGCGGAAGCTTACGATTTCGTGGTGGTGGGCGGCGGCTCCGGCGGCTGCACGGTGGCGGGCCGGCTGTCGGAAGATCCGAAGACGTCGGTGGCGCTACTCGACGCCGGCGGCCGCAACGACAATTGGGTGGTCACGACGCCGTTCGCACTCGTGCTGATGGTTGCCGGTAACGTCAACAACTGGGCCTTCAGCACCGTGCCGCAAAAGGGCCTCAACGGCCGCATCGGCTATCAGCCGCGCGGCAAGGGGCTCGGCGGCTCCTCCGCCATCAATGCGATGGTCTATATCCGCGGCCACCGTGCCGATTACGATCAATGGGCGTCGCTCGGCAACGCCGGCTGGTCGTTTAGCGACGTGTTGCCCTACTTCAAGCGCGCCGAGGACAATGCCGATTTCGGCGGCGAATATCACGGCAAGGGCGGCCCCCTCGCCGTCAACAAGTCGCGCACCGGCAATCCGGTGCAGCAGATTTTTCTGCAGGCGGCGCAGGAAGCGCAGTTTCGGCTGCGCGAGGATTTCAACGCCGACGAGCACGAAGGCCTCGGCATCTATCAACTGACGCAGCGGAACGGCGAACGCTGCAGCGCCGCGCGCGCCTATATCCACCCGCACATGGCAAGCCGCGCCAATCTGCGCGTCGAGACCCACGCCCACGCCACCCGCATCCTGTTCGAAGGCAAGCGCGCGGTCGGCGTGGAGTACCGCCAGGGCAAGGAGCTGAAGCAGATCCGCGCCCGGCGCGAGGTGATCCTCTCCGCGGGCGCCTTCCAAACTCCGCATCTCCTGATGCTGTCGGGCATCGGTGACAGCGCCGAGCTCGGCAAGCACGGCATCGCCACCGTGCATCATTCGCCCGGCGTTGGGCAGAATCTGCAGGACCACCCGGATTTCGTGTTCGGCTACATGTCCGACAACCCGAACTTCAACGGCATCTCGCTGAAAGCGCTGCCGCGGCTGTTGCGGGCCATCCGCCAGTACCGGCGTGAGCGTCGCGGGCCGATGACGTCGAATTTTGCCGAGTGCGGCGGCTTCCTGAAGACCCGACCCGATCTCGACATTCCCGACATCCAGCTTCATTTCGGCATGGCGCTGGCCGACGATCACGGCCGCAAGCGTCACCGCGGCACCGGCTTCACCTGCCATGTCTGCCTGCTGCGGCCGAAGAGCCGCGGCAGCGTTTCGCTAGGAAGCGCCGATCCGTTCGCGCCGCCGCTGATCGATCCGAATTTCTTTGGCGATCCGGACGATCTGGAAACCATGGTCGCAGGCTTCAAGACCACGCGGCGGCTGATGGAAACGCCGGCGCTGCGCGCGTTGCAGAAGAAGGAGATGTTCACGGAAGGCGTGCATAGCGATGACGACATCCGCAAGCTCCTGCGCGAGCGTGTCGATACCGTCTATCACCCGGTCGGCTCCGCCAGGATGGGCGTCAACGATCCCATGGCCGTCGTTGATCCCAAGCTGAAGGTCTACGGCGTCGAGGGATTGCGCGTGGTCGACGCTTCGATCATGCCGACGCTGATCGGCGGCAACACCAACGCGCCGACCATCATGATCGGGGAGAAGGCCGCGGATATGATCAAAGCGGAAATGCGGGCGGGTTGATCGGCGCTGTCATTGCGAAGAGCGTAGGGTGGGCAAAGCGACTTGTCCGCCGTAGCTCGCAGAGCGAAGGCGGAAGCGTGGCCAGCATGGCAGTACCGGTGCGGATGGATGGTGGGCACGGCGCAAGCGCGCCTTTGCCCACCCTACGTTTCCTCGCATAACGGGGAGAAAGCGGAGCTCACCAGACACAGCCGATTTCCAGCCGCCTCGGTCCGCCAATACGGACGATTTTAGCGATCGCCCATCCGATTCATTGACGAAGCATCGGTATCGAAACCCGGTGGAATTTTCCCGATGAACAGTTTCGACGCCGTCGTCTATCTCGGTCTGGCTATCGCCGTGGTCACCGGTTTCAATACCGGGCTGTTGCGCAGCGCGATTACGATTGTGGCCTATCTCGCCGCGATGCCGATCGCGATAGGGCTGGTGCCGCTATTGTCGCCGCAGATGGGAAACAAGCTTGCCTCGCCATTCGCGCAGAATTCGCTGCTGTTTTTCGGAGTCTTTCTGGTTACCGGCATGGTGCTCGGGAAGTTGGCGCGTATAGCCCTCGACGACGCCATCGGCCCGCGAGCCGGCATGGTAGACCGCGTTGGCGGCGCCGCCCTTGGCGCGGTGCGCGTTGGCCTGATTGCGACCACCCTCGTACTGTTCTTCGACCGGCTTCTGCCAACCAACCAGCAGCCGACATTCATGACCGGTTCGCCGTTGCGTCCGCTGCTATCGGCCGCCGGGCAATTGGGCATCAAATCCCTTCCGCCGGATCTCGTGGCCACGATCGACCGCCTGAGGAAAGACCGGCACATATAATCGGCGTGGTCTCCCTGATATGCGTTTCGGCGGTAGCCGCTCTCTTATCAGGGCCGCTCGACTTGGCTACAGTGGCCGCATCACCTTTCAAACATCACCTGACACAACGGGAGAGAAACAGTGGATCTTGGGATCAAAGGCCGTCGCGCCATCGTCTGTGCATCGAGCAAGGGCCTGGGCCGCGCCTGCGCCATCGCGCTCGCCAATGAAGGCGTGCATGTCACGCTGACCGCCCGCGGCGCGGAGGCGCTGAAGAAGACGGCCGACGAAATCCGCAAAGCCAATCCCGGCGTCACCGTGACCGAGATCGTCGGCGACATCACCACGCCGGCCGGCCGCGAGGCGGTGCTGAAGGCCTGTCCCGAGCCGGATATCCTCGTCAACAATGCCGGCGGCCCGCCGCCCGGCGATTTCCGCAACTGGACCCGCGACGACTGGATCAAGGCGATCGACGCCAACATGCTGACGCCGATCGAACTGATCAAGGCGACGGTGGACGGCATGATGGCGCGGAAATTCGGCCGCATCGTCAACATCACCTCGGCCGCGGTGAAGGCGCCGATCGATATATTGGGGCTTTCCAACGGCGCGCGCGCCGGCCTCACCGGCTTCATCGCCGGATTGTCGCGCAAGACCGTGATCAACAACGTCACCATCAACGGCCTGTTGCCGGGACCGTTCGTTACCGACCGCCTGACCGGAACGGCCAAGCCGGAAGCGGAGAAGCGCGGCATCCCGATAGACCAGGTGCTCGCCGAGCGCGCCAAGCTCAATCCGTCGGGACGCTTTGGCGACCCCGAGGAATTCGGCCAGGCCTGCGCCTTCCTGTGCAGTGCCAAAGCCGGCTTCATCACCGGGCAAAACATCCTGCTCGACGGCGGCGCATTCCCGGGCACGCTCTAAGGGGCGCGGGATGAAGGCAGTCTGGTACGAACGAACGGGGCCAGCGCGCGAGGTGCTGGCCCATGGCGAGATGCCGACGCCGGTGGCCGGCCCGGGCGAAGTCCGGGTGCGGCTGGAGGCGTCCGGCATCAATCCAGCCGATGTCGGCCGCCGCGGCGGCGGCTATCGGCCGATGGAATATCCGCGCGTCATTCCCAACAGCGACGGCGCCGGGATCATCGATCAGGTCGGCGACGGCATCACCCGGCTCAAGATCGGTCAACGCGTCTGGCTGTTCAACGGCCAGCGCAACGGCCGCGCGTTCGGCACCGCGGCCGAATATATTGCGCTCGCCGAACATCTGGTGACGCCGCTACCGGACAATCTGTCGTTTGCGGAAGGCGCCACGCTGGGCATTCCCGCCATGACGGCGTGGACCTCCCTTTATTGCGATGGTCCGATCGTGGGACAGACCGTGCTCGTCACCGGCGGTGCCGGCGCAGTCGGGCACTACGCCGTGCAACTCGCCAAATGGGGCGGCGCGCAAGTGATAGCGACCGTCAGCTCAGCGGCGAAGGCCGAGCAGGCGCGGCTCGCCGGCGCCGATCTCGTCGTCAATTACAAGACGGAGGACGTCGTCGCGAAGGCAATGGCCTTCACCGGGCAGCGCGGCGTCGATCGCGTCGTCGACGTCGATTTCGGCGGCAACATCGAGACCACGCTGAAGCTGATGGGTGTGAATTCGACGATCGCGGTCTATGCCACCAACGGTAACCGCACGCCCGTGGTGCCGATGCGCGAATTGATGGAGAAATGCATCGCGCTTCGCACGCTCGTGCTGTTTGCGCTGCCACCGCCGCTATTGGCGGCGGCGCAGGCAGACATCACGAAATGGCTGGCGGCAGGCCCACGCATCCATAACGTCGCCGCGCGGTGCGCGCTCTCCGACACCGCCGAGGCGCATCTTGCGGTGGAGAAAGGCGACAAGCTCGGCACCGTCATCGTGGACTGCGCCCGATAATCACTGGATCGGCGTGGTCCGCTCTTGGGTCCAGGAGAGACCGAATTCATCGAGCCCCTCGGCGAGAAGATCGCCGAGCATCGGCTCGCCCAGCAGATAGCGCGCGGTGGGGCCACTGCGTCCTTCCGCGGCCTGCCGCCGCAGATCTTTCCATTCCTCGATGGTTCCGTCGCCGCGGCCGAGCCGCATCAGCGCGACGAGGTCGATCTGCTCGTCCTCGCTCAGCGCATTGATGAAACCGGCGATCTCGCGTGCGACGGGATCGCGCCCATCATCCTCCAGCACATCGATCATGTCGTCATCGGCAGGGTTCGATCCGGAGTCTGGATCGGACGCCGCTTCCTTGACGTCGAACTGCCGCGCCTTCTCGATCAGAAAGCCGACTTTCTCGGGTGAAATCATCAGTTCTGGCATCGCATGTTCCTCATACGGGCCATGCGATAACGCCAAACGCCGCGAGATGATCCGTTGCGCCGGAAACAGGAAACCCGCATCCTTGGCTCAACAAACAGAAACGGGAGGAACCGCCGGATGCAGTGGAACGTGGGCAGGGTCAGGATCACGAAAATCGTTGAAATGGAGACCGTGGGCAGCACCCGCTTCATCCTGCCGCTCGCAACCAACGAGGAAATTCAGAAACTGCCCTGGCTGATCCCGCAGTTCGCCACCGAGGAAGGCCGGCTCAAAATGTCGATCCACTCGTTCGTGGTGGAGACATCGTCGCGCCGCATCATCGTCGATACCGGACTCGGCAACGACAAGCAGGGCCGCAAGGTGCCGACCTGGAACAATCGCAACGATCCGTTCCTCGACACGCTGACGGCGGCAGGCTTTCCGCCCGACAGCATCGACACCGTGCTGTGCACGCATCTGCATGTCGACCATGTCGGCTGGAACACGAAACTTGTCGACGGCAAATGGGTGCCGACCTTCGCCAATGCCCGATACTTGTTCGGCAAGACTGAATACGACTACTGGCGCGACCACAGCGATGAGCCGGACAAGCGCGCCGTGTTCGACGATTCCGTGCAGCCGATCACCGACGCCGGGAAGGCCGATCTCGTCGCCGGCGATGCCAGGCTTTCGGATGAGATCATTCTGATCCCGACGCCCGGCCACAGCCCCGGCCATATGAGCGTCCATATCAGGTCGGAGGGCGAGGAAGGCTTGCTGACGGGGGACGTCGCCCACCATCCCTGCCAGATGGCCCATCTCGGCTGGTCCTCGACCGCCGATTCCGATCCCCGGCAGTCGGCCGAGACGCGGCGCAAGTTGTTTGCACGCTTTGCCGACACGCCGGCGCTGGTGATCGGCGGGCACTTTGGCGCCGGCCATATCAGGCGCGATGGAGACGCGTTCAGGTTCGTATCCCTGGAGTGATTTTCTGGGTGATGTTGGGCGCCTTTGCCCACCCTACCCTGCGCTTTCGGCAGTTGAATTTCCTGCGCCGCTGTTCCAAGAAGCGTCTGAAGTTTAGGGAAATTCCCCGAATTCCCAAAGAAAACCCCGCAGGGAGCGATAAAATGAAGCTTGTACGTTACGGCGCCAAGGGCGCGGAAAAGCCCGGCCTGATCGACAAATCCGGCCAGTTGCGAGATCTTTCCGCCCAAATCAGGGACCTCGACGGGGAGGCCTATGCGCCGGCCGCGCTGGCCAAGCTGGCGGCGCTGGATACCTCCAAGCTTCCCGCCGTCGACGGCAAACAGCGCTTCGGTGCACCCGTCACCGGCATCTCGAAATTCGTCGCGATCGGCCTGAATTACAGCGACCACGCCAAGGAGACGGGATCGCCGATCCCGACCGAGCCGATCTTCTTCATCAAGGCCAACACCTCGCTGTCGGGCCCGAACGACGCGGTCGAAAAGCCGCGCGGCTCCACCAAGCTCGACTGGGAAGTCGAGATCGCCGCCATCATCGGCACCCGCGCCAAGTATGTCTCGGAAGCCGACGCTCTCAACCACGTCGCCGGCTATTGCGTCTGCAACGACGTCTCCGAGCGCAATTTCCAGCAGGAGCGCGGCGGCCAGTGGACCAAGGGCAAGTCGCACGACACGTTCGGGCCGGTCGGGCCCTGGCTCGTCACCAAGGACGAAGTCCCTGATGTGCAGAAGCTCGGCATGTGGCTCGACGTCAACGGCCAGCGCCGCCAGACCGGCAACACCTCGACCATGATCTTCTCGATGGCGAAGTGCATTTCCTATGTCTCGCAGTTCATGACGCTGTTGCCCGGCGACATCGTCACGACAGGCACCCCGCCCGGCGTCGGCCTCGGCATGAAGCCGCCGACCTTCCTCAATGTCGGCGACGTCGTCACACTCGGCATCGACGGCCTCGGCGAGCAGCGCCAGGAAATCATCGCGGCGTGAGCGGAATAGCCGCGAGCTAATTCGTCATGCCCGGCCTTGTGCCGGGCATCCACGTCTTGGCTCTCGACGCGCGAAAGACGTGGATGGCCGGGACATTTAGCGCGAAGACGCGCTTCGCGCTTCTGCCCGGCCATGACAGAGAAAAAATCGAAGGAAGCAAGAAAATGAAACTCACCTTCTCTCCCGCCTCCCCCTTCGCCCGAAAAGTCCGCATCGCCGCGATCGAGACCGGCCTGATCGACAAGATCGAGCTTACGCCGGCCACCGTCGCGCCGGGGCAGCCGAACGAGGAATATTCCAAGATCACGCCGCTGAAGAAGCTGCCGGTACTGATCCTCGACAATGGCGACGTCATTCTCGATTCTTATGTCATCGTCGAATATCTCCACGAACTCGCCGGCGGCGGCAAGCTGATCCCCGCATCCGGGCCCGAACGCTGGAAGGTGAAGAGCGATCATTCCCTGCTGCAGGGCATGCTCGATTCCATGCTGCTGTGCCGCTACGAAAAGATGGTGCGGCCGGAAGGGCTGCGCTGGGATGCCTGGCACGACGACCACTGGAAGCGCGCCTGGGCCGGCATGGCACGGTTCGAGAACAGGCCTGACGTGCTGTCCGGCCCGTTCAACATTGCGCAGATCGGCCTTGTTTGCGTGCTCGGCTATGCGGACTTCCGCTTTGCCGATTGCGGCTGGCGCAAGGCCTATCCGAAGCTCGACGCGTTCCATCAGAAGATGCTGGAGCGGCCGTCGGTAAAGATCTCGGTGCCGCCCCCGGCGTAACATCCAAAAAGGAGACAGCGGCATGCGCGAGGGTGGCAAGGTATTGCGGCGCCTCGGGCTTGCCGCCGTCGTCGCGCTCGCGGCGTCTGCCGCCGCGGCGCAGACCCATCAGTTCTCGACCGACCAGCGCAATCTCGCCTGCGGAAGCCCGACATCACTCAACGATGGCTGGCCGACCGCGACACCGGAGAGCGTCGGCCTCGACGGCCCGCGCCTGTGCGGCATTGCGGCGCGACTTGCGGCTACCAATGCCAACGTTCATGCCGTGGTCATCGTTCGCCGCGGCAAGCTGGTATTCGAGCAATACTTCAATGGCCCTGACGAGCTCTGGGGAACGGCCAGGGGACCGTTCGAGTTCGACGCGACCACCAAGCACGACATGCGGTCGGTTTCGAAAAGCGTGACGTCGCTGCTGGTGGGGATTGCGATCGATCGCGAACTGATCAAGAGCGTGGATGACCCCATCCTCAAATTCTTTCCGGACTACTCGGCGCTGAAAACGGCGGGCTGGGACAACATCACCCTCCGTCATCTCCTGACCATGACGTCGGGCATGCAATGGGATCAGAATCGCCCCTGGGCCGATCTGCAAAATGACGAACGGCAACTCAGCATGGACGCCGACCCGTTCCGCTATGTCCTGTCGAAGCCGATCGTGGCACCTCCGGACACCGTCTGGAATTACAATAGCGGTGGAACGGACCTGCTCGGCAACGTCATCGAGCGTGTATCGGGTAAGTCACTGGAGGCGTTCGCGGGTGAGGCGCTGTTCGCTCCCCTCGGCATCTCGGACTGGGAATGGATGAAGTACCGGAACGAGCATATTTCGTCGGCCGCCGGCCTTCGCCTCCGCCCGCGCGATGCCGCAAAGATCGGTCAGCTCGTGCTCAACAAGGGCGCATGGGGCGGCCGGGAAATTGTCTCGGCGAAATGGGTCGAGCAATCGGTCACGCCGCGCTTCCAGGCGATCGGCTATTTCGGTGGCCTGTTCTATTACGGACAGCAATGGTGGATGGGTCGCACCCTATCCGGCGACAAGGATGTGAAGTGGATTGCGGCCCAGGGCCTCGGCGGCCAGCGGATCTTCATCATCCCCGAGCTCGACCTTGTGATGGTGACGACTTCAGGGCTTTATGGCAGCCCCCGGCAAGGAAGTGCGGCGCTCGACATCCTCGCCAATTTCATCGTTCCCTACATCAGGGACAACGCGCGATAGTTCAGCCAGGGGCAAGCATGAGCCTGAAATTTACCGTCGGCGATCTCACCATTCACCGCATCATCGAACAGGAAACCACCTTCCTGCCGGCCCTGGAGATGCTGCCAGGCCTGACACCGGAGCTGCTGGCGGAGAACCGGGCGTGGATGCAAAAGGCCGGCGCGCTGGACGACAAGGACGTGCTGATCCTGTGCTTCCAGTCCTATGTGGTGAAGACGCCGCACCACACCATCTTGATCGATAGCTGCATCGGCAACGACAAGCCGCGGCCGCAGCGTCCGAAATGGAACATGAAGACCGACGACACCTATATGCGCGGTCTCGCCGCCGCCGGATTCTCGGTCGACGACATCGACTATGTCATGTGCACGCATCTGCATGTCGATCATGTCGGCTGGAACACGCGGCTTGAGAACGGCCGCTGGGTGCCGACCTTCCCGAAAGCGCGCTACGTCTTCGACAGGACCGAATTCGACTACTGGACCGAGACGCACGCGAAAACGCCGGTGCCGCCGTTTGCCGACAGCGTGCTGCCGGTCGTGGAATCCAGGCAGGCCGAGATCGTCCGCAGCGATTTCGCGATCGGCGATCATACCCGCATCCTGCCGACGCCGGGCCACACGCCCGGCCACGCCGCCTTCACCTTCGGCCGCGGCAGGGATGACGCGGTATTCTCTGGCGACCTGATGCATTCGCCGCTGCAGACGCTTTATCCGGAACTATCCATGAAATTCGACGTCGACCAGGCGCAGGCGGCGAAGACACGGCGCAGCTTCCTGGAACGCTATTGCGACGCCGAGACGCTGTGCTGCACCGCGCATTTCCCGTCGCCTTCGGTCGGAAGAATCCGGCGCGCGGGCAGCGGATTTACCTGCGAGGCGATATGAATCAAAACCCAACCGCCTTCGAAACGCTCTCGGTCGAACCGGTCGATGAACACGTCACGGTCGTCCGGCTGAACCGTCCGGATGCCTCCAACGCGCTCAACACCCAGATGGGCCGCGATCTCGTGCGCTGTTTCGAGGATGTTGCGCTCGATCCGAAGAGCCTGCGCTGCATCGTCCTGACCGGCACTGGCGACAAGGCGTTCTGCGCCGGTGGTGACTTGAAGGAGCGTCGCGGCATGACGGACGAGGCGTGGACGCGCCAGCACGTCATTTTCGAGCGGATGGTGCGAGCGCTGATCGACTGCCCGGTCCCGATCATCGGCGCCATCAATGGCGCCGCCTATGGCGGCGGCTGCGAGATCGCCGGATGCTGCGATTTTCTCTATGCGGCGGAAGGCGCGCGCTTTGCGCTGACCGAGGTGACACTCGGCATCATGCCGGGCGGCGGCGGCACGCAAACCCTGCCGCGTGCCGTCGGCGAGCGCCGCGCCAAGGAGCTGATCCTGACGGGCAAGCCGTTTACGTCAACTGAAGCGCGTGAATGGGGCTTTGTGAACGAGGTGTTTCCATTGCCAGAGTTGTTACCCTCGGCCCAGGCGACCGCGTCGCGGATCGCCCGCAACGCGCCGATTTCCGTCCGCCAGGCAAAGCTGTCGATCCATCGCGGCCTGCAACTATCGCTGCGCGACGGCCTCGCGCTCGAGATCGAGGCATATAACCGCGTGGTGCCGACGGAAGATCGCCGCGAAGGCGTGTTGGCCTTCAACGAGAAGCGCACACCCAATTTCAAAGGCAAGTAGGGCCGGTCAGTCGAACAGGCTCGGCGTGTGGTTCACCACCGCACCTTCAATTTCTAGCATCTTCAGCTTCGTCACCACGCCGCCATTGGCGGAGAAGCCGCCGGGCTTGTTGCCCGCCGCCAGCACGCGGTGGCACGGCACCACGATCGGACAGGGGTTCCGGCCAAGCGCCTGACCGACGTCGCGCGACAGCTCGACGCCGCCGAGTCTTTTGGCGATGTCACCATAGGTCATGGTCTTGCCCGGCGGAATGGTGCGCGCGATGTCGTAAACGCCGCGGTTGAATTCGGGCACGCCGTCGAGGTCGAGCACGACGTCGGCGAGATCGTTCGGCTTGCCGTCGAGCAGTTCGATCATGCCGTCGATCGCGGCCTGCACCTTCGCCGGTGGTGGTGCCTCGATCATATCCCCATGGCGCTGCTGCAGGCGGGTGCGGGTCTTGTTCTCGTCGCCCATCGGCAATTGCACCGAGGTGATGCCGCGCTCGCCCCACACGATGCCGCAGCGGCCGATCGCGGTGTCGAATATCGTAAAATGGTGCCCGGTCATGGCTGGCTCCATAGTCTTCTGTTCAGTGCCACCCCGTTTCGCATCTGGCCCAAATCTAGGCTTGGAGATTATTGCTATCCACCCGAATTCCGGGGGAACTTGACGGCATGAACAACTTCCGCTGATCTGGGGCTCCCGCCCAAGGCCTGCAATGGCTTGAGCCCTATTTCATCCCTCACGAGACCGCATGCAGTCCTTTCACGTCAACGGCTATGACATGGCCTATCTCGACATCGGTCAAGGCACCAGCGACGACCCGCCGCTGGTCTGCGTGCACGGCTCGCTGTGCGATTTCCGGATCTGGTCGTCGGTGCTGGGACCGCTGACACGCCGGCACCGCGTGATCGCCCCCTCGTTACGGCACTTCTTCCCGGAGCAATGGGACGGCGTCGGCGACACCTATTCGATCGCGCAGCATGTGGATGACGTCATCGGCTTCATCGAAAAGCTGGATACCAGGCCGGTCGACCTGATGGGCCATTCCCGCGGCGGCCACATCTGCTTTCGCGTCGCACAGCGCCGGCCCGACTTATTGCGCAAGCTGATCCTGGCGGAGCCCGGCGGCGAACTCGACGCCACGCTCGATCCCGCCTACAAGCCCGGTCCCTCGCCGCTCGCCGGCATGATCTCGGCTTCCGCCGAGGTAATCGCCAGGGGCGATATCGACGGCGGCTTGCAGATTTTCATCGATGCGCTGGAAGGTCCCGGCGCGTGGAAGCGCCTGCCGGCGACACCGAAACAATTGCTGCGCGACAACGCCACGACGCTGATCGGCCAGATGCGCGACCAGCGCCCGCCCTTCTCGAAAGCGGATGCAGAAGCGATCAAGACGCCGACATTGTTCATCGGCGGCGCCAACACCAAGGGCACGCTGCCGAAGGTGCTGAAGGCGCTGGCGTCCAGCGTAAGTGGATCGCGCACCGAGATGATTTCGGGAACCACCCATCCGATGTTCGAGCAGGCGCCGCAGAAATATTGCGAGATCGTTTTGGCGTATCTCGCGGAGGACTGATCTGATGCAGACCTTGAGCGTCAACGGCTATGACATCGCCTATCTCGATGTCGGCCGCGGCACAGCCGGCACACCGCCGCTGGTCCTCGTGCACGGTACGCTCGGCGATTTCCGCACCTGGAACGCTGTGCTCGGACCGCTATCCAAACAGCACCGCGTGATTTCGCTGAGCCTGCGGCGCTTCTTTCCCGAACACTGGGACGGCGTCGGCAACGACTATCTGATCGCGCAGCACGTCGCCGACATGATCGGCTTCATCGAAAAGCTGAACGCCGGCCCGGTCGATCTGATCGGCCATTCCCGCGGCGGCCATATCGGCTTCCGCGTGGCGCAGGCGCGGCCCGATCTGCTACGCAAGGCTGTTCTCGCCGAACCCGGCGGCGATCTCGAACCGGCGCTGCAGCCGGCCGATGCGCCTTCCGGCCTCACTCCGCTTGCGGCGCAGATGGCATCAGCTGTGAAAAACGTGCGGAATGGCGACATCGAAGCTGCGCTTAGATTATTCGTCGATGCGATCGACGGCGACGGCGCGTGGGCGCGGTGGCCGGCAGTGCAGCGCCAGCAATTGCGCGACAATGTTTACACGTTGCTCGGTCAGGTCGGCGAAAACCGCAAGCCGTTTCTGAAGAGCGAAGCGGAATCGATCAGGACGCCGACGCTGTTGATCGGCGGCGGTGACACCAAGGGCACGCTGGCGACGAACTGGCGCGTGCTGGCCGAACATATTCCGGGCGCACGGACGGCCGTGATCCCGGGCACGCGTCACTGGATGTTCGAACAGGCGCCACAGGAATTTTGCGACATCGTGCTGGAATTTCTGAAGGCGTGAATCCGTCGCTTCACTTCTGATCGAGACGCCATGCGCCGTCCCAATCGGCGGGCGGCGGGTTGACCCGAAACGTCTCGACCCGCGCAGCCATCGCCATCGACGGCCCGTCGCCGGGGACGGCTTCGAGTGCCGCCTGAAACGCCAGCCGCGCCTCATCCCAGCGCCGCGCGCGATAGGCGGCGAGCCCTTCGGCGTACCGCGCCAGCAGCTCAAGTTGCTGCTCGGTCAGTTCTCCCGCGCGCCCGATGATCTCGAACACCGCTTCGGGATGGGTCTGGCCAACTACCACGAGCCGATCGACCTCGCGCGATTCAATCGCGTCGCCGGCAGCCATGATTGCGGCCTCCGAGGCCAGCGAATGGCTGCCATAGACCTTGTTGGCATTCTCCAGGCGGGACGCCAGATTTACCGCATCCCCCATCACGGTGTAACTCATCATGAATTCCGAGCCGATGCTGCCGACCAGCACCTCGCCGGTGGCAATACCGATGCGGACTTCGCAGTCGCTCGGAACCGTGCGCACGCCGATCAATTCGGGCAGCTCGGTTCGCAACGCCTGGCCGCGGTTGGCCATCTCGACTGCAGCAAGGCAGGCCAGCCGCGCCTGCTCGCTATGCTCGGTAAAGGGAGGACCCCAATAGGCCATGATCGCGTCGCCGATATATTTGTCGATGATGCCGCGATGGCTGCGGATCGGCCCCGACATCGTCGACAGATAGTGGTTCATCACCTTGACGAGACCTTGCGGCGTCATGCCCTCGCTGAGGCTGGTAAAGCCCTTCATGTCGCAGAACAGCACCGTCATCACCCGCCGCTCGCCAGCGCTCGCGGTCAGCGACTGCGGGGCGATCAAGCCCTCCACGACGCGCGGATCGACATAGCGACCGAAGGTTTCGCGCAACCGTTCCTTGTGGCGCAATTGCTCGACCATGTTGTTGAAGGCGGTCGTGAGCTGGCCGATTTCGTCGCGTGTGGTGACGTCGATCGATCCGTCGAGCCGGCCGGCTTCCACCGCACGGGTGCCTTCCAGCAAACGCCGGACTGGTCCAGTAATGCCGGTGCTGATGAAAAGTGAAAATATCAATCCGAGGATGCTCGCAAGCATGGTCAGGACAACGGAGATGAAAATGGCCGTGTTCTGGTCGCGCATCGTCATCAGGGCATCGCCGCGAACCAGCGCAAGCATGTCGGTGCGGATAACATCGATCCTCTGGTTGAGGTCGTCGCGCAACGTGTCGGTCCTGGCCAGGCTGGCCCGGGCTTCAGGGATATTGCCGGCCTCGAGCAGCAGCAACAGCCGCTTGTATTCTTCACCGAGGTAGCGATGGAGATCGCTGATTACGCGCTCGATTCGATCATCGATCCGGCCGAGCCGGGCATTATCGGATGCAGTCGAGGTATCGTCGATGATCGCATTGATCAGCGCACGCGCCGCTTGCGCTTCCTGCTCTATTTCCTGCCCCTTCGCTTCATAGATTTTTCGCTGATCCGCAACGGATGACTCGTCGGGCGGCGACTGCATCCTGCCGATCATCATCCGGCGCAGCGCCAGAGCCTGCTCCAGCGAACGGATATTCATCCGCGCCAGATGCCCATACGCTTCGACATATTTGCCGCTGAACTCGTCGAGCTGGTGGGCGATCTTGCGCGTCATCACCGTCGACAGCGCCGACGTGATCGCCATCAGGAAGATCAGACCAAGCGCGATGCCGAGGATCCGCTTGCGGATGGTCGGTCGCAGCATGGACAGGCGTTCTAAAGGGGCGGCCATGATCAAAGCGGCATGAAGGGCAGGATCGAAAAGCCCGGCCGATCTGGCCGGGCTCATCTGTTTAGCGCGAGCCGGTCAATTTAGCACGATCCGGCACGCTAAAATTGACGCTAGTTTGGGGATTATATTCCCCCTAGCTTTTCCATACACCGACGGGCTGGCGCACCGCGACGTTGAGCCTGTTCCAGACATTGATGTTGGCGATCGCCAGTATCAGCGCGGCGAGCTCCGCCTCGTCGAAATGCTTGTCGGCCTCGCCCCAGACCTCGTCCGGTACCGGGTCGGCGCGATCACTGATCCGGGTCAGCGCTTCCGTCAACGCCAGCACCGCCCGTTCGCCCTCGGTGAAATAGGGCGTGTCGCGCCAGGCCGCCACCGCGAACAGGCGCTCGTCGGTTTCGCCGGCCTTCCTGGCGATTTTTGGGTGCATGTCGACGCAGACGCTGCAGCCGTTGATCTGGCTGGCACGCAGATGCACCAGTTCGAGCAGTTTTTCCGACAGGCTGCTTTTGGTCAATTCGCCGAGTGTGTGCAGCGCCTTCATGGCATCGGGAACAACCATGACCGGGTGGTTCATTCGGGCTTGCATCATTTTACGCTCCATATGGTTTGTTCTGTTTTGACGCGGCCGCGCCGATTTGCTGTCACATCGGCGCGCTTTCGTTCGTCATAGCCATGACGGAACACGACATGGGAATGTGACCGATGGACGAGAAAAAGTTTCTGGCTGAAAAGTTCGAGGCCAACCGGGGCCATCTGCGGGCGGTGGCCTACCGGATGCTGGGTTCGACCGCAGAGGTCGACGACGCCGTGCAGGAGACCTGGTTGCGGCTGAACCGCTCCGACACCAGTGCCGTTGAAAACCTCAGCGGCTGGCTGACCACCGTGGTCGCCCGCGTCTGCCTCGACATGCTGCGCTCGCGCAAGTCACGACGCGAGGAACCGATGGGACCGCATGTGCCGGAGCCTGTCGCTGATGATGCATATGGGCGGGACGCCGAGATGGCCGATTCCGTCGGCGCGGCGTTGCTGGTGGTGCTGGGAACGCTGGCCCCGGCCGAACGGCTCGCCTTCGTGCTGCACGACATGTTTGCCGTTCCCTTTGAAGAGATCGCACCGATCGTCGGCCGCACACCTGCCGCAGCGAGGCAATTGGCCAGCCGCGCCCGCCGGCGGGTGCAGGGCTCGCCGCCACCGGACGCAGACTTCGACCGGCAGAAAAACATCGTCGACGCCTTCCTCAAGGCCTCCCGCGACGGCGATTTCGAAGGACTGCTCGCGGTGCTGGATCCGGATGTGGTGGTGCGCGCTGATCAAGCGGCGCAGCGGCTCGGTTCGCAAGCTGAAATCAGGGGCGCCACCGCGGTCGCGGAGTTCTTCAAGGGCCGCGCGCAGGCCGCCAAGCCGGCGCTGGTCGACGGATCTCTGGCGCTCGCCGTTATGCTCGGCGGGCAATTGCGCGTCGTGGTGCGCCTGACCATCAGCGGCGACCGGATATCGGCGATCGAAGCCGTGGCGGACGCCGAACAGATGGGCGAGTTCGACGTAGCCCTGCTCTCGTGATCAGGGTTATCTCTTCGTCGCGGAAAACACGATCGCTTGAATAGACATCCGGCCAGGCTTATCGCCGAATTCCCGGCGATATTCCTGCGCCAGTGCCTCGACAATGCGCCCCGGATCGGCGCCGCCGCGCGCCCGGATCTGATCGATCAGCGGGTTGCCAAACACCGCTGCACGCGCGAAGTGCGCAATGTCAGGCAGCTCCCGCTCCTGCCTGATCACGGCAATGCCGACGTCACCGAAGCCCGCAGCAATCAAGAACTCCTTGACCGGATCGATCTGGTGGCAGGAGAACGGCACGCTGTAAAACTGCGGCGGATCGGCCGGAAAGAAACGCCCCGCCACCTCGTGCGCGATACGCCCAAACGTATTGTAGCGATGCGAATCCCAGACGCTGAGCAGATAGCGGCCGCCGGGAACGAGAACCCGATAGACCTCGGAAAAGGACTTTGACTTGTCGGGAAAGAACATCAGGCCAAACTGACAGACGACTTCCTCGAAGCTTTGATCGGCGAAGGGAAGCGCGATCGCATCGGCAGGCTGGAAAGCGACCTGCTCGCCGGGCCGAAACTTGGCGCGGGCAATATCAAGCATCGGCGGATTGAGATCGGTCGCGATCAGTTGCGTGCCTTCGGGCAGCGCGTCACGCAGTTTCCGGGTCACGATGCCGGTGCCAGCGGCGGTCTCCAGCACCCGCGCCGGACGGCTATCGGCTGCGCGCCTGGCGATATCGGCGGCGTATTCGGCGAAGATGATCGGGCCGAGCCCCTGATCGTAATGCTGGGGGATATTGCCAGTGAAGCCGGCTGCGTCGCTGCTCATGCGCGGACCTCCCATTGCTTCGGGCTGAGAATAGGCCTCACCACCCCACCCCGACACCCCGATTTCTGCCTTGACGAGGACGCAGGCTGGGGATTAGATTTGAATTCGGAATTCCGTATTCCAAAATTGGATAGCCGGCATGATCCCCTTGGATCCGCTTCCCAACCTGATCGACCAGGTCTACGCCCGGATCCTCGAGGCGATCACAGACCGTTCGCTGCCGCCTGGGCATCGCATCCGACAGAACGAGCTGGCGGAACGGCTCGGCGTTTCGCGCCAGCCGGTGTCCCACGCGCTGCACCTGCTGCACCGGCAAGGTCTGGTCGCCGAGAGCGGCCGCCGCGGCTTTGAGGTGACCCGGCTCGATCCCGAGCGCATTCGCCAGCTCTATGAGGTGCGCGGCGCCATCGACGCGCTCGCCGCCCGGCTCGCCGCCAGCCGCGCCAGGACCGATACTTCCAGCCGGACGCAACTCGAAGCGGCGCTGCAGGCCGGGCGGACCATCGATGGGAATACGCCGCTGGCGCGCTTGATCGCGCTCGATGTCGACTTTCACAGCGCGGTCTATCGCCTCGCGGGCAATCCCGCGATCGAGGAGATGATCGCCCCGCAATGGCCGCATATGCGCCGCTCGATGGCGACCGTGCTCGCCGAACTCGATTACCGGGACAGCGCCTGGGCCGAGCATGAGGCAATCGCCATGCACATTCTCGCCGGCAACGCCAAGGCCGCGGAGGCAGCCGCGCTGGCGCATGCGCAGACGGCTGGACGAATGACCGAGGAGAGACTGAGGGCAACCGACAAGGCGGCGTAACGACCTCATCCTGAGGAGCCGCGCAGCGGCGTCTCGATGGATGGGTCGCAGAAAAGATTGGGGCCTCATGGTTCGAGACGGCGCTGCGCGCCTCCTCACCATGAGGAGATGGAAACAAAAAACCAAAGGAGAGAACGCCATGAAACTGACGCCACAGCAGATCGAGTTCTTCAACCGCGAAGGCTGGCTGTTTCTGCCGGAGCTGTTCAGCCAGGAGGAAGTGGATTATCTGGCACGCGAAGCCGTCAGCATCTATGACGCTGGCCGACCTGAAGTGTGGCGCGAGAAGAGCGGCGCGCCGCGCACCGCTTTTGCCGCGCATCTCTACAACGAGGCCTTCGGGGTTCTCGGCGCCCATCCGCGCATGATCGAGCCGATCGAGCAGATTTTTGGCGAAAAGCTCTACATGCACCAGTTCAAGATCAACGCCAAAGCCGCGTTCACCGGCGACGTATGGCAGTGGCACCAGGATTACGGCACCTGGAAACGCGACGACGGCATGCCGCTGCCGCGCGCGATGAACATCGCGATCTTCCTCGACGAGGTGATGCCGATCAATGGTCCCCTGATGCTGGTGCCGAAGAGCCAGCACGCCGGCGACCTCAAGGCCTCGCACGACCTCGAGACCACCTCCTATCCGCTGTGGACGCTGGATGAGGAGACCGTCACCCGGCTCGTCAAGGAAGGCGGCATCGTTGCGCCGACCGGCAAGGCGGGCGGCATGCTGATGTTCCACGGCAACCTGGTTCATGGATCGAGCGGCAACATCACGCCCTACCCGCGCAAGATCGTCTATCTGACGCTGAACGCGGTCTCGAACTACATCCGCACGCCGACGCGCCCCGAATACATAGCGCATCGCGACTTTACGCCGATCCAGCCGGTGGATGACGACGCGCTGTTGCGGCTGGCGCGTGCCCCGCGTCAAGCTGCGGAGTAGAGCGGCGTATTTCCATTTTGAACACTCGTCATGCCCGGGCTTGTCC
>NZ_LLXZ01000176.1:0-3521 GCF_001440395.1 Bradyrhizobium jicamae | reverse complement strand
AGCCCCGGCCATGACGGAAGTAATCAGTGCTGCGGCTTTACCTGTCGGGATCTTTCCATGAACCTCCATCATCTCCTCAAAGCCCGCGCTGCGGCCGGCAAGCCGGTGCGCGTGGCACTGATCGGCGCCGGCAAGTTCGGTTCGATGTTCCTGTCGCAGGTACCGCATACGCCCGGCCTCGAAGTCCCCGTTATCATCGACATCGATCGCGACCGCGCCCGCGAAGCCTGCCGCACCGTCGGCTGGGACCAGGCGCTGATCGCGCGAACGAGCTTCACTGACGATGGCGCGCGTGCGATTGCGGACGGCGCTATCGACGTTGTGGTGGAAGCCACCGGCAATCCCGCCGTCGGCATTCGTCATGCCCGCGCGGCGATCGCGGCGGGCAAGCATGTCGTCATGGTCAATGTCGAAGCCGACGTGCTGGCCGGCCCGCTATTGGCGCAGGAAGCCCGCAAGGCCGGCGTGGTCTATTCACTCGCCTATGGCGACCAGCCGGCGCTGACCGCGGAGATGGTAGACTGGGCGCGCGCGACGGGCTTTCGCGTCGTCGCCGCTGGCAAGGGCACGAAATATCTGCCGGCCTATCACGACGTGACGCCGGACGGCGTCTGGGGCCACTACGGATTGACGGCCGGCGAAGCGCAATCGGCCGGCATGAACCCGCAGATGTTCAACTCGTTTCTGGATGGCACCAAATCCGCGATCGAAATGGCGGCGATCGCGAACGCTTGCGGGCTCGACGTGCCGTCGGACGGGTTGCTGTTTCCACCCTGCGGCGTCGACGATCTGCCGCATGTGATGCGGCCGCGCGACAAAGGCGGCGTGCTGGAGAAGGCGGGCCTTGCCGAAGTCGTGTCGTCGCTGGAGCGCGACGGTCGTCCCGTATTTCGCGATCTGCGCTGGGGCGTCTATGTCGTGCTGGAAGCGCCGAACGATTATGCCGCCGACTGCTTCAAGCAATATGGGCTGAAGACCGACGCTTCAGGTCGCTATGCGGCGATGTACAAACCATATCATCTGATCGGGCTGGAGCTGAACATTTCCATCCTGTCGGCCGCGCTGCGCAACGAGCCGACCGGCCAGCCGCATGATTTCCGCGGCGACGTCGCAGCGGTCGCGAAACGCAATCTTCGCGCGGGCGAAACGCTCGATGGCGAAGGCGGCTACACGGTGTGGGGCAAGCTGATGCCGGCGTCGAAAAGCCTCGCCGCCGGCGCGCTGCCGATCGGATTGGCCCATCGCGTCAAGCTGAAGAGCGACGTTGCTTATGGCGCAGTGGTGCGCTGGAGCGATGTCGAGGTCGACGAAAGCAGCGACACCATCAAGACGCGCAAAGCGATGGAAGCGGCATTCTCCGCGAAATGATGATCGCGCGATCTGCGCGGCAGAAGTTGCAGCTTGAAATTTCCCTGCCCGCCGCATGCACGGTCGGGCACATGACGGTCTCACCGTAAACGTCTGCGCGGCGGAATTACCGCAATGCGGCATCCGATTAACCAATCGCGCATCGCCCGCGATCTTGGTCTTTCGTCGGATGGAAGGCCGCTGCCGCTCAGTATTCAGGCAGCCCTTCGCACTTGCGGCGGAACCAGAACCCTTGATTATCAATCACTAATTCGCCATCCTGCCCTCAGGTCCATAAAGCCGGGAAATTGTATTCGAAAAACCAAGAGCCTTGGTTTCAGGGCCCACATTCCTAAACAAACAGCCCAGCACCGGTCATCGGTAAACCAGAGAAGACGACATCAGATCGTCGTCCCTTGGTCGGTCTCGGCGATAACAGAGGGGAAACAAATGAAGCGTCGTGATTTCTTGAAAGTGGGCGGCGTCGGTCTCGCCGCGACTGCAGTTGCCGCGCCTGCGATTGCGCAATCGAACCCGGAAATTAAGTGGCGCTACACGGCAAGCTGGCCGAAGGCGCTCGATACGCTGTACGGCGGCTGCGAATATTTCGCCAAGCGCGTCGCCGAAATCACCGACAACAAATTCCAGATTCAACCGTTCGCAGCCGGCGAAATCGTCCCAGGCCTGCAGGTGCTCGACGCCGTCTCGAACGGCACCGTCGAAATGGGCAATACCGCGCTCTATTACTACTGGGGCAAGAACCCAGCCTTCACTTTCGGCACGTCGCTGCCGTTCGGCCTCAACACGCGTTCGCATATTTCCTGGATGCGTTTCGGCGGCGGCATGGACATGCTCAACGACCTCCTGAAGGAATATGGCTGCGTCGGCGCGCCGACCGGCTCGACGGGCGCCCAGATGGGCGGCTGGTTCCGGAAAGAGATCAAGTCGATGGATGACTTCCGGGGCCTGAAATTCCGCGTCGGCGGTTTTGCAGGCACCATCATCGCCAAGGTCGGCGGCGTGCCGCAGCAGATCGCGGGCGGCGACATCTATCCGGCGCTGGAAAAGGGCACGATCGATGCGGCCGAGTGGGTCGGACCGTATGACGACGAAAAGCTCGGTTTCGTGAAGGTCGCGAAGTACTACTACTATCCGGGCTGGTGGGAAGGCACCGGCCAGGGCCACAACATCATGAACCTCGAGAAGTGGAATGCGCTGCCCAAGCACTATCAGGCCGCAATCGAGAGCGCGTCCTACGACACCTTCACCTGGGTGACCGGCAAATACGACTACGTCAATCCGCCGGCGCTGAAGCGGCTCCTGGCGGCGGGCGCGATTCTGCGGCCGTTCCCGCAGGAAGTTCTGGAAGCCTGCTACAATGCCGCCAACGAAATCTACGCAGATCTTTCCAAGAGCAACCCGCACTTCAACAAGATGTATACGAGCCTGTCCGCATTCCGCGCCGACTCGCTGGCCTGGAATCAGGTGGCTGAACTGAGCTACGACAGCTTCATGATGCGGATGCGCACCCGCACCTGAGGCGAAGGCGCTCGACGATAAAAAGGAAGCCCCGGAGATTTCTCCGGGGCTTCTTCATTGAACGGATGGCTCGGCGCGACGCGTTTTCTCGGCGCGAACCGATGTCGCTCAAAGGCGCGAGCAGCTATTCCTCGCTCTCTCCGAGCGCTTCAGCGAGCTTGTCGTAATATTTCGCCACGAGGTCGATATTGCCCTTGTTCTCGATGGCGGGCGGCGGCGACTTCAGCGCCTCGTTGAGATCGGCGAGCGCCTCCTTCCTGTCCTTGGCCGGCATCTTCTTGTCGGCCTGGATCTGGGCGATCTGCGCCTTGAGGACGACCTCAGCGCCGACGAACTTCTTCGTCGCGGGATCGAAGCCGCCGAGCACCAGGCTGATATTGTCGACCACGGTGTTGTATTCGTCGTAGCTGGCAAAACCGTTCTTCTTGGCCACCGCGTCGAGCTGCGCGTCGATCTTCGGGTCCGGCTTGGCGTTATCGGGGATCTTGTCGGTGATCGCGTCGACGTCCTTTTGCGCCGCGAGCACGCCCTCGATCTGCTTCTCGGTCAGCGCGATCTGCTTCACCGCAGGCGCCTCCGCCGCTGCCGGCGGCGCGGCCTGGGCAGGCGCCTGCTTCGCCGGCGGCGCCTGCTTG
>NZ_LLXZ01000175.1:459-10779 GCF_001440395.1 Bradyrhizobium jicamae | reverse complement strand
CGCGACCGGGGCGATCTGCACGGCCGCCATGCCGCCCTCGGCCGCGGCATCCCGCGCCGCCGCCAGGATGGCGCTGCGCCGTGCCGCCAGCCGCTTTACGACCTGATGGGTTCGCCGATACACCATGGCGCGATTTCCGTCCCCCGCGCGCCCTCGAAGCCCCAGGAGGCCTGCCAGAACGCGCGCACCTTCAATGTCTTGGGCGATAGGCTCCGTCATCGCCTCGAAGAAGTGAACAACTATTCACGCCTGATGACAAGACGGTTTTGCAACACGGATGCCGGTGGGGCTTTCGAATCTTTAACAAACTCTCAACGCCCGGTTCGCATGCCCGTATTGAGCAGCCTCAGATCGCCGCCCTCGCGCTTCACGTTGAGCCCGCCGTCAGATACGTACCGCAGCAAGCGCTGGCGCCGGCTCGTGCCGCCACCATGATCCGGCACGGCGCAGGACCAGCGCAGCCACGACCAGCGTGGCGCCAAGGCCAGTCGGTACACCCGTGAACATGTAGCACACGAGAAGCGCGACGACGACGCCGAGCGCCGGAAGCTCGTAGGAACGAAAGCCGGTTTTCAATCCGATGCGAATCAGGAAGGCGACCGGAATCGCCAGCACCATCATGTCGTACATGAAGAGATAGGGCGTGGTCAGCAGCGTGCCAGCGCCAAGCGCCGCGGCCTTCAATGTGTAGGGCACACGGCTTCGCCACACCAGCGCCACCACCACGGCGACGGACGCGGTGAGGACCCACTGGAATGCCCAACCGAGCGGCTCGCTGCCGCCGAAGTAGCGTACCATCGAGAAAATGCTTTGCATCTTCCACCATGGAGCTTTCCCTTCGGTCAGGAAGGCTTGCGAGAATTTCGGCATCCAGTGGAAGAACGCCAGCCAGCTTTCGAAGCCGAAGGCAAGCAGGGACGCGAAGGCCACCACGAGCGCCGTTACGGCAGCGCTGATGAACACGCGCCAATGTCCGGCCGCGATCAGTACGATCGGAAACAGCAGTCCGTATTGCGGCTTGTACGTCAGAAGCCCGAGGCAGATGCCTGCCAGCACCGGACGTACCGGGATCAGATAGAGCGTGCCGCCGATCAGCGCCGCCGTGAGAAAGCCGTTCTGCCCGACCAGCGCATTGATGAACGCCATCGGGATGGCGAATGCGAGCAGATAGCCGAAGCTGTGGCCGACGATCGCGCGCATCGCGACAACAAAGGGCACAAAACTGACCGCAACCCAGCCGATGAACGCGGCCTGGTAGGGAAGCTGCGCCAGCACGGATGCGACGAACAGGAATGGCGGTGGATAGTGCCAGGCGAAATAGCCGACAAAATCCTTGCCGAGCTTTGCGACCTCGACCTGCTTCTGAATGTCCCAGTCATAGGCCTGTGCCGGGAGGCCATCGAGCACCAGCCGGCCGGCAGCCCAGACGTTGATGAAATCGGTCGGGATGCCGAGGCCGTTCGCATCGTAAACCCACCATTGTGACAGATACGCCGTCCCGCACAGGGTCACGTTCGCAACCGCCAGCACCAGGCAGACCCTGACGAGCCACGCGGGAATTGCGCTTTGCTCCGGCGCGGGCCTGAGGGCGGAAAGAGATGCGGTCATGCGCGGTCCTTGCCTTGCGTGCGCTGTTCGAAAGCGCACGTCCCCAAGCAATAGGCCGGAGTGAATTGAGGAAATCTTAAGGTTTGGCGCGGTGACGACGGTTTTCCTCCGTCGTCCCTGCGAACGCAGGACCCATAACCACCGATGCCGACTGTGGACGACAGGCGTCTCCCCTCATGCTTTATCGATAGATCACGCGGTATGGGTCCCCGCATCCGCAAGGACGACGAGTGGAGAGCACGCGTTGCTCCCCTACTCCCAGCTCAGCGCACCGCCATTCTGGTACTCGATCACCCGCGTCTCGAAGAAGTTCTTCTCCTTCTTCAGGTCCATCGCCTCCGACATCCAGGGAAACGGATTCTCGGTTTCATCGAACACGCGCTGCAGCCCGAGCTGCGCGCAGCGGCGATTGGCGATGAAATGCATGTAGCTCTCGCACAGCGCGGCATTCAGGCCGAGAAAGCCGCGCGGCATGGTGTCCCGCCCATAAGCTGCTTCCAGTTCGGCCGCCTCGCGCACCATGGCGCGGACTTCGTCCTGGAACGCTTTGGTCCACAGATGCGGGTTTTCGATCTTGATCTGATTGATGACGTCGATGCCGAAATTCAGGTGAATCGATTCATCGCGCAGGATGTATTGATACTGCTCGGCGATACCGACCATCTTGTTGCGGCGGCCGAGCGAGAGGATCTGCGCGAACCCCGTGTAGAACCACATGCCTTCGAAGATGACGTAGAAGGCGACGAGATCGCGCAGGAACGCCTGATCGGCCTGCGGCGTTCCGGTGCGGAAATCGGGATCGTCGAGATGCTGGGTGTGCTTGAGCGCCCACGCCGCCTTGTCGGTGATCGAGGGCACCTCGCGGTACATGTTGAACAGCTCGCCCTCGTCCAATCCGAGGCTCTCCACGATGTACTGGAATGTGTGGGTGTGTACGGCTTCCTCGAAGGATTGCCGCAACAGATATTGCCGACATTCCGGATTGGTCAAATGACGGTAGATCGCCAGCACGATGTTATTGGCAACCAGGCTTTCAGAGGCCGCGAAGAAGCCGAGATTGCGCTTGATGGCGCGGCGCTCGTCTTCCGTCAGCCCGTCGCGCGATTTCCACAGCGCGATGTCGGCCTGCATCGAGACCTCGGTCGGCATCCAGTGATTGTTGCAGCCGGCGAGATATTTCTCCCAGGCCCATTTGTATTTCAGCGGCAGCAATTGATTGACGTCGGCGCGGCAGTTGATCATCCGCTTGTCGTCCACGGAGACCCTGCCGCCGCTTCGGTCGATGGCGCCGAGGCCGGTTTGATCGGCCGCGGCGACGGATTGCGCCACGAAAGGCAGCGCCTGACGCGCCGGCGGAGATGGTTCGGACCAGTCGAGCATTGTCGTTTCCTTCTCTTCTTGTCTGCTTACTGGCAGGCTTCGCATTCGGGATTGTCGATGGAACATGCCACCGCACCCGAGAGATCAGGCGCCGTGATCGCCGACGACACGATGATCGGCGTTCCCGCCGACATCACCGGCGCGGCCGCAACGGCGTTGAGCTTGCCGTCGGTGCCACGGAGCGTGGACTTCTCGACATGCGTCGCGCTGCGCGAGCGCAGGTAATAGGTCGTCTTCAGGCCGCGCGCCCACGCCAGCCGATAGAGCGCATCGAGCTTCTTGCCAGAGGGGTTGGCGATATAGAGGTTGAGCGACTGCGCCTGGTCGATCCATTTCTGCCGCCGCGACGCCGCCTCGATCAGCCAGGCGCTGTCGATCTCGAAGGCTGTCGCATAGAGCGCCTTGAGATCATCCGGGATGCGATCGATGGCGCCAACGCTGCCGTCGAAATATTTGAGGTCGTTGACCATCACCTCGTCCCACAGGCCGCGCGCCTTGAGATCGCGCACCAAAAATTCGTTCACGACGGTGAAGTCGCCGGACATGTTGGATTTGACGTAGAGGTTCTGATAGGCGGGCTCGATCGACTGGGCGACGCCGCAAATGTTGGAAATTGTCGCCGTCGGCGCGATCGCCATCACGTTCGAGTTGCGCATGCCTGATGATTTGACGCGCTCGCGCAAGCGATCCCAGTCCAGCGTCATGCCGCGGTCCATGGCGAGGCCGCCGCGGGCTTCCGCCAATAGCTCGATCGAATCGATCGGCAAAATGCCCCGGCTCCACAGCGAGCCGTCGAACGAGGGATAGCGCCCGCGCTCGGCCGCCAGATCGACGGATGCCGAGATGGCAAAGTAGGAGATCATCTCCATGCTGCTATCGGCGAACGTCACCGCCGCATCGGAGGCCACCGCGATCCGCAGCGCCTGCAGCGCATCCTGAAATCCCATCAGGCCAAGACCGACGGGACGATGCCGCAGGTTCGAGCGGCGCGCTTCGGGAATGGTGTAGAAGTTGATGTCGATGACGTTGTCGAGCATCCGCATCGCAATCGTCACGCTGTGCTTCAGCCGCGCCTCGTCCAGCCGCCCTTCCCGCACGTGATTGAGCAGATTGATCGAGCCGAGATTGCAGACGGCGGTCTCGTCGTCGGAAGTATTGAGTGTGATCTCGGTGCAGAGATTCGAGGAATGGATCACGCCGGCATGGCGCTGCGGCGAGCGCAGATTGCAGGGGTCCTTGAAGGTGATCCAGGGATGCCCGGTCTCGAACAGCATGGTCAGCATCCTGCGCCAGAGGTCAGTGGCGCGAACCTGCTTGAACACGCGGATTTCGCCCCGCGCCGCCTTGGCTTCATAGAACGCGTAGCGCTCGGCGAAGGGCTGGCCGTAGAGGTCGTGCAGATCGGGCGTCTCGTCCGGCGAGAACAGCATCCATTCGCCGTCGGCCTCGACCCGCTGCATGAACAGGTCAGGCACCCAGTTCGCGGTGTTCATGTCATGGGTGCGGCGGCGGTCGTCGCCGGTGTTCTTGCGCAGGTCGAGAAATTCCTCGATGTCGATGTGCCAGGTCTCGAGATAGGCGCAGACCGCGCCCTTGCGCTTGCCACCCTGGTTGACGGCGATCGCGGTGTCGTTGGCCACCTTCAGGAACGGCACCACGCCCTGGCTCTCGCCGTTGGTGCCCTTGATATGCGCGCCGAGCCCGCGCACGCGGCTCCAGTCGTTGCCGAGCCCGCCGGAATATTTTGCCAGCAGGGCGTTGTCCTTGACCGACTTGAAGATGCCGTCGAGGTCGTCGGCAATGGTGGTGAGGAAGCACGACGACAATTGCGGCCGCAGCGTTCCCGAATTGAACAGCGTCGGCGTCGAAGCCATGAAATCGAACGAGGACAGCAGATCGTAGAACTCGATCGCGCGCGCCTCGCGATCGATCTCCCGCAGCGCCAGCCCCATGGCGACACGCATGAAGAACGCCTGCGGCAGTTCGATGCGGTTGCCGCGCTCATGGAGGAAATAGCGGTCATACAGCGTCTGCAGGCCCAGGAACTGGAACGCAAGGTCGCGTTCCGGCTTCAGCGCCGCGGCGAGCTTCTTCAGGTCGAAGCGTCCGAGATCGGGATCGAGCAGTTCGGCCTTGATGCCGGTCTTGATATAGGCCGGGAAATATTCGCCGTAGCGCACGGCCATATCGGCCTGCGTCGCGTTGGTCGGCGCATCCAGCACGAATGACAGGACCTCGGTGCGCAGCTTGTCGAGCAACAGGCGCGCGCTGACATAGGCGTAATTCGGCTCTTGCTCCACCAGCGTTCGCGCCGCCATCACCGACGCCAGCGCCAGTTCCTCCTCGCTGATGCCGTCGTAGAGGTTGCGCTGCGTCTCCGCGAGCACGGCGCCCGCGCCGACGCCTTCGAGCCCGGCGCAGGCTTCCTCGACGATCAGCGTCAGGCGTGCAACATCGAGCGGGACTTGTGCGCCGCTCGCCAGCGTGATGCGCAGTGAAGGTTCCCTCGACGCCTGAGCGGCCCTGGCCGCCGCTTGCTGAGCGCGCTGTCGGGTGCGTTCCTCGCGATACAGCACGTAGGCGCGTGCGACCTTGTGGTGCTCGCTGCGCATCAGCGCGAGTTCGACCTGATCCTGCACGTCCTCGATATGAAAGGTTCGGCCCTCGCTCATCCGGCGCGTCAACGCACTGAGGACTTCCGACGTCAATTGCTCGACGATTTCATGCACGCGGCGGGAAGCAGCCGCGCTGTGCCCCTCGACCGCGAGAAACGCCTTGGTCATTGCGACCGAAATCTTGCTGGCGTCGAATTTCGAAACCGTGCCGTTGCGACGGATCACCTGCATCGGCGGCTGCGCTTCCGGTGCGGCTAGCGATTCGGGACGCAGTTGGATGAAGGGAGCAGCGCCGGCTTCGCGATCGAGAGAGAGTGACATCAAGAGACCCCGTGATGTTGTTGGGGCCGGATGTCAGAGGAGACGCTGCTTCAAATGCGCGCGCGGAAAACGCCGGCATGAGTCTGCAAGCGCCGCCGGGACACCCCGCCCGTGGACGTTTTTTGGTGTCGCGGCAGGTCTCCTGGCTCGCAGGTCGTCGTTATTCCCTGTCTTCCCAATGCGATGCCGCATCAGTGACGTTAAGAATCGGGAACAACTCACTGCTTACAGTTGCGGGGGCAGCGCCGGAATCTCGCACTTGTTCGCGCGATCACCGGCTTCCCTCTTAGCCACCATGTGTTGGGCCATAGTGGACCGTGACGGCTATATCTCGTGCTATTCGCATGCGGCTGTCAATGGGGCGGGCGGGGCAATGTGCAAGAATTTCGGCGACGAAACTCTGCGGCTGTGAACAACGATGACAACGTGCCGATGAATATCGCCGAGTTGGCGCGCCTGTCGCGTTGCCGATAGGTGGACCCGTGGAGGTTCTCCGGGAGACGTTCTTCCGAAGCTAAGGGGTCAACGACATCCATTCGCCGCGCGTGCCCGACATCGGGCGTCCGTGTAGCGAGAATTACCGCTGCCGTAGGGTGGGAAAGGCGCACTTCGCGCCGTGCCCACCACTCTCCGAAACTGCTGGCGTGAATGGTGGGCACACTTCGCTTTGCCCACCCTACGGCCGTTCTCTATGTTTTGATGTTGAAAATCAAAGGAGACCGCCATGCGCTTCTGGATTGAATGCACGAGGCTCGAGACGGGACGACCCATTCACATCAACATCGCGCTCGTCGGCAGCATGTCGCGCGACGGCGAGCGCACCACTCTCACCTATGTTGGCGACGGCCAGACAATCGACGTGACGGAAACGCCGGAGCAGATACTGGAACGTCATTTCGGGGCAATGACGAAGCCATAGCGACGCAAGGCATCACTAACACCGTCATTGCGAGCGGAGCGATCCATTCTATGCCGTTGCTGTGGATTGCTTCGCTCCGCTCGAAATACGGCAGTGCATAAAAAAACGCGGCGTCTCCGCCGCGTTTCTCATTCAATGTGCAATCCGCTTTACGCCTGAGGCTGCGGCTCCAGACCCGGGTCCGGATCGGGACGCGGGCGCGGCTTGCCGGCCGGGGGCACGGCGGAGGCGCGCGGCGTGCTCGGCTCCAGCACCGACTCGCGGTTGGGCTTCTTGCCGTTGAGCAGGTCGATGATCTCGTCGCCGCTCAGCGTCTCGAACTCGAGCAGGCCCTTGGCCAGCGTCTCAAGGTCCTCGCGCTTCTCGGTGAGGATTCGCGTGGCTTCGTTGTAGCCCTCTTCGACAAAGCGCCGGATCTCGGTATCGATCTTCTGAACCGTGGCTTCCGATGCGTTCTGGGTACGGGAAACCGACATGCCCAGAAACACCTCGTCCTGGTTTTCGCCGTAGGACACGGTGCCCAGGGCCTCGGACAGCCCCCAGCGCGTTACCATCATGCGCGCCAGTCGCGTTGCCTGCTCGATATCGGAAGACGCGCCGGACGTAACCTTCTCCCTGCCGAAGATCAGTTCTTCCGCAACGCGGCCGCCCATCATGATGGCGAGGCGCGAGGTCATCTGCTCGAGCGACATCGACAGCTTGTCGCGTTCGGGCAGCTGCATCACCATGCCGAGCGCACGGCCGCGCGGAATGATCGTGGCCTTGTGGATCGGATCGGTCGCGACGACGTTGAGGCCAACGATGGCGTGACCGCCCTCGTGATAGGCCGTCAGCAGCTTCTCTTCCTCGGTCATGACGAGCGACTTGCGCTCGGCGCCCATCATCACCTTGTCCTTGGCTTCCTCGAACTCGGCCTGCGTCACCATCCGCTTGTTGCGGCGGGCGGCGGTCAGCGCGGCCTCGTTGACGAGGTTCATCAGGTCGGCGCCGGAGAAGCCCGGGGTGCCGCGCGCGATGGTCTTGAGGTTGATATCCGGCGCCAGCGGCACCTTGCGGACGTGCACCTTGAGGATCTGCTCGCGGCCGACGACATCCGGGTTCGGCACCACGACCTGACGGTCGAAGCGGCCCGGACGCAGCAGCGCAGGATCGAGCACGTCGGGACGGTTGGTCGCCGCGATCAGGATCACGCCTTCATTGGCTTCAAAGCCGTCCATCTCGACCAGCAACTGGTTGAGGGTCTGTTCGCGCTCGTCATTGCCGCCGCCCAGACCGGCGCCGCGATGACGGCCGACCGCGTCGATTTCGTCGATGAAGATGATGCAGGGCGCATTCTTCTTGGCCTGCTCGAACATGTCGCGGACGCGGCTTGCGCCGACGCCGACGAACATTTCGACGAAGTCCGAACCGGAAATGGTGAAGAACGGCACGTTGGCTTCGCCCGCGACCGCACGCGCGATCAGCGTCTTGCCGGTGCCGGGAGGGCCGACCAGCAGCACGCCACGCGGAATCCGTCCGCCGAGGCGCTGGAATTTGCCGGGGTCGCGCAGGAATTCGACGATCTCCTGCAGATCCTGCTTGGCCTCGTCGACGCCGGCGACGTCCTCGAAGGTGACGCGGCCATGAGCCTCCGTCAGCATCTTGGCGCGCGACTTGCCGAAGCCCATCGCCTTGCCGGCACCGCCCTGCATCTGGCGCGACAGGAATATCCACACGCCGATCAGCGCGATGAAGGGCAGCCAGGAGACCAGCAGCGAGACGAACCACGGCACGTTGTCGCCGGGCGGCTTGGCAGTGATCTGGACCTTGGCGTCATAGAGACGCTTCACCAGCGTCGGATCGCTGGGCGCATAGGTCTGGAAGCTGGAGCCGTTGGTGAAGGTGCCGTGAATGTCCGGCCCCTGGATCACGACGTCGCGCACGCGGTTCTGATCGACCTCGCTCAACAGCTGCGAGAACGAGATGTCCTGCGAGGACGTGCGCTGACCCGGATTCTGGAAGAGCGTGAACAATGCCAATAGCAGCAAGACAATGATGACCCAGAGGGCGAAATTGCGCAGATTGGCGTTCATTGATCTTCCTTCGTGGTCGCGCGGATCGCGGCCCAATGTCCTTGGCAGTAACCTTGAGTATTCCTTGGGTAGTGAGGCGAGAATCCCCGGTCCACTGCACCCAATTTAGGTGGCGCCCGGGTCAATGCCAAGGGAACCACTCAGGACTATTTAACGCATCTTAACGCGATTCCCGGTCAAAAAATGACGCAGAAATCAGGGTTTTTCCGGGGTGGTTAAAGCTCTTCGTCCCGAGATCGCGGATATTTCGATATAGGGACGTTTCTCAGGCCCGGCTACCCCGGCGCGGCGGCGCTGGACTAACATGAATTCGCCCCTCCGTCAGGCTGATTGCTGCCCCCGCAAGCGTCTGTTTCAGCCTTGTCTGCCTCTCGCCGCCCGCAATGGCGTTGTCCAGTACCGCCAGCAGCGCCTCGAGCTTGCCGAGTTCCGCCGGCCCTTCGTGGCCGGCCCGGTCGATGGCGCGCTTGAGCAACCGAAGCCGGATCTCCTCGGGCAGACCGGCAAACGCGCCGGCATCGAATCCGAAACGCGCAGCATCATCGCGATCTCTCAACGCGAGATAGCGCTCCGCGCCGTCGGCCAGCACTTCGATCGCGGCATTCGCCCGCGCCAGTCTCGATGCCAGCCGCGCCAGGTTTCGGCTGTCACCGCCCTCTTCGGCCAGCGCCGGCATCAATGCGCGCAGCCGCGGCCGCGTGAAGCTCACGTCGCGATTGGTGGGATCGTCGGCAAAGGCGATCTTCGCCTTGCCCAATGTCGCAACGAGCCGGGACTTCGGAATGTCGAGCAACGGCCGCGCCAGCCACGCGCCCTCGCGCTCGCTCTCGCGCGCCATCGCCGCGAGACCCGCGATGCCGCTGCCGCGCAGCATCCGCATCAACAGCGTCTCGGCCTGGTCGTCGCGGGTGTGTGCGGTGAGGATATGGGTTGCGCCGCTTGCTCTCGCTGCTCTTGCCAGCAGGCGATAGCGTGCCGCGCGGGCCGCGGCCGGCAGGCCGGTCTTCGGCTTGGGCCCGGTCCAACGCAACGTGCGATGTGGCACATCGAGCGTGCGTGCGAGACGCTTGACGTCGCGCGCTTCGCGCGCGGCCTCGACCCGCAGGCCGTGGTCCACGGTGACAGCGATCAACCGCGGCCCGCGCGGCGCGGCGCGGCGCCAGCGGGCGGCAAGCCACATCAGGGCAAGCGAGTCCGGACCACCGGACACCGCCAGCACGAGCGCGGGCGCAGTCTTCCAGGGCGCGAAGAGGAGCTTCGCTTGCTGTACCGAGATCGGCGCGTGGTCGTCGTCAGCCATGGCATCGCCAGTCTATTCGAGGCCGACAGCGGCCTCGACCGGCCTATGCTTTAGCACTTAACCCGCTTCTGCTCACGATCGACGGCGGCTTTGACGCCGGCAGAC
>NZ_LLXZ01000175.1:0-351 GCF_001440395.1 Bradyrhizobium jicamae | reverse complement strand
TTTTCCTTCAGCGCCGCCAGCGACTGGCCGAGCCGCAGCAGCGCGTCGGGCGCCTTGCCCGATTTGTCGTATTTGGAGGTCACGCCGAGAAACGTTTCGGCGGCGTCGCGGTATTGCTGGCGCTGGAAATAGCTTTCGCCGAGCCAGTATTGCGCATCCCCGATCAGCGGGTCGCTCGGATATTTCTGCGAAAAGTTCTTCATGGTCTCTTCGGCCAGCGCATAGTCCTTGCGCTGCATGTAGCCGATGCCGAGATCGAACTCGTCCTTCGAGGTGGCCGAGGGCGGCAGCGTGGTCAGTGCGGCGCTGGCGCCCGGGCCGGGGCCACGCTGCGGCGCGGCTGCCGCCGGC
>NZ_LLXZ01000174.1 GCF_001440395.1 Bradyrhizobium jicamae | reverse complement strand
ATCAAGAAGAACGCCGAGATCGGCTGGAAGCCGCTGCACTTCCTCAACAACGTCTCGGCCTCGATCGGTAGCGTCATCAAGCCGGCCGGCATGGAGAACGCGCAGGACATCATTTCCTCGCAGTATCTGAAGGACCCGACGGATGCGCAGTGGAAGGACGACGCCGGGATGAAGGCGTGGAACGAGTTCCTGGACAAGTACTATCCGGAAGCCAACCGCGCCGACGCCTCGGTGATGTTCGGCTACACCGTGGCGCAGGGCCTCGTGCACGTGCTGAAGGCCGCCGGCGACAATCTCACGCGCGAGAACGTGATGAAGCAGGCCGCCAGCATCAAGGATCTCGAACTCGACGGCCTGCTGCCCGGCATCAAGGTCAACACGTCGGCAACCGACTTTGCCCCGATCTCTTCGGTGCAACTGATCAGGTTCAAGGGCGACACCTGGGAACGCTTCGGCGAGATCCTCTCCGGCGACGCCGGGGGCTAGAGCGTTTCCAGCGAAGTGGAAACCGGTTCGCGTCAAGAAAACGCGTCCACCCGAAAATCTAGAGACCCGTTCCGATTCCATCGGAGCGGGTCGCTAGTCATCTCGATTCCTGATCGGCCCATTTGCGGCCAGCAAGAACCCCCGCGACACGCTCGCGGGGGTTTTCTTTTGCGGCGATTGGATGGATAACCAGATCTCCCGTCTCATCCAGCTGACGTGCCATCATGACCGACCGACGTTCCCTCCTGCGTGCGATCTTTGACGCGGCCGTTGCGGCGGCGCATCCCGATGTCGTGCTGTCGGCGCATCTGCGCCCCGCACCCAGGGGCAAGGTGATCTGCCTTGCCGCCGGCAAGGGCGCGGCGGCGATGGCCGCCGCAGCCGAACGGCACTACCTCGATACGCTGGGGCTGGATCCGTCGCGGCTGACAGGCCTTGCCACCACGCGCCATGGCCACGGCGTGCCGACGGGGCGGATCAGGGTGATCGAGGCCGGCCATCCCGTGCCCGACGAGGCCGGGCTGAAGGCCGCCGACGAAACGCTGCGCCTCGCCGCCGAGGCAACCGCCGACGATCTGTTGCTGGTGCTGCTGTCCGGCGGCGGCTCCGCCAACTGGATCGCGCCGGCCGAGGGCGTTTCGTTCGCGCAGAAGCAGCAGGTGAACCGCGCGCTGTTGCGGTCTGGCGCGCCGATCGGCGAGATGAACATCGTCCGCAAACATCTGTCGCGGATCAAGGGCGGCCGGCTCGCCCGCGCCGGGCAGCGCGCCGCCGAGATCGTGACGCTCGCTATATCAGACGTGCCGCACGACGACCCGTCAGCGATTGCATCCGGACCGACGGTGCCGGATCCGAGCACGCTGGCGGACGCCCGCGCGCTGGTGGCGAAGTATAATCTCACAGTCGACGATGCTGTCAGGCACGCGCTGGACGACTCCCGCAACGAAAGCTGCAAGCCCGGCGACCCAGCCTTCGCCCGCGCGCATTTTGAAATGATCGCAAAACCGAAGGCTTCGCTCGATGCCGCCATCAAGGTCGCGAAGGACGCGGGGTATGAGGTCATCGGGCTCGGCGCGGATCTCGAGGGCGAGGCGCGCGAGGTTGCGGCCGAGCATGCGCGGCTGGCGCTGAAGGCGCGCAGCGAGGGCAAGCGCATCGCCATCCTGTCGGGCGGCGAGCTTACGGTAACCGTACGTGGCAACGGCCGCGGCGGCCCAAACCAGGAATATGCGCTGGCGCTGGCTGACCTCCTGAAGGAAACGCCCGGCATCGTGGCGTTGGCCGCAGACACCGACGGCGCCGACGGCGGCGCCGGTAGCGCGACCGATCCGGCGGGCGCCGTGATCGATCAGACGACGTTTGCGAAGATGAAATCGCTCGGCCTCGATCCCGCGGCTTACCTCACCAACAACGATGCCACCGCGTTCTTTTCAGCCACCGGCGATCTCCTGCTGACGGGCCCGACGCTCACCAACGTCAATGACGTCAGGGTGATCCTGGTGGACCCCGCCTAGGTTTTCCGAGCGGTCACCGGCATCCTGTACGTGTTAAAGTGGCGTTAATGCTTTGTTGAGCAAGTTGCGAAGAACCGACGCGCATTTGCCCGTCTCGAAGATGCAATTCACCAGCTTGGGCTTCTAATGGCCGTTCTCCTGGAGGGAGGAGAGCCGCCGATGGCGGCTGGGGAAATGCTACATGACAGATCACGGCCAGATCACCGCCCCTCGGTCGGCGCAGTTGAGTGCGCGGTTCGAGGAGGCGATCAACAATTTATCGCTCGGAATCGTCGTCTTCGACGAGAAGCGGGAAGTCGTTTTCTGCAACGCCCGTTACAGGGAAATGTACGGGCTGTCGCCTGAACAGGTGACGCCGGGGACCCCGACCCGTGAACTGATCCAGCACAGGATCAATCTCGGCCTCAAGGTGCAGACCGCGCCCGATGATTACATCCGTGCGCGCGTCGGCCGCGACATCGCCCTCGACACCACGGTGCAGGAATTCACCGACGGCCGGATCATCGCCTACACCGTCTACCCGATGCCGGGCGGCGGCGGGATGGCGACCCACGAGGACATTACCGAGCGCGAAGAGCTCAATGCCCGGCTGAAGAAACAATACGAGCTCGGCCGCGAACAGGAAGAGGCGCTGCGCGCCAAAAACTTCCAGTTCGACACCGCGATCAACAACATGTCGCAGGGGCTGTGCTTCTTCGATTCCGACCACCGCCTGATCGTCTGCAACGATCGCTTTGTCGAGATGTACGATATCGCACCCGAGCGCGTCAGCCCTGGCATGTCGCTGATCGAGATCGTCGACCTGCGCTTCGAAGCCGGCAGCTTTCCCGCAATGACGCGCGATGAATATCTTCAATGGCGCACCAGCGTCGCGGTTTTGAACGTAGCCAAAGACAGCGTCGTTGAATTGATGAACGGGCGCACTTTCAAGATCCGCCACCGTCCGATGCCCGGCGGTGGCTGGGTCGCGACGCATGAGGACATCACCGAGCAGCGCCAGTCCGAGGTCAAGATCGAATACATGGCGCATCACGACGCGCTGACCGACCTTGCCAACCGCGTGTTGCTGAACGAGCGGCTCGAATATGCGCTGGACAGGATTCAGCACGGTGAAATGGTCGCCGTCCATCATCTCGACCTCGATCAGTTCAAGGCGGTGAACGACACGTTTGGTCATCCCGGCGGCGACAAGTTGCTCAGGATCGTCGCCGAGCGGCTGCGCCGCCTCGTCGGCGCGGCCGACACGATCGCGCGGATGGGAGGCGATGAGTTCGTGATCGTGCAGGCCGCGATCGCTGATCCCGCCGACGCCACTTCGCTGGCGCAGCGCGTCATCGAAGCGCTGAGCGAGCCCTATGACATCGACGGCCAGCAGGCCGTGATCGGCGTCAGCATCGGTATTTCGGTCGGCCCCGGCGACGGTTCGAACCCCGACAAATTGCTGCGCAATGCCGACCTCGCGCTCTATCGCGCCAAGAGCGACGGCCGCGGCACGCTCCGCTTCTTCGAGCCGGCGATGGACCTGCAGATGCAGACCCGCCGCATCATGGAGCAGGATCTGCGCCGGGCGCTGCCGGGAGGCGAGTTCGAGCTGTATTATCAGCCGGTCGTCAACCTCGCGAGCAAGGAAATCAGCGGCTTCGAAGCCTTGATCCGCTGGAATCATCCGATCAAGGGAATGATCTCGCCCGCCAGCTTCATCCCGCTGGCCGAGGAAATCGGCTTCATCGTGCCTTTGGGCGAGTGGGTGATCAGGCAGGCCTGCGCCACCGCCGCGCAATGGCCCGACCACCTTCACGTCGCCGTCAATATTTCAGCGATCCAGTTTCGCAGTCCCGGCATGATGCAGGTGATCATCGGCGCGCTCGCAGCTTCGGGCCTTGCGCCGACGCGGCTCGAGATCGAAATCACCGAGAGCGTATTGCTCCACAACAAGGAAGCGACGCTCGCGCTGCTGCATCAGTTACGCGAACTCGGAATCCGGATCGCCATGGACGATTTCGGCACCGGCTATTCGTCGCTGACCTACCTGCAGAGCTTTCCGTTCGACAAGATCAAGATCGACCGCTCGTTCGTCAAGAACATCACCGAGGATTCGAGCTCGCTCAACATCGTGCGCGCGGTTGCAGCCCTCGCCAACGGCATGGGTATGACGGCCACCGCCGAGGGCGTCGAAACCGCCGAGCAGCTCCACAGCATCGCTTCCGAGGGATGCACGGAGATGCAGGGTTTTCTGTTCAGCAAGCCGCTTCCCGCCGCCGAAATCGAGCGGCAGTTCCTGTCGGGCCGCGGCCCGCGCGAGGCTCAGGGCCGCATCGTCGCGGCGTGATCGCGCCGCTTAAAACTCCGCCGCGATCTTCGACAGCATTTCGAGCAGCGCAACGCGGTTGGCAGGCCCCAGCAATTCGTTGAGCCGCGCCTCGTGCTTGGAGGCAACGAGCTTCTTGGCGCGCGCCAACACCGCCCTTCCCTTATCTGTCAGAACCAGGATGTGCGAGCGGCGGTCGTTGGTCGAACGCATCCGGGTGCAGAGATCGCGGCTCTCCAGCGCGTCCAGCATCGAGACGAAGTTCGGCCTGAGAATGCCGAGCGTGTTGGCGATTTCGGTCTGGTTGCGTCCGGGATTGCGGTCGAGCAGCAGCAGCACCGAGAACTGCGCCGGGGTCAGTTGCAGCGGCGCGACGCAATGCAGGAAGTCCTCGAACACCTTGAGCTGGGCGCGCTTGAGCGAATAGCCGAGCAGGTCGGCCAGTTCGCCCAGTTGCAGCCCGGCATTGTCAGCGCCGCCATCGGCAATCTCCTTGCCGCTGCTGCGCGACGGCTTGACGGCATCGGTCGCTGCCTTGGAAACTGTCATGGCGTGAGGCTCGCACCCGGAAAGTGCCTCGGCCGACGGCCGGGGCCTTGATGTTATATTTGATAATTGTTATTGGATATATCAAATATCGGCGCCTTTCAACTGCCGAGATATGGGACGGCCGGCAGACCATTTGAGGTCAGGGACCGGCGACGCTTTTAGGGGGAGCGCCAGTCTTGAATACGACGATCATGCTGTTCCTGCTGCAGGACGGCATCACCAATGGCGCGATCTATGCGCTGCTCGGGCTTGCGCTGGTGCTGGTGTTTGCCGTCACGCGCGTCATCCTGATTCCGCAGGGCGAATTCGTCACCTTCGGCGCGCTGAGCTACGCCGTGCTGGCGACGGGCAAGGTGCCAGGCACGGCGTGGCTGGCTCTCGCGATGGGCGCGACGGCCTTTGCTCTCGATCTGTTTGACGCGCGACGGTCGCTACGGCTCAAACGGGTCCTGCGCTCACTAGCCCTCAACATCGCTCTCCCCGCCGCGATCCTGGCCCTGACTTACGGCCTCGCCGGCCCCAAGACACCGATTGCGGTCAACATCGCGTTGTCGCTTTTGATCGTCGCGGCGATCGGGCTGTTCCTCTACCGCATCGCGTTTCAGCCGCTCGCCCATACCTCGGTTCTGGTGCTGCTGATCTCATCCGTCGGCTGCCATCTCGCGCTGCAGGGCTTGGGCCTGGTGTTTTTCGGCGCCGAAGGCTTGCGTGGCCCGGCGCTGTCGAACGCGGCGCTGACCATCGGCCCGCTGCGCTTCACCGGCCAGAGTCTTGCTGTCTATGGGCTAACCATCGCCTTCATCGTCGCACTTTGGCTGTTCTTCGGCTTCACGCTGACGGGCAAGGCGCTGCGCGCCACCGCCGTCAACCGGCTCGGCGCCCGCCTCGTCGGCATCCGCACCACGCTGTCAGGACAGATCGCGTTCCTGCTGGCGGCCCTGATCGGCGCGATCTCCGGCATCCTGATCGTGCCGATCACCACGCTCTATTACGACACCGGCTTCCTGATCGGCCTGAAAGGTTTCATCGCCGCGATCATTGGTGGCCTCGTCAGCTACCCACTGACTGCAGTCGCCGCGCTGTTGGTGGGTAGCGTCGAGGCGTTCTCCTCGTTCTACGCCAGCAATTTCAAGGAGGTCATCGTCTTCACGCTCATCCTTCCCGTGCTGGTGCTGCGTTCGCTCGCAGCGCCTGCCGTCGAAGAAGAGAAGGACTGACGGCGATGAAGCAGCAAACCCTTCTCATCATCTTCGCAGTTCTCATGGCGGCGATCCCGTTCATTCCGGGCATCCCGCCGTTCTGGATCGTGCTGCTCAACAATATCGGCCTCGCCGCGCTGGTGGCGATGGGGCTGGTGCTGCTGACCGGCGTCGGCGGCCTCACCTCGTTCGGCCAGGCCGCCTTCTGCGGCTTCGGCGCCTACACCACGGCGGTACTGACCACGGCCTACGGCGTCTCGCCGTGGCTGACGCTGCCGCTCTCGCTTCTGGTCAGCGGCATCGCCGCCGTTTTTCTTGGCATCATCACGGTGCGGCTGTCCGGCCATTATCTGCCGCTCGGCACCATCGCCTGGGGTATCGGCCTGTTCTATCTGTTCAGCAAGCTGGAATTCCTCGGCCGCAATGACGGCATCTCCGGCATTCCGCCGCTCTCGATCGGTAATTTCAAAATGCTCGATCCCGGCACGATCTATTACGCGATCTGGATCGGAGTGCTGGTCTCGGCATTGCTGACCATGAACCTCCTGGACTCCCGCACCGGCCGCGCGATCCGCGCATTGCGGCGCGGGCATGTCGCCGGTGAAGCGTTCGGCGTGCAGACGCCGCGCGCCAAGCTGCTGGTGTTCGTTTATGCGGCGGTTCTCGCCGGCCTGTCCGGCTGGCTCTATGCGCATTTCCAGCGCGCCGCCAATCCGACGCCATTCGGCGCGCATGCCGGCATCGAATATCTGTTCATCGCCGTGGTCGGCGGCGCCGGCTACGTCTGGGGCGCGGTGCTCGGCGCCGGCATCGTCGTGATCCTCAAGGAGATCCTGCAGAGCTACCTGCCCTATGTCTTCGGCGGCCAGAGCCAGCTCGAAACTATCGTGTTCGGCATCCTGCTGGTCGTGCTGCTGCAACTGGCGCCGACCGGCGTCTGGCCCTGGCTGATGGCGCGATTGCCGTTGAAGCCGGCGCGCAAGGAGCCCGATACCTCGCTTCCTCTCGCCAAGCGCGAGCGCGCGCCGGCATCCGCCGCCGTGCTTCTGCAGATCGAGAAGGCCCGCAAGCAGTTCGGCGGCGTGATTGCCGTCAACGACGTCTCCTTCAACGTCGGGGCACGCGAGATCGTCGCGCTGATCGGCCCCAACGGCGCCGGCAAGAGCACGACCTTCAACCTCATCACGGGCGTGCTGACGACCACCGGCGGCACCATCTCGGTGCTCGGCCACAAGGTCGACAACGCCCCACCGCAGGAGGTCGTCAAGCTCGGCGTCGCGCGCACCTTCCAGCACGTCAAGCTGGTGCCTGACATGACGGTGCTGGAGAACGTCGCGATCGGCGCGCATCTGCGCGGGTCTGCGGGCGCGATCTCCAGCATGTTCCGGCTGGACCGCGCCGACGAGGCTAAGTTGCTGGCGGAAGCCGCGCGCCAGATCGAGCGCGTCGGCCTCGGCGACCAGATCGACCAGTTGGCGGGAAGCCTTTCGCTCGGCCAGCAGCGCATCGTCGAGATCGCGCGCGCGCTGTGCGTCGATCCGATGCTGCTGTTGCTCGACGAGCCGGCCGCAGGCCTGCGGCACATGGAAAAACAGCGGCTCGCCGCGCTCTTGCGCCAGTTGCGCGATGGCGGCATGTCGGTGCTGCTGGTCGAACACGACATGGGCTTTGTGATGGATCTCGCCGATCGCATCGTGGTGCTGGATTTCGGCACCAAGATCGCCGAGGGAACGCCAGCTGCGATCAAGACCAATCCCGATGTGATCAAGGCCTACCTCGGAGCTACCGCATGAGCGCGCTGTTATCGGTCTCCGACGCCCATGTTTCCTACGGCAAGGTCGAGGCCGTACGTTCGGTGTCGCTCGATGTCGCCGACAACGAGATCGTCACCATCATCGGCGCCAACGGCGCCGGCAAGACCACGCTATTGAACGCCATCATGGGCGTGCTGCCGCTCAAGGGTGGCACCGCCTTCGCCGGCGCCGACATGGCCGCGCTCGACATCGAGGACCGCGTCGCGGCGGGCCTTTGTCTCGTGCCCGAGCACCGCGAGTTGTTCGGTACCATGAACGTCGAGGACAATCTGCTGCTCGGAGCCTTCCGGATTCCAAAGGCCACGGCGACACAATCGTTCGAGCGCGTCTATGCGCTGTTTCCGCGACTGAAAGAGCGGCGCAAGCAGTTGGCCGGCACGCTGTCCGGCGGCGAGCAGCAGATGCTGGCGATGGGGCGCGCGCTGATGGGCGCGCCAAAACTGCTGATGCTGGACGAGCCGAGTCTGGGGCTCGCGCCGATCATCGTCGCCGACATCTTCCGTACCATCGGCGAATTGCGCGCCGCCGGCGTCTCGGTGCTGCTGGTCGAGCAGAACGCGCAAGCGGCCCTCAAGATCGCCGATCGCGCCTATGTCATGGAACTCGGGGAATTCATCCTGTCGGGATCGGCGAGCGATATCGCCAGCAACCAGCGGGTCGCGGCGAGTTATCTCGGCTTCCAGCACGAGGGCGCGAGCGCAATTTAGAGCTCGCGACGTTGCGCCTCGGGATGCCAGATCATGCACCTTGGCGGGCAGACGGGGGCTAACGAAGCCTTAAGCATGATATGAGTTCCCACCGCGCTGTAGTGAGTTGTACAACTGCCAGAACACTCGCGACCTCTTATCCTTAATTAGAGCCACAGTCACTTGCCACCCGGCGCCGGGGTCAATGGCTGACGGGATAGCAAGGTTGGACGATGTGCGCTTCCGATTGCCCTGATGTCGAGACCATCGAATTTTTGCTGGCGGCGCTCGAGCGGGCGAGCGAAGCCGTCGTCATCGTCGATAGCGATCTGCGCGTAAGCCATTTTAACGCCGCGGCCGAAACGATCTGGGGCGTCCGGCGTTCGGAGGTTCTCGACTGCGATGCCGACTGTCTTGGGTTCAGCGACCTGCGACATAGCGCCAGTTCAGAGTTCACGATCCGCCGCAGCGACGGCAGCCGGATTCGCGCTCAGCTATCAGCGTCGCGCGTCGAGATCGGCGGCCGAAGCAGCTACATGGTCTTCGTTCGTGATATCACCGCCGAGGTCAAGCGGCGCGAGCGGATCGCGCTGTTGAACCTGGTGGCCGACAAGACCACCCGCGCGGTCGTCGTCACCGATCGCAACCTGCGCGTGGTCTACACCAATGCGGCGTTCTCCGGAATGTTCGGATACACGGCCGCGGAGGCGCAGGGACGGCAGGCCAATGAATTGCTCGCCGGGCGGCTTACCGACCGCAACACCCTGGCGAAGCTGCGCCGCCGCATCTGCGACGGACGCGGCGACGAGGAGGAGATCCTCGCCTATGACAGCGATGGCAACGAGATCTGGGTCTCGGCCACGGTCAAGGCATTCCGCAACGATCGCGGACGCATCAAATACGTGTTCGCCCTGCTCAGCGATGTCTCCGAGAACAAGCAGTTGCGGTCCCTGCAGCAACTCATTATGGGCGCACTGGCCGATGAACTTCCGCTCACAGAGATCGCCGACCGGCTTTGCCGGCGCGTCGAAGTCATTGCACCTGACGTGGTCGCTTCGGTACTACACGTCGACTCTGACGGACTGGTGCATCCGCTGGGTGGTCCCAGCCTGCCCGACGACTACAGCCGCGCGCTCGAAGGCGTTGCCATAGGGCCGAACATCGGATCGTGCGGATCGGCCGCGTATTACGGCAAGCCGGTGCTGGCCGAAGATCTCGATACCGATCCGCGCTGGCAGCCGTTCAAGACCAGGCCGCTGGCGGTTGGCCTGAAGGCCTGCTGGTCGACACCGATCAAGGCCAAGGACGGCCGTGTGATCGGGACCTTTGCCTTCTATTTCCGGGAACACCGCGCGCCGAGCCGCTGGCATCAGCGCATCGTCGATGCCTGCGTTCAGCTCGGCGCGCTGGCGATCGAGCGCAAGGAGGCGCGGGCCCAGATCGCCCGCCTCGCCTACCACGACATGCTGACCGGACTGCCGAACCGCACGCAATTGCGCCAATTGATCAACCAGGCGATCGACGATTGCAAGGGCAGCCAGCTCGCGCTGATATTTCTCGATCTCGATCACTTCAAGGACGTGAACGATACGCTCGGACACCCGGCCGGCGACGCGCTGCTTGTCGAATTCGCCAAGCGGCTGCGCCCCCGCATTCAGCCGTCCGACCTGCTGGGGCGGCTGAGCGGCGACGAATTCGTCATCGTCCTGCCGAACTGCGATCCGGCCCGCGCCTCGCGGGTCGCCTCCAACATCACCGCAGCGCTGGCCTCGCCGATATGGATCGACAACCGCCAAGTGCCGATTTCCGCCAGCATGGGCATCAGCATCTGTCCCGACAACGCCACCGACATCGATACCTTGATGCAGCAGGCCGATGCGGCGATGTACACGGCCAAGGAGGCGGGACGCTCGACCCATCGCTTCTTCAGCGCCGACATGAACCGCCTCGCCGAGCAGCGGCTGGTCTTCAGCGCCGCGCTCCGCCAGGCCATCGCCAATGACGGGTTGCGGCTCGTCTATCAACCGCAGACCCGAACCGTCGACGGCGCGCTTTACGGCGTCGAGGCACTGTCGCGCTGGCATGATCCCGAACTCGGTGAGGTCCCGCCCTCGAAATTCATCCCGCTGGCCGAGGAAGTCGGCCTGATCGAGCAGATCGGCCTGTGGTCGATCCGTGAAGCCTGCCGCCAGATGGCCGCGTGGCGCCGCGCCGGTCTGGACGTGCCCTGCGTGGCGGTCAACCTGTCGCCGCTCAATTTCCAGAATGCGACGCTCGCGGCCGTGGTGGCGGAGACCATCGCGGCCAACGGCCTGCCGCCGGAAGCCTTGATGCTCGAGATCACCGAAGGCGTGCTCGTCAACGAGCGTTCGGCCGCGATCGAGACCATGAATGCGATCCGCAAGCTCGGCGTCGGCCTGTCGCTGGACGATTTCGGGACTGGCTATTCAAGCCTGAGCCGGCTGGCGCATCTGCCGATCCGCGAATTGAAGATCGACCGCAGCTTCATGCGCAACATCGAGCGCGACGCCAGCGCGCTCGCGATCGCGACCGCCGTCGTCCGGGTCGGGCAGAGCTTGAAGATGGCCGTGGTCGCCGAAGGCGTCGAGACCGAGGGGCAGCGCAGGCTGCTGGCCGGACTCGGCTGCGACGTCGTGCAGGGCTATCTCTGCGCACGTCCGATGGCGCCGGAAGCGTTCGAGCGATGGCTGGTCGAGCATGCTATCGAGCAGTCGCGGGCGATGCGTAAGAGCGTCGATGAGGCCCGTTCGCAGCCGAAGCCGTCGTTGCTGGTCGCATCGACGGGTGGCTAGCCGTAGGGTGGGCAAAGGCGCGTTAGCGCCTTGCCCACCGTCCTGGTGATGATGGGCACGCTGTCGCTTTGCCCACCCTACGAAACATCGCCCAGCCTCACTTCGCCGGGACGTACTTTCCGTCCTTCACCGTCAAGATGATGCGCGAGCGGTCGTCGAGGCCGTAGCGATCCTTTTCGGTGAAGTTGTAGACGCCCTGGCTTGCCGCGATTTCCTTCTCGGACATCAACGCCTGACGAATTGCCTCACGGAATTCCGGCGTGCCAGGCTTCGCCGTCTTCAGCGCCACCGGGATGACGCGCTTGAGCACCTCGAAGGCGTCGAAGGAGTGGCCGGCGAACTGGCTGCGGCTGTTGGCGCCGTACTTGGCTTCATAGGCGGTGTTGAGCGCAAGACCCGGCTTCTTGGTCAGCGCGCTGTCGGGCTGCGTTTCCGGCGACATCACCGGGCCCGAAGCCATGATCACGCCTTCCGCCGCGGGACCAGCGATGCGGATGAAGTCCATGCTGGCGGCGCCGTGGGTCTGGTAGATCAGGCCCTTGTAGCCGCGGTCGCGCAGCGTGCTCTGCGGCAGCGCCGCGGCAGTGCCGGAAGCGCCGACGAGAATGGCGTCAGGATTGGCGGCGACCAGCTTCAGAACCTGGCCTGCGACCGACGTATCGGGACGGGCGTAGCGCTCCTCGGTCGCCATGGTGAGGCCCATCGGAACGGCCTGGGTCTTGAAGTCGTTGACCCAGAGATCACCGTAGGAGTCGGAGTAGCCGATATAACCGACGGTCTTGATGCCGTGCGCCTTCATGTGCTCGTACAGCACCTTGCCCATGATCGGAATCGGCTGCGGCATCGCGACCGACCACTTCATGCGCGCTTCGTTGATCGGCAGCGGCGCGAGCGCAAAATGCGGAATGCCCGCCTCGTTCGCCACGGTAGAGACGGCAACCGTCGGCGGCGTCGTCGACGAGCCCATGATGATGTCGGCCTTGGATTCGGTCACGAACCGCCGCGCATTGGTGGTAGCCGTCGTCGGGTCGCCGCCGTCGTCGAGCGTGATGATCTTGATCGGCACGCCGCCGATTTCCTTCGGCACAAAGTCGAGCGCGTTGCGCTCGGGAATGCCGAGCGCCGCGGCGGGACCGGTCGTGGTGACGGTGATGCCGATCGTGATTTCGTTGGTCTGCGCAACGGCCGGCGAGCCCGGCAAAGCGAGCGCCGCTACAATGGCTGCAGCGGACAGAAAGGCCTTCTTCATTCATTCCTCCCTTGACTATATTTATTGTCTTAAGCAAAACTCGTTGGACTATTCAGCCCCTTCTTTAGGTCATGCCGGGGACTTAGTCAGCCCCGGGGACTTAGTCAGCCCCGGGGACTGAGTCAGCCCCAGGGGGACTTAGTCAGCCCCGCATGAACCGCTCGATGATTTCCGGCGGCATCGGCGCCGATTTCAGCTTCGCCGGATCGTCCGGATGCTTGCCGACCAGCACGCGGGTCTCGAACGCCTCGATCGCCAACGCCTCGCCCTTGAACACGTTATGGACGACCTCGAAGCTGGAGCGCTTGAAACTCTCGATCCGGCTTTCGATCCTGATCCAGTCGCCATGCGTCGACGGGATGTGGAATTTCGCCCGCGTGTCCACCATGGGTATGCCGACCAGGCCGTATTTGTGGATGATGTCCTGCTTCGAAAAGCCGGCGGCCTCGAACATGATCGAGGTCGAATCGTCGAACATCGCGAAGTAGCGCGGGTAGTAAACGATGTTGGCGGGGTCGCAATCGCCCCACTGGATCTGCACGTCGCGCCGGTTGACGAACATGACCTGCAATATCCTAGCGCGGCGCCATGCGGAGCGCGGCATCGAGCCGCACCACTTCACCGTTCAGATACGGGTTGTCGATCATGTGCAGCGCCAGCGAGGCAAACTCGTCGGCCTGGCCGAGGCGGCGCGGGAACGGGATCGCGGCGGCGAGCGAATCCTGCGCTTCCTGCGGCAGGTTGGCGAGCAGCGGCGTGAGGAACAGGCCCGGCGCGATCGTCAGCACGCGAATGCCGAATTGCGACAGCTCGCGCGCGATCGGCAGCGTCATGGCGACGATGCCGCCCTTGGAAGCCGAATAGGCCGACTGGCCGATCTGGCCGTCATAGGCCGCGACCGAGGCGGTGGAGATCACCACGCCGCGCTCGCCGGTCGCAAGCGGCTCCAGCTTCGACATCGGCGCCGTCGCCAGCCGCAGCATGTTGAACGAGCCGATCAGATTGACCTTGATCACCTTGTCGAAATCGCCGAGCGCCATCGGGCCGTCCTTGCCGATCACGCGCTTGGCGACGCCGATGCCGGCGCAGTTCACCAGCACGCGCGCCGGACCGTGGACCGCCTCCGCCTTGGCGATGGCCGCCTCGGCCGAGGCTGCGTCGGAGACGTCGCAGATCACGGCCACGCCGCCGATCTCGGCGGCGACAGACTCCGCAAGCTTGGCGTTGAGATCGCAGACCGCGACCTTGGCGCCCTGCGCCGCGAGCCGGCGCGCGGTCGCCGCGCCCAATCCCGATGCACCACCGGTGACGATGGCGGCTTGATCCTTCAACTGCATGGTGCTCTCCCTACAAACGCTTGTTCGACTTCAGTACAGCGTGATCACCTGCGCCGGCGGCGCGGGCGAGTAAATCTCTTCGATCAGCGCGCTGCGGTTCTCCAGAGCCGCGCGCTGGTTGATCGAGCCCTTGTCGGTGACTTCGCCGCGATCGATCGACAGCGGTGTATCGAGCAGTACCGCGCGCACGATCCGGGTGGATGAACCCGTGGCGCCCGCGAGCAATTGCTGGAAGCGTTCGCGGAAAGCCGCGACGATCAGCGGATCGGACGCCACAGTGGCGAGATCATCGGATGGAAGCGTCGGGTTGATCAGACGGCAGCCATCGAGGTCGAGCACCACCAGCGCCGATATTTCGTCGCGGTTGATGCCGGCAATGACGACGTCGCGCACCAGCGGCGCGCAGGCGGCGACGAAGCGCGCCCGCAGCGGGCCGACGCTGACCCAGGTGCCGCTGGCGAGCTTGAAGTCCTCGCCAATGCGGCCGTCGAAATCGAAGCCGGCGTCGAAATTATCTGCAACGGCCGGCTTGAGCGCATCGCCGAGCTTGTAGAAGCCTTCCTCGTCAAAAGACTTCGCCGTCATGTCGGGCTGACGCCAATAGCCTGGCATCACGTTCGGCCCCTTGGCGCGAACCTCCAGCTTGCCATTGTTGGGTACGAGCTTGGCGTCGTTGCCCAGGACCGGCAACCCGACATGGCCGGAGCGGCTGGTGTGCGGATTGACCGACATGAAGAACGGCGCGGTCTCGGTGGCGCCGAGGCCGGTCAGCATCGGCACCCGATAGCCGGTTTCGCGCACGGACAGTTCGTCGAGGCTGTTCCAGACGAAGGCCGATAGCGCGGCGCCCGAGAAGAACATGGCATGGAGACGGGCGAAGAACTTTTTGCGCAAGGCTCCATCGTCGCGCAGATAGGGCAACAGCGATTCATAGCCCTTGGGCACGTTGAAATAGACGGTCGGCGAAATCTCCTGGAGATTGCGCACGGTCTCCTCGATGCCGCCGGGCATCGGCTTGCCCTCGTCGAGATACATCGAGCCGCCATTGTACAGCGTCAGCCCAATATTGTGGTTGCCGCCAAAAGTGTGATTCCACGGCAGCCAGTCGACGATGACTGGCGGCTCGTCCTTCAGGAATGCCAGCGTATCGCGCAGCATCACCTGGTTGGCGCAGATCATGCGCTGGGTGTTGATGACGGCCTTCGGATTGCCGGTCGAGCCCGACGTCAGCAGGAACTTTGCGATCGTATCCGGGCCGATCGCCTCGTGCACCGCATCGAGGCGCGGATGCAGCGGCGTCGCCATCAGGTCGGCCAGGCTTGTCATCTCACGCCCGGCCACCGCGCCGCGCGAGGCCGCGATCTCGGTGCCGAGAGACACATTGGCTGTGAGCGCATCGGCGAATTTCGTGGCGTCGTCGGCGAAGACGAGGCCGGGCGTCAGCAGCTTCATCAGATAGGCGAGCTTGCCGTAATCGCGCGACACCAGCGAATAGGCCGGCGATACCGGACAGAAGGGAATGCCGGCATAGAGCGCGCCGAACGCGACCAACGCATGATCGACCGAATTGCCTGATAGGATGACCACAGGCCGTTCCGCCGATAGCCCGCGCGCCAGCAGCGCGGACGCAATGTGCCGCGACGACGCCAAGAGCTCCGCATAGGTGATCTGCCGCCAGCCGCGCGCGGCGTTGCGCTCCGCCATGAAGACGCGGTCGGGCGCCGTGGCGGCCCAATGGTGCAGGCGGTCGGTGATGCGCACCGGATAGTCGGTGAGTTGCGCCTTCGGGCGCAGATAGATGGTGCCGTCGTCGCGGCGCTCGACATGCACCGCGGGCGTGCCAAACGAGATCGGGCGCAGCGGATGATTTGCGCGCGCGGCGGAATCGGTCGAGGCGGACATGCTGGGCTGAACGCTCATGTCAGGTCGGCTTCACCTTTGCGGTCTTGTGGTCGAGGAATGCGCGAATGCGGCGTTTGGCTTCCTTGTCGCTCTGCGCCACCGTCGCCATCAGGGATTCCATCAGCAGACCGGTCTGCGGATTGGCCTCCGCGATCATGGGCAGCGCCTGCAGCACGGCAAAATTGGTCAGCGGCGCATTCGCAGCGACGCGTTCGGCGAGTTCGAGCGCCTTGAGCAGCGCGCCGCCGGCATCGGTAAGGTATTGCGAGAAGCCATAGGCCGAACCTTCGGTCGCCGAATAGACCCGCCCCGTGAGCATCATGTCGATCATGCGCGCCACGCCGATCAGCCGCGGCAGCCGCACCGATCCGCCGCCGCCGACGAAAATGCCGCGCTGGCCCTCGGGCAGCGCGAAATAGGCGGATGGTTCGGCGACACGGATATGCGCCGCGCAGGCCAGCTCCAGCCCGCCGCCGATCACCGCGCCCTTCAGCGCCGCGATCACGGGAACGCGGCTATACTGGATGCGGTCGAACACCCGGTGCCACATCTGCGAATGCAGCAGGCCGCCGGTCGCATCGTGCTCGGTGAGTTCGGACAGATCGAGGCCGGAGGAGAAGTGATCGCCGATGCCATGGATGACCACGGCCCCGACATCGTCGGGCAGGCTGGAGAAACAATCCTGGATCGCCAGGATGATGCCGTCGTTCAGCGCATTGCGCTTGGCCGGACGGTTGAGGCCGACGGTCAGCACCGCGCCCTTCTGCTCGATCTTGAGCAGGTCGGATTGACCCGCTGGTGCGGTGGAGCCGGCGTTTCCCATGGGCGTATATTACTTCCTCTGCAGAATAGTTATATTTTATAACGATTGTGGGAGGAGTCAATGAGGGAAGTGCTTTTACCCTCCCCTGGAGGGGTCCGAGACGAGCGTAGCTCGCTCGGGGGTCGACGCGCAGCGTCGGGGCGGGGTGACGGTCTCTCCACCTCCAACAGTACCCGCGTGGAGAGATCACCCCACCCCGTCCCACATTTCGCTGCGCTCAATGTGAGCCGACCCACGAGCGAGCTACGCTCGTCTCGGACCCCTCCAGGGGAGGGTGATAAGCCCGCTCCCTCCCGTCATTGCGAGGAGCGTCAGCGACGAAGCAATGACGATGGATATAGTTTCGCGTTCTCGCGGCGTGTCTGCCCGAGGTTTGCATCTGATGTTCTCTCCCCGAAAGAGGGAGCAGGGAATGCCGGGTGCAGGCTAGCACCCGCGGTCTCGTGTGCAATGGGTAGAAGGAAATGCGCACACGAGCATACAGGTACAGCCGAGGCACGCCGGCATTCCCTGCGCAATGGGTTGACGGCTTATGCCGTGATCTCCCCGGAGCCGAATTCCTCTGGCCTCCGTCACTGCCGGATTGGCGGTTCATCGAAACCCGGTTGGGTTTCGCAAACCTCCGGCAGCTTGGCACCAGCCACGGGTGTCAGGACCACACGGTTTCGCCGTACGCAACGAGCGCCGTCATCTTGCGCGCCGCGCTCGCTCACGGAAGAATCCGCCCTGCGACCACTGTGCGCGCCAACGCCCTCGCGTCCACCGCATCTCACCGCACGTTCGTGACGATCGCGAAACGCCCCTCATCGGCGGGAGACGGGCGGAGTTATGCGGCTGATTTGGGTGAGAACGAAAGCGGAATATTTTTCAATTCCGGGCTTGACATGATTTCTGAAAATCCGAAGTGATTTGCCCCGTCGGTTATCTTGTCGAAGCGCGTGGCGTTTAATGGTTGCTACGGCTCCCTCCGCGTCATTGCGAGGAGCGCGAGCGACGAAGCAATCCATTTCTCGGCATATGGCAAGATGGATTGCTTCGCTTCGCTCGCAATGACGGAGGCGACCACACGAGCCGACGCGCCCTCATAACACCTGGTGCACGTCGATGACGACGCGGTCGGCGTGGCGGGCGGCGGAGGCGATGAAGAGGTTTTGCATCAGCCAGCGATATTTTTCACTGCCTGTCTCGAATTTCGGGACGGTGCGGAAATAGATCAGTTTCGGATCGACCGGCTCGCCACGCTTCAGTTTTTGCAGCAGGTCGACCGGGCCGAAGCGCAGGCCCCTGTTCTCGACATAGACGACTGCGCCGTCGTCGGTCTCGAAGGCATATTTGGCTTCGAGCTCGATCAGCTCGTTGGGACGGATGATCTGGAAGTCGGCGCCGAAGGGAAGAACCTTGCCGTTGACCTGCTCGCCCCTCACCTCGCCGCCAATGATCGGAATGATCCGGCGCACGCCGGTGCCGATCTCGCCGGCCGACGTCACCTCGCCGATCCGGGCGGTGATGGTGAAGACGTATCTGGTCTCAAGCTGCGGGGTCATCGGGCGAACACTACACTATCCGGCCATGCGCTGCGGCAGCCACAGGGCCAGGATCGGAAATGCGATCAGGATCACCAGCCGGATCAGGTCCGTGACGACGAACGGGATCACGCCGCGGAAGATCGTCGAGAACGACACGTCCTTTACCACGCTCTTGATGACGAACACGTTCATGCCGACAGGCGGATGGATCAGGCCGAGTTCGACCGTCATCACGATGATCACGCCGAACCAGATCGGATCGAAGCCGAGATGCATGATCACGGGGAAGATGATCGGCACGGTCAGGATGATCATGGCCATCGCATCCATCAGACAGCCCAGCACCAGATACATCACCATGATCAGCGCGAGGATGCCGTAAGGCCCGAGCCCGAGGCCGGTGAGCAGCTCCGTCACCTTCTGCGGGGTCTGCGTCACCGTCAGGAAGTAGCCGAAGATCAGCGCGCCGATCAGCACGGTGAAGACGGCCGCCGCGGTGCGGGTCGCCTGCAGCAGCGAGGCCAGGATCTTCTCCTTGTCGAGCCGGCCGGTGAGCACGCCGATCAGGAACGCGCCGGTGGCGCCGACACCGCCGGCTTCGGTCGGCGTGAAGCGCGGTAGGAACGGCAGGCCGTAGAGTCCTCCGATCACGAAAATGAACAACAGCACCGGCGCCCAGATGTTCTTCAAGCCGGCAAAGCGATCGCGCCAGGACGTCGGTTTACCTCGCGGCAGGAAATCAGGTTTGACATAGCCGATCAGCGCGATGGTCAGCATGTACATGGTCATCGCGAGGATGCCCGGAATGATGCCAGCGATGAACAGCTTGCCGATGTCCTGCTCGGTGATGATGCCGTAGACCGCGAGCACGGTGGACGGCGGCAGCATGGCGCCGAGCGTGCCGCCGGCCGCGATCACGCCGGTTGCGAAGGATTGCGGGTAGCCGAAGCGGCGCATTTCCGGATAGGCCACGGCGGAGAAGGTTGCGGCAGTCGCCACCGACGATCCGCAGATCGCGGCAAAGCCGCCGCAGGCGCCGACGGTGGCGATGCCGAGCCCACCGCGCAGGTGGCCGACAAAGCCGTTGGCGGCACGGAACAGCTCGCGGCTCATGCCGGAATTGCTGACGAACGTTCCCATCAACAGGAACATCGGGATCACGCCGAAGGTGTAGTCGGTCACCGTGCGCATCGAGGTCTGACCGACCAGTTTCAGCGCCGGCGTGAAGCCGACCAGATAACCGAAGCCGCAGACGCCGACGAGGCCCATCGCCATGCCGACCGGCACGCGCAGCAGCATCAGCGCAAACAGCGCGACAAATCCAATGACGGCGACGGCATCTGTGCTCATGCGACCTACTCTACCGTCTTGACCTTGGCGTCATGGATGTCTTCGGGATGGAAAATCAGCCGGTAGGTCCGGATCGCGATCAGGAGCACGGCGGCGCCGTCACCGGCCCAGGCGATGGCGAAGAACGGCCAGGTCGGCATGTGCATGTCGAAGGTGAGGACGTTGTCGTTGTAGGTGGTGCGCACCTTGTCGAACAGCGTCCAGGTCTGCACCGCCACCACGAACAGCAGCACCAGCGTCGCGAACACGTCGATCATGCGCTGGTATTTCGGGCCGACATTGGCCCAGACCAGGTCGACGGTGATGTGGCCGCCGCGATAGCTGGTGGCGGCGATGCCCCAGAAGATCAGGATGCCGAGCAGCATGCGCCCGATATCGAAGGCATCGGGGATCGAATAGTTGAAGGTGTTGCGCAGCAGTACACCGATGAAGATGTTGAGCGCCACGATGCCGACGAAGCCGGCGGCGATCCATTCGATCGTGTCGATGAAACGATCCATCCACGCGCGATTCATGTCCGCTCCGAACGGCTGGCGATAACTCTTGTTTGACGCGTCTTCTTCACGCGAACCGGCATCCACTTCGCTCGAAAACGCTATCGGAGGAGACGGCGGCAGGAGATTCCTGCCGCCGGAAGGATGTTTACGCGTCTACTGCGCGAGCGCGTTGTACTTGGTGAGCGAGGCCTTGAGCTCGGTCAGCGCCGTGTCCGGGTCGCCGCCGTTCTTCTTGACGCCGTCGCCCCAGGTCTTGACCAGCGGCTCGGCGGCCTTCTTCCAGAGTCCGATCTGCTCCGGCGTCAGCGTATAGACCTCGTGGCTGGACTCCGCCTTGATCTTCGCGATCCCGGCGTCCTCCATCTTGGCCCAGTGCTCGCCGACCTTGCCGGCGGTCTCGGTGTTGCAGTTGTTGTCGATCGCCTTCTTCTGCTTGTCGGACATCGCGTTGTACTTGTCCTTGTTGATCACGAAGGCGAAGGTCGTGACATAGAGCGGCGCCTCCATGTCGTACTTCGTCACCTTGTCGATGCCGAACAACAGCAGCGAGCCCCACGGGAAGGTGACGGCGTCGGCGACGCCGCGCTCGATGATGTCGCGAACCTCAGGCGCGGACGACTGCACGTTGGTGCCGCCGAGCTGGGTCACGAAATTGGCCATGGTGGCGTGGGCGGGGCGGATCTTCATGCCCTTGATGTCGTCGGGCACGACGATCTTCTTGGTGCGGGAATGGAACGACGACGGCGAATGGACGAAGCCGAGACAGAACTTGACGTCCTTCATCTCCTTCTCGGCATATTTGCGGTACCAGGCGTCGAGCGCCATCGAGCCGCCCTTGCCGTCCGACATCAGGAACGGCAGCTCGCCGGCGCCGATCAGGGGGAAGCGCCCGGGCTGGTAGCCGGGGTTGACATAGGTGACGTCGGCAATGCCGTCGCGCGCCATGTCGTAATGGTCGAACGCCTTGCCGAGCTGCTGCGCCGGAAACACCTTGGACTTGATGGTGCCGCCGGAATCCTTTTCGACGGCGGCCGCCCAGTCTTCCAGCGACTTCTGCAGCGGATGCGACGACGGCACCCAGTGCGAAATCTTCAGATCGAAGGTCTTTTCCTGCGCCAGTGCAGGCGTCACACCGGCCGCAAGCAGCAGCGCCAACAACGCTTTTCTCATGGACATTCTCTCCCCTGACGGTCTCATGACAGGCCTGTTTACCCGGCCCCGTTAGTTAACATGTTATCTAACACATCCGCATTTTCAAGACGGACGCGCCTTTTCAAAACGGACGTTCGGCCGCACCTGTTTTGTGCGCTGCGGCGAGCGACACGTTGCGTTTTTGCGCCGACCGGCATTGCCAAGACTGTTATATGATATAATCATCACGGCAAGTCCGCTGGCGGCGGACCTGTAGACTACAGCAATCGGAGAGCCGGTCTTGAGGACAAAAGTCGCAATCATTGGTGCAGGTCCGGCAGGATTGTTGCTTGGGCAACTATTACACCTCTACGGGATCGAAAACATCATCCTCGAGCGGCAGACGGGCGAATATGTGCTCGGCCGTATCCGCGCCGGCCTGCTCGAGGAAGGCACGGTGGCGCTGCTGGATGAGGTCGGCGCCGGCGCGCGCGCCCATCGCGAGGGGCTGATCCATCACGGCGTGGAACTCGCCTTTGGCGGGGCGCGGCATCGCATCGACATGCATGGCGCCACCGGCAAGACCGTCATGATCTACGGCCAGACCGAGGTGACGCTCGACCTGATGAACGCCCGCAAGGACGCCGGCCTCACCACGGTCTATCAGGCCGCCGACGTCAAGCCGCTCGATTTCGACACCGACCGCCCGCGCGTCAGCTATGTGAAGGACGGCGCCACCCACGAGATCGAATGCGACTTCATCGCCGGCTGCGACGGCTTTCATGGCGTCAGCCGCGCCAGCGTCAAGCCGTCGGCGATCCAGACCTATGAGCGGGTCTATCCGTTCGGCTGGCTCGGCATCCTCTCGGAGACCCCGCCGGTCAGCCCGGAACTGATCTACTCGAACCATGCCCGCGGGTTTGCGCTCTGCACCATGCGCTCGATGCGCCGCAGCCGCCATTACGTGCAGTGCTCGCTCGACGATCATATCGACCAGTGGCCGGACGAGCGGTTCTGGGACGAATTGAAACGACGGATCGACCAGAAGGCAGCCGACGAACTCGTCACGGGGCCTTCGATCGAAAAGAGCATCGCGCCGCTGCGCAGCTTCGTCGCCGAGCCGATGCGGTTCGGGCGGATGTTTCTGGCTGGCGACGCCTCCCACATCGTGCCGCCGACCGGCGCCAAGGGACTGAACCTCGCCGCCAGCGACGTGCACTACCTCTCGCAGGCGTTCCGCGAATTTTACGACGAGAAATCCTCCGCCGGCATCGACGGCTATTCGGCACGCGCGCTGGCGCGGGTCTGGAAGGCGGTGCGCTTCTCCTGGTGGATGACCTCGATGCTGCACCAATTCCCCGACGAGGGCGAATTCGGCGCGCGGATTCAGCTTGCGGAACTGGACTATGTCGTCAACTCGAAGGCGGCATCGGCGTCATTGTCGGAGAATTATGTGGGGTTGCCGTTTTAGGCGGGAGCCGTAGGGTGGGCAAAGCGCAGCGTGCCCACCGCCAAGCGCCGCGCAAGAATGGTGGGCACGCTTCGCTTTGCCCACCCTACGAAGTCTGGCGCTTGTCATACCATTTCAAACATCTCTCGGAATCCCGTTTAAAACTTTGTAGGCGGTGACTTCGCGCGCGCGTTGCGTTCAATGACGACAGACATCGTCAACACGCGAGCCGCATATGACCACTGCCGACATTCCCGCAGGCTTCACGCCTCACACCCGCAAGAGCCCGCTGACCGATCCCTGGGAGCCGCTGTATTCGAAGCGGACCGAAAAGGCGCTGATTATCGGGCTGCGCCTTGCAAAGCCGCACACCAATGGCCGCGGCCTGATCCATGGCGGGCTGATCGCCGCGCTCGCCGACAACGCCATGGGCCACAGCTGCGCCCATGTGATGGGCGGCGTGTCGTCGCTGGTGACGATCTCCCTCGCCGTCGATTTCGTCGGCACAGCAGAGGTCGGGCAGTGGCTTGCGGTCGAGAGCGAGGTGGTCAAGACCGGCAGGACGATCTGCTTTGCGCAAAGCCTGATCAAGGCCGACGACGTCGTTATCGCGCGGGCCAATGCGACGTTCCGCGTGGTGCCGAAGAAGGAGCAGGTCGGCTAGCCGAAATGCCAGTCGGCCAGCTCGGTGACGAGATCGACGAAGGTGCGCACCTTGGCCGAGAGCAGCCGCGAGGTCGGATAGACGATGTGGATCGGCATCGCCGGCTGTTCGAATTGCGCCAGCACGATTTTGAGCCGGCGCGCCTTCAGCGATTCGGCGGCCTGATAGGCCAGCACCCGCGTCAGGCCGCCGTCCGCTTCCGCATACTGGATCGCGGCATCCGAGCTGTTGGTGGCGAAGCGCGGTGTGCTGGCGATACGGATCTCGCTGTTATCCTCGACAAAACGCCAGTCGAGCGCCGCCGTCATGGCGCCGAACTGGATCGTGTCATGCGCCGGGATGTCGCCCGGCCGCCGCGGCTCGCCGCGTGCCTTGAGATAGCCCGGTGAAGCCACCACGATCCGCCGCATCTCGCCGACATTGCGCGCCACCAGCGTCGAATCGGGCAGATGACCGATGCGGACGGCGAGATCGACGCCGTCCTCGACCAGGTTGACCATGCGATCGGTCAAACGGAGGTCGACGCCAACATCGGGGAAACGCTTCAGATAGGCCGTCACGATCGCGCTGACATGCAGCCGGCCGAAGCCGATCGGCGCCGAGATCACGAGTTGCCCCTCCGGCCGCGTCCGCTCGCCGGCGACCGCGCCCTCGGCCTCGTCGACGTCGGCCAGGATCCGCCGCGCGCGCTCCAGGTAGCGCGAGCCGGCGTCGGTCAGCGTCACCTGCCGCGTGGTCCGCT
>NZ_LLXZ01000173.1:1076-3361 GCF_001440395.1 Bradyrhizobium jicamae | reverse complement strand
ATGCACGACAGCGCGCGGCTGAACACTCGCGTTCATGAACCTAACAACGGGTTCTCCCGTTTTCTTCCACGGGCAACAAAAAAAGGAGCAACGTCCATGCGTAAAGCGATCTTGGGCGCGGCAAGCGCACTGGCTCTTGCCTCGCCGGCATTGGCCAACGGATTAACGCCCTATAGCGAAGCTCCAAGTTATGGGGAGGAGACCCACACGTACGAGTACCGGACGCGGCCACCTGTCGTTGTCGAGGAGCCGGCTCCCGTTGTGGTGGTTCGCCGGCCTGTCATTGTAGCGCCGCCGCGAGTCGTGGTTGAGGAATATCCTGTCTATGCGGCACCGCGCGTCTATGCGGCACCTCCTGTGTATGCGTACGCTGGTCCGGGTTGGCGTGGCGGATGGGGCTATCGACGCCACTTCCGCGGCGGTTGGTAAAGTCTCGCATATCTAAGGAAGTTGGCGTCCAGCGCTTCGGCGGTTTCGGGGAGCGCCTCGGGCCACGGCTCGCTGCAACGCCTATCACGGACTAGCGCTGCCCATGTATTGCGCGTTGATCAATTATTATCCCGCCGCGGAAGAGCGCCAGTGAGACGCGGTTGTCACACGGATTAGCCTTTCGCTCGCCAAGTAGCGAGCCCTCGCTCGAAGCCTTATTGATCAGACGGCCGTACACGATTGCGAAATCCTTCGAGGATGTGAGACTACGGGTCACTTACGCTGCGTATCCCGTGATTGAGCGGCTATATACGAGTTTGCTATTGTGGTTAGGTGCACGGCGGCGGTCCCCAGTCGCTGCATCTCCTCATCGACCATGTAGACGGCAGCGGCACGGCGGTACGCTATTCCCACCGTTGCGTAAGCATTAGTGATCAATCCAGCCAAATCATCGTTCTCACCGCTGGTTTGGCGGTGACGGATTTTGACTACTTTAAGGGCGGTCTCAGCACTCTGTTCAGCATGCTGTGGGTTTTCCAAGCCCGGATCCGAAAGCTCGGGCTGACATGCTGCGGCTGCTCCAGCGATCACCTCGTAGTAAAGGCGCTTTTCCGAATCATCTGCGGCTAGATATTTTTGCAACAGGCGTCGCGCCCTTCCTTCCAGGTATCTTCGGTCCTCACGGATCTTCTTTCGTCGCTTGTCTACCCTAAACCAATTAAACACCGTTCGCCTCGATTTGCGTTGGAAAGTGCTGTTGCAGTCCATCGCGATAGTCTTTGTCACTCCTCGCCGCAAAATCGTCCGGACTGGCGGTCGTTCCTTCCTAAGCAACGATTGCCGCTGCGAGCCGCGGAGCCGTGCGGCTCAGTGACCAAGAAGTGCGCTCAGCCAAAACATCAATTTTCTGCCGCAGATGGTCAACCAACAGGTCAGCGCCGATAGTCAGGCAGCCACCATGTCCGCCGGACACCTGAAGCACTTCGACTTGAGAGCAGCGGTGAATCAGCCATTTCGAACTCCAACAACGGCACGAACTACAATTCCGGCGCGTTGGAAAAGTTGCTACTTTTTCCCGATTGCATTTCTCTTTCGCTGCACCGCAAGATAAAGACGCTCTACCAAGACCCTCCGCCGCTGCGGCGCGCCCGCCGCAGTAGCGCTCCGACGGCGGTGGAGCGCGGCCCGGCTGGTCGTAATGGATGCACATTAGATCGTAGGCGCTTCAGGTCGAGCGCAAGTTACGTTGGCTCATTCAAAGCAACTTGGCCGCAATTCGAAATTGACTTGCTAACTTGGTTGCCAATTCGGAATCATTGGCAGCCAAGTAACGCGCTGACTTGAAGTGATGCCCGTGTGGCCTTCCACCACCGAACACAAGGTACGTCCCATTACGACAACGGAGAAGGTCGTCGTCAGCAGCCGTCTGCCAGCGGATGTCGAACTGCAATCCGGTCCCGCTGGGGTCCATCTTTGACGAAATATCGCTATGTCTATTCGGGCGAGCGTGTGATGTTGGTGGACCCCCCGCACCGTACCGTCGTGCAGGAAATTGACTGGCCCGCGAATGGGAACCGCTTTCAAGCGACCCATTCGGCGAGGTGGTCGTTACAGCGGCAAATGTCTCAGCATCGTTATGGCGGCCGCTCCACAGGTGAGAACGGTGAAGATGATGCCTATCAAGAGGCGCCGGCTGAGCATGCTTGCTCCGTGTGGCTAAAGGAACGCGCTAACGAGAACCGTTGCTCGCGGATTCGTTCGGAGCTAACGGGACCCCTCCACCGAAGTTGCCGAGCGAATTGCCATCTTTTCCCGATGTTGGAACCGCCGATTGCTTTGTGACGTTAATCAGGGAA
>NZ_LLXZ01000173.1:0-668 GCF_001440395.1 Bradyrhizobium jicamae | reverse complement strand
GGCTTCGAACTGATGCGTCGCATCCGAAAAGACGATCCGGAGGCGCGGATCATCATCTTCAGCATGAATGACGATCCGGCGCTCGTGGTTCGCGCCATCGAGACGGGCGCGCAGGGGTATGTCTCGAAGGGCGACGATCCCCGGATGCTGGTGAAGGCGGTTCGGAAGGTCGCCGCGGGAGACAACTTCATTTCACCGCAACTGGCGGAAGCGGTGACCTTTTCCGGCGCGTCGATCAAGGCCAATCCAGCGTCGCAAATGACGGCGCGCGAGCTGGAAATTCTTCGGCTGCTGGGCCGCGGCGACAAGATCGTCGAAGTCGCCAATGCGCTGGAGATCTCCTACAAGACGGTGGCCAACACCACCTCGCTGCTCAAGCAGAAGCTTAGCGCCAAGAATCATTCGGACCTGATCCGGATCGCGATGGAGATGGGGCTGGATTGAAGCCCGCTTAAAATCGAGCTCCCTTTGGCCTGCCGGCCGCCTCAAGGCGCTTCGACAGCTTCAAAAGTCCTTCGTTACCGATTGCGTGCGAGGTTAGTGGTCCCCGCCGGGGCGGGGCGGGCGGTCTCGCGCCTAATGAAGTCTAAAGTCTACCATCGTCTAGGGCCTCCTATTATCCCCTAGCCCCTGCGTCTCATGAAGGGATTGCAACTAACGAGGCGGCA
>NZ_LLXZ01000172.1 GCF_001440395.1 Bradyrhizobium jicamae | reverse complement strand
CAGAACGTCGGTTTCCTGGGCCACGCGCTGCGAAATCGACGCCATGATCGCCGCCGTCGTGCTCGAATCCGGCGGATAGTGCTGGCTGACGACGACGACTTTTCCGGACTGCTGCATGTTGGCTTTCGAAGCGGCCCGCATGGCCGGCGGACACCGAAAAAGATCAGGCGGCGTTCGAGCCGAATTCGGGCACGGCGTCCTTGAGCACCGCACGGATGGTGGAACGGTCGTCCCGCGCAATCGCATCTTCCAGCGCCGCGAGCCATTTGCGCAACGTCGGCATCGGCGGCTCGTTCGGCTTGGCCGCCATGATGCCGGCTACCCCGATCTCCAGCGGCGGCTCCTCGCTGGCGAACAGGATCTCGTTGAGCCGCTCGCCCGGGCGCATGCCGGTGAACACCACCTCGATATCGATGCCGGGCTCGAGACCGGAGAGGCGGATCATCCGCTCGGCCATTTCCACGATCTTGACCGGCTGTCCCATGTTGAGGACGTAGACGGAGACATCGGGCCGCGCCGGCGTCAGCGCGTGCGTGGCCGCGGTCAGCACGAGATCGCAGGCTTCGCGGATGGTCATGAAGTAGCGGACCATGTCCGGATGCGTCACCGTGACCGGGCCGCCGGCCTCGATCTGCGCCTTGAATTTCGGCACCACCGATCCGTTCGAAGCCAGCACGTTGCCGAACCGCACCGAGATCAGGCGCATGTGCGGCTTGCCTGCCGATTGCGTCATCAGGTCATGATCGAGCGCCTGGCAATACATCTCGGCAAAGCGCTTGGTCAGGCCGAGCATCGAGACCGGTTCGATCGCCTTGTCGGTCGAGATCATCACCATCGCGGTCGCGCCCGCCGCCCGCGCGGCGTCGGCGACGTTGACGGAACCAAAGATGTTGGTCTTGACGCCCTCGCTCCAGTCGCGCTCGAGGATCGGTACGTGCTTCAGCGCGGCGGCATGGAACACGATATCGGGCTTGAATTCCCGCATCAGGTTCATGATCCGGTCACGATCGCGGATATCGGCGATGCGGCCCTCGATCACCGCATTGGTCCCGTGCGCGGCCAGCGCCTCCGTCACTGCATAAAGCGCCGGCTCCGAATGCTCGATCACCAGCAGCCGCGCGGCGCCGAAGGTCGCGACACGGTCGCATATCTCCGAACCGATCGAACCGCCGCCGCCGGTGACGATCACCGCTTTGCCTTTCACCAGTGTTTCAAGGCGCGCGTAATCGATCTTCTCGCTCGGCCGCAGCAGGAGGTCTTCGACGGCGACATTGGTCAGCCGCGGCACGTCGCCGCTTTCGAGTGACGGCAGGCGGCTGACGAACAGGCCGAGCCGCTTGGCGCGCATCAGAACCGCTTCGGGATGCGCCTCGGGCTCGAACGCCGACGGCGTCATGACAAGCCGCGCAATCGGCTTTCCCCGGCCGGCATAGTCGCGGATCACGTCTTCGACGTCATCGATGCCGCCGAGCACCGGCACGTTGCGGATCGACTGCCCGCGGTCCGCGACCGACGGCGACAGCACGCCGACCGGCCAGAGCTGCTTGACGGCGCCGCTCTCGATCGCGCGCAGCAGCACCTCCGCGTCGGCGGCGCGGCCGATCAAGAGGGTTGCCGACGCCCCTTCGGTCCGGGCGTGGCGCCGAACGCGCGTGTAACGGAAATAGCGGTAGCCGAAACGGAGCGCGCTCAGCGCGAATATCTGGAGAAACCAGTAGAGAAC
>NZ_LLXZ01000171.1:343-51823 GCF_001440395.1 Bradyrhizobium jicamae | reverse complement strand
GGGGCCGAAGGCGTTGGGGCTGGGGGCGCCGTCGCTGGGGCTGGCGCCGGCGTCGTTGGCGCCGCCGGTATTGGGGCTGGCATCGCCGCCGCCGTCGCTGGCGTCGCCGCTACTGGCGCCGGCGCCGTTACTACTGGTAAGCTGCTGCCAATGAGCATTTAGAGAAGCAATAAAAAAGCCCCGCGCGAGCGGGGCTTTTGTTGTTGTGCTTTGAAAATAATCAATAAGCGCGGCAGCGGCCATAACGCCACACGGTGCCGTAGGGGCACACGCGGCCAGGCCGAACCACGACGACCGGAGCCGGCGCCACGACGATCGGGGCAGGACGAACCACAACGGCCCGGCGATTGGGCTGGCAGCCGCCGTAGGGGCCACGATGCCAGCCGGGGCCGCATCCGCCCGCGGCTTCCGCCGCGCTGAAGCTGGCAACGGTGCCCAGGGCCAAAACTGCTGCGAAGAGGTATTTCATGTTTTCTCCCGTTTTCGGCCGCAAGGCGGCACGGAACGAAACTTAGTTCCGAGACCTGAATGGAACATGAATGTTCCCCGATGCTACGGGGCGGCCAGGAATCCGAGCACCAGCTCGTTATATTTGCCCGGCGCTTCCAGAAAGACCAGATGTCCGGTGTTCGGGATCACCTCGGTCCGGCCGCGTCCCATCCGGGCGGCGAGCGCCTTGGCCAGCTCGGCATTCTGGCCCATCTTCGCGCGCAGCGCCTCCGGCGCATTGGCTCGGCCCGGCGCGTTGTGGTCGTCGGCGCCCATCACGAACAGCGTCGGTTGGGTGATCAGAGGAATCTCGTGCACGACCGGCTCGCGGTAGATCATCTGCGCCGAGCTGACGAAGGCGCGCAGCCAGCGCTGATATTCGGCGCTGCCCTTGATGTTGAAGCGCGCATCGATGAACGGCGTGACTTGTTCGGGCGGCAGCTTCAACGCGTAATTGGTCTCGAGCTGTTTGCGATAGCCTTCGGCCGTCAACTTGTCTTCGTTTTCCAGAATCTTCTCCGCCGCCGTCGGCGGCACGTAGAGCCGGTAATCCTCGAGGCCAATCGGCGCCGTCAGCACCAGATGCGCGATCCTGTCAGGATAGGCGCGCGCGATCCGCACACCGAGCATGCCGCCGAGCGAATGGGCCACGATGTCGGCCTTGGCGATCCCGAGATGATCGAGCAGCGCCATGGTGTTGCGCGCCAGCGTATCGAAATGCAGATCGCCCTGCGGCTTCGACGACTTTCCAAAGCCGATCTGATCGGGAACGATGACGCGATAGCCGGCATCGCCCAGGGTCTTGATGACCGGCGCCCAATAGCTCGATGGAAAGTTGCGGCCGTGCAGCAGCACCACGCTGCGCCCGTTCGGCTGCGCCGGCGCGACATCCATATATGCCATCCGCACCTGCTCGCCGTCGTTCACCAGCGGCAGCAGATGGACGGGGTAGGGATAGGCAAAGCCCTCGAGCGCGATGCCGTAGGGCTCGCGCGCGGCGGGTCGTTCGGCTTCTGCCGAGGCCGCAGGCAATAACGCAATCACGGCCAAGGCGGCTGCTACCGTGCCGACGCACATCCTTCGCATCTCAAACACTCCTGTAAGACAGGGGCGTATTGATGCTGACCTCAGGCGATGTAAAGACCATCCGTTTCACGTTTTGGCGAGAGCATGAGCCAGGTGCCTGCACTTGTGATAGACCAATAGCAAAACGCATCCGAGACAATTCATAGGGAGAATGCAATGCCAAGGACAAAGCTGTCCGTCCCCGACGTAGCTGAGGCCGGCCCCGGTCTCTGGTCAAACGCCATACGCGCCGGCGACATGCTGTACATCTCCGGCCAAGTCGCACGGCCCTTCGAGGGCGGCACCGAAATAGTTGGAAAAGATGAGTACGAACAAGCCAAGCAAATATTTTCACGTATTGATCGCATCATCAAAGCGGCCGGGGGAACGATGGACGACCTGGTAAAGATGACGATCTACGTCGTCGATATCCAGAAAAACACCGAGGTCTGGCGAGCACGCCGCGAGTTCTTCACCGGAGACTTTCCTGCCTCCACGCTTGTAGAAGTGCGATCGCTTGCGAAACCGGAAGTCTTGGTGGAGATCGAAACCGTCGCCTATCTCGGTAAGAGCTGAAATGGAGCTTAAGGGCCGGACCGGCTAAACAGGACATGCCCCGATCGCCACATGCGCTCGCAAACGGTGCGCGCGAAACTCGTCCGTTGTTCGGGCTCGGATCCCGTGAAGATGGCGTGGGACAGAATTTCCGATATGCGCTTTTTTCCGTCGACCTGCTCCAGCATGAGCGCTTCCGCCCGCGATATCGGGATGGCGACTTCCCCCTGAGGCGCAGGACGCGCCAAGACCAATGAGTTGACGTCACCAGCTAATCGGACGCCGGCTCGAATGTGCGGGACATATGACAGAAAATCATCCGTATCGAAACGCGTCAGGAAGCGCGCGCTGTGCGGCTTCCTGACGAAGAAATCATGCCTGTCATTCAGCGCGGTGAGATTATCGATGACGGACCACTGCTCCGCGGCCGGGAGCGCCAAAACCCTTTCCAGCATCTCTCCGCCGAGATACCGATCGGCGCAGTAGAGGGCGTTGTCTTTCCAACCGAAGAAAACCAGCCCGGCCGCTTCGACGAATTCCATGATCTCCGGCACCGCGTAGGCTCGATCTTGCGGATGAAGCAGCATGTCCACGATGCCAGCATCGTGGGCAAGATCATGGGGCAGTTTGCCGGTCGGCGAGATCAGATAATGTTTCGATGGGACAACCTTTAGAAGTTCACGGGCAATCCTGACGCCCTCGGCATTCCGGCCGGCTCCAAGTCGCCGCAGGATATCCTGGACCAGATACACGCCGGCGCGCCCCGCCTTCCCGTAAAGCATGATGGCCATGCTGCCGGATGGATCGAGCACATCTGCAAGCGCCTTCAGTCCGGCGTCCGGATCGGGAAGGTGATGAAGAACGCCGGTGCAAATGATCAGGTCAAAAGAGCGATCTAACTCGCCGACATCAAGCAGGCTCATTTGCCGAAGTTCAAGGTTGGCGAGGCCGTGTCGATCGCGAAGGCGGTTCGAATGCGCGAGGCTGGTCTCGGAAAGGTCGATACCGAGGACAGTACAGTCGGGGTTGTTCAGGGCGATCAGCGCCGCCTGGGAGGAGCCGCAACCGGCGCATAATATGCGCAGCTCTTGCCGAGGCCGGCCCTCCGGCCACAGTTGAATGCCTGCAAATCTGGGGTCGCAGGTCAGCGGTCCCCACTTCTTCAGGAATTTCTCGCCGTCCTCGATTGGCGGCGGATAGCTATACGTTTCGTACTGCTGCCTGACCGCTTCTGTAATCGTGTCTTCTGTAACCGTGTCCTTCATGACACGACTCTAGATCGGACCCATCCGGCCAGCAATATCCGAAATTCACGATAAGGGCCGGCGGGCCTGCCTGCCGTCCTCACTCGGCCTTGAACGCGCCTTTGAAATCACCGCCAGTGTCTGTCGAGTGCAGGTGCTTGAGCTCGCCGCGGTCGTCGATCAGGTAATAGTGGTTGCCGTTGACGCCTTTCTCGTTGCGCAGGCCGCGGAATAAGATCAGACGGCTGTCGGCGCGGCTGATCACGGGCTCGAACTCGTCTGATACGTCGCCCCAATCGGTTACGGTGAAGAATTGCGTGATCCGCCCGGTGCGGACGTCGAGGAAGGTCGGAGCCTGGCATTCGGTGCCACACGGCAGGATGACGACAATGAAGCGCCCGCCAGCGTTGATCTTGTCGTCTCTGATCGCCGAGCGATAGGATTCGCTGCGGTCGCGCCAGAATTCATGGTCAAGCCGCGGCTTGGCGCGTTTGCCGGTGTAGACCTTGACCTTGTGATCGCTGAATCTGGGCAGCTCTTCTGCCTGTATGGGCAGGGCGTAGCACGCGAGCAGCGTCGCGGCGGCAATGGTTCGAATTAAACGGTTCATGAAAATCTCGTCGGAAACGCTGGTAACGCTTGGTCGGCGTTTCCGTCGGAAAAGTTCAAGCGTCTCCGGCTAGGCCTGCTCGCTTCCGAACAACGCGGCAAAGCGCTTTTCGCCGGTGCGGGTGAAATTCACCACGCGGCTGCCAGGCGTCGCGTCACGCGCCGCCCAGTTCAATTCGGTGAACCGGCTCATTACCGCAGCCCCAAGCGTGCCGGCGAGGTGATGGCGGCGCTCGCTCCAGTCGAGACAGGCTTTGCACACCGGGCGGCGCGGATGCGCCAGCGCTTCGGTATCGATCTGCAGCGCCTCCGCCATGAATCGCTTGCCTTCGCCGGTGAGTTCGATGGCCTGCTTGGTTTGCCGGACCAGTCTTTGCTTGCGCAGGCTGTCGAGCATCTGCACGCCGAGATCGCCGGCGAGATGATCGTAGCAGATCCGCGCCCGCCGCAGCGCCGGCTCTTTCGGCCCGGTGCGCACGCGGGTATGGCCGGCGCGCTCCGCCAGGCCCGCCAGTCCCTCGAGCACGTGAGCGACGTCAGACCCGGTGAGGCGATAATAGCGGTGACGGCCCTGCTTCTCCGGCTCGATCAGCCCGCCGGCCTCGAGCTTGGCGAGATGCGAGCTCGCAGTCTGCGGCGTGATGCCGGCCTGGTGCGCCAGTTCGCTCGCGGTGAGTGCACGGCCGTCCATCAGCGCGGTCAGCATGTTGGCGCGCGCGGGATCGCCGACGAGAGAGGCGACCATGGCGATGTCGGGACCTGCTTTCATAATTCGATGATAGCCGAAGCATTGTGGTAGGGCAAGCGGGTATTGTCCGGTCTCGGAAACTAGCTCCGTCATTGCGAGCGCAGCGAAGCAATCCATCGCGCCACACGCTGAGGAATGGATCGCTTCGCTGCGCTCGCAATGACGGCTTCAAACATTGGAGAACACCATGACCGTCACCGTCTTCATCCGCTACCAGCTCGATCCCTTCAAGCGTGCCCTGTTCGAGCAGTACTCGAAAAACTGGCTCACCATCATCCCGAAATGCGGCGGCGATCTCCTCGGCTACTGGATGCCGCACGAGGGCACCAACAACATCGCCTTTGCGCTGATCTCGTTCGAGAGTCTTGCTGCCTATGAAAGCTACCGGGCGCGGCTGCGCGCGGACAGCGAAGGCATGGCGAATTTCAATTTCGCCGAGGAAAACCGGTTCATCCTCGCGGAGGAGCGGACATTCCTGCGCCAGGTCGTCGCGTGAGACGTCTGGCGGAATCGGTGTCGCGTTCCTATCTACGCGGCGCCAACAAAATATTCAGGGGAGCGACCTATGCTGACATCTGCTGACAAACGCGCCGCATTCAAGAAATTGCACGAGAGCGGATGCTTCATCATCCCCAATCCCTTTGACGTCGGCAGCGCGAAGGCGCTGCAGCATCTCGGTTTCAAGGCGCTGGCTTCCACCAGCGCCGGCTTCGCCTGGACACTCGGCAAGGCCGACAACCGCGTTACCGTGGACGACGTCTGCGATCACCTCACGGCGATCTGCGCGGCGGTCGATATTCCCGTCAATGCCGACTTCGAGGACGGCTTTGCGCACGAGCCGGACAAGGTCGCCGTCAATGTCGCGCGCGCGGTGAAGACCGGCGTCGCCGGCCTGTCGATCGAGGACTATACCGGCGATAGCGCAAAACCGCTGTTCGACCGTGCGCTGGCCGTCGACCGCATCAAGGCGGCGCGGCAGGCGATCGATGCCGACAACAGCGGCGTCCTGCTCACCGGCCGCTGCGAGGCGTTCTTGCGCGGGCAGAAGGACCTCAATCTCGTGATCGACCGGCTGACTGCCTATGCCGACGCCGGCGCCGACTGCCTCTATGCACCTGGCATTTCGACGGCGGAAGAGATTTCGGCCGTGGTGAAGGCGGTGCAGCCAAAACCCGTCAATCTCCTGGTCGGCACCGGTCCCTCGCTGAAGGAAGCTTCCGCTCTCGGCGTGCGGCGCATCAGCATCGGCGCGTCGCTGGCGCGGATGGCGTGGGCCGGCTTCATGAAGGCGTCAAAGGAGATGGCGGAGCAGGGCACGTTCGGCGAATTCGCCAACGGCTATTCCGGCGGCGAACTCAACAAGATGTTCAGCTAAAGCATTGCCACTTGCGAGCCCTCTGGCTTAGCGCTTCGGCTTTGGCAGCATCATCCTGCCCTGTGAGGTAATGCCACCCCACTTGGCGGACCAAGCGACCTCCGAGGCGGAGGGTTGCTCGGTGTCTTGCGGACCTCGAGCACCCTGCAGCGCAAATAGTGCGCCTTGAGGATCGGCACATCGCGCGATCCAGCAACCATCAGGCAATTCAGTCGGACCCTGGAGGACCCGACCTCCACCATTATTGACGCTCTTGGCGGCCTTCCCGATATCGTCGACATTGAAGTAATGGAGCCAACACGATTGCGACACGCTCGGCTGCTTGGTGAGCATGCCACCGATCGTCTGCCCGGCCGCCGAAAACAATTGATACAGGTCTGCCGGATCGGTTTCACCGTCGGCCTTCTGCCAGCCAAAAAGCCCGCCGTAAAAATCAAAGATCTTGTTCCGGTCTTCAGCCAGCAATTCATGCCAGCCCACGCGCCCCAGCTCGTCCAATCCGCTGGGTTGCCCTTGGCCATAGGTCAGTCCGCTGACCAGCGCAAAGGTTGCCTTTTGCGGATCGGCGACCACTGAAACCCGGCCGATATTGCTATCCGTTGGCGGCAGCAAGACCGCGCCTCCACGACGCCTGATCTGTGTGGCCGTCGCATCCATGTCATCGACTGCGACGTAGCCGACCCATCTCGGAGTTGCCCCTAATCGCCGGCCCTCTTCCGGGAGATCCATCAGCCCACCTACCGGAACGTCGCCGGCAGTAAGCAACGTATAGGCCAGTTCCGGAGTCGACACATCCTTCGCATCCCAGCCGACGACCTTGCCATAAAAGGCGCCTGCTGCCGCAACGTCCGTGGTGAGGAGCTCATACCAGGCGAAGCGTCCGAGTTGACTGACCAAACCAATTCTCCATTCAAGCCGGGAGACGATTGCGCACTGCACCAAGTCGCACGCGTTGCAATCGCTGCGGGCGCGGACCGTGTTACAAATGAACGAAAATGCGGCGACGGCGTTCATGAACATGAATGCAATCTGAACGAGCGTCATTACGTTTTCGTGTGTGCATGAATCTTGCCTGCCTTATTTGGTCAGCGTAGGATCACGCCCACGGAGATCCTTCTTGCAACATCGGAGGATGCGACCATGCCGCGGGTGAAGCAAGCTTCGAAAAGGAAGCGAGTAACCAGAACCGCAATACCGGCGCTGGGAGCCGCCGGATTAACTTTTTCCCTAGCAGGAGGCGCATCGGCATCGGCCATACCAACCGGTGACGTTCAGCAGGGGCGGAATTTCGCTCCTGGCACGATGATCACGCTCGGTGAAGAGGAAATTGCCGACGTCAGCCTTGCTACCTTCCATCTCTTCGACGACGAAGAAAGTGTACTTGGCGGCGTGCTGCTGGCCCAGCGCGGATGCGGTGGCTGCCGCGGATGTGGTGGCATGCGGGGATGCGGTGGCTTCCGAGGATGCGGTGGTTGTCGCGGCTGCGGAGGCTGTGGATGCAGAGCCTGCCGATGCGGCGTCGGCTGTGGCGGCTGTGGTGGCTGCGGTGGCTGCGGCGTTGGTTGGATAGGCTTGCCAGGCATAGGCATAGGCATAGGATGTGCGGGTTGCTGTGCATCTTGGGGCCGGTGCCGCTGGTGCTAGGCGGCGGCGCTTCCTGATCTTGTGCCGACACGCCACGATTTCATTGGCCGGGTTCGATTGACCCGGCCAGTATCTTGTTTTCGTTGTGACGTTCGCCTGCCAGCGCGGGCAGCCTGCCGGTGACAAGCGAGTGTGATGACAGTCAATCGCAAGAGCCCCGTTGCGAGCAAGACCCGCAAGGACATTTTGCGATTCGCGCCGAACTTTACCGCCTATGTACTCCCCCCCGATGTGGTCTGCCTCTATTCCGAGAACCGAAAGTTCTTCCTGCACGGCGAGCTGTATTGTGCGGTGGCAACGGCGATCGGAAAAAATGGAAAGTCTGCGCCAGAGATCGTTCGCCAGCTGTCGAAGAGTTTTCCCGCCGACAAGATCGAGGAAGCGATCAAGCGACTGTTAGAGCGCCGATACGTCGCTGCAGGTGCATCGCACGCGTTCGATGGCGCCGTCGCTGGATATTGGGCGAGCCTCGGCCTGCCTCCCGAGATCGCGGAGCAGAATCTCCGCGATTGCCCCGTGCGGGTCGAAGCGATCGATGTCAAAGGTGCCAAAGAACTTTCCGCGGCCTTGAGCAAACTCGGCGTTCAGATCGCCAAGCGTTCGCCCAAACTCACGATCACGCTGGTGAACGACTATCTTGACCGGCGGCTGGCCGAGATGAACCGGGGACGCGTGGCCGACAAGGCGCCCTGGCTGCTGGTGCAGCCGTCCGGCGTGTTTCCGCTGGTGGGCCCCGTGTTCAAGCCGGGCGAGAGCGCCTGCTGGAACTGTCTTTTCGATCGCATGATCCGCAATCGGGAAATCAAGGGGTTTCTCGACCGCGGACCGGCGCAGGCGGTCGCCGTATCGCCCCTGGTCAGCGACACCGTCGGACAGACCGCAATCCACTTCGCCGCCGTCGAAATCACCAAAGCGATTGCCTCAGGCTTTCGCACCGATCTGCGCGATCATATTGCAAGCCTCGACCTGACCGGCGCGGTCATCGCCAAGCACTTTGTCGCACGGCGCCCGCAATGTCAGACCTGCGGAAGCAAGAAGCTGCAGAATCCACGTCGGGCGGCGACGTCGATCGAGATCGCCGAAGGCAGCAAGCTCATCATGACCAGCGGTGGATATCGCACCGTGACGTCGCGGGCCACCGTGGCGCGCTTCCGCAAGCATGTAAGCCCGCTGACCGGCGTGGTTTCGCGGCTCGAGCGGATCGAAGTCGATCTGCCGATGAACACCAATTTTTTCGCCTACCACAATTTCTCTGCGCCGGCCCAGAGCGTCGATCAGCTCAGGTCTGGACTGAGCGGCGGCAGCTTCGGCAAGGGCTCCACGGCCGAGCAGGGCGAGGCCAGCGCGCTGATGGAGGCGATCGAGCGCTATTCGGGGATTTTCCAGGGTGACGAGATCAGGACGGCACGCCGCTTTACCGATTTCGCGCCCGGCGACGCCATTCACCCGAATGACGTCCAGCTTTTCAGCGAAACGCAGTTTCAAAACAGATATGACCAGCAGCCGGACGATTCACATCCGGTTCCTGAGCCGCTCGATCCCTCGATGAGGACCGAGTGGTCGCCGGTCTGGTCGTTGCGCGACAGGCGTTTCAAATATCTTCCGACCGGTCTGCTCTACTTCTTCTATGGCGGCTTCCATACGGACTCCAACGGTTGCGCGGCCGGCAACACCCGCGAGGAAGCCATCGTTCAGGGCTTCCTCGAACTGGTCGAGCGCGATGCCTACGCCATCTGGTGGTACAACCGGGTGCAGCGTGCCGAGGTCGACCTCAAGCAATTCGACGATTCCTATGTCCGGGATCTGCAAACCCGGTTTGCCGAGGCCGGACGCCGCCTGTGGGTGCTCGACGTCACCAGCGATCTCGGCATTCCCACTTACGTGGCGGTGATGCACTGGATGCAGAATGGTCACGAGAACATCGAGTTCGGTTCCGGCGCGCATTTCGATCGCCGCCTGGCCCTGCTGCGTTCGCTGACCGAGCTGACCCAGTTCATGTCGATCGGCATGATGGGCGGCGGCAGCGGAGAGAAGCCGTCGCTTGACGGTGTCAAGCCGCTGCGCCTGGAGGATTATCCGTTCTTGATTCCAAGTGACAATCCGGTCGTTCCGCCGGCTCCCGATCTCAAGGTTCACGACAACACGCGCGATCAGGTGAATGCCTGTGTCGAAATCGCGACCCAGGCAGGTTACGATTTCCTCGTGCTCGACCAGACGCGGCCCGACGTTGAGGTCCCAGTCGTTCGGGTGCTCGTTCCAGGCCTGCGGCATTTCTACCGCCGCTTCGCACCGGGCCGGCTTTACGATGTTCCGCTGAAGCTTGGATTGTTGGATCGACCGCGGCCGGAGAGCGAACTCACTCCGTTCCTGCCGCACACCTGAAAGGGTCTTTCGTGCGCGCTCCCGGGAAAAAGCCGACCAGGAAGATCGCGCCCGTCATCACCATCAGATTGAACGGTCATCTCTCCCTTCAGATGCAGGCGGACGGAAGCATCGCCGCCTCCGTGGACGGCTATTTTGTCAATCTGGGACATCTCAGCCCGGCCGCGATGGACCGTGCGCGGAGTCTGACCGACGGCCTGCCGCTCGCGTCCTTTGCCGGCAAGAGCGCCATCGCGAGGGAAGTCGATGTCCTGGCGCATCGACTGGCGCGGCACGGGCTTGTCGAATACCGCCTGTCCTTTCCGCGCGACGAGGGGGACCTCGTGGTCATCGAACCCCAGGGCCCCGAATACTGGCCGCAACGCGCAAAGCTCGGCGAGAGCGACACCATCGTTCTGTCGCGCTTTACCTATCTGCGCCGGCGCGGCAACGAGATGGTGCTCGAATCGCCGCGCGCCGGCGCACTGTTTCGAATTGGCGATCCCGCCATTGCGGCCACCCTCGCGGCGCTGTCGCGGCCTCACAAGATCAGCAGGCTTCGCCGCGACGCGGCCGCCTTCAACCTTGATCTGCTGGAACTGCTGCTGGATAGCCGGTTCCTACTCAAGCTCAATGCGAAAAGCGGCGACGGCCTTCGGGTGAATGAAGGCGACGGCAATCTCGTTCTCTGGGATTTCCATGATCTCGTGTTTCATACGCGGAGCACGGAGGGCCGACACGCCGATCCGGTTGGCAGCACCTTCGCCTATGCAAGCGTCGTTTCACCGCCGCCCGCGGTGCGTCCGCCCTGGCCCGGTAAGAAGATCGACCTGCGGAAATTGCCTGCCTCGGATCCGATCTCGCCCTTCACAAAGCTGTTGCGCGAACGCCATTCAGTCCGGGATTTCGATGACGAGAACCCGGTCACGCTCGCCGAACTTGCGCGCTTTCTCGACACCACAGCTCGCGTCCTGTCGGAATGGAAGAGCGACGCAAGTTTCGAAGGCAGTGCTGAGATCACCTACAGCACAAGACCCTATCCATCGGCGGGCAGCGCGTATGAGCTGGAATTGTATCTGGCAGTCTCGAATTGCGAGGGGCTTGCACGCGGACTTTACCACTACGACGCGGGCGGCCACGCGCTAGTGGAGATCGAGGTCCCCGCGCAGCAACTCCAGGCGCTTTCGGCGGCAGCCGAATTTGCCATGGACGCGTCAGGTCCGCCGCAGATCCTGATCACGATATCAGCGCGTTTTGGGCGGATCTCCTGGAAATACAGCTCAATCGCGTACTCGCTGATCCTGAAGAATGTCGGCAGCCTGATCCAGACGTTCTACCTGGCGGCGACCGATATGGGCCTTGGTGGCTGCGCGATCGGTACTGGCAATATCGATCTGTTCGCAAGAATGACGGGACTCGAATTCCATGTAGAGGGCCCGGTCGGTCAATTCGCGCTCGGACGCGGCAAGAAGCCGGAAGCCCCACGCTAGAGCACGATATTTCTCGAAAGCGGCCGAAGCCGAGCCTCGATGCGAATTTTGCAACGTACTGATGAGTCCGCGCCTGGAGCAGAAAAAAGCAGCGGGCCTGATGGCCCGCTGCGCGTTGATCAAAGGATCACCCGTTACTGCTTGGCGCGATCGACCTCGGTGCCCGTCGGGTTCTGCGCCGGCGGCGTCGGGCGACTGGTCGCGGCGCCCGTGGTCGTGCCGGGTTCGGTGTTGGCCTTCGGCGTTACGTCACGCATGCCCGGAGGCGCTGCGGGATTGGCCGGGGTTGTCTGCGCGGTCTGATTGGGCGGCGTGGTGCCGGCCTGGTTCACGGTGGTGTTGTTCAGACCATAGAACAGCGCGCCGAGCACGACGGCGATCGCGACCGCAAACATCGCGACCTTGGCGCCGCTGGGCGAACCCTCGGCCAGCGCGGGGTCGGGCTGCAACTCGTTGTCGAGACTGTTGAAGCGGGCCTGACGGCGGATTTCCTCATCGCTCAGACCAGCGCGGTAGGGATCGTTTGGATTGGGTTGCATGAATGGGTTCCTCCGTAAGCATCCCTGCTAAGCGGAAAGACAATGGCTGGCACGGCCGGATGTTCCGCGCCAAAGTTGCAACGCTGTAATGTTGGAACCGCTGATTCCCTCCGGTTCCGAATGAGAGGTTTGCCATGTGGAGCCTGCCGCCCGGCGATACCGTCCTTCAACTCTTGACCTATGTGGCGCTCACCGCGCAGGCGATGACCGCAGCACTTGCGGCGGGCCGGCGCAGCATGGATTGGGCCGGCGTGTGCATGCTCGGCTGCATTACCGCACTCGGCGGCGGCACCATCCGCGACGTGCTGCTCGGGCATTATCCGCTGGTGTGGGTGAAGAACCCGTCTTACCTGGCGCTGACCGGGATCGCGGCCTTCGTCACCATTCTGATCGCGCGGCACGTGCACCGGCTCAACGCGGCGTTTCTGGTGCTCGATGCGATCGGCTTGGTCGTGTTCACGATGGCCGGCTGTGATGTCGCCTGGCAGATGAACGCCTCGCTACCGATCGTGATCGTGTCGGGCATGATCACCGGATGCGCCGGCGGCGTGCTGCGCGACATCCTCTGCAACGACGTGCCGCTGCTGTTTCGCGCCGAGCTTTACGCCAGCGTCTCCATCGTGACCGGCCTGTTCTACGCCACCGCCTTCGGGCTCAACCTCAATCCCCAGCTCTGGACCGTGCTGACCTTCGTGCTCGGCCTGACGCTGCGCCTGCTCGCCATCCGCTACAAATGGGAGATGCCGAAATTCGTGTTCAATGGCGAGCAGCGGTGAGCAGCTATTTCGCGCGCCGCGCTTTCGCCACCTGATCCGCCGTCACCAGCGGCGCCGCATTGCCCCAGGCATTGCGGATGTAGTTGGTCACGTCGGCGATCTCCTGGTCGGTCATCTTCGCGGCATAGGCCGGCATCGATCCCTTGTTGGGCGCGCGCGGCGTCGTCACCGTTTCGGCGCCGTCGAGGATGATGCGCAGCGTGCTCAAGGCGTCGGCCGATTGCAGATTGGCGTTACCGGGCAGCGGCGGGTAGATCCGCGGCGCGCTTGATCCATCCTCTTCATGGCAGGCGATGCAGGCGCCGTTATAGAGCTTTTCGCCCGCGGCCATTTGCGCAGGCGAGGGCGGGGTGACCTTCGGCTCCGGCGCGCCCGCCGGCAGGTCCTTCAGGTAGATCGCGATGGCGCGCACATCGGCATCGCTCATGACAGAGGTCGAATTGACCACGACCTCCGACATGACCTGGCCCGCATGGCTTTTGGCGTTGCGGCCGCTCTGCAGATACTCGGTGATATCTTCCACGCTCCAGGATTTCAGGCCGCTACGCTCGGCAGCATCCAGCCGCGGCGCGAACATGCCGGCGACGCGCCCGCCGCCGTAAGCCTGCCCACGCCTGTCCGCGCCAAACACGTTCTTCGGCGTGTGGCACGCGCCGCAATGCGCGACGCCCTCGACCAGATAGCGGCCGCGATTCCATTCCGCGCTCTTCTGCTGGTCCGGCATCAGGATGCCGGGCTTGAAGAACAGCCAGTTCCAGCCGCGCATCACGAAGCGGTAATTGAACGGAAAGCGCAGCTCGGGTGCGCGCGGCTCGCCGCGCACCGGCGTCAGCGTCGCCAGATAGGCGCGGATTGCAAAAATGTCCTGCCGCGTCAGTTTCGTGAAATTCGGATAGGGGAACGCCGGGTAATAACGCGAACCGTCGCGCGCCACGCCGAACCGTAGCGCGCGGTAGAAATCGTCATCGCTCCACGCCCCCAATCCGGTCTCGCGATCCGGCGTCAGGTTCGGCGAATAGATGCCGCCGAACGGCGTATCGATCCGTTTTCCCCCGGCGAACGGTTTTGCGGGATCGGCGGTGTGGCAGCTTGCGCAGTCGCCGGCCTCCGTCAGCGCCTTGCCGCGCGCGATGTCCTCGGGCGCCGGCTCGACCTTGGGCTGGGCATGGACGTCGCCGCCCGCGAGCGCAGTGCACAAAAGAATCCCGGCGAGAATCGTCCGCATGTCAGGCGTGGTCCCTGCACCCTCTGGCCTTCTCAGGCGTTATAGCGCGAAAGCGGACAGAGGAGGGACGTCATGCCATTTCGCGCCGGGGCTTCCGGACGACACAAACCGAAATGCGCCGGCGTTATTCCCGGCACGAAATTGCGATCTTTGAAGCGGGGGCCCAAGCGGCGAGATTTGTGCTGCGCGGGCGGAAAAATCCGACATAGACTGGTTCTAATGAGTTCAGATGACTAGCTAAAAACAGTCGTTCCGAACAAGGCTCCACCGGCTGGCAAAGAGGGCTGCAATGGGAATCAACCAAGGTCCGATCAGTCTCGACCAGAAATATACGCAAGGCACCGGCCACATCTTCCTGACCGGCATCCAGGCGCTGGTCCGCCTGCCGATGGCGCAGATCCGCCGCGACCGCGCCGCGGGGCTCAACACCGCCGGCTTCATCTCCGGCTACCGCGGCTCGCCGCTCGGCGGCTACGACCAGCAGCTCTTCGCCGCCCGCAAGCATCTCGACCAGTACAACATCAAGTTCCAGCCCGGCGTGAACGAGGACCTCGCGGCGACCGCCATCTGGGGCTCGCAGCAGCTCAACCTTTCGCCCGGCGCCAAATATGATGGCGTGGTCGGCATCTGGTATGGCAAGGGCCCCGGCGTCGACCGCTGCGGCGACGTGTTCCGGCACGGCAATACCGCGGGCTCGGCGAAAAACGGCGGCGTGCTCGTCCTTGCCGGCGACGATCATGGCGCAAAGTCCTCGACCGTCCCGCATCAGTCCGATCACGCCTTCATCTCCGCGCTGATGCCGTATCTCTATCCCTCCAGCATCCATGAAATGATCGAGATGGGCCTTCTGGGTATCGCGATGTCGCGCTACTCCGGCTGCTGGGTCGGCATGAAGGTGATCACCGAGACGGTGGAGACCACCGCCGAGATCGACCTCACCGACGAAATGACCCCGTTCGCGATCCCGACCGATTTCGAGATGCCGCCCGGCGGCCTCAATCTGCGCTGGCCTGACGATCGCTATCTGCAGGACCTGCGCCTGCAGGACTACAAGGGCTATGCCGCGATTGCGTTTGCCCGCGCCAACAAGATCAACCGCATCACCATGGATTCGCCGAACGCCCGCTACGGCATCATGGCATCAGGCAAGAGCTACGAGGACATCCGTCAGGCGCTGCGCGAGCTCGGCATCACCGAGGAGGTCGCCGCCAAGATCGGGCTTCGACTTTACAAGATCGGCATGCCCTGGCCGCTGGAGCCGGAAGGCGTCCGCAACTTCGCCGTCGGCCTCGAGGAGATCTTCATCATCGAGGAACGCCGCGAGATCGTCGAGAACCAGGTCAAGCAGGAGCTGTTCAACTGGCGCGACGACGTCCGCCCGCGCATCGTCGGCAAGATGGACGACCACGACAAACGCTTTCTCACCTTCGCTGCCGAGCTTTCCGTCGCCTCGCTGGCGAGCTCGCTGACCGAACGCCTGCTTCGACTTAATCTCAATCCCGAAATCGCCGCGATGCTCCGCGCCAAGGCCGACTGGTTCAATGGCCGACAGGCGACCCAGATGCAGGCGGTCGCCCCCGTCACCCGCACCCCGTATTTCTGCTCCGGCTGCCCGCACAACACCTCGACCAAGGTGCCGGAAGGCAGCCGCGCCTTTGCCGGCATCGGCTGCCACTTCATGGCGCTGTGGATGGACCGCAATACCGAGACCTACACCCATATGGGAGGCGAGGGCGTGCCGTGGGTCGGCGTCGCACCCTTCACCAAGGAAGAGCACGTGTTCGCCAATCTCGGCGACGGCACCTATTTCCATTCCGGCAGCCTCGCGATCCGGCAGGCGATCGCCTCGGGCGCCAACATCACCTACAAGATCCTCTATAACGACGCGACCGCGATGACCGGCGGCCAGCATGTCGACGGCGAATTGTCGCCGCAGCAGATCACCTTCCAGCTTCACGCCGAAGGCATCCGCAACATCTACCTGGTCTCGGAAAACCCCGGCGCCTATCCGGCGTCCGAGATCGCGCCCGGCGTCAAGACCGCGCATCGCGACGAGCTGCAGGACGTCATGAAGACCTGCCGTACCCTGAAGGGCACCTCGGCGATCGTCTTCGTGCAGACCTGCGCCGCCGAAAAGCGTCGCCGCCGCAAGCGCGGCCTGATGGAAGACCCGGCGCGCCGCGTCATGATCAATCCGGCCGTCTGCGAAGGCTGCGGCGATTGTTCGGTGCAGTCGAACTGCATTTCGGTCGAGCCGCTGGAAACCGAGCTGGGCCGCAAGCGCACCATCAACCAGTCGACCTGCAACAAGGATTATTCCTGCCTCAAGGGCTTCTGCCCGTCCTTCGTCACGATCGACGGCGGCAAGCCGCGCCGCCGTGCGCCCGCCAGCCTCGGGGATATCGGCGATCTGCCGGAGCCGGCCTCGTTCCCATCGCTGGAGCGGCCCTACAACATCGCCGTCGGCGGCGTCGGCGGCACCGGTGTCTTGACGATCGGCGCGCTGCTCGGCATGGCCGCCCATATCGAAGGCAAGGCCAGCATGATCCTCGACATGTCGGGCCTGGCGCAAAAGGGCGGCGCGGTGCTCAGCCACGTCCGGCTGTCGGAACACACCGCCGACGTCACCTGTTCGCGCATCGTCACCGGCACCGCCGATCTCGTGATGGCCGCCGACGAGGTGGTAGCGGTGTCGAAGGACATGGTTACGCTGTGCGAATCCACTCGTACCGTCGGCGTCATCAACAGCCACGTCATTCCGACCGCGGACTTCATCCTCAACCGCGACTTCAACTTCCAGAGCCGCAAGCTCAATTCAGTGCTGGAGACGGAGCTTCGCAAGGACTCTTCGTTCTTCGATTTCACCACGCCGGCAGAAGCGCTGCTCGGCGATTCAATCGCCACCAACGTCATGATGCTCGGCTACGGCTATCAGCGCGGCTTGCTGCCACTCTCGGCGAAAGCGATCGAGCAGGCGATCGAGGTCAACGGCGTCTCCATCAAGATGAACACGCAGGCCTTCCAGCTCGGCCGGCTCGCCGCGGCTGACCCGGCGCGGTTCAAGGAGATGATGAAGGATCATGATGCGGTCGTTCCGGCAAAGACGCTGGATGCGATGACGCTCGACGAGATTATCACCCATCGCATGGGCATGCTGACCGATTACCAGAGCGCGCGGCTTGCCAAGCGTTACCGCAAGCTGGTCGATCGGGTGCGCGATGCCGCGACCAGGGGCGGCTACGGCGATGCGCTGCCGCGCGCGGTGGCGGTCAACTACGCAAAGCTGCTCGCTTACAAGGACGAGTACGAAGTGGCCCGGCTGTTCACGGATGGCAAGTTCGAACAGCAGCTCCGCGACCAGTTCGAAGGCGACTTCAAGTTCAACTTCAATCTCGCGCCCCCGATCCTCGGCGGCGGCAAGGACGCGCTGGGCCGCCCGAAGAAGCGCGCCTTCGGCGCATGGATGTTGCCCGTGTTCCGGACGATGGCAAAGGCGCGCTTCCTGCGCGGCACGCCGCTGGACGTGTTCGGCTACTCGGCGGACCGCAAGCTCGAGCGCGAGCTGATCGGGAGTTACGAGAAGGATGTCGACACCGCGCTCGGCCTGTTGTCACAGGTGACGCACGACACCGCCGTCGAACTCCTGAACCTGCCCGACCGTGTCAGAGGCTACGGCCCGGTCAAGGAGAAGGCAGTCGTGGACGCCAAAGCCCGCCACGCCCAACTCACCGCCGACCTCGCCAACCCGCCGCCCGCGCCCAGACAATTGGCGGCGGAGTAAATCTGCGGAGCCGTAGGGTGGGCAAAGGAGCGCAAGCGACGTGCCCACCGTCTGCCGACCTATGCGTCGCTTGACGGTGGGCACGCGGAGATCTGATGTCGACTGGTTTCCTTCTCGCGCTTTGTACGAAATAGCAAATCGGAATATTGTGGAATCGGTCGGAGAGCCTTATCGCGCCGGGCCTTTCCGCAGGATTGAAAGTTCAGAAGCCGTTTCCGCCTTGCGAAAGGCCGTAGAAATGCGGATTTCCTTCGCACCGTCTCCGCAGCTCCGCCAGGAGCAGCAAAGGGGGATTCCATGGAAATGATCGATCTGAGTCGTGACCTGTTCCACCGCACGCAAACGCATCCTAGTCATCCTCCTGTGATCATCTCCGTGTGGTACGACCACGCCGAGAAGAAGCGTGCGGGAAACACAGAGTTTTCCTCCAAGGCGTTGTCCATCGCCTTTAGCGATCATGCGGGAACACACGTGGATGCACCGGTGCACTTCGATCCCCGTCCCGGCGCGCTATCAATCGACCAGATGCCGCTGGAGAAATTCTATACGCCCGGCATCTGTCTCGATCTGTCCCATGCACCGCTGCGCCATGCCGTGACGGTCCCGGAAATGGAAGCGGCGCTGGCGGCTTCGGAGCAGGAAATCCGCGCTGGCGACACCGTGCTACTGCACATGGCCACCAACGATCGCCTGCTTGGCAAGCCGGGCTACCAGCACGATTTCCCCGGCCTCGCGGTGGAAAGCGTGCATTGGCTGGCGGACCGGGGCATCGGCATGTTTGGTGTGGAGGCGGTGAGTCCGGCTCCGGAAGGCGAACCCAACTTCCAGGCCCATCTCGCATGTGCCGAGCGGGGAATCACGCACATGGAAGGCCTTGCCAATCTCGACAAGCTTGTGGGGCGCGGTCGATTCCGCTTCATCGGCTTTCCACTCAAGATCCGCGGTGGCACCGCAAGCCCCATTCGCGCGGTCGCGATCTTCGAGTGAGTCCGCCTGGCACCACACCTGCCTGTGGTGAAACTATCCAATTGAATCAAAAGCTTGTGTCGAGCTCTTCGATGGGCTGTAGTCGCCATCAGCTTGCCACTGCGTTGACGCATTGCCTGCTTCGCACCAGCAACGGGTTAGCAGATGGACCAGCCTCTCGCCGACATCGGCATCATCTCCGCCTATCGTTTCGCGAGCGACGGTTCCGCGAGGAAGCTCGACGTCGCCAACCTCGATGCGGAACTCGCCAATCCCAACGGCTGGCTGTGGCTGCATTTCAATCTGGCCAACCGTCGCTGCCACGACTGGCTCGCCACGAGTGCGGCGCTGTCCGATGTCGCGCGCGAGACCTTGCTCGATGCCGACGAGCATATCCGCCTCGATATTTTCGACGAGGAGATCGCCGGCGTTCTGCCCGACCTGCATCAGGAGTTCATGCAGGAGGGCGACGATCTCCTGCGGGTGCACTTTGCGATCTCGCCAAGGCTGATGATCACCGCCCGGCGCAAGCCGCTGCGCGCGATCGAGCTGACGCGGCGGGCGCTCGATAGCGGCCGCAAGTTTCCCACCCCGGTATCGCTGTTCGATGCGATCGTCGACCAGTTCGCCGATGTGATCGGACGCTTTTCGGCGGGCCTCGGCGATGAGCTCGACATCGTCGAGAACCATGTGCTGCACGATGAGATCGACGATGAGCGGTTGCGGCTCGGCCGCGTGCGCCTGCAGGCGATCCGCACGCGGCGGCAGTTGTCGCAGATCCGGGCGCTGTTTCATCGCCTGGAGGCGCGCGAGGACGTCGAATCCGAAAACCTGCTGTCGGCAATGCGCAAGCTTGCGCAGAAGTTCGACGCGCTCGACTATGAGTTCAGCGCCATCTATGAGCGCGCACGGCTGCTGCAGGACGAGATCGCCGGCCGCATGACCGCGATCACCAACCGCCGCCTGTTCACGCTGTCGGTCCTGACCGCCTGCATGCTGCCCTCGACGCTGGTCACCGGTTTCTTCGGCATGAACACCAAGGACATGCCGTTCCAGACCGGCCACGGCGGCACCTGGTACGCGCTCCTGCTGGTAATCGCCGCGGGCGCACTCACCTGGTGGCTGCTCAGGCGGACCAAGGCCCTGTAGGGCGATCATGGCCTTCGCCGACATTCCCGCGAAGCAGTCTTGTAGGGTGGGCAAAGCGAAGCGTGCCCACCATCTCGCATCCAGTCTGGCTCCGTTGCGCGTTAGGTTACGCCCGCTCACTCGTCGCGACCTGATGTGCATCCATGTTCACTGCCCTTGATGCCGATCCCGAACGACTGGACCAACACGAACAAAACTTCGATAGCGCGAGGTAGCATGGATATGGTCCAAAGGATCGTCACACGGACGCCGCTCGCCGAACTCTGGAACAGCGACGGCTTGCTGGACGCACGTCGGACCGGGGATCTGGGAGAGGCTGATATTAAGCGGCTTCTGCAGGGTGGTTCGAACTTCGTGGTTGCCGAGGTAGGGCAGCCCCTGCGATGGATATCCGAGAGCGATTGCTTTGCCTTCTGGAAGGCCGAGGTGAGGTGTCGGCTGGTAGCTCCAGATGAGGATGGTTTCCACGTCGAAGACTATCCCGGCAGCTACTGCTATGTCGCGGCAATGTGGGAATGCGCGTCGCGCACACCGGTCATTGTTTTGGAAAAGCATCACTAGATGCGCGGGGTGGCAAAGAGGCGCAACGCCACCATCTCACACTCCGCCCGCGATGGTGGGCACGCTGCGCTTTGCCTACCTACGACTCCCAACGACGCGGCGTTAACGACGAGATCATCTCCTCACTCAAGCAACGTGCGTGACGACTAGCGTGTCGCTCGCAGTCGATGTATAATCATCTTCATGGGTTGGGATGCGAACGACGTAGCACGGCTCAAGGAGCTCTGGACTGCCGGCCACAGCGCCGGTCAGATCGCAACTCGGCTTGGCCTTAGCCGCAACGCCGTGAGCGCGAAGCTGAAGCGCATGGGCCAGAAGCGCGGTCACAAGCCGCCAACCGCGAATCCGAGGATCGTGTCGGTGCCGAAGCGCAAGGTGGCGCCATTGGCGGCTTGTGCGCGTCCCGCGGACAAGGTCGTGTCTCGGCGCAAGCCGGTAGCAACCAAGCCGGCACCAGCACAGCCGAAGGAGTTCACCAAGCGCCAGCTTTACGCCATGCTGGTTGATGCGGTGAAGAACACGGGCTCACGCTGATTTGCCTGTCGGCGGGTGAGTGCATGCCGATCGTGCAGGGCGCTCCCAAACCGCCGCAAGACCCGCTGCGCGAATAGACGAATTTCACCAGCCGATTCAACGCGATTTGGGTCGTCCAGATCGCGCAGTGAAAATATATCGCTTCCCGTTTCTCCCAAATCAGCTCCATGTTCGCGCCATCCCGCCTCATCGAAGAGGGGCGTACGCGTCGTCACGATACGTGGAGTGCGGGGAGCGGTGGACGCGAAGCGCTCGCGCGCGCGAGGCATTGCAGGGCGGCCGTTGAGGCCGTGAGCGATCGATCTCAGCGCAGGACGGGCGGCGCATTTCGCGTACGGCAAAAGCGTGTGGTTCTGGCACCCGTGGCTGGTGTCAAGCTGGCGGAGGCTGTTCGAATCCAACCGGGTTCGACCGGCCGTCAATCCGGCAGCGACGGAGGCCAAAGGAATTCGGCTCCGGGAAGAGCGCGCCATAAGCCGTCAAGCCATTGCGCAGGGAAGGCCGGATGCTCTCCGCTGGACCTGTATGCTCGTGTGCGCATTTCCTTCATGCATATTGCACACGAGACCGCGGGTGCAGCGCGCACCCGGTCTTCCCTGCGCCCTCTCAACGGAGGGGCAAGCGAGCAGGTACAACTCGGGCGCGTCGCGCCGCGAGAACGCGCTGGCATATCCGCCCCGTGCCGACCTGATACGATTTTGGCAAATAATCATCCCGACTTGAGTCCAGTCGCTACGCTCTCGCCCGGCGGAATATTTCCGCGCTTGCCAAGGTCGGTCCGACAGGCCAGAAAAACTTCAGGAAGAAGAAACGCCAACGGAGAACGATTTGACCATCAAAGGCAAAGCCTACATTGCCGGGATCTACGAGCATCCCACCCGGCACGCACCCGACAAATCAACGGCGCAGTTGCATGCCGAGGTCGCCAAGGGCGCGATCGAGGATGCCGGGCTCACCAAGGCCGATATTGACGGCTATTTCTGCGCGGGCGATGCCCCCGGCGGCCTCTGGCCGATGGTCGATTACCTCGGATTGAAGGTGCGCCACGTCGATTCCACCGAGACCGGCGGTTGTTCCTATTTGATCCATCTCGGCCACGCCGCTGAAGCGATCGCGGCCGGCAAGTGCTCGATCGCGCTGGTGACGCTCGCCGGCAAGCCGCGCACCGGCCCGATGCCCGCGCGCGCGGCCGGCGCGGAAGCCGATTTCGAGGCGGCCTATGGCGCGACCACGCACAATGCCTACGGCATGTGTGCCATGCGCCATATGCACGACTACGGGACGACAAGCGAACAACTCGCCTGGATCAAGGTCGCGGCCTCGCATCACGCCCAGTACAACCCGCACGCGATGCTGAAAGAGGTCGTCACCGTCGAGGACGTTCTGAACTCGCCGATGATCTCCGATCCCTTGCACCGGATGGATTGCTGCGTCGTCACCGACGGCGGCGGCGCGATGATCGTGACCACGCCGGAAATCGCCAAGAGCCTGAAGAAGCCGCTGGTGCGGCTGATCGGCCATGGTGAAGCCATGAAGGGCCCGCGCGGCGGCAAGGACCTCGATCTCACTTACTCCGCGGGCGTCTGGTCCGGCCCGCGCGCGTTCGAGGAAGCGGGCGTCACGCCGAAGGACATCAAATACGCCTCGATCTATGACAGCTTCACCATCACGGTGCTGATGCAGCTCGAAGACCTCGGCTTCTGCAAGAAGGGCGAGGGCGGCAAGTTCGTTGCCGATGGCAACCTAATTTCCGGCGTCGGCAAGCTGCCGTTCAACACCGACGGCGGCGGCCTCTGCAGCAACCACCCGGTCAACCGCGGCGGCATGACCAAAATCCTCGAAGCCGTCCGGCAATTGCGCGGTGAAGCCCATCCGAAGGTGCAGGTGCCGAACTGCGACCTCGCGATCGCCCATGGCACCGGCGGTCTCCTCGGCGTGCGTCACGCCGCCTCAACCTGCATTCTGGAGCGCGTGTAATGGCCGAAGCCAAGAAATATCCGACGCCGGTGACCAATCCCGAGACTGCGCCGTTCTGGGAAGCGGCCAAGGCCGGCAAGTTCCTGATCAAGCGCTGCACCGCCTGCGGCGAGCGGCACTATTTCCCGCGCTCGATCTGTCCGTTCTGCTTCTCGGACAAGACGGAGTGGGAGGAAGCTTCCGGCGAGGCCACGGTCTACACCTACAGCCTGATGCGCAAATCGCCGAGTGGTCCCTATGCGATCGCCTATGTCACGCTGAAGGAAGGCCCGTCGCTGCAGACCAACATCGTCGATTGCGATCTGGAGAAGATCAAGATCGGCCAGAAGGTCAAGCTGGTGTGGAAGCCGACCGACGGCGCGCCACTGCCGTTCTTCACCGCGGCTTAGAAAGTACCTTCTCCCCTTGTGGGAGAAGGTGGCGCGAAGCGCCGGATGAGGGGTTCTCTCCGCGAGCGATGTGCTTGCGGAGCCAACCCCTCACCCAAGCAAGTTTGTTGCGGAAGCCGGTGCCGCCCTCTCCCACAAGGGGAGAGGGCGCAGCAACGGGCACCGCCGAAGAGAAAAAGGTTCGGGAGAGGACGACCGAAATGCCGATCAACTACGAACAGCTCATGGCCCTGAAAAATCTCGGCCAGAAATACGCCTATACCGATCGCGAGGTGATGCTCTATGCCTACGGCATCGGCCTGGGCGCCGATCCCATGGACGAGAAGGAACTCGCCTACGTCAACGAAGGCACCTTCACCCCGCGTCCCCTGAAGGTCGTGCCGACCTTCGCGTCGGTGGCAGCCTGGGGCTCCAGCCCCGGCGAGATGAATCTCAACCGCGTGATGGTGGTCGACGGCGAGCGCGATATCACCTTCCACAAGCCGCTGCCGAGCGCCGCCAAGATCACGGCCGACTCGACCGTGCTCGACGTCTTCGACAAGGGCAAGGACAAGGGCGCCGTCATCAGGCACCAGACCGTGCTGAAGGACGAGAACGGCGAGAAGCTGGCGACGCTGGTGGCCTCGCGTTTCGCCCGCGGCGACGGCGGCTTTGGCGGTCCGTCCGAAGGCCAGCCCGAACCGCACCAGGTGCCGAGCCGCGCGCCGGACCAGATCGTGGACATCACGACGCGGCCAGACCAGGCGCTGGTCTATCGCCTGTGCGGCGACCGCAACCCACTGCACTCCGATCCCGAATTCGCCAAGAAGGCCGGCTTTCCGCGGCCGATCCTGCACGGCATGTGCACCTACGGCATCACCTGCCGCGGCGTGCTGCAGACCTATGCCGATTACGATCCGGCTGCCTTCAAGCAGCACGTCGCGCGGTTTTCCTCGCCGGTCTATCCCGGCGAGACCGTGACGATGGAATTGTGGAAGGACGGCAACGTCGTCTCGTTCGAAGCGAAAGTGAAGGCGAGGGGCGTCACGGTCATCAAGAGCGGCAAGACGGTGCTGGCGTAACGCACGCTGTCATTCCGGCGCGCGCAGCGCGAACCCGGAATCTCGCGCCACAATCTCCAGATTCCGGGTTCAGCCCTGCGGGCTGCCCCGGAATGACGAAATCAATAAGGGAGAGAACACATGGGACTACTCGACGGCAAGGTTGCCATCATCACCGGCGCGGGCGGCGGGCTCGGTGAGGCCTACGCCAAACTTTTCGCGCGCGAGGGCGCGGCGGTCGTGGTCAATGACCTCGGTGGTCCCCGCGACGGTTCCGGCTCGGACAAGTCGATGGCGCAGCAGGTGGTCGACGCGATCAAGGCCGAGGGCGGCCGCGCGGTTGCCAACGGTTCCGATATCTCGACCATGGCCGGCGGCCAGTCGGTGTTCGACGACGCCATCAAGAATTTCGGCCGCGCCGACATCCTAGTGAACAACGCCGGCATCCTGCTCGACGAGACCTTCGCCAAGGCCAAGGAGGCCAACTGGGACAAGGTGCTGAAGGTGCATCTCAAGGGCACCTTCTGCTGCACCCAGCCGGTGTTCAAATGGATGCGCGAGAACGGCGGCGGCGTTATCGTCAACACGTCCTCAACCTCGGGCCTGATCGGCAATTTCGGCCAGAGCAACTACGGCGCCGCCAAGGGCGGTATCTGGGGACTGTCGAATGTGCTCGCCATTGAGGGCCGCAAATACAACATCCGGATCTGGACGCTGTCCCCGGGCGCGCTGACCCGCATGACCGCAGACCTGCCGCGCTACAAGGAGAACCCCGGCGCAGCGCTCGGCCCTGACGGCATCGCGCCGGCCGTGCTGTACATGGTCAGCGATCTCTCCGGCGACCAGACCGGCAAGGTGCTCGGCGTCTCCGGTCCGCGCGGCGTGCGCGAGATGCGGATGATGGAAATGGAAGGCTGGAAGCCGCCGTTCACGGGGTGGAAGGCCGAGGACATCGTGACTCACGCCAAGGAGATCTTTTTCTCCGAAGAGCAGATCAAGATGGGTGCGCGAAGGTTCTGAACTCTCGGTGGAGGTGCCAATGCTCGCATTGCGGCCCGCGCGTCCGGAGGAAGGTGCAGTTCTCACCGAGCTGTGCCTGCGTTCCAAGGCGGTCTGGGGATATGACGATGCGTTCATGGCGGCCTGCCGCAAGGAGCTCACGCTGACGCCCGCGAGTATCCTGGCGTCCCGGGTGCAGGTGGCCGAGCTTGATGGCCGTCTCGCCGGCATCGCCGAGGTGAAATCGAAGGGCGACGCGGCCCAGCTCGAAAAACTGTTCGTCGAGCCGGCCATGCTTCGGACCGGAACGGGCCGAAAGCTGCTCGATTGGGCCAAGGCCACCGCCCGCGCGGCCGGCGCCACCGCGCTGGTCATCGAGGCCGATCCTGATGCGGCCGAATTTTACCGCCGCATGGGGGCCGTCGACGACGGCCTTGTTCCATCGGGCTCTATCCAGGGCAGGCTCATCCCAAGGCTTAATCTGCCGCTTTGAGGGGCAGGTTGGTTGGTGCTATCCATGACCAGATATTCCATTCTGTAAGTCCCTGCCAAAGAAGGTAATCATGAAACTCACTGCCCAGGCCGCAGGCACCTTCGCGATTGCGCCGACGCCGTTCCACGAGGACGGTCGCATAGACGAAAAGTCCATCGACCGGCTGACCGATTTCTACGCTGAAGTCGGCTGCGACGGCGTCACCGTGCTCGGCATTCTGGGCGAGGCGCCGAAGCTCGATGCGGCCGAAGCGGAGCAGGTGGCGGTTCGCTTCGTCAAGCGCGCCAAGAACATGCAGATCATCGTCGGCGTCTCGGCGCCGGGTTTTGCCTCGATGCGCTCGCTGGCAAAGGCTTCGATGGATGCCGGCGCCGCAGGCGTCATGATCGCGCCGCCGCCTCACTTGCGCACCGACGACCAGATCACCGGGTATTTCAAGCAAGCGCAGGAAGCGATCGGCGAGGACATTCCCTGGGTGCTGCAGGATTATCCGCTGACGCTCAACGTCATCTTCACGCCGGCCGTGATCCGCAAGATCGTGATGGACTCGCCGTCCTGCGTCATGCTCAAGCACGAGGACTGGCCGGGCCTGGAAAAGATCACCACGCTGCGCAACTTCCAGAAAGACGGTTCGCTGAAGCCGATGTCCATTCTGGTCGGCAATGGCGGGCTGTTCCTCGATTTCGAAATGGAGCGCGGCGCCGACGGTGCGATGACCGGCTACGCTTTCCCGGAACTGTTGATCGATGTCGTCAAGCTGTCGAAGGCCGGCAAGCGCGATGCCGCGCATGATCTGTTCGATGCACATCTGCCGCTGATCCGCTACGAGCAGCAGCCCGGCGCGGGCCTGTCGGTACGCAAATATGTGCTGCAGAAGCGCGGCATCATTTCGTCCAGCGCCCAGCGCAAGCCGGGTGCGACGATTACGGCCACCGCAAAGGCCGAGGTCGACTATCTGTTGTCGCGGGTGGCGCGCGTCGATCGCCGCGCCAACCTGCAACCGCAATCCAGCGCGGCGGGTTAGTCACATGGCAGAAACCGTCGCTCCGCGTCCTGCATCCACGATCCTGCTGCTGCGTGACAGCCCTGACGCCAGGGAAATCGAAGTCTTCATGATGGTTCGCCATTATGAGATCGACTTCAATTCCGGCGCGCTGGTGTTTCCCGGCGGCAGCGTCGACAAGGGCGACAAGGAGATCATTGCGCAGCCCGAACTCTACTCAGGCGGCGAGGGGCTCGACGAGGCGACGCTGAGTTTCCGCATCGCCGCGATCCGCGAAACCTTTGAGGAAAGCGGCATCCTGCTGGCGCGGCCGAAGGGATCGAGCGCGCTGGTCGATGCCAAACGGGCCAGCGAGATCGAGGCTATCAATCGCGCCGATCTCTGCGATGGCAAGATCAGCTTCCTGAAGGTACTGACCGACAACGACATAGTGCTGGCGCTCGACGAACTGATGCCCTACGCGCACTGGATCACGCCGGAGGGCATGCCAAAACGCTTCGACACCTGGTTCTTCCTCGCCGCCGCGCCGCCCGAACAGCTCGGCGCCCATGACGGCAAGGAATCCACCGACTCGATCTGGGTATCGCCTCGCGAGGCGCTGGAGGGCGGCCAGAGCGGGCGCTTCAAGCTGCCGTTCCCGACCACGCGCAACCTGATCAAGCTCGGCAAGCAGGCCAGCGTAAGGGCCGCGCTCGACGACTCCAGGGGCAAATCGGTCGTCACCGTGACGCCGGTCATGACCAGGAACAATGGCGGTCGCCAGCTTCGGATTCCGCTCGAAGCCGGCTATGACGGCGACGTGTTCGAGGTCGGCTCGGTCGGTTAACACAATTCGACGGATAACGAAGTATAACTGTATGCAAGCGCGGTAGACTCTGCTTCGAAGGCAATCGAGAACGGGCCGGCGAAGCATGGCAGAAGTACATCCGCGACCTGCGGGCACGACGACCGAACTGGCGCTGTTGCTCGCGCTGGCGACGCTGTGGGGCGCCTCGTACACCTTCATCCGGATCGGCGTGGCGACGATCCCGCCGATCACCCTGATCGCGTGCCGCACGCTGATTGCCGGATTGCTGCTGCTCGCCATCATGCGCTGGCGCGGTGTGAGCATGCCCGTCGATGGCGAGACCTGGCGACGTTTCCTGTTTCAGGCCTGCCTCAACAGCGTCATCCCCTGGATCATGGTCGCCTGGGGCGCGCAGGCGCTGGACGCGGGGGTGGCGACCATCCTCAATTCCACCGCGCCGATATTCACGTTTTTCCTGACGCTCGCCATCACGCGCCATGAGGCCGTGACGTCGCGAAAGCTGCTTGGCGTCGTCGCCGGGATGGCCGGCATCTGCCTGATCGTCGGCGTGCAGGCGCTGTCCGGCTTCGGTCAAGAATTGACGGCCCAGATCGTGATGGTGCTTGCCGCCGTCTGCTACGCGGGCGCCGCCATCCTCGGCCGTGGTTTCAGGGATCTCGATCCGATCGTGCCCGCGGCGGGCTCGTTGCTGTGCGGCGCGGCGATCCTGATTCCGGTGAGCCTGGTCGCGGAGCAGCCATGGATGCTGCAGCCTTCGGTCAGCTCGATACTGGCGCTGGTCGCGCTCGCGGTGTTTTCCACGGCGCTCGCCTTCGTGATCTATTTCCGCCTGATCCGGACCCTGGGTTCGGTCGGCACCACGGCGCAGGCCTATCTGCGGGTGCCGATCGGCGTCGCGGTGGGCGTGATATTCCTCGGCGAGCAGCCGAGTTCGACGGTCTGGATCGGCCTTGCCTGTGTCGTCGTCGGCGTCGCCGCGATGACGATCCCGGCGCGGAAGCGGTCCGCCGCGGCCGCGTGAACACGTTCAGGCGAGGAATGCGTCGACCACGGCCTGGTCCTGGTCGTAGACCCAGCATTCGGAAAGCAGGCCGTCGCGCACCGTGTACGCCAGCAAGCGCTCGACCTCGGCTGTTTTGCCGTCGCGCTCGAAGCGCTCGCGGACCAGCAGCCCGCTGCGTTCGGGCCCGGCCATGACGTCCACAATAGCGAGCAGCCGGCGGTTGGTGCGCCTGGTGACCTCGGCCAGGATGCCGAGTGCAGCGGCCTTGCCGCTGTGATCACCGGCGAGCGGGTTGCGGCCGAAATAATGCAGCGTAAAGTCGTCATGATAACAGGCGGCAAGCGCTGCACGATCGCCGGCGAGCCACGCGCTCGCATAGCGGTCGAGGGCCTGCCGGTTGCGCTCAACCGCAGCTTTGGTCTCGATTTCAGAACGGCTATTTGCCATCGTTGTCCATCTCGCGGATCTCTGTGATCGGCAATGATTGGACTGGCCGAACCTTTGGGGCTTTCAAGAACTGGCTATGGACGAGACGGCGGCAGCGAAATTGATTGGGTGGGGCGCCCGCGTGCTGTATCTGGGCCCGGCCTTCGGGCTGACGCCGCATCGGAACGCGACCGCGGTCCTTGCCGTCGGCCTCGACGGGCCGCTGGAAGTCGCCGACGATCCCGCGGATCGCATGACGCACTATCGCGCGGCTCGCAGCGTGCTGATCCTGCCCAACAGCCTGCATCATTTGCGGATCGAGCGGGGCCGAATGGCATTCCTCTACGTCGATCCGTTCGGGCGTGATCTGAGGGAGTTGATCCCGCGGATGACTACTGCGACGCCGCGCGCAGCCTTCGATCTGCGGGAAGAAACCGCAGCGATCGATATCCTGACGGGGCTGGCCGAAAGCCGCATCGCCGTGCCTGAGGGGCGCGCATCCCTCGGCGGGCTATTGGGGATCGGCGGGCAGGCTAGCCCCAACGCACGCATTGCTGCGGCGCTGCGGCACATGCGGGACGAGCCGCATCGCGCGCACCGGCTGACGAGCCTTGCGGCCCGCGCCGGTCTGTCGCCGTCACGCTTCCTGCATCTGTTCAAGATAGAGACCGGCGTGCCGCTGCGGCGCTACCGCATCTGGAACCGGATGGGGGCCGCGGTCCGCGCCAGCGGCGAGGGGGCATCCCTGACGGAGGCTGCCCATGCGGCCGGCTTTGCGAGTTCGGCACATTTCTCGAGCGCATTTCGCGACATGTTCGGCATGATGCCCTCGGACCTGGCGAAGGCGCTGAGGCCGGGGGCGGCCCAAGTGTGACCCGTGGAATCCCGGTCACATACCATCATTAACCACCCGCCGGCATGTTCCCCACGGCCCGGGAGTCATCGTATATTGCGCCCGATTGGAGCCCGCCCCGACCCACATGACCGCCGAAACGCCGCCGAATTCGCTGCCGCCGCGATCGTTCTCGCTTTCGATCGGCCAACTGACATTCGGCAGTTTCATGCTGGTGCTGGCGGTGATCATCATCACCTCGACTGCCAGCGTCATCGCCATCCGCCACATCGATTCGACCTTTGCCGAACTGCAGCGGCTGCAGAGCGTCGGCGACCTCGCCGAGGATATTGACCGCCGCATGAACGAGTTGCGACTTGCGGCGCGGGATTTCGTCACCGATCCCGGCAACCAGTCGCTCCAGGTTGGCGACGCAGCCAGCGCGCTCGGCGAGGTCCTGAAGAAGACGCGGCTGGAGCTCGCGCCCGAACAGCAGGACATGATCGACGGCGTCACCGAGCGGCTGGCGACCTACCGCAGCGGCATCGAGCGGATTTCCGCGCTGATCAACCGCCGTGCCGAAATGATCGTGGCGTTGCCGCCGTTGCGCGAAAAGTTCGATGCCGCGATCGCCGAGGCGTCCGATACCCAGACTGCGTTGAGCCTGTCACAAACCCAGAGCCGGATCGCCTCGGCGTTGCTGGCGCACAACCCGTCCGCGGCCGAACAGGCGGCGCAAAGCATGCGCGCGATGACGATCCAGGATCCGAAGCTGCGGGCCGCCGTCAATGCCTATGCTGAAGCCATCATCGGCATCTCGATCCGCGAGCGGCAGATCTCCGACATCGACAAGGAGGTGCTGGGCGCGGAGGGCCGCCTGATCCAGCGCGTCACGGAATTGTTGCGCGACGTCAGCGAGCGGCGAGGACGCATCCTTTCCCGCGATTTCGCCCGCACGCTGGCGGAAGCCAAGTGGCAGAGCATCGTCCTCGGCACTGCCGGCGTGCTGATCGGGCTGTTTGCCTCGCTGCTGGTGGTTCGCCGCACCGTGCGTCCGCTGGCCGCGATCGCATCCTCGATCCGCGCGGTGGCCGGCGGCGAGAAGAGCGCCTCTATCCCGGCGACCGATGTGGACAACGAGATCGGCGACATTGCCCGCGCCGCCGAGGTATTCCGGCAGACGCTGGTCGATGCCGACACCGCGCGCGAGGCGGCCGTGCGCGCGCTGGCCGAACAGCGGCTTGCCGAGGAAAGTTACCGCAAGCTGTTCGAGTCCTCTGTCGACGGAATTTACGTCACGACGCCCGGCGGCGCGCTGTTGAACGCCAACCCGGCATTGGCGCGGATGATGGGCTATGCCACGCCGCAGGATCTGATCAACGGCATCGGCGACATCGCCGAAGGCGTCTATGTCCATCCCGAGGCGCGGACGGAATACGGGCGGCTGATGCAGCGCGACGGCATGGTTCGCGAATATGAGTACCAGGTTCGCACCCGCACCGGCTCGGTGCTGTGGCTTTCCGACAGCGCCAGCGCTGTGCACAACGAGGCCGGCATCATCGTCCGCTACGAGGGAACGGTGCGCGACATTACCGACCAGAAGCGCGCCGAGGATGCGATCGCCGAAGGCCGCCGCCTGCTGCAGATGGTCATCGACACCGTGCCTGCGGTCATCAACGTCAAGGACAAGCAGCTCCGCTACGTCCTGATGAACCGCTACATGGCCGGCATTTTCGGGGTCGAGCCGGGGGATGCGATCGGCCGCACCACCGCCGAGCTGATGTCGCGTTACGGCGCGGAAAAGACCGACGAGCACGACAAGCGGGTGTTGGCGGCCGGCAAGGAGCTCGGCTTCTACGAGGAAGAGTACAAGGATGCGTCCGGCCACATGCGGCAGTGGCTGGTCAACAAGCTGCCGATTCTGGATGCGGCCGGCGAGATCGAGACCATCGTCACCGTCGCGCTCGATATCGCCGAGCGCAAGCGCGTCGAATCCGAGATGCGCAAGGCCAAGGATGCGGCGGAGGGCGCGCTGCGGAACTTGCGTGAGACGCAGAATTCGCTGATCGAGGCGGAAAAGCTCGCCGCCTTGGGCCGGCTGGTGGCCGGCGTCGCGCACGAGGTCAACAATCCCGTCGGCATCAGTCTGACGGTCGCCTCCGCGCTGGAGCGCAAGACGTCGAATTTTGCGGCGGAGGTCGCCCGTGGCGAACTGCGGCGCTCCAGCCTGAACGATTTTCTCGGCACCAGCCGCGATGCGTCGTCGCAGCTCGTCGCCAACCTCAACCGCGCCGCCGAACTGATCCAGTCGTTCAAGCAGGTCGCCGCCGACCGCAACTATTCGGACCAGCGCTCCTTCGACCTCGGCGACCTCACCGAGCAGGTGGTGATGAGCTTGCGGCCGGGCCTGCGCAAACACAATCTGACGCTCAACGTCGAGTGCCAGCCCAACCTGATCATGAACAGCTATCCCGGGCCCTACGGACAGGTGCTGACCAACCTGTTCCTCAACTCGGTGGCGCATGCGTTTCCGGACGGCAAGCCCGGCACGGTCGATATCCAGGTGCGGGAGTCCGGCAAGGACAATGTCGAGATCATTTTTTCCGACAATGGCTGCGGCATGAGCCTTGATGTCCGCCGCCGCGCGTTCGATCCGTTCTTCACCACGCGGCGCGATCAGGGCGGCACCGGGCTCGGCCTGCACATCGTCTACAGCATCGTGACGACGCGGCTCGGCGGCCGGCTCGACCTCGATTCCGAGCCGGGGGGCGGCACGCGCATCCAGATTATCCTGCCGCGCACGGCGCCGCTGGAGCAGGCGGCCGAGTAGGCGCGCGTCGCGGCCGTTAGTTGATATCTGCGAGCTTGTGCAGCGTGGCGCCGAAGATCTGGCTGGCTTTGCCGACCAACGCGGTTCCATTCATGCTGCCGCGGGTATCGGTGAAGGTGCCTGATACGCCGATGCCGACCGGGTTGGGGCCACCGAACAGCGGATTGTCATTGTCGCGTGGGGTGGTGTGACGCTGCACCAGGACTTCGCCTTTGAACGTGTCGCCCTTGACCGTGTAGCTGCCGGTATAAAACAGATAGGCGTCCCCGCCGAGAATCTGGCCATCGCGGAATAAAATGACGCCGCTGCCCTTGCCGGTGCGTCCGTCCAGCAGGGTGACGTGGATCGAATAGAGCCCGTTTTTCATAATGTCCCAGATGCCGACCGCAGCGCCCACCGAGGCCGGTCAAGGGGTTATGCCAAAGCGTGGCCTGCACCGTCAACGTGTCAACTTGCCTGTCCGTTCCCGTACAGGAAGCAAACGCGAAGTGTGCCACTCCGACGTGACGCGGGGATGACTCGGTGGCATAACGCGCGCGTGGTGGCCCGACCCATAACCGTCATGCTCCGCGAATGCGGAGTATTCCGTACGCCGCGGCCTCCCGGTTGTGTCTGATGCCTCTGGATCACCGCTTTCGCGGGTGATGACAACCTGAAGCAGCGCAGTTCGCCGGCGCGTTACGCATACTTCTTGTCGCGCTCGAGCAGCTCGATCGAAATGCCCTGCGGTCCCCGGATGAAGCAGATACGCACGCCGGGCCGGATGGTGGTCGGCTCCTTCGTGAACTCGACGCCCTTGGCCTTGATCTCGGCAGCGACCGCGTCGATGTCCTTCACCGTCAGGCCGAAATGGTCGAGGCCCTGATAGGGCGTCACCGGCGGCGTGTTGACGCCGTCGCCGGCGTTGACCGGCGCGATGAAGACATTGGCGCCGCCGAGCTTGACGTCGATCCGGCCCGGGCCACGGACGATTTCGCCGCCCAGAACGTCCTGCAGCCAGGCGGCGGTCGCTTCGGGATCGGGGCTGCGCAAATGGACATGGTCCCAGGTAACGGTCGGCATCTCGGTCTTCCCCATTGTTGTTGTTGCGGCTGCAAAGCCGACGTGCGGTGCGGCGGCCGATCCGCCAAACATCCACAATTCCATCCTGCAAGCCTTGCGCCGCGGCCGCAATATTGTCGAGGTGGTATGAAACCATTTCCGCGCCGAGTGATTGTTGATGCGCGGCGGGATCCGTACAGCGGCGGTCGTGAGAAAAGCCGTACGGGAAAACGCCCGTAGGGCTTTTTTTCATGGCGGCACGGCAATCGCCGAAGCTGCCGGGTGAGGACACGGCAATGAGGAACGCCGGGTGGTCGTTCGGAAGGTCGCAAGCGCGGTTTGCCGCGCTACCGGCCATCGCCATTGCCGGATGCACCACCTGGCTGATGCTGCCGCAAGCGAGCGACGCCGAGAGCCATTCCGCGGCGACGCCGCCCGCAGTCACTCGCGTCACGCAAGATGCATCCCGCGCGGACAATACCGCTGCGACTCAGGCCACCCTGTCGAAACAGGCACCTTCAGATGCTAACCCTGCGGCCGCGGCGCCTTCCGATATCGCGCCGCCCGAACTGGTGGCCCCGGCCGGGTCGCCGCTCGACGGCCTGAAAATCGTCTCGCAGTCATGGCGACGGGGCGGGCTCGGCTCGAAGGCGCTGGTGACCTTCACGCTTCGCAATACCAATGACTACGCGGTGAAGGATATCCAGATTGCCTGTCGCTTCGTCCGCCGGGACGGCAGCCATCTGACCGACCGCCGGCGCATCATTCCCGATACCGTGAACATGAAGAGCCGGAAGCGCTATGCCGGTATGCTGGTCGGATTCGTTAACGTCAACGCAGATAAGGCGAAATGTTCACTGGTGACCGCCAGCCGTATTTAACCCTGCGTGGCGTGAATTCGCCTCTCGTCCCGGAAATGTGAACGGCACCTTTGAACCTTGCCCGTCGGCCAGGAACTAATCGGTATATCGCTCGTTGGGCGATTGAACCGCGCGGTACTCGCGCGGGGGGAGCGAGTCCAATGCCTGTAGCGCGTTATTTCCTGTTTGTCGGCGGAGTGCTGCTCGCGCTGTTGTTGGCGATCGATGCACTTGTTCCCCAAGAGGCCGTCGTGGCCAGCCAGGCCGCTCCTTCGGTCGACAAGACCGTCGTGCGTATTCGTACCGACCAGAAGCTGCCGGAGCGGGTGGTCTACGACACCAGCCAACCGGCCATTGTTCCGCCGCCCGCCGCGATTGCCCAGGCGGTTGCGCCGTCCGCGCCCGCCGCCGTGACCCCTGTTTCGGCCGACGCCAACGCCCAGGCCCGGGTGCGAGAGACGTTTGCCCAGTTTGTGCCGGGCGAGGCCAAGAAGCCCGAGCCGCAGGCCCAGCGCAAGCGCAAGGTCGTCAGGACCCGTCAGGCACCGCCGATGCAATTTGGCCAGCCGCCGCAAATGCGGGTCGCGCAGCAGTCCCAGTTCGGCTTCTTCGGCGGTCCGAGCTCGCGCTCAACCTGGACCTGGTAGGCCCGCTCGCCTGATTTACCGCGGCAGCTTCGGAATTTTGTCCGCAAAGCCGTTGAAGCAGGTCAGCCGCTCGTCTTCCTCCTTGACGAAGCGGCAGTCGCTGACGCTCTTCGCCGCCGGCGCCTTCGCTTTGGGCTGGGGCGCATAAACGGCGTCGTAGCAATTCAGCCGTTCCTTGGTCGCGTCATCGATGTCCTGGCAGGCCTGCAGCTTTTGGGCCGGCGACAGGGGCTTTGCCGGGGCTTCCTTCTTGCCCTTCGACCCGACTTGAACCAGGGGCTTGCCGCCGACCGTCGGAGGAGCGGCGGAGGGGGCTGGGGCGGTCGTTTGCGCAAAGGCCGCGGCCGGATACAGCACCGCCAGCGCGAGGATGATCTTTTTCATATTGAAATGTCCGAATAGCCGTGAGCGACGAGCACGCCCGGGAGAGACCAGAGCTCCCGACCTTCGGAATCGCTAAATCCCGCTGCGCGCCAGCGATCTCTAGCACCATCCCCAAGCGTCTGTCTAACTAGTTGATTTAATGGCCATTCGAATAGGCCGCCCCAGGACCGGAGGGTGCTGGCGCGGTATCGTGTGACCTCCAGTGGTATGGCAGCTGGTCGTTGGCAGGGCATCCGCCGGCATCAAAGCTGTGCTCTATTGGGTGCACTTGATCGCGTGCGCTTGGGCGCGCTCATGCTGGCCGCCCAAGGGATTATGGTCGCGGAGGAATGCATCATGTCCGATCCACTACGCCGGGAGTTTCTGGCTGCCGCAGGCATCGCCTCGCTGGCAGCGCTGGCTGCGGCGCAGCCGGCCGCCGGCGGCGATCCGAGCTTCATGAACAACGTTCCGGATCCAGCGCTCGCGGGCAAGGATCTGCCAACCTTCAAATTCGCCCTGGAGAAGTCGGACGGCAAGGTGATCGGCAACAGCTATGGCAAGGAGGCCACCGCCGCGCAGCTACCGATTTCCAAGGGCATTGCCGGGGTCTCGATTCGGCTCGAGCCCGGCGCGATGCGCGAGCTGCACTGGCACGCTACCGCCGCCGAATGGGCGTTCGTCATCGAGGGGCGGGTGCGCACCACCGTCGTCGACCCCGGCGGCCTTGCCGAGACCAATGATTTCGACCCCGGCGACGTCTGGTATTTTCCGCGAGGCCACGGGCATATGCTGCACTGCCTGGGTGACAAGCCGTGCCATTTCATCCTGATTTTCGACAACGGCTATTTCTCCGAATTCGGCACCTTCAGCATCACCGATTGGATCGGGCATACGCCGCCGGCGCTGCTGGCGAAGAATTTCGGCCTGCCTGAAGCTACGTTCGCGACCTTTCCAAAGGAGGAAGTGTATTTCGCGCGCGGCAAACCGCCGCCGGCCGAGCCCTCGGTGCCTTTGCAGGGCTGGAAGCTGCCGCCGGAGACCCACAAATACCGCCTGCTGGCGCAGCCGCCGCATGCGACCTATCGGGGCGGCCGCGAGTGGCGTGTCGATTCAAGCCGCTTCCCGATTGCGAAGACGATCACCGGCGTCGTGCTCGATCTCGATCCCGGCGCGCTGCGGACGCTGCATTGGCATCCGAACGCCGACGAGTGGCAATACGTCATCGAAGGCGAGGTGAGCGTCACCTTGTTCGGCTCTCACGGCCGCTACCGGACGGAACGATTGCAGAAGGGCGACGTCGGCTACATCCCGCAAGGCTATGGGCACTCGATCGAGAATGTCGGCAGCGGCGCTGCACGCATCCTGATCGGTTTCAATGCAGGCACCTACGAGACCATCGATCTGTCGCAATGGATCGCGGCCAATCCCAGGGACGTGCTCGCCACGAATTTCGGACAGCCGGCGGAAGCGTTCGGAAAATTCCCGGATCGCGACGTGTTCATCGCCGGCAGGGATGGCACCTGATAAACGGCTCCGCGGAGCGTGCGCGAAAATGCCGACAGCTATCGCGGGGCAGCCGTGTCAGGCGCGGCGCTGCGACCTAGCGCAGGCGATAGGCATCAAATGCGTGGGCCAGGAATATGCCGATGCTGACGAAGATGAGGAATGCTGTCACGACCTCGGTCATAGCCTTCCTCCCTGTATGGTCATGCCGGAAAGGGCACGTTTGAGGAATTCCCGGTAGATGAGGTTCAGGACCGTTACTAACATGATCTAACCCCGTGCTTGATTGGCGCACCGTAATGGCGCTTTGTTTCCGGAGCGCTTCGCGGCATCGCAAAACGGTTTCGTCGCGGCCCCCGGGGATCACAGAATCGCGACGGAACCGGAACAATTGCGATTGCAGCCGCCCGGCCCTTTTCTCGCCATGCTGATTGAGGAGACCTGCCCCGGGCGGGTTCTGCGAAGGGGCTTTGTTCCCAAGGGTCCAGTGTGATCGTCCAACATTTGCTGAAAAACGAGACTGCTACATCCCGCCGCGGGTTTCTGCGCGGGATTGTGTCTTCCACCAGCTTGCTGGCGCTCGGCGGATGCGCCAGCCTTGGCGCGACGGGTGCGCGTTACGATGCGTCCTCGCTCGCGGTCGAGCCGACATTGCTCGTTGCAACCACGCGCAAGCCGGCGAACGGTGCGCGGGCGAAACCTTGGTTCGGGCCTGAGCGCGCGACGAGGATGACCGTCGCCCGGGCGAAACTGGTGCCGCCTGACGAGAGCCGTTTCTCACTTGCGGCAGCCGGGATCGGCGATTGGCGTCTCGATGCGGTCGAGCCGGTACCGGGGGAGGTCAGCGATCTTCTCGGGCAGGGCGACGTCCTGATCTACGTGCATGGTTTCAAGCAGACATTCGAGACGGCAGCGCTCGATGCCGCGCATCTCGCCGACGGCATCAAATTCCGCGGCCAGACGATGGTGTTCTCGTGGCCATCCAAGGCCGGGCTGTTCGACTACGCCTATGATCGCGACAGCGCGATGTGGTCCCGCGACGGTTTCGAGCGCGTGCTCAATTCCACCGTCACAAGCCCGAGCGCGGGACGTGTTCACATCGTCGCGCACAGCATGGGCACCATGCTCGCCCTCGAAAGTCTGCGTCAGCTTTATGCACGAAATGGCGACACCGTTTCAGACAAGATCGGAGCGGTGGTGTTCGCCTCGCCTGATATCGACATGGACATATTCTCGTCGTCAGTTACCCGCATGGGTCCGCTTGGCCGCAAGATCACCGTCGTCGCCGCGACGAACGACCGTGCGCTGGCCTTGTCGGGACGATTGGCCGGCGGGATGACGCGGGTCGGCGCCGCCGAAAAGGCCGCGATCGAGCAGCTTGGCGTGCGCGTCATCGATGCGTCCTCTTCAGGCTGGGGCGTCATCAACCACGATTTGTTCCTCTCCAATGCCGAGGTGCGGAAGGTGATACGCCGCTCGATCGATACTTCGACGGCGTAATTCCGGGCCCTTTAGCGCGCCGTTAACCAGCCGGGCAGTGCGGGGGAACCGGCACGGCATCGATCTTAAGGTATTTGCGACACGGTCGGTGAGGTCGGATCCTCATTGGTTGCCGCATGAAAAATACTTTGAATCTATTTCGGATTGATGCCGAGAATCACGAATTGATGGGGGCTCAGCTCGCGGCGTTTTCGCGGCAGGTCCCGTTGCTCTATTTTATCCTGAGCGTGAATTCGATCGCGCTGGCGTCCACACATCTTGGCATCGCCCCCACAGTTCTGACAGTCGTATTTCCCGGTGTTCTGGTCTGGGCCTGCGCCATCCGTTGTCTGATCTGGCTGCAGCGCCGTAACCGCGTGGTCGAGCCGAAGGCTGCTGCCCGCACCTTGCGCGCGACCGTGATGCTGGGCGGCGCGCTGGGCTTTGCGTTCTTGGCATGGGCGCTGAGCCTGTTTCCGTATGGCGACACGTCCCGCCACGGTCACATCCTGTTCTTCGTCGGCATCACGGTCGTCAGCTGCATCTTCTGCCTGATGCATGTTCGCCCGGCGGCGCTGATCCTGACCGGCACGGTGATCGCGCCGTTCGTGGTCTTCCTGCTTGCGAGCGGCGACGTGGTTCATATCGCCATCGGCTTGAACCTGTTCCTGGTCACGGTCGCGATGATCTACATCCTGATCATCTGCTCCGGACAGTTCGCCGCCATGGTCAACGGGCAAATGGAGACCAGGCGTCTCAGCAACGAGAACTTCCGTCTCGCCAATGTCGACAGCCTCACCGATCTGCCCAACCGGCGCCAGTTCTTCCATCGGCTCTCGATCCTCGCAGAGCAGGCGCGAACGGCGAACCACAGATTCGTGGTCGGCGTGCTCGACCTCGACGGCTTCAAGGCTGTCAACGATCTCTATGGACATGGCGTCGGTGATCGGGTGCTGAAGGAAACCGGTCAGCGTCTCCTGAAGGTTTCCGACGACACGCAATTCATCGCGCGCCTCGGAGGCGATGAGTTTGGCATCATCGTCGACGCGGGTCTCGATGCCGAAGCCGTGCTCGCGGTCGGCGCCAGGATCTGCTCGGTCTTCGACGCGCCGTTTTCGGTCGCCGGAATCGTCGCCAAGATCGGCGGCTCGGTGGGATTTGCGCTTGCGCCGGACGCTGGCTCGACGGCGGAACTGCTCTACGAGCGCGCCGATTACGCGCTCTACCACGCCAAGGCGAGATACCGTGGCCAGCCGGTGATCTTCTCCAGGGAGCATGAGGTCGAAATCCGCAAGCTCAGCACCATCGAGCACACCTTGCGGAGGATCGATCTCGACGCAGAACTGTCGCTGCATTTTCAGCCGATCGTCAATGTCGGGACGTCACGGCTGGTCGGCTTCGAGGCGCTCGCGCGATGGCACAATCCCGAACTCGGTAATGTCGCGCCCGACGTCTTCATCTCGGTCGCGGAGCGCACCGAATTGATTGGAACGATCACGCAGGTCCTGTTGCGCAAGGCGTTGTCCGCCGCCAGCTCGTGGCCGCAGGATATGTTCCTGTCCTTCAATCTGTCGATGCGCGATCTGATCTCGCAAGTCACGATCCTGCAGATCGTGGCCATCATCGAAGGCAGCGGCATCGATCCTCGCCGCATCATCATCGAGGTCACCGAGACGGCGCTGATGCAGGCGAGCAGGTGCAGGAGTCGCTGAGGATTTTGCGGTCGATGGGGCTGAAAGTGGCGCTCGACGATTTCGGATCGGGCCAATCCAGCCTGAGCTATGTCCATCAATTGTCGCTGGACAAGATCAAGATCGACCGCGGCTTCGTTCGCAACATCGCGATGCAGGAGAATGCCCGCAACATCGTCAAGACGGTGATCGACCTGTGCCGCAACCTGAAATTCGACTGCGTGGTCGAGGGCGTGGAAACGGCAGAGCAGGTCGAGATCATCAGCCGCCTCGGCTGCTCGACGATGCAGGGTTATTTCTTCGCCAAGCCGATGCCGCAGGGCGAGGTCGGGGCCTTCATCGCCAGCTTTGGCTTGTCCGGCGATCGGCGACTGGTTGCCGCGGCGGGGTAGGAGCGATCCCGGCTGCTGCCGCATCCGGCGCGATTGCGTATTGCCGGTCGACGCAGCGGGATCGCATGCCAACATGATGGCGCCCGTCTATCGCCGGCAAGCGGCCACCACAACGTCACCGTGTTGTCACCCATAATGTCGCCAAATTGACAGAACATTTGTTCGTCGCGGGTACGATCGTGCCTGGTCTCGCCTCGAACTACTCAACGCTCCAACTGCCCGACGTGTGCGCAACTCCGGCCGATTGCCGGTGCGCGATGCTGTGCGCGTCGAACCGGAGACACAAGGCGAAGCCGGAGGCCTGCCCGTGAACTAACCGTTTAGTTGTTACATGGGAGATAAAAAATATGCGTCAAGCAACATCGAAAGCCGTGGCCGGTTCGAATGCCAGCCGTCGAAAGCTGGTATCGCTCGCGGGCATCACGGGCATCGCCTTGTTCGCAGGCGTCGCGGCGGCCAACGCGCAGAGCACGGGCATTGCCTCCTGCGACGACTTCCTGACCAAGTACGACGCCTGCATCGTTTCCAAGGTCCCCGAGGCACAGCGCGCGATGTACAAGACGCAGATCGACACGACCCGCAAGGCGTGGGTCGACATGGCCAAGAATCCGTCGGCCAAGGCGACCATGGAAGCGACCTGCAAGCAGACCCTGGACGCGACAAAGGCCTCGCTCACAGCCTATGGCTGCACGTTCTGATCGGCGCAAGAACGCCTAAAAGGAGTGGCGCCAAACAGGCGCCACTCAAGCTTTTCCGTGTCGGTTAACGTCTTGTTAACCATATCGCCCCAGCATGGCCGTCAATGGGAGTCGCCACGGACGTTAGCCCGTAGGCGCGATTGATCGTTCATCTTGGGGGCGGGCGGGAGCTCGCGGGGCTCCAAGGAGCAACGTCATGTCGTCACCTGGCGTACGATACCAAGCAAATCTGCTTTCCGAATTCGTTGCGGCGATTTTCGGGGCGCTTGGTTTGGGAGTTCCAATTGCGGTTGCGATCATTTGGATTTGTTCCTGATCGGTGTGCTGCGTGTCTCGTAACGGCGTCCCTATGAAGCGGGCGTGGCTGGGCATGGGGCGAGGCTAATCGGGGAGGGCCGCAACTGCCACGATCTCGATAACGAGGTCGGGATATGCAGGCGCCGCAACTCCGATGACCTCGGAGGGGCGGATTGCTGCTGCCGCAATGCTTCGGGCAATGCTGCGCGAAAAACGCGTCCAACCGACAACCCGCGACGGACCGCAATCTTGCGCGCCTCGTGGGCAGCTATCTATCTTTCCGATTTCGCGAGCGACTGCACGTTCGCTCCTCAAGCCGTTTTAGATCTCATACTTGACGCGACGAACATTCCGATATTGTCGAGGGCCGCATCGGCAGCACCGAGAATGCCGGCACTGGAGGGAAACACGTGCAACATGCCGTCCGAAACGTGGACCTCGATTCCAGCGATGCCTTCTGCATAGCGCAGCGAATCGTCGAGCAATACTTCGGCGTCACCGACATGGATAAGTACCGGCGGCAGGCCCTGCCGATCGGAATAGACGGGCGAAGCCCGCTCATCGCGGGAATCGGCATCGCCAAGATAGAGCCGCGCCATTTTTGCTAGCGCTGCCGCACTCCAGATAGGGTCCGCCGCGTCGCGGCTCAGCATGGATGGGCTCGTGAGCGCAAGATCGGTCCAAGGCGATATGACGACGACCGCGCGGGGCGCCGGGTCGCCATTCCTGACCTGCGAAAGCAGCGCCAAGGCCAAGCCGCCGCCTGCCGAATCGCCGGCCAACACGATCTTCCGGATGCCTTGATCTACCAAGCCGTTGAAAGCGCGATGAGCATCTTCGATCGCTGCGGGAAACGGACGCTCCGGCGCCAGAGCATAGTCCGCAACAAAGGCCGGGATCCCGGCACGCGACACCATGTGGCCGACAAAGTTCACATAGGCTCGGGGCGAGCCGACCACATAAGCACCGCCGTGCAAATACAGGATGGCGCGATCGTGAGGGCCTGACGTCCGCCGAACCCAGATCCCAGGTACGCCACCGACAAAACCCTCCTCGCTTTCGATATCGTCCGCCGGCGCAACGCCGTTCATGACTTCATCGAAGAAAGGCCTGGCGTCCGGGCCCGTCACCGTTCCCTTGACACCCTTCAGCCGCTCGCGAATCTGCACCATGATGGCTGCGTCTTTCTCGGACAATGCATGCGTCGCGATCGTCATCTCGTTCATCCCTTCGATTGTCAGAAGATATGACTTGGACGGACTGTCTCACCGGCGGAACCATGAGACTGCTTGCTCGTGCTAGCGTGATGCCGCGCGCGAAGGTTGCGGATGGAACTGTGCGCTCACCGGGTTTTGTTGGACACTACGGAGAGGACCGTGCTGCCGTCCATGGCGCTAACCAAGGCGTCGATGCGGTGGACCGCCGGTCGCTAACGTTTGAAGGAGTCGCCCCAGCCGACGGATTCATCGGCATCCATGTCGACCTGCAACAACGAGGGTCAAACTGTTTTGTCAGAAATGGCGCGCTCGGAGAGATTCGAACTCCCGACCCTCGGAATCGAAATCCGATGCTCTATCCAGCTGAGCTACGAGCGCCTGCGCTGGCTCGTATCAGACTTGGCCTGATAGAGCCAGCCGCGACGCGGCTTAGTAACAGGGATGCCGCCGGCGGTCCTGGCCGAGATAGGCGGCGGCGCTCTGGCGGCAGAGGACGGTGGAGGGGCCGTCGTAATAGGCGAAGGTGCCGGGTTGCGGGCCGGGCCCGTAATTGTGGAGATAGCTGATCGGGTAGGGCAGGCCCCAATTGTACAAATGATGATGCCGATTATGGCGGGCGTCGGCCAGGTTTGGGGCCAGGACCGCGGTAGCGAGGAGGGCGGCGGCCACGATGAACTTCGCTTTGGTCATTTTCGATTCTCCGGAGGTCTCACTGGAAACGGTAGCGACTGGATCTGAGCGGATAAGTGGTTCATCGGAAGAAATCACGTCAAAACAAAGAGATAGAAGCTTAAGTTCTGATTCGATCGAGGCTGATACCCCTGCAATCATGGCTCCTCTGGCCCCTAGTTCCAGGAGAGGCGGGTAGAATAGCCGCGGAAAACCAGCTTGGCGCGCCTATTTTTGGCCTCAAGGGATGCTTAACGCTTTCCCAACACAGTCCGGCCAGAGTTCTGTCCGGTCTTGCTTGACGGGCCGACTTATTTCCGCGTCTGACAAAGGCAATCCGGTTCCTGATCGATCCATGCGCATCACGTCCCTTGCCCTGCTGCTCCTCTCGGTCCTGGTCGCGAGCCCGGCGCGCGCCGACCTGCATATTACGCGCGACCATGGCGGATATGTCGAGGAGTACAAGACCAAGTACAAGCGCATCCGCGAGCGCAAGGAGCGCGTCATCATCGACGGCATCTGCAACTCGGCCTGTACGCTGGTGTTCGGCATCGTGCCGATGAACAAGATCTGCGTAACGCCGAAGGCGAGCGTCGGTTTCCACCAGGCCTATTACGACAAGGCCTTCACCTTCGGCATCAAGGTCACCAGTGCGGAGGGGACGTCGGACCTGATGTCCTATTATCCGGAAACGGTGAAGGACTGGATCCGCAGGAATGGTGGGCTCACCACCGAGATGAAGAAGATCAAGAACGGCAAAGAGCTCTGGAGGATCGTCGATCCCTGTCCGGAAGAGTGGTGATCGCGCCCCGGACGCGGTGCGGGCACTCGCACTGCATCCGGGATACAAGACCTCGCCCTAGAACGTCACCACGCCACGGATCGACTCGCCGCGCTTCATCAGCTCGAACGCGTTGTTGATCTCGGCCAGCGGCATCACATGCGTGATCATGGGGTCGATCTGGATCTTGCCCTGCATGTACCAGTCGACGATCTTCGGCACGTCGGTGCGGCCCCGCGCGCCGCCGAAGGCGGTGCCTTTCCATACGCGGCCGGTGACGAGCTGGAACGGGCGGGTCGCAATCTCGGCGCCCGCCGGCGCCACGCCGATGACGATCGACTGGCCCCAGCCGCGGTGGCAGGCTTCCAGCGCCTGGCGCATGACGGTGACGTTGCCGGTGCAGTCGAACGTGTAGTCGGCGCCGCCGATCTGGTCCGCGCCTGATTTCGTCATGTCGACGAGGTGAGGGACCAGATCCTTGCCGAGGTCCTTCGGGTTGACGAAGTGCGTCATGCCGAAGCGCTCGCCCCACGCCTTGCGGTCGTTGTTGATGTCGACGCCGATGATCATGTCGGCGCCGGCGAGCCGCAGGCCCTGCAGCACGTTGAGCCCGATGCCGCCGAGGCCGAACACGATTGCCTTGGCGCCTTGCTCGACCTTCGCGGTATTGATGACCGCGCCGATGCCGGTCGTGACGCCGCAGCCGATGTAGCAGACCTTGTCGAACGGCGCGTCCTCGCGGATTTTCGCGACCGCGATTTCCGGCAGCACGGTGTAGTTCGCAAACGTCGACGTGCCCATGTAGTGATGAACAGGCTTGCCGCCGATCGAGAAGCGCGAGGTGCCGTCGGGCATCAGGCCCTGGCCTTGCGTGGCGCGGATCGCGGTGCAGAGATTGGTCTTGCGCGACAGGCAGGACGGGCACTGCCGGCATTCCGGCGTGTACAGCGGGATGACGTGATCGCCCTTCTTCACGCTGGTGACGCCCTTGCCGATATCGACCACGATACCAGCGCCCTCGTGGCCGAGGATCGCCGGAAACAGCCCTTCCGGATCGGCGCCGGAGAGCGTGAACTCGTCGGTGTGGCAGACGCCGGTGGCCTTGATCTCGACCAGCACTTCACCCTCGCGCGGTCCCTCGAGCTGAACAGTCGTTACTTCCAGCGGCTTTCCAGCGGCAATCGCGACGGCGGCGCGAACATCCATGGCATTCCTCGTTCAAAATCTTCGAATTGACAGGCTTCAATATGTGAAATCGCGCAGGTCACCCTGCGCGATCGGTCCTTGCCGCATAGCACATGATCGGGCAACAGGGTCGGCAAATGTCCGGCGACTTCGAAAAAATTGCCGCTCGTGCGGCGCCCGCGATCTTTGTCGTGCTGTGGAGCACCGGCTTCATCGGCACCAAATATGTGCTGAACAGCGCCGAGCCGCTGACCTATCTCGCGATCCGCATGGCGTTCGTGGTCGGACTGATGGCGATCATCGTGGCGGTGGCACGACCGCGCTGGCCGGACCGCATCGGTATCGCGCACAGCGCTGTCGCCGGCATTCTGGTGCACGGCATCTATCTCGGCGGCACGGCGATCGCGATCGCGCATTCGATCCCGGCTGGGCTCTCGGCCCTGATTCCGGGGCTGCAGCCGATCCTGACCTCGACATTGGCAAGCCGCTGGCTCGGCGAACGGGTCACGCCGGTGCAATGGGGCGGATTGCTGCTCGGGCTCGCCGGCGTCGTGCTGATCCTGCACGACCGGCCGATGAGCGGCGAGGCCGGTTGGGGATGGCTCGCCTCGGCCGTTTCGCTGGTCAGCATCACGCTCGGCACGCTCTACCAGCGCCGTTACTGCAGTGCGATCGACTGGCGCTCCGGCAATCTCGTGCAATACGTCGCGGTGACGATTTTCTTCGGCCTCGGCGCCTGGCTGTTCGAGACCAATGTGGTGCACTGGACCACCGAGTTCATCCTGGCGCTGGCCTGGCTTGCGGTGGTGTTGTCGATCGGATCGATCGGCCTGCTGTATTGGCTGATCCGTCGCTCGGCCGCGACTTCGGTAGCGAGCCTGTTCTACCTGGTACCGGCCGTGACGTCGCTTATGGCCTATGTGCTGTTCGGCGAACGGCTGGATGCGGTCTCGATCGTCGGCATGGTGGCCTGTGCTGCGGCGGTGCTGCTGGTCAACCGGCGCTCAGTTTGAAGTAGAAGGCGCTGCCAACGCGCACGCATAAATTTCAATGACGACCGCAGTATTTTCCCTGAGTTGTGCCCATTAAGGCGATCGTAAGCAAAACGAGGCAGATTGGGCCCGATTTTGGGGGATTTCTCGTTATGACCACGCGTTCCATTGGAAAGTTTCTGCCGGCGCTCAAGCTGCGCCTCGGCACCAAGGCTGTCATCTCCGCCATCCTTCTGATCGCGGTCAACACCGGGTTGGTGGTTGGCGCAGCCCATTGGTCTCTGACATCAGAGTTCGGCGACCGCGCGCTGCGCGACATCGAGATCAACCTGCGCACGCTGGGTCTGGCGTTTGCCGAGACCTACGGCGATGCCAAGATCACCATCAGGGACGGGGCCGTCGTCCGCGCTGAAATTCCCAAGATGCCCGAGTTCAAGGACCACGCGATCGTCGATCGCGCGGTCGGCTATACCGGCGGCAACGCGACGCTGTTTGTCTATGACGAGGCGAGCAACCAGTTCGTCCGCCGCACCACCAATGTGAAGAAGGAGAACGGCGATCGCGCCGTCGGCACCCAGCTCGCCCCCGATCACCCGGGACAGGCGGTGGTTCGCCGTGGCGAGGCCTACAAGGGACCGGCGACGTTGTTCGGCAAGACCTTCATGACGGCCTACTACCCGATCATGAATGCGGCCGGAAAGGTGGTCGGGCTTCTTTACGTCGGTATTCCGATGGCGCACTACGAGACCATGCTGTCGCACGCCATTCAGAACATGGCGATCGCCGCCGGCATCGCCGCGCTGCTGGTGATGCTGCTGACCATGGTGCTGGTGCGCCGGATTACCAAGCCACTGACCTCGGTCACGGCCTCGCTCACGGCCATCGCCAACGGCAAGGCCGATGTCGAAATCGACTGCGACGACCGGATGGACGAGATCGGCGAGATTGCGCGGACGCTTGCGGTCTTCAGGAGCAACTCGCTCGAGCGCCGGCGCATGCGCGACGAACAGGCTGCGGCCGCTGTGGCCTCGGCCGAGCAGCGCAAAGCCGAACTGCGCGGCTTCGTCGAGGAATTCCAGACCAGCGTCGGCGGCATCGTCGACAAGGTGCTGAACTCCTCCGGCGAGTTCGAACGCGTCGCGCGCCAGCTCACCGACACCGCGCGGACCACCGCAAGCCTGTCCGGCAAGTCGGCCGGCGCGTCCGAAACCGCCTCCGAGCACGTCCGCACCGCGGCTGCTGCCTCCGACGAGCTCTCCAGCTCGATCGCCGAAATCACCCGCCGGGTCCAGGAATCGAACGGGATCGCGGCGGACGCCGTCAAGCAGGCCACCGCCACCGACCAGCGCATCAACGAATTGTCCGAAGCCGGCGCCCGGATCGGCGACGTCGTGAAACTGATCACCTCGATTGCCGAGCAGACCAACCTTCTGGCGCTCAACGCCACCATCGAGGCGGCGCGGGCGGGCGATGCCGGCCGCGGCTTTGCCGTGGTGGCACAGGAGGTCAAGAGCCTCGCCGGCCAGACCGCGAAGGCGACCGAGGAGATCTCCAGCCAGATCGGCAGCATGCAGCTTGCGACCGAAGAGTCTGTCAGCGCCATCAAGGCGATCGGCCAGACCATCGAGCGCATCAGCGATATCGCCACCTCGATCTCGGCGGCGGTCGAGCAGCAGCGCGGCGCGACCCAGAACATCGCGCAGAGCGTTCGCGCCGCCGCCAGCGGCACGGCTGACGTCGCCGCCAATATCCGCAACGCCGCGCAAGGTGCGGACGAGACCGGCGAGACGTCGAGCCGGATGTTTGCCTCCGCCCAGAACCTGTCGAGCGAGAGCCTGCACCTGAAGGCCGAGGTCGAAAAATTCCTCGACCGCGTCCGCGCCGCCTGAGGAGTTGCGGCGGCGCATCATGCCGCCGCTGAAACCTGAAGCCTCCACATTCGTAGTTTGCCTATACTGCGAATGATTGCCCCTCGCTGACGGGCTGGAGGCTTCCCGTGAACCGATACGCCGTGCTCTATCTGGTGACGCTGTTCGTCATCGTGCCCCTCGATTTTCTGTTCCTTGGCGTCGTCGCGAAGGATTTTTTCACGTCGCAGGTCGGCAACATGCTGGGCGAGATCAAGCTCGTGCCGGCCGTGCTGTTCTATCTGCTCTACGTGGCGGGGACCGTGATCTTCGTCAGCGGCGGGGCGGGGGTGTCGTGGCAATCGACGCTGCTCTACGGCGCGCTGTTCGGCTTCTTCTGCTACGCGACCTTCGACCTGACGTCGCTGGCGCTGCTCAAGCACTGGAGCTGGCCGGTGGCGATCGTGGATGTCGCGTGGGGGGCGACGGTGACGGCGGTCGCGTCGACCGCCGGATTGCTCGTGGCGGATTGGGTGGGGACGAAAACGTAGGGTGGGCAAAGCGCAGCGTGCCCACCGCTCCTTGCGTCGCTCTTGATGGTGGGCACGGCGCAAGTGCGCCTTTGCCCACCCTACGAAGCGCTCTTCGTCATTTAGGTTGCGGCACGATCCGGATGTAGGGCTTCGGCGCCTTCCAGCCGGCCGGATAGATCGTCTTCGCCTCGTCGTCGGACACCGAGCCGGCGATGATGACGTCCTCGCCCTGTTTCCAGTCGGCCGGCGTCGCGACGCGATGCTTGGCCGTCATCTGCAGGGAGTCGATCACGCGGAGGATTTCCGCGAAATTGCGGCCCGTGGTCATCGGATAGACCAGCACCAGCTTGATCTTCTTGTCCGGTCCGATGATGAAGACGTTGCGGACCGTCTGGTTGTCGGCGGGCGTGCGCGTCAGCGGATCGCCCGAGGTCGAGGCCGGCAGCATGTCGTAGAGCTTGGAGACGTTGAAATCGATGTCGCCGATCATCGGGTAGTTCGGCGCCGCGCCCTGCGTCTCCTGGATGTCCTCCGACCACTTGGCGTGCCGGTCGACGGGATCGACGCTCAGGCCCATCAGCTTGACGCCGCGCTTGTCGAATTCAGGCTTCAACTTCGCGAGAGCGCCGAGTTCGGTGGTGCAAACCGGCGTGAAGTCCTTCGGGTGCGAGAACAAAAGCGCCCAGCTGTTGCCGATCCAGTCGTGGAATTTGACTTTCCCTTCCGTGGTCTGGGCTTCGAAATCGGGGGCGGTTGCGCCAATCTGGAGTGCCATGGTTTCACCTCATGTTATTCAACTTACAGGGGAATTTGTCTTTAAGATTATAGGACCGTGAACGGGTTAAGTGAACAGCTTCGCGCAAAAGGTGAGATCCTTCTCCGCAAGGGTGGAACTCGTAGCATCTTCTTGTGGTCCGCGCCGCTGCGACGACAAGAACTCGCCCGTATTTGAACGGGCCCGGTCAGATTTCCGAGCCATTTTGTTTGTTTGACCTCGATGTTTCCAAAGCTGATCCACTTTTCTGCCTTGCCTGCCCCGATATTGCCGTTTATCGCCCGCATCACGCCGGGCCGCTTTGCACCCGAGGGTGCTTTCGCTGAACCGTGACCGACCTCACAGCGACCAATTGGCAACCATGTAAAAATCTCGAAATGCCAGTTTCGAATCGTTAACCGCCCGTTCATGCCCGGCATGGAAATGCTGGTGTGGAATTGAAATTGAGAAGTGAAACTATGTCTGCCGTGACGGCTGTAGCCGCTGAACCATCCCTTGAACCATCCTGCCGCAAGGCGGCCGCTCATGCGCTCACCATCGTGCGCGACGGCGTGATCACCGGCGAGGGCCCCACGACCAAGGGCCGCATCCATTTTTCCCGCGCGCTCGACGCCGATGACGCCGCCTGGTGCGCGCGCATCCTGACCGTGAGCGCGGTCGAGCATCAGCCGGTGAGCCGCGCCGAGATCGAGGCGCTGTTCGAAATCAGCGACGCCGCCGCCGAGCGTACCGACGACGGCCGTTTCGACGATCTGCTGGCCAAGGCGGTAGCCCACCATGCGGCCTCCGAGTCCGGCCTGCCGGTGCCGCCGCGCACGGTCGCGCTGTCGCCCGATACAGATATCGAGAGTTGGGCGCCGACCAAGGCCGCCAATATCGACACCCAGGTGTTGCAATGGATCGCCAGCCAGATGCGCGGCAAGCGCCACAGCAACCGCCGCCTCGCAGCGCTGGTCGCCACGCTCGTCGGCGTCGCCGCGCTGCCGCTGGCGCAATTGCCGGGCATGCTGGATATGGGAATGCTGTAGGTTCATTCCGTGATGATCGGTTTCAAGGCGGCGGGGTAATTCCCCGCCGTTTTCTGTTTTTTGGCGTCATGCTGGGCCCGCATGTGGTGTTTATGCGCCGCGGCCTCTCAGCGTCATTGCGAGCGGAGCGAAGCAATCCATCTTTCCAAGCATGAGGTGACAGTGGATTGCTTCACTCCGCTCGCAATGGTGCGGAGAGATAGCGACGCAACACCCGACTGTCGTCCCCGCGCATGCGGGGATCCAGTACGCCGCGGCTTATCGGTTCAATCATTGACGTCTCTGGAATACCGGGTCGCCCGGTCAAGCCGGGCGATGACGACTGAGTATGAGAAGAGACATATCAGCGCAATTGCCTCAAAGTCAGGAAATGACAGCCAGATAGCGCTGACTCCAAAAACTTTTGGCACAAACTGGACATCACAGAGCGGCAGATTTGGCTTATCCTTGCATTACAACGACAAATGGAGGTGCCTGGGTGCCGGAGATCACCTGTTAACAAGAGACAAGAGGGCTGACGTAACGCTGCCGGAAGGGCCAGCGCTGAGTAACCAAGGGAGCTGACATG
>NZ_LLXZ01000171.1:0-187 GCF_001440395.1 Bradyrhizobium jicamae | reverse complement strand
ATCCACATCTTCATCCGCACTAAATCCGACGCCAAGCGTTGCGCTTGCAATCCATGCCACGACAGCGAACGACGACCTGATCGAGGTTCGCGCCGCCGTGCGCCGCGGTGGCGTGGCGGTCGGACCGCGCGGTGGCATGGTCGCCGGCAGGACCGTGGTGCGGACGCCGGCCGCTCGCGGGGCTGTG
>NZ_LLXZ01000170.1 GCF_001440395.1 Bradyrhizobium jicamae | reverse complement strand
AGGAAGTGCAGCGGCTTCCAGCCGATCTCGGCGTTCTTCTTGATCGCCTGCGCCGCAAACTTCGGCGTGGTGATGTTGATGAACACGTCGGCGCCGGTCGCCTTCAGCTTGACGATGTGGGAGTCGATCGTCGGTTCGGAGACTTCATAGCTTTCCTCCAGCACGATCATCGACGCCGCCTTGGCGCCGAGCCCGTCCTTGAAGCCCTTCAGATAGTCCTTACCGTAGTCGTCGTTCTGGTAGAGGATGCCGATCTTGGCGTTCGGCTTCTCCTTCAGAATGTACTTGGCATAGATCTGGGTTTCGCTCTGGTAGTTGGGCTGCCAGCCCATCGTCCAGGGGAAGCCCTTCGGATCGTTCCATTTGGTGGCGCCGGTGGCGACGAACAGTTGCGGCACCTTCTTGCTGTTGAGATATTTCTGGATCGCTGTGTTCGGCGGCGTGCCGAGCGGATTGAAGACCAGCAGCACCTCGTCGCTCTCGACCAGCTTGCGTGCCTGCTCCACCGTCTTCGGCGGGCTATAGGCGTCGTCATAGCTGATGAAGTTGATCTTGCGGCCGTTGATGCCGCCCTCGGCGTTGATCTTCTTGAAGTAGGCTTCCTCGGTCTTGCCGATCACGCCATAGGCGGAAGCCGGACCGCTGTAGGGCATGATGTTGCCGATCTTGATCTCGGTATCGCTGGCGCCGGGATCGTACTTCTTCTGCGCGAGAACGCCGCTCGAAGATGCGGCGAGTAGGCCAAACGCGGCCGAAGCGACCGCAAGTTTTTTCATTGTGGACATTTCTGTCTCTCCCTTTTGATTTATTAAACGTACCCGTCAGGCTCCTTGAACGAAGCTCTTTTAATGGCGACGTGAGTAGCATCTTGCTGGCGACCTCACAACAAAAAGCCCTGCGGCAAAGCCGCAGGGCTTGCATCTTTGACAGGCGGTGGCGGTCGACTAGCCGCCGACGTCACCCGAGAGGATCTCGCCGAAGCGTTCCCAGGTCTCGCCCTTGAACTTGATCAATTGCAATTGCGAGAGCGGGGCAAAATCGGTCGCCGACGTGTTGACCTTGACCCCGGGCAGCAGGCCGCCGAGTTCGAGGTCCTTGATGCTGGCCGCCTGCTTCATGACGTTTGCACGGGTCAGGTCGTCGCCGCAGGCCTTGAGCACGTGGACCAGGCCTTGAGCGACGATGTAGGCGTACATCACCGACGCATCGGCCCGGTTGGCTTCCGGATAATACTTATCCAGGAACTCGTTCCATGCCTTCATCGCGGCATCGTTCTTCCATTGCGCGTCGGTCGGATCCTTGAAGTATTGCGATGAGATGATGTCCTGTCCGTTCTCGAAGCCGGCCGGCTTCATCACGCTGCCGATGGAGCCTGAGACGTTGTTGAGGAAGTGCAGCGGCTTCCAGCCGATCTCGGCGTTCTTCTTGAT
>NZ_LLXZ01000169.1 GCF_001440395.1 Bradyrhizobium jicamae | reverse complement strand
CGCATCAGGACGGCTGCCGCCGCCATGACCCGGACCTTGCATTGAACCGGGCGCTCGATCGGGCGCGCGCGGACCCTGCATGGAAGAGCCCGGGAAGTGGCTCACCGACTGGACCGATTCAACGCGCAGGCCCCGCGAACCGTCCGGAACGGCATTCACCACCACGCGCGTATCCTGCCCCGGCTCGAAGCGCGAGTTGTCGCGTGCCACAAGGCCCGAGCCGAACTGCAGATTGGCGCCGACGCGCCGCACATAGGCTTCGATCGACAGGCGCGTGGCCCCGGACAAATCAGAGAAGTCGTCGGCTCTTGCGCGCGAGACCTGCATCCTGCCGCCCGGCGCGACGCGCCCCTCAGCGAGAACACGTTGGCCGACGAACGCGGCATCGGCGCCGTCGAGCCGCAGGCCGCCGATCCGCAGGCCGTCACGATCCCGTTCGAGTGGCCCCGTCACGCGCGAGGTCGCGTTGCGGCGCTGCTCGACCATGCTTGCGACGATCACGCCGTCGGTGCGCCGCAGTCCGGAGACCGCCACCTGCGTACCCACGCGCCAGTTTTCACGCCCGGTCCACGCGACCTTCTGGCCGAGGACGGTCATCTCGCCGGCCTTGACGCTTTCGATTGGCCCCACGACCTCGCTGACCGCATCGATCCGGCCCGTGGTCAGCGTGCCGTCGGCCTGGCGCTGCGCCACCACGCGCGCGACATGACCGACCCGCAGCGCCTTCACCGATGAAGCCTCGCCGTCGATCCGCACCGGCACATTAGCCGCGTAGCCGATGCGCTCACCGTTGACGAAGATGCTGCCGAAGCGCTGGATCACACCGACAATGCCGGTGCCGCCGATGCCGTGATCGTCGCCGCGCGAAATCCCGGTGCCGCCGATGCCCTGGTCGTTGCCGCGCCTCGTCTGCGCCCACAGCGAGGACGTCCCGGCGAGCCAAAACCCCGCCAGCAGCAGGCGACGCGAGATGACCGGTGGCTTTGTCATGACGGACCGCCTTCGCTGCCGTCATCGGACTTGCCATCGAGGTCTTCCTGGAAGACGTAGACGCCGAAATTCCAGCGGCTGTTACCGCCCTTGTCCTTGGCGAGCGCGCGGTTGGCTTCGCGATTCGCGACCTTCAACGCCTCCATGGCGAGTTCGCGCGAACGTTCTTCCAGCAGCTTCGCCAGTTTCGGCGACAGACCGTCATAGTGCACCGCGCGCTCCATGAAGCGCGGCGCGGGCCCGGAAACGTTCTCCGCGGCGGCTGCGACGTGATCATGCAGGTTGCGGCCGAGATAGTGCCATTTGCGATCGTCGTCACCGTGCGGGACGAAGCCGGTATCGATCAGCACAATTTCGTCATCGCCGTTGATGGCGACGAGCTTGCGGTCCAGCCATTCGTCGAGCACCGCGCGCGGGCGTACGTCCTTGGTGATCGACTGCACCAGCTGCTCGAATGACGGCGCATCGCCCTCCGCCGTGCGCGGCAGCGGCAGCGGCTCGCCTTTCGCATCGGTGAATTCAGGCGCGGCGAGCCAGCGCGCGATGATTGCGCTGGTGCGCGACAGCGTGGCCGGCGTCTCATGAACCGGCGCGCCGGCGCCACGCAGCCGCGCTACCTCCTTGCGATGAATCCCGGTGAGCAGACTGACGCGGCTGTCGGTCTGCTCCTTGCCCTCCAGCGCGAAGTCGTGCTCGGCGACATTGACGAAGAGCTCGCGCAACAATTGCGCCAGCGCGGGAAACGTCATGCCGCTGCGGATGCAAAGCCGGACCAGCGGGCGCAGCAGCCGCGCCAGCGGCGCATGCAGCTTCTCCGCGGCGTTCGACTGCTGCGAGGCCGGCGTCGATTTCCCCGATTTGGCATTCATGACGAGGTTTTTACCGGTGCAGGGCGTGGGACACAATCCCACTTTTTTGCCGATCGGGATTGACGTGGGTATTTTTCCCACATATTGGGGAGTCGTTAACCACGGGGAAATCGACGCATGTCTCGCCTTTCGGACCGAGTTTCCGCCTCCACACACGCCCTGACCGAACGCGATGGCAGCGCCGCCATCGCGCCGATGCTGCCGGCCCTGCTTCGCGGCGTGATCTTTCTCGCCGGACTGGCGGCGCCGTTCGTCGTCGCCCTGCTCGCCCGCTGACGGGCCCGACCCGTGCGCAACGGCGGATCAACAACGATGACCAATTCCATGCGCTTCGACTTGTGGCTGGCGGATGCGTGCCGGACGGCGGACGTCTCCTATGACGACTTCATCCTGACGATCGCAACCGGCGGCTATCCCTGCCTGCCGGGCACCAGGCTCTCCCCGCACCTTCGGCGAAACCGACCTGCTCGCGCTCTACGTCTATGGCCGGTTGCTTGCCTTCGGTTTCGACGCCTTGCGCGCCGGCGAATATGCAAGCCGCGTGCATTTCGCGCTGAAAGCGAACGCTGACGCGACCTCGGTCGCGATCGTCCTGGCTCGGCACGAAGGCAAACGTGTGGTGGTGGGGTGCGAAACAACCGCCTCCTCATCGCCGGCGCGGCGCGAGCAGATCGAATTCAACATCGCAGCGATCAGGAAATTCCTGAACCGGCGGATCGAACGCCACTGCGAAGCGCAAACCGAAAGTCAATGAGCTGCCCATGATCCCGTCGCTCCATTCGGCCCGGCGCCCGTCGGTGCTTCACATCTTCAAGGTCTATTACCCCGATCTGTTCGGCGGCACGCTTTCGGTGATCCGCGACATCTGCGCCGGCCTGAAGGACATGTTCTCGGCCGGCGTCCTGGTGTGCTCCAAGAGCGGCGGCAAAAGCCGGATCGTCGTCAACGACGTCGCGGTCGAGCGCGTGCGCTCGTTCGGAGACGTGCTGTCGCTGCCGGCCGCGCCGGCCTATCCGCTGCGATTGTGGCGCCGGATCGCCGAGCACGATCTGCTGGCGCTGCATGCGCCCTTCCCGCTTGCCGACCTCGTGTTCGCACTGGGGTTTGGCCGTAGCCGGCCGCTGGTCGTGCACTGGCATGCAGACATCGTCTCGCACGCCGCCTTGCGGCCCTTCATCGAGCCATTGATGCGACGGACGCTGCGGCGGGCCGAGGCGATCATCGTGTCGGATCCCGTGCTGATCCAGAACACGCCGCTGCTGCGCGAATTCGCCGACAAGTGCCATGCGGTTCCGTTCGGCATCGACGTTGCCAAATATGACCCGCCGGCGCCGCGGCTTGACCGTGTCAACGCGCGCGGACGGCTGGTGCTGGCCTGCGGCCGTCTGGTTCCCTACAAGGGTTTCGACGTGCTGGTCCGCGCCGCCTTCGGCCAGTCGTTCGAGGTCTGGATCGTCGGCGAAGGCCGTGAACGCGAACGGCTCGAGCAACTGATCGAGAACCTCGGACTTCAGGATCGTGTTCGCCTGCTCGGCTCCGTCCCGGAAAGCGATCGTATCAAGTTGATGGGCATCGCCGACGTGTTCGTGATGCCGTCGGTGACCAATGCCGAAACGTTCGGGCTGGTGCAACTCGAGGCGATGGCCGCAGGACGGCCGGTCGTCAACACCTCGCTCGATACCGGCGTGCCGCAGGTTGCCCGCCACGGCATCGAGGCCATCACCGTCCCGCCGGGCGATCCGGACAAGCTTGCCGAAGCGATCAATACCCTGATCGCCGATCCGGAACGGCGCCGGCGCATGGGCGAGGCCGCGCGTCAGCGCGCCGCGACCAAATACTCCGCCGCCGCCTTCTGCAAGGGGATCGAGAAAATCTATCGCGAGGCCGCTGCCGCGCCAGCCCCGGCGGTGCGCGCCTCACGAGCCGCCGCGATCGGATGGCCCGCAACCATCCAGATCGCGGCGGCGCTCGCCTGGTCGGACATGCGCCACCGCTATGTCCGCTCGCTGCTCGGCCCGTTCTGGATGTCGATCCAGATGGCGATCATGGTGGCGGTGCTGGGCTCGGTGATCGGCCACCTCTCCAATGCCAATGCGGTCGCCCGTCTGCCAATGCTCGCGCTCAGCCTGACGGCATGGACCTTTCTCAACAGCGTGGTGCTGGACGCCACCACCGCGCTGCAGAACTCAGCGAGCCTGATCAAGGACCGCGCGCTGCCGCCGGTCGTGTTCCTGCTGCAATGCGTGTTCCGCCAGGCGCTGTTCGCACTCCACAATGCCTCGGTGCCGCTGATCCTCTGGCTCGTCCTGGTGCCGAAGGAGTTTGGCGGCGCGATCGCGGCGTTGCCGGGGTTTGCCCTTTTCGTCGTCTGCACACTCGGCCTCGGCCTCGTGCTCGGCGCGCTGGCGACCCGATACCGCGACCTCAAGCCGATCATCGAATCCGGACTGATGCTGGCCTTCCTGTCGTCGCCGATCATCTGGTCGACGGAGATGCTCAATCATGCCTCCACCGTGATGCAGCTCAATCCGCTGACGCATTTGTTCGCGATCTGGCGCGAGCCGCTCGCGACCGGCCACGTTGCGATGTCGAGCGTCTCCTATGTGCTTGCGGTCGTTTCCGTGCTGGCGGTCGCGAGCGTCATCACCATCGCGCGCCTGCGCAAAGCCGCATTCTGGATTTGACGCATGGCCAGCATCATCCTCCGCGACGTCTGTCTCGATTATCCGCTGTACGGCGCCTACGACTTTTCGCTGAAGCGCCGCCTGCTCGGACGACTGGCCGGCGCTTCGACCCCGACGCCGACGATCCGCGCGATCGACAACATCTCGATCGAGGCTTCTGCCGGCGCGCGCATCGGGCTCGCCGGCCCCAACGGCTCCGGCAAATCGACGCTGCTGCGGCTGATTGCTGGCGTCTATCCGGCCAGCAGCGGCCATGTCGGGATCACCGGCAACATCGTGCCGCTGCTCGGCCTGAACGCCGGCGTCAACATGGATTTCGTCGCGGCCGAAAATATCAGCCTGTTGCTTCGGATCAGCGGCCGGAAACCGACGCCGGCGATGATCGACGAGATCTGGGCGTTCACGGAGCTGGAGGAACGCATGCAGCGGCTGCCGCTGCGGATGTTCTCATCGGGCATGCTGATGCGCGTCCTGTTTGCGACCGCCACCGCGTTTCCGGCCGACATCCTCCTGCTCGACGAGTGGCTCAGCGTGGTCGACGAGAATTTTTCGGCGAAGGCCGAGCAGCGGCTGCTCAAGCTGGTTTCGCAGGCCGCGATCGTGATCATCGCGTCCCACGATCACGACCTGTTGCGCCGGACCTGCACCAGCATCGTCCATCTCGACCGCGGCCGGATCGTCAACACGGTCTATCCCGAAATCCATTCCGCCTATCCCTTTGAATTGCGAGAGAAGCGAGCATGAAGAAGATACTGGTCGTCAGCGAATCGCTCGGCGAGCCCAACCACAAGCGCGGCATCTTCCATTTCACCCGCGAATTGATCCGCTCGCTCGCCACCGAAGGACATGAGCTCACGCTCGTGGTCGAAACCACGCGCCGCTATCGCAAACTGCGCCGGCGGCAGCGGCAGTCGCGCCTGTTGCCGGCGGATTCGCGCCTGATCGAGCTTCTCGCGCTCTATCGCTTTCTCGATGAAACCAACATGAACGATTCGATGACGCGCAGCAGCCTGCGCCGCACGATCGACTGGTTCAGGCACCGTATCAGCATGTCGACCTCATGGGAGTTCGGCCTGTGCTCCCTGCGCGCGATCGGCGTCCTGCCGCTGCGCACCAAGCTGATCGAGAACAAGTCCGGCGGCTTCGAATATATCCCGACAGATCTCCGGCATCTCGAGTTGTTCCGGCACTTTCTGCTCGAGCCCGGATTCTACAGCTATCAGGACACTTCCGCGCTGATCCGGCTGCCGGCGCCGCGGATCGACGCGCGCGACTACGACATCATCCTCATCGACACGCCGACGCGGGTCGCCATCGAGCGACGGCCGAATGCCAGGGTCGTCTGCGTGGTGCACGACCTGCTGCCGCTGACCGACCTCAAGCTCAGCGACGTCGCGACGCGGCTGTTCCTGTCCCGCCTCTTCACCAGCCTGCAGCAGGCCGACGAGCTGGCATTCGTCTCAAACTACAGCAAGAACCGCTTTGGGGATCTGCTGCCGCAATTTTCCCATCTGCCGGCGCGGGTGGTCTATCCGCGCACCCGTTTCGACGCTTCAGATGCGCCGGCTGTTGCGACTGACGCTGCGCATCCGGCGCGACCGAGCTTCGTCGTCATCGTCTCGGCGGAGCCGCGCAAGAACGTCAATGCCGTGATCCGCGCGTTCAAGAAACTGCCGCAGGCCGATCTCGTCGTGATCGGCTACGCCGGCGGCGCAAGCCGGATGCGCAGCCTGCCGCAAAACATCCGTTTCGCAGGCTATGTCGACGAGCATGAAAAAGCGGCGCTGATATCAGAAGCGCACGGTTTGATCATGCCGAGCCTCGCCGAGGGTTTCGGCGTGCCGATCATCGAGGCGCTCGCGGCCAATACACCCGTGCTGTGCTCCGACATTCCCGTGTTTCGCGAAGTCGCGGGAGAACTGGCCGATTACTTCGATCCGTTCTCGACCGAATCGATCTGCGCTTCCGTCGCGCGGGTGCTGGCGCGACAGGAGGAGTGGCGAAGCAAGATCCGCGCCCGGCGCGAGGAACTGACCGAGCGTTTCGGCTATCACACCCAGGCCCGCGACTTCCTCACCCTGCAGGCAACCGGCGAAAGCCTGGTGTCGGCCCCGCAAATGGCCCCCAGCGTGGCGCTGCTGGAAGGCCTCGCCGCGCACGGCACGTAAGGGCTCTCCATGACGGTCGAATCCGACGCTATGCTCGCGCCCGCCAGACTTTCGCCCTGGCTCGATCGGTTCCACATTTGGCGCCGGTCGGCGATCTGGCTGCTCGCAGCCGATATCGCCGCCGTGCTGATCGCGGCCTCGCTGCCATGGTCGACCTCGGCGACATCAATCCTGGTCGTGCTCTGGCTGATCATCGTCGTTCCCACCATCGATTGGGAAACGTTTGTACAGGATCTCACCGATCCGGCCCGCCTCTGGCCGATCGCGCTCCTGGCGCTCGCCGTTTTCGGTACGCTGTGGGCAGACGGCCCTTGGCCAACACGTCTGCATGGGATCAAGCCGGTCGCAAAACTGCTGCTGATCCCATTCCTTCTCTACCATTTCCAGCGCAGCCAACGCGGCTCCTGGGTTTTGATCGGCTTCCTCGCCTCATGCACGCTGTTGATGATGCTGTCCTGGATCGTGCTGTTCGTTCCCGGCCTGAAGCCTGCGAACACGCTCTCTGCCGGCATCCCCGTCAAAAACTATATCGACCAGAGCCAGGAATTCGCGCTCTGCGCCTTCGCGCTGGCGCTGCCGGCGTTGATCGCGTGGCGCTGGAAAAAATGGAGGCTGGCGGCCGGTTGTCTCGCATTGATGCTGGCCTTCATCGCCAACATGCTATTCGCAGCGCTGGCGCGGACCGCGCTGATTTACATGGCGGTCCTGCTGGTCCTGTTTGCCGCGCGCCATCTCAGCCGGCGGCCGATGCTGGCGTTGCTGGCGAGCGTGGCCATCGCTGGTGCACTGGTCTGGACGAGTTCGCCCCATCTGCGCCAGCGTATCGCCGATATCGGCGTCGAATATCAGGCGCGCGACATCAGCGGAATCGCATCGACGGCGCAGCGGCTCACCTACTGGCGCAAGTCGATCAAGTTCATTGCCGAAGCCCCGCTGTTCGGCCACGGCACCGGCTCGATCAAGGCGCAGTTCGAACGCGACGCAGGCGGGCAGACGGGGCTGGAGGCCGAGATCGTTAACAATCCCCACAACCAAACGCTTGCCATCGCGGTGCAGTGGGGGCTGCTCGGCGTCTTGCTGCTCTACGCGATGTGGCTCAGCCATCTCGTCATGTTCACGGGACGGACGCTCGCCGGCTGGATCGGGCTGGTCGTCGTCGTGCAGAATGTCGTCAGTTCACTCCTGAATTCGCATTTGTTCGATTTCCACCAGGGCTGGCTGTACGTGCTCGGCGTCGGCGTGGCCGGCGGCATGTCGCTGCGCGCGGCAAGGCGCCGCAGCGAGCCCGGATCGACGGCGACGTTGCGGACCCGCAGAAGTTTCTGAGTGCGGTTACCTGAAGCGAAACCGGCGCCCGGCCACGTCGGTGATTTTTTTGGGACCCGGTGTCGGCTCACATGGAGTTCAGTCGTCCTTGTGGCAGAGACTGAGCTAACCTGCGATAAAACCCCGCTCAGTACCGGAGAATATAACGTCATGTCCCAAGGCAATACCGTTCGTTTGCATCGTGTCTTCGCCACCACGCCGGAGAAGGTTTTTCGCGCCTTCCTCGATGCGGAAGCCCTGGCCAAGTGGCTGCCGCCCTATGGCTTCACCTGCAAGGTCCACCATCTTGAAGGGAAAGTTGGCGGCACATTCAAAATGTCATTCACGAACTTCACCACGAATACGGGCCATTCGTTCGGCGGCGAATATCTGGAGATCGTGCCCAACGAGCGTATCCGCTACACCGATCGTTTCGACGATCCCAATTTGCCCGGTGTCATCGAGGTCACCGTGACGTTGAAGGCGGTTTCGGTCGGAACCGAGGTCAACATCGAACAGGCAAACTTGCCGACGGTGATTCCGGTCGAGGCCTGCTATCTCGGCTGGCAGCAGTCGCTCGCCCAGCTCGCGCTGGTCGTGGAGCCGAATATTCCGGGATAGTGACGGGTCGAGAAGAGGCACCACGCCGCGGTGCCTCTTCTCTCTGGGCCGTCAAAGGAACGCGCTTCTGCATACGAACCGACACCGTTTTCTCCTTTAGTTTTCAGCCTTCTTGCAGGCACATGCTCGCAAGCCGCATCCGCGCTTGCGAGCATGTGCCTGTTCCGTATACCGAAACGGCATTGTTGCCCGGCCGCAATTGTGATTGATGCTCCTTCGCGTCATTACCATGCGAGCAAGGCCCGGAAGGTTGGACAGGTTGAAACCGAACGTACGAATTGGACCGCGACATCCAAGACTCGCGGCCGGCGGATTCCGTTTCGCGCGCTGGCTGGCGGCAAAAACCATGGGCGTTGCGGGGTTTCACCAGCTCGGCTCTGATTTCGCCGGTGCGCGGATCGCGCATGTTCGCGGAAAACTTGCGCGCGGCGAAACCGTCTATCTCGCGGGTCTTGGCGCGCCCGGCACGCATAATTCAGGGCTGGCGCTGGTCGAGGTGACGCGGGCGCACGGGCCGCGGCTGATCGTCAACAACGAGGAAGAGCGCTTTTCCGGCAACAAGCACACGACAGAATATCCGAAACTGTCGATCGACGCCGTTGTGGCGACGCTGCGGGCCATGGGCCGCGACATCGGCGATATCGATGCCTGGGTCACGAGCTGGGATTATCCGACGCTCGCCGGCACGCTGGCGCGCTCGGTGCTCGAGGAACTGCCGCAGAGCGCCAAGCTGTTGCGCACCACCGAGGCCGCCGGCTTCGACGGCCGCCGCCTCGACCAGATGACGCGCACGCCAAAAATCCTCGCCCGACAGATCGGGCTTGCCGAGCGCGTGCCGCTGATCTGCCTGCCGCATCACGACAATCATGCCTGGTTTTCCTGGGCCGCCTCGCCGTTTGCCGACGATGGCGCGCCGACCGCAATCGCGGTGCTCGACGGCACCGGCGACCAGGGCTCGATCTCGCTTTACGTCGTCGAGCATGGCGCGATGCGCCGGCTCTATTGCAACGACAGCATGTTCGATTCACTCGGCGCGTTCTACAGCGTGATCTCGTCGACGCAAGGCGGCTGGACCTGGCTGTCCTGCGAGGGCCGCTACATGGGCGCCGCTGCCTGGGGCGACATGAACCGCGCCAGCAATCCCTATTACGCACGGCTCCGCGACGTGCTGCATTTTGGTGCGAACGGCGAGGTCAGGCTCAATCGCGCACTGGCCAACTGGTACTGCGACCCGTTCGACCACCCGTACAAGCAAGCCCTCACCGAGATCCTCGGCGAGCCGCTCAGGCCGGACCAGCTCTGGAATCCGGATGCGGTGCTGCGCGTCGAGGACATCCACCACCGTCCCGATACCAAGGATCGTCTCGACAAGGCGGCCGCGACGCAACTGGTTTTCGAGGACGCCATGATCCATGTCGTCGACCATCTGCTGCGCGCGACAGGCGCCGACCGGCTGGTGCTCACCGGCGGCGTCGCGCTGAATGCGGTCGGTAATATGCGGCTGCTCGAGCATTTCAATGAAGCGTGGTTCGCGCGCGCGCAGCAACGAAACGCGCGGCTGCATCTGTGGGTGCCGCCGGTGCCCGGCGATCCCGGCGTCACCATCGGCGCCGCCTGGCTGTTCGCGCATCTGGCGGGCGCACCGCGCGGTGCGCCGATGACGCATGCTTTCTATTGCGGCACGCCGCCGTCGCGCGATGACATTGCCGGCGCGCTCGAAGCCGACGACGTCGCTTCGCAACAGATCGGCGATATCTCGACGCCCGAGGGCCGCGACGCGATCGCGGATTTGATGGCGTTCATGGTCGCGCAGAACGGCGTGATTGCGCTATATCAGGGTGCGGCCGAAACCGGCCCCCGCGCGCTCGGCCATCGCTCGATCCTCGCCAACCCCTGCGATCCCGAGGCGCGCGAGCGCCTGAACGAGCGCGTCAAATATCGCGAGGCCATTCGCCCGCTGGCGCCGATGGCGACGCTGCAGGCGGCGCAGGAATATTTCGAACTGCTGCCTGGCGCCTCCGACGCCGATTACAACGCCTATAATTACATGGTGCTGACGGCGCATTCGAAGCCGCATGCGCGCGAAAAAATCCCGGCCGTCATCCATGCTGACGGCACCGGCCGCATCCAGATCGTGCGCAACGAAGACGATCCCCTCACCTACGCGTATCTGAAGGCGCTCGGCCGCCATATCGGCGTCGAACTGTCCGTCAACACGTCCTTCAATGTCGCGGGCCCGATCGCCCAGACCCCTCAGCACGCGATCGATACGCTGCGACGTTCCAAGGGGCTCGATGCCGTCATCATGGTCGCCGGCGACGGCACCGTGCACGCAGCCTGGCATGGGGGGACGCGTGACAGCGGAAGGTTCAGGAACTGGCTTGCCGACTGGAAGACATCGGCTTCCAGTCAGCCTGCGCGATAGTCCGCCGGTTCAGAGATCGACGCGTTCGCTCGCCACCGCCTTCCGTTCCGCCATGTTGAACCGGCCGCTATAGATCGGGCGCTCACCGGTCGTCGGTCCCGGATACTGGACGATGAATATCTCCCCGCCGGTTTCGGTGCGGAATTCGCCCTCGAAGTGCGGGTCGGGATGGAACAGCACCGTTCCCGGACCATGCAGCGTTCCGTCGATCGAAAACTCGCCCTTCAGGATGTGCCAGACCTGCGCGAAGCCATGATAATGCTCGGGGTGATAGGCGCCGGGCTCAAGCCGCAGAATTCCGGCGTTCGGTTCGGTCGGACGTTCCGGCCGCGGATGAAAAAGCATTTTGCCTGTTTCGCCCGGCCAGCGGATCGTCTCCCATTCGACGTCGTCGAAATGGCGCGTCTCGTATGGCCTGTGATCCTTTCGCGATGCTTCGCGCGCCGTCGTCAACTCCGCATTGGCGGCCGCGGTGTCGGGAATCTCCTTGCTCGTGACAGCACTCATTTTGCTCTCCCTTTTGCAGTTTTCTCTCGTTCGCCTTTCCTGCCCGCAATATTGCTCCACCATTCGACCGCGATGGCCGACTGATTTTCGATCGATGTCACCATGAGCAGGCGCGCGCTACCGGACCCGCGCGCCCACGCCATATGCGGCACGTCCGAACGCAGATGAATCGAATCGCCGCGCTCCAGCGCGATGGTCTCGTCGCCGACCTGAAATTCGACGCTGCCGTCGAGGACGAAACACATTTCCTCGCCGGGATGCGCGACCAGCGTCGGCTTGCGCGGTTTGGCCGATAGTTCCAGCAGAAAAGTTTCCAGCCGCTGCTCGCCCACGCCCGACGCAAGCTTGCACCAGGCATAATCTGCGTCGGCGTCCTTCGCTGGAACCGCATCGGTTGACCGCACCACGCGATACGCGCGTGTCCGTTCCTCGCCATCGATGTCGGCGAACAGTTCAGCCGGCGGCAACTGAAGGACGCCGGCAATTTCCAGGAGATTGCCGATCGAACACGCGATCAGGCCGCGCTCGATGCGCGAGAGAAATGTCACTGACAGCCCGACCATTCCGGCGAGTTCATCGAGCGTCAAACCACGCGCCGAACGGGCCCTGCGAATGACGGCGCCAATCCCGGCAAGGCGCGCCGCCTCGCGGGCGCGCCGGCCAGCTTCTGCCGAAACCACGCTACTCTCCGGTTTGCTTATATAGCAAATCGTATTGCTATATAGGCAAATGTCAAGCTGGCTCGCGCCCCCTTGCGCGAGCAAGCCAACACTTTGGAAACTTCAGCAGGCGGCCATCGATCAATAGCAGCGCGCTGCCGATCACCAGTGCGCCCGCGATCTCGCGCGGCGAAATCTGCTCGCCGAGCACGAGCGATCCGAGCAGGATGGCGGTGACAGGCACCAGCAACGTCACCAGCATGACGTTGGTGGCGCCGGATCGCCGTAAAATCTGAAAGAAAACGATATAGGCCAGCGCCGTCGACAGGCCGGCAAGGCCGAGCACCGCGAACCAAGTCGCCACGCCCGGCATCGGCAATTGCCAGGGACGCTCGAAAACGCCGGCGACGACGATCATCATCAGGCTCGATGCCATCAATTGAAACGTGGCCGTGGCCAACGGCGGCGAATCCGATAGCGCGCGCCGCGCGATCAGCGCGGAGATGCCGTAGCTCAGCGCCGCCGCGAGACACAGCAGCACGCCGAGCCCCTGCCCGCTGGCAAAATCCAATCCGCCGCCGCGAAGGATCACGACGCCGACAAGGCCGACGATCACACCGGCCACGCGCCTGATGATGAGCTTCTCCTCGCCCGCCAGCGCCATCACCGCCACTGTGAACAGCGGCGTGGTGGCATTGAGGATCGAAGCCAGCCCGCTCGGGATGTACATCTGACCGGTGACGATCAGCGAGAACGGCAGCACATTGTTGAACAAGGCGACGAGGACGAACGGCCGCCAGCCGATCCACCCCGTCGGAAATGGCAGTCGCTGCGCGTAAAGCAGCGGCAGCAGGATCATGGCGGCCAGCAGCACGCGCAACAGTACGAGCGTGAACGGCGGCAGCTCGCGCAGCACCACGCCGTTGAAGAAGAACGATCCGCCCCAGAGCACCGACAATGCGGCGAGCAATGCCCAATCGCGCGTATCGATCCGGCCGTCGCTGGCTGTCATTTTCGCAAGAACCTGGTGAAATCGCGTAAACCAGCTAGGACCGGATGCACGTCGCCGTCCACCCGATTTCCGAAGACTATTTCGGCCGCGACACGATCTCGATCATCCGGCCTTCGTCTTCATCGGGCGCGTTTGCCTTCGCCTTCTCGTAGGCGGCAAGCGCGGCGCGGCTGACGGGCACGCCGGGCAGCAGCGTTTCGGCGAGCGCCACCGCATAGGCCGCATCCTTGTGGCGAAGCGCCGCCGTGAACGACGCGCCGGAGAAATCGCGCGCGACCATGCGCTTGGAATGACGGATCACCTGCGGGCTCGCCACCGCGCCGGTCGCCAGCGCTTCCGCGACCAGGTTCATGTCCAGCCCGGCCTGCTCGGCCATCGCCACACCCTCGGCGAGGCTTGCGATCTGCACCGCGCCTATCAGGTTGTTGATCAGCTTGAAGACGGTGCCGGTGCCGACGGCGCCAAAGTGCCTGATGATGTCGCCGATCGGGGCGAGATAGGGTTTTGCGCGATCCAGATCGGCGGCGTCAGCACCGACGAGCAAGGTCAGCTTTCCGGCAGCCGCCGCTTGCGGCAGGCCTGTGACAGGACAATCGATATAGATCAGGCCGCGGCCGCGCAGTTCGCGCGCCATGTCGAGTGCGTGCTGGTGCGACACGGTGGAGCATTCGATCGCGAGGCTGCCGGCTTTCATCTTCGCTGCAGCGCCATTCTCGCCGAGCCAGACCGATCGCGACGCCTCGTCATCGGCAACCATAGTTACGACAGCATCGGCGCCATCGGCAGCGTCAGCCGGAGACGCCGCCCAGCGCGCACCGCGCGCGATCAAATCTTCGGCTTTTGCCTTGCTGCGATTCCATACCGCAACGTCAAAACCTGCATCGAGGTAGCGGCCGGCCATCCCGTGACCCATGCGACCGAGCCCGATGAAGGCCAGTTTGGTCATGGATCAGTCCACATCCTCGACCGAGCCCGGCCCGGTGCCGAACGCGCGCTGCGCCAGGGTTGCCGCCATGAATTCGTCGAGGTCGCCGTCGAGCACGCCCGAAGTATCCGAGGTCTGCACGCCGGTGCGCAGGTCCTTTACCATCTGATAGGGCTGCAGCACGTAGGAGCGGATCTGGTGGCCCCAGCCGATATCGGTCTTGGCAGCCTGATCGGCGGCGGCCTGCTCCTCGCGCTTCTTCAGCTCGATCTCATAGAGCCGCGCGCGCAGCATGTCCCACGCCTGCGCGCGGTTCTTGTGTTGCGAGCGGCCGGCCTGGCAGACCACCGCAATGCCGGTCGGAATATGGGTCAGGCGCACCGCCGACTCGGTCTTGTTGACGTGCTGGCCGCCGGCGCCGCCGGAGCGCATGGTGTCGGTGCGTACGTCGGATTCCTTGATCTCGATCTTGATGGAGTCGTCGATGACGGGGAAAATCTGCACCGACGAGAACGAGGTGTGCCGTCGCGCGTTGGAATCGAACGGCGAGATCCGCACCAGGCGATGCACGCCGGCCTCCGTCTTCAGCCAGCCATAGGCATTGTGGCCGCTGATCTGGATGGTGGCGGATTTGATGCCGGCCTCTTCGCCCTGGGACTCTTCGAGATATTCGATCTTGAAGCCATGGTTCTCGGCCCAGCGCGTGTACATGCGCAGCAGCATCGAGGCCCAGTCCTGGCTTTCGGTGCCGCCGGCGCCGGCATGCACTTCGAGATAGGAATCGAACTTGTCGGCTTCGCCGGACAGCAGCGCTTCCAGCTCGCGGCGCGCGACTTCCTTCTTCAGGGCTTTGAGCGCGTTCTCGGCCTCGACGACGACGCCGTCATCGTTCTCGGCCTCGCCGAGCGCGATCATCTCGACATTGTCGTCGAGCTCGCGCTCGACCTTGCCGATGCCTTCGAGCGCATCCACCAGCGAGGTGCGCTCCTGCATCAGCTTCTGGGCCTTCTGGGGATCGTTCCAGAGATTGGGATCTTCGGCGAGACTGTTCAGCTCGGCGAGCCGGGCCGTGGATTTCTCGACGTCAAAGATGCCTCCTCAGCAGCCCGACTGACTGCTTGATCTCTTCTACGAGGCGTTCGACTTCGGCGCGCATGGTCTCTTCTGTCTGCGGCGTGCGCCGCGATTGAATGAATGCCGCAAGGGATGTAGCGGCGGACGCCACAAAGCGCAACCTGCTGGCGGTCTAGTAGAGCCGGCCGGTTCCGGGACGCATGATCGAGTCGGTCTCGGGCCGATACCCTTGGGGATATCCCTGCGCCTGAGGATATCCCTGTGCTTGAGGATATCCCTGCGGCATCCGTCCTTCTTCCCCCTCGGCAACGCCGACGACGGCGGCGTAACTATCCGGCGGCGCGGTACCCGGCTTGAAGGCTTCCAGAACCGTACGGCCGGTATCGCCGGGTGTGGGGCGCATGCCGCTCTTCGAATCGATGCGGACCAGCCTGATTCCGGGAGGAACCTTGAACGGGGTCGGCGGCTTGTCGGCCAGCGCGAGCTTCATGAAATCCTTCGCGATCGGGGCGGCGATGCGGCCGCCCTGCGCGGCCCGGCCCAGCGTGCGCGGCTTGTCGTAGCCGAGATAGAGACCGATAACGAGATCCGGCGAAAAACCGACGAACCAGACGTCTTTTGCGTCACTGGTGGTGCCCGTCTTACCGGCGATCGGCTTGCCAACCTCGCGCATGATCGTCGCCGTTCCACCCTGCACCACGCCTTCGAGCATCGACGTGATCTGGTAGGCGGTCAACGTATCCAGCACCTGCTCGCGGCGGTCGACGAGTTGCGGCTCGGGCTGGTTCTTCCAGCCGCCCGGCGCATCGCAGCCGCGGCACTCGCGCTGGTCATGCTTGAAGATCGTGCGTCCGTAGCGATCCTGGATGCGGTCGATCAGTGTTGCCTTCACCCGCCGGCCGCCATTGGCGAACATCGAATAGGCCGTCACCATCCGCATCACCGTGGTCTCGCCGGCGCCGAGCGAATAGGAAAGATAGTTCGGCAATTCCTCGTAGACGCCGAAGCGCTTGGCATATTCGCCGATCAGGGGCATGCCGACATCCTGCGCCAGCCGCACCGTGACGGTGTTGAGCGATTGTTTCAGGGCATCGCGCAGCGTGATCGGCCCCTTATAGCTGCCCACCGAAAAATTGTCCGGCCGCCAGACGCCGTTGCCCTGCCCCTGATCGATCTCGATCGGCCCGTCGATCATGATCGTCGCCGGCGTGTAGCCATTGTCGATCGCCGCCGAATAAACCAGCGGCTTGAAAGTCGACCCAGGCTGCCGATAGGCTTGGGTCGCGCGATTGAACTGGCTCTGGTCGAACGAGAAGCCGCCGACCATCGCGACCACGCGGCCGGTCAACGGGTCCATCGCGACCATGGCGCCAGACACTTCCGGCAACTGACGCAGCCGATACTGGCCCTCGATCACCTTGCCTTCCTTGTCGAACAGCGGATCGGCGTAGATCACGTCGCCCGGCGACAGGATCTGCGAGACCGAGCCTGTCGCCGGTTTGCCGCGCGCCGCAGCCGGCTTCGCCCATCGCACGCCATCCAGCGTGATGAGACCGGTTTGCCGTTCCTTGGAAATGGCGCCGCCAAGTTCGCGGCCGGGCTGGAAGCCGATGCGGGCCGACTGTTCGGATGTCTCCAGCACCACGGCCATCCGCCAGGGCGAGATGTCGCTCAGCGATTTGATCTCGGCGAGCTTCACGCCCCAGTCGCCGGAAATGTCCAGCTTGCTCATGGCGCCGCGCCAGCCTTGCGCTTCGTCGAAATTTACGAGGCCGGCGGCCATGGCCTTGCGCGCCATCACCTGCATCTTCGGATCGAGCGTGGTGCGGACCGACAAGCCGCCTTCGTACAGCTTCTTCTCGCCGTAGCGCTCAAAAATGTCGCGGCGGACTTCCTCGGCAAAATACTCGCCGGCAAACGTATGCGCGCCGTTGCCGCGGCTGGCCACGACCAACGGCTCCTTGCGCGCCTTGTCGGCCTCAGCCTGCTTGATCCAGCCGTTTTCGACCAGACGATCGATCACGTAATTGCGGCGCTCGACCGAGCGGTCGCGATTACGCACCGGATGCAGCGTACCCGGCGCTTTCGGAAGCGCGGCGAGATAGGCGGCTTCGGCAATCGTCAGGTCGTTCACGGACTTGTCGAAATAGACCAGCGACGCCGCGGCGATACCGTACGCACCAAGGCCGAGATAGATTTCGTTGAGATAGAGTTCGAGGATGCGGTCTTTCGAATAGGCGCGCTCGATGCGCATCGCCAGCAGCGCTTCCTTGATCTTGCGGGTGAACGAGACCTCGTTGGTCAGAAGAAAATTCTTCGCGACCTGCTGGGTGATCGTCGAGGCGCCCTGCGGGCGCCTGTTGGAACCGAGATTCTGCACATAGACAACGGCCGCACGCGCCAGGCCGGTGAAGTCGAGGCCGCCATGCTCGTAGAAGTTCTTGTCCTCGGCCGCCAGGAACGCGTTGGTGACGAGTTTCGGCATCGCCTGAATCGGCAGATAGAGCCGCCGTTCCTTGGAATACTCGCCGAGCAGCGCGCCGTCAGCGGCGTGCACGCGCGTCATCACCGGCGGCTCGTAGTCCTGCAACTGCGAATAATCAGGCAGATCCCTGGAGAAATGCCAGATACCGGCTGCGACGCCGGCCACGCCCACCAGGAACACCACGCTTCCGGCTGCGAACAAGAAGCCGGTAAACCGCAACAGAAAGCGTATTATCAAAGTTTCATTCCAACTGTTGCGTCGTCATTCCCGACGTATATTCGCGCACAAACCTCTATCCGAGGATTCGCCGCCCGACGCTATCCCATGCTCAAATGGTCGAAATCGGGCAATTCGCTTTCCTGTGATACTAGCCCGGCGTGCCGGCCCGATATCAGGCCACATCGCAAGCGCAGCTTGCGATTGCAGTGGAGCTATCGGATTAGTAAAGGCCGCCGGTGCCGGGACGCATGATATTGCCCGCGTCGGGCTGCTGATATCCTTGCTGATACCCTTGCGGATATCCCTGCGGCGCCCGGCCGTCCATGTCGGCGACGCCGATGACGGAGTAGTTATCCGGTGGTGCGGTGCCCGGCTTGAACGCTTCGAGGATGGTGCGGCCGCCCTCGCCCGGGCCGGCGCGCATGCCGCTCTTGGCATCGACGCGAACCAGCTTGATGCCGGCGGGCACCTTGAAGGGGATCGCCGGCTTGTCGGCGAGCGCGAGCTTGAGGAAATCCTTGGCAATCGGCGCCGCGAGATGGCCGCCGGTCATGCCGCGGCCGAGATTGCGCGGCTTGTCGAAGCCGACATAGATGCCGACCACGAGATCCGGCGAGAAGCCGATGAACCACGCGTCCTTTTCGTCATTGGTGGTGCCGGTCTTGCCGGCGATCGGCTTGCCGACCTCCTTGACCACCGTCGCGGTGCCGGCCTGCACCACATATTCCATCATCGAGGTGATCTGGTAGGCCGTCATCGGGTCGAGCACTTGCTCGCGACGGTCGACCAGTTGAGGTTCGCTCTGATTCTTCCAGCCGCCGGGCGCGTCGCAGCCGCGGCACTCGCGCGCGTCGTGCTTGAAGATGGTGTGGCCGTAACGATCCTGGATACGGTCGATCAGCGTCGGCTTCACCCGGCGGCCGCCATTGGCGAACATCGAATAGGCCGTCACCATGCGCATGACCGTGGTTTCACCGGCGCCGAGCGCGTAGGACAGGTAATTCGGCAATTCGTCATAGACGCCGAACCGCTTCGAATATTCGCCGATCAGGGGCATGCCGATGTCCTGCGCCAGCCGCACCGTAACCGTGTTCAGCGATTGCCGGAGTGCGTTACGCAGCGTCGTCGGGCCGCCATATCTGCCGGACGAATAGTTTTCCGGACGCCAGACGCCGGCACCCTGCCCCTGGTCGATTTCGATGGGTGCGTCGACCACCACGGTCGACGGCGTATAGCCGTTGTCCATCGCCGCCGAATAGACCAGCGGCTTGAACGACGAGCCCGGCTGCCGATAGGCCTGGGTCGCGCGGTTGAACTGGCTCTGGTCGAACGAGAAGCCGCCGACCATCGCCAGCACGCGGCCGGTCCACGGATCCATCGCGACCATCGCGCCGGACACCTCAGGCAATTGCCGCAAGCGATACTGGCCCTCGACCGGCTTGCCTTCCTTGTCGAACAGCGGATCGGCATAGATCACGTCGCCCGGCGACAACACCTGCGCCACCGAGGTCGGTGTCCTGCCTTTGGCGGGCCCGGATGCCGCCTTGGCCCAGCGCACGCCGTCGAGCGTGATGATGCCGGTCTGCCGCTGCTTGCTGACGGCGCCGCCGAGTTCACGGCCCGGCTGGAAACCGATCCGCGCCGACTGGTCCGATGTCTCCAGCACCACGGCCATCCGCCACGGCGAGATATCGCTGAGCGCTTTGACGTCGGCGAGCTTGACGCCCCAGTCGCCGGAAACGTCGAGCTTCGAGGGTGCACCGCGCCAGCCGCTCGCCTCGTCATAGCGAACGAGACCGGCAACCATCGTCTTGCGCGCCATCACCTGCATCTTCGGATCGAGCGTGGCACGGACCGACAGCCCGCCCTCGTACAGCTTCTTTTCGCCGTAGCGCTCGAAGATATCGCGCCGGACTTCCTCGGCGAAATATTCGCCGGCGAATATATGCGCGCCGGTGCCGCGGCTGGTGACGTTGAGCTGCTCCTTACGAGCCTTGTCGGCATCGGCCTGCTTGATCCAGCCGTTTTCCACGAGGCGATCAACCACGTAGTTGCGGCGCTCCACCGCGCGATCGCGGTTACGCACCGGATGCAGCGCCGCCGGCGCCTTCGGCAGCGCCGCCAGATAGGAAGCTTCCGCGACCGTGAGTTCGTTGACCGATTTGTCGAAATAGACCAGCGAGGCCGCCGCGATGCCGTAGGCGCCAAGGCCGAGATAGATTTCGTTGAGATAGAGTTCGAGGATGCGGTCCTTGGAATAGGCGCGCTCGATACGCATCGCCAGCAAGGCTTCCTTGATCTTGCGGGTGAAGGAGACCTCGTTGGTGAGCAAGAAGTTCTTCGCGACCTGCTGGGTGATCGTCGACGCACCCTGCGGACGCTTGTTGGAGCCGAAGTTCTGCGCATAGAGCACAGCCGCGCGCGCCATGCCGGTGAAGTCGATGCCGCCGTGCTCGTAGAAATTCTTGTCCTCGGCCGCCAGGAACGCGTTGATGACGAGCTTCGGCACCGCCTGGATCGGCAGATAGAGGCGGCGCTCCTTGGAATATTCACCGAGCAGCGCACCGTCAGACGCATGAACGCGCGTCATCACCGGCGGCTCGTAGTCCTGAAGCTGCGAATAGTCGGGCAGGTCCTTGGAGAAATGCCAGATCGCGCCCGCAACGCCGGCCACGCCGACCAGGAACACGACCGTGCCGGCGGCGAACAGGAAACCCAGAAACCGGACCAGCAAGCGCATTATCGACGTTCCGTTCCAACCCTTGCGCCGTCATCTGCGGCGGCTATCCAAACACGGCAATCCCCCCGAACGGGTCGCCGCTACGCGGTCGAACAATAATAAAGGTCCGGCGGACAATATTGACCGATTCCGAAGACCAGTACGCGATTTTCTATCCGATCTATACCGTTGTCGCTGTGGCCAAACTAGGGCTTGGGCCGCCGAAGGGCACGCTTTTCAGTCGACTTTCAGGCAGTGCGTATCGGGCTTTTTACTTGGCCGGCCCGGCAGTTGCCAGCCGTTTGGCCAGAAACGTATCGATTGCCTGCGCCATCGAGCCGACGGTCCGGTTCCGCCAATTTTCCGACACCAGATGCTCAAGATCGCCCTTGTTGGAGACGTAGCCGAGTTCGACCAGCACGGATGGCACATCGGGCGCCTTCAGGACCCGGAAGCCGGCCGATTTCAGCGGGTGCTTGTGCATCCGCACGGTGCTCTTCATTTCGCCCATCAGGACCCGCGCGAACCGGTTTGAAAATGTCTTGGTCTCCCGCTGCACCAAGTCGATCAGGATATCGGCGACTTCGGTCGGCTCGTCGGCAAGACTGACCCCGCCGATCGCATCCGACTTGTTTTCGGCATCCGCCAGCCGTTGGGCTTCGGAGTCGGTGGCCTTGTCTGAAAGCGTGTAGATGGTGGCGCCCTGGGCGTCGCCCTCGCCGCGCGGCAAGGCGTCGGCATGGATCGAAACGAACAGCGCCGCCGCCTCGCTGCGTGCGACCTTCACACGGTCGGCGAGCGGAATGAAGGTGTCGTCGGTCCGGGTCATGACGACGCGATACTTGCCCGATTTCTCGATCTTGTCGCGCAGCGCCAAACCAAAGGTCAGCACCAGGTTCTTTTCCATGATATCGCCGCCGCCGGCCTGGGTGCCGTTGTCTTCGCCGCCATGGCCGGGATCGATCACGACCACCGGCCTCTTGTCCGGCGGGGCGGCAGGCTTCGTCGCGGCCGAGGCATCCGGCGTGGCGGCGTTGGCCTCGGCAATCGCAGGCCGCAGTTCGGGACGGTTTTCGGGCGGCAGCGCCTGAACGAAGGCGGTGCGATCCATCTCTTCGAATTCGATCACCAGGCGCGGCGGCTGGCCGTTGGCCGCCTCCAATACATAGGATTTGGCGATCTTGGCCGGCCCGGTCAGGTCGAACACGATCCGCGATCCCCCGGGCATAACGAGACCGTAGCGGAAGGCCTTGACCAGCCCCCGGCCCGTCGCGCCGACCCCGGCGGGGAGCGTGAAACTGACCTGGGGAAGATCGACGATCACGCGATAGGGGTCGGCCAGCGCGAAGGCGCGAAACTGAACCGGCTTGTCGAGATCAAGGATGAAACGGGTCTGCCTGGCATCGCCAGCCAGCCGGGCGTCAGAGGCGACCGGGAAATTCGATCCCGCCGCCGGGCTCGGGGCAGCAGCGACGGAGGCCGGTGCCTGCGGAGCGGCCACTTGAGGAGCTGCCACTTGGGCTGCGCTGGGGCTGATCATCTGGGTGCACAGCAATGCTGCGGCGCACAATGGGCCACATCCCAGCAAAACAAGGAGATTTGCGCGGCTCGCCAACGATTCGGGGCCTCCGGAGGAGCCTTCCCTTACCCGATTAGGACCACAGGGTTAATCGGACCTTAATATCCGCCCGGCAAAAAGGGGCAAGTGTTGCAGTGCTGCGACGCTCGCGGAAGGTTCCCTTGCACGGCGCCCCCAATCCACGTATGTACGAGGTGCTGACGGCTAATACTCCCGGTTGTGTCGCGTTCAGCCTCCCGGTGCAGCGCCGGAACCTTCGGAACCGAAGGCCTCCTGCGTCTTTCCCGATCCCTCCCCAGCCAGCGCTGCGCGCGGCTGACACGGAGCGGCGGTTTCGAGCCCGGGCGGCGTCCGGTCCCAGGTCTTTTTCCAGGGACGGTTTGAGACACGGCAAAACTGATTATCCGGACCCCAAAACGGTCCGATATGCGATGGCCGGCGGGCGTCTAGGCGCCGAACCGGGCTTTCAGCGATAGACACGGCGGTATCGCTTTCCGCCAACATGTTCAGACGGGCCGACGCTTGATGCGCCAGACTGTGTTGCCGACCAGGATCCACGGAACGATCGCGCCGACGCGAAGCGAAAGCTTCGCACGTCGCATTGCTCTGGTGGGCCCCCGTTCGGCGCGGCGCCAAGAAGTGCGTTTTGGCCTTCCCCTCACCCCCGAATCAGGTGGACCGTCGCGTCACCGGGCCGCGCAATTTGCGCGCGCCATGCACCGCGCCCGCCCCCTTCAAGAGTTCCAAAATGCCCAACAAGATGTTGATCGACGCTACCCACCCGGAAGAGACCCGGGTCGTTGTGGTTCGCGGCAACCGCGTCGAAGAATTTGATTTCGAGACCGCCCAGCGCAAGCAACTGCGCGGCAATATATATCTCGCCAAGGTCACACGTGTAGAGCCGTCGCTGCAAGCGGCGTTCATCGAATATGGCGGCAACCGCCATGGCTTCCTGGCCTTCAGCGAAATCCATCCGGACTACTATCAGATCCCGGTCGCCGACCGTCAGGCGCTGATCGAGGCCGACGAACGCGCCCATCGCGAAGCCGAGGAAGAGAGCGAGAACCGCTCCAGCCACCGCCGCCGCTCGCGCCACCGCAATGCGCGCCGGCGCGGCCATGGCGACCGTGTCCAGAGCGACGTCATCGAGAACGCCGGCCAGGATCCCTCGCAGGCGGCCCAGCCCTATGAGGGCCAGGAGCTTGAACAAGGACATGAACACGACGGCGTGTATGCCGAAGCACAGCCGCACGATGCCGAACATCACGAGGATGCGGCCCATCACGACCATGACGCGCATGAACACGAAGCGCATGGCCACGATCACGATCAGCCGAACGACCACCATCATGACGATGCGTCTGCCCCGCAGGAACGCGCGGATGCCGTAAGCGAAGCGTCAGCCCCGGAAGCCGAATCGGCCGTACCTGCCGCAGCACCGGTCGAGGCGACCGCCACCGAAGCCACCGCTGAGCCTGCGCGCGAAGAACATCATGACCAGGAACAGGCGGTCGATAGCTCGCCCCATGCCGACGAGCCGCCGCATGTCGAGCATGCCGGTGAAGGCTACGCCGCTGCCGCTCCGGACGAGTTCGCTCGCGTTGGCGAAGGCGACGATGGTCACGACGACGAAGATGACGGCGACGACGCCGAAGAGGAAGTCGTCGAATCCGTCGGCGGCGACGACGTGCTGGAGGAAGTTCCGGAGCGTCCGTTCCGGCCACGCCGCCAGTACAAGATTCAGGAAGTCATCAAGCGCCGCCAGGTGATGCTGGTTCAGGTCGTCAAGGAAGAGCGCGGCAACAAGGGCGCAGCGCTCACGACCTATCTGTCGCTGGCCGGCCGTTACGCCGTCCTGATGCCGAACACCGCCCGCGGTGGCGGCATCAGCCGCAAGATCACCTCGGCCCAGGACCGTTCGCGGCTGAAGGAAGTGGTGCAGGACCTCGACGTGCCCGAGGGCATGGGGATCATTCTGCGCACCGCCGGCGCCTCGCGGACCAAGCCCGAGATCAAGCGCGACTTCGAATACCTGATCCGCATGTGGGAAACCGTGCGCGACATGACGCTGCGGTCGCAGGCCCCCACCCTCGTCTACGAGGAAGGCTCGCTGATCAAGCGCTCGCTGCGCGACCTCTACAACAAGGAAATCGACGAGATCCAGGTCGCCGGCGAATCCGGCTACCAGGAAGCCCGCGACTTCATGAAGATGCTGATGCCCTCGAACGTGCGGGCGGTGAAGCAGTACCGCGACGGCCAGCCGCTATTCTCGCGGATGGGCGTCGAGAGCCAGCTCGACGCGATGTTCTCGCCGACCGTTCAGCTCCGTTCCGGCGGCTACATCGTCATCAACCAGACCGAGGCGCTGGTCTCGATCGACGTCAACTCCGGCCGCTCGACCCGCGAACACCACATCGAGGATACCGCGCTCAAGACCAATCTGGAGGCGGCGGAGGAAGTCGCCCGGCAACTGCGTCTGCGCGATCTTGCCGGCCTGATCGTCATCGACTTCATCGACATGGACGAGAAGCGCAATAACCGCGCGGTGGAGCGAAAACTCTCCGACTGCCTGCGGCAGGACCGCGCGCGCATCCAGGTCGGACGCATCTCGCATTTCGGCCTCCTGGAAATGTCGCGCCAGCGCATCCGCGCCAGCGTGCTGGAGAGTTCGACCGAGCCCTGCCCGCAATGCGGCGGCTCCGGTCATGTGCGCTCGGTGTCCTCGGTCGCGCTGCAATTGCTGCGCGGCATCGAAGAGATCTTGATGAAGGGCGCGACCCACAATCTGGTGGTACGCACCCGCACCGACGTCGCGCTCTATGTGCTGAACCACAAGCGCGGCCATCTGCGCGATCTCGAAAACGCCTTCAAGGTTTCGCTTTCCGTCGTTGCCGACGCCACCGTGAGCGGCCAGCAGTCCTACATCATCGACCGCGGCGAACAGGTCCACACGCTCGAAGCGGCCAAGGCGCTGCTGGCGGCGCAGGCGGCCGCCTTCCCGGCGCAGGTCGAGGAAGCCTATGACGACGATGATGGGTACGACATCGAAACCGAATCCGAGGTTGAGACCGAGGAGACCGAAGGGCTGACCGACGATACCGCCGAAGCGGCGACGGGCGAAGGCGACGGAGACGGCCAACGTCGCAGGCGCCGCCGGCGCCGGCGCGGCCGTGGCGAGCAACGCGAAGGCGGCGCCC
>NZ_LLXZ01000168.1 GCF_001440395.1 Bradyrhizobium jicamae | reverse complement strand
CTGCGCCCGTCGCCGGCGCGCCGCAGGTCGCGCCGCTGCCGCCGCCGATCGACGTCAAGCCCGCACCGGGCGCCGCCAAGCAAAAACCGCGTCCGCCACTGGCGCTGACACCGCAGGTCGCCAATCCGCCGCCGCGGTCGAATTAGGACCTGGACTGATTGGCGCGCAGCCATAGGCAGCGAGCCGTTCTTTGACACAAAGCAGACATCAAATGGCATGGCAGTAAAGATGGGCAGCGGTACCGAAGCAAAGGGAGCTCAATGGCCCGCGATCGCGTACACACGGTGAACGATTACTATGATGGGCCGCGCCTTGGCATCGCAGACGTCGATGGCGTGCCACACATATACGAGGCCGAGTTTGACCACAGTTCAGACGAATATGGCGACACGTATTTCGTTTCGCCTATTGATGAGAGCCTTTTGGCTCTCGTCCTTGAAGACTGGCAAATTTGGCTGCGGTGGGACTCGGCGTTTAAACGGGGGGCCGTCACTATCGAGTCACATCCCGCCTTGCTTGAAGATCGTGAGAGACATGAGGCCCTCAAGATCGCTATCGGGGATCGCTTGAAGGTCGACCGTGCACGGGCCAAGTATGTGAAGGCGCGCTTTGAGACATCGGCTGAAGATGGCGGCACGATCGTGGAGTGGCGCGCCGCCGACCGGTGCGACAGCTCGACACGTGCTTGATCAGAGCCGAGTTGCCGACTTCCGCGGTTGACCCTTCGCGTCATTGCGCTTCCTTGCGGTAACGGCGTTGGTCCAAAAGCGCAGCAGACATTGCTTCTGTACGTCACGCCACCGATTTCATGAGTACGCGGCCTAGCCGAGCACGATCTCCCTTTCGATCCCGATCGCCCGCAAGAATGCTTCGTCGTGGCTGACCACGGTCAGCGCGCCGTCGAATCCTTTCAGCGCAGCTTCCAGTTCCTCGATCGAGGCGAGATCGAGATGATTGGTCGGCTCGTCGAGCAGCAGCAGGAACGGCGGCTGCGGGCGCGCGAACACGCAGGCGAGACCTGCGCGCAGCCGCTCACCGCCACTGAGTGTCGACGCGATCTGCAGCGCCGCCTTGTTACGGAATGCGAAGCGCGCCAGCGCCGCGTGCGCTTCATTGGCCGTGAGCTCGGGATTCAATCGTCGTAAATTGTCGAGAATGCTCGCTGCGGGATCGAGCAGGCCGATATGCTGGTCGAGCACGGCCATCCGGTCGGTGCGGCGGTTGATATCGCCGCTCGCAGGCTTCAGCTCGCCGGTCAATAGGCGGAATAAGGTGGTCTTGCCGGAGCCGTTGGCGCCGCGGACGGCAATCCGCTCGGGTCCGCGAATCTCGAACGACAGCGGTTCGAACAGGCGGCGCTCGCCAAAGGTCATCACGACGTCCTTGAAGACAACGAGTTCGCGGCCGCCGGGCAGATGGGTGCGCGGCAGATCGATCGACAGCGGCGTCAGTATCTCGACTTGCGCCTTCGCCGTTTCCAGCGCCTCGGTGCGCTCGCCGAGCAGGCGGCCGGCGAGGTGGCTTTCGCGTGCGGCACTGGTCTCGGCACGCTCCTTCTCGCGGTCCATGAACATCTTGTCCTCGATGCCCTTGGCGCGCCAGGCGCGGCCGGCCTTGTCGCGGCGGGCCTTCTTTTCGCGCGCCTTCTGCACCGTGCGCTCGGTATTGCGCAGGGCGTCCGAGGCGCGCTCGAGATCGTCGGCGGCGCGGGCGCGGGCGGCGTCACGCGCTTCGGCAAAGGCCGGCCAAGCGCCGCCGAATATCGTGATGCCGATCGGCGTCAGTTCGACGATGCGGTCGACGCGTTCGAGCAGCGCGCGGTCGTGGCTGGCGACGAGGACGCCGCCTTGCCAGCGTTCGAGCAGCTGCGCCACGGCCTGCCTGCCGTCGGCATCGAGATTGTTGGTGGGCTCGTCCAGCAGCAACAGGTCCGGCGCCTCGATCAAAAGCCTGGCCAGCGCGACCCGCGTCCGCTCGCCGCCACTCAGGGAGACGATCGGGCGATCCAGCGGCAGTGACGGCAGTCCGGCTTCCGTCAGCGCCGCCTGTATCCGCGTTTCCAGTGTCCAGTCTGCTTGCGCGGCGTCATCGAGCGATCCTTCGCCGCGTTCGAGCCGATGCAACCGGGCAAGACCGCCCGCCACGCCGAGCGCCTCGTCGACCGTCAGCCGTTCATCGGTCAGCTGCGCCAGCATGCCGATCGAGCCGAGGCGCTGCAACGATCCGCCGGCGGGTTCGATCTCGCCCGCGATCAGGCGCAACAAGGTGGATTTGCCGCTACCGTTGCGGCCGACAAGGCCGGTGCGCTCGCGGCCAATCGCGAGCGTCAGTCCATCGAACAGCGGGCGTCCGTCAGGCGTGATGAGGGATATGGAATCCAGAACAAGAAAGGCAGGCATGGAGAGCTTCCGAAAATGGACTGAGGTCGCGAGGCGCGGTCAGCTTTGCGATGTCCATTTCTCTCTCCAGGGATTCCCGATTGGGCGTGCTTGTATTCAGCGGTTCCGCCCGCTGCCTTGCGGGGGAACTGTGACGCCCCTCAATTAGATACGCATTCCTCCAGACTGCCGCAAGGCGCAATGCTTTCCAGGCGAACCGGCGGGAATACTTCGCGCGCGGCGGGGTCTGTACCTGCGGCTGGACCATGGTTTCACTGACGAAGGAAAATCGGAGGTTCGCATGATGAAGTCGGCCATCAAGCTTGCAACGCTGGCCATGTTTTCAACGGTTCTGATCGCTTCGCCGCCATCCATTCCGGCCTTTGCCGCAGGCGGCGGTGGCGACCCGCCCTCGGCCAACCCGCCGCCGCCCAACACCGGGGCCGGCGCCAAGTCGAGCTCGAAAGCCAAGAAGAAGACCAACAAGCAGTCGAGCGCCGACGATGCCGCGTTCCGGCAAGGATATCGCGCCGCGCATGCAACGATCTACGAACGACAAGACTACGCCGACGCTATCACGCAGCTAAAAGCGCTCGGCCGCGACGACAATGCCAACGTTGCCAACCTGATCGGCTATTCCTATCGCAAGCTCGGCGACTACAGGCTGTCGCAGACCTGGTACGAGCGCGCGTTGAAGGCGGACCCGAAGCACGTGCTGACCTGGCAGTATTATGGCCTGTGGCAGATCGAGCAGGGCAATCGCGACCAGGCATCGTATCATCTGACCCGGATCGCGGCGATCTGCGGCACCGGGTGCGAGGAGTATCGGTCGCTGGCCTCAGCACTCGAAAAGCCGCCCGGCACCGGCCTGGTTTATTGAGCGACTGCGACGGAGCAGGGCGGGCGCGCCGGGTGACGCGCCCGTCCGGACCGAAGCTCTAAGCCTGCGGCCGCGGCGCGTCCGGCGCGGCGGCCGGCGGCATGGCGCGCGTGCGGAAGTAGTCGAGCACGAAGAGGCGGATCGCCGAGGACAGATTGCCCTGCTGGCGATTGCCGTCGATCTCGCCGACCAGTTCGGACAGCGTCATGTTCCGCAGGCCCGAGATTTCCTTCATGCCGTTCCAGAAAGCCTCTTCGAGGCTGACGCTGGTCTTGTGGCCGGCGACGACGATCGAGCGCTTGACGACAGGTGACTTCATGACGCCTCTCCGTCATCGAGCTTGTGCTGGTCCAGAAGGTCGGCAGCGCGATCCTTGCGACGTTCGTCGAGCGTGCGTTCGGCTTTGGTCCGGCCAAACCGCGCGCGGTTGGCATCGGCCTGCTTTGCCGATTGTTCCCGATCGTTACGCTTCTTGAATCGCTTCAGGTTGATCACGTCTCCCATGCTCGTCTCCATCATCCGGCGACTCGAAGGCATGATGATTCATGGGGCAGAAAAAAGTCGCGTAGCACACAAGCAAATTGAATGGTCATCCGGAATCCCCGTGTAGCGCTCATTGATAGCATCAAAAAATAAATTTCGCTCTGCGAAAAACCGAGTAATCCCTGCTCCTACCATGCGTCAACGCAATCGCAATAGATGATCAACCTCATTCTTCCGATATGATCCATAATTTCCAGCACTCATCCGTAGTTTCCCGGGGGCAATGCGGCCATCAGCCCGGGGGTGTCATTTTGTCCGGCTGCACCAGGCGTTCGAATTCTGCGGCATCGACAAAGCCGAGGCGCACAGCCTCTTCCTTCAACGTCGTTCCACGTGCGTGCGCTGACTTGGCGACCTTCGCCGCGTTGTCGTATCCGATCTTCGGCGCCAGCGCGGTGACCAGCATCAGCGATCGCTCCATCAACTCGCGAATTCGCTTTTCGTCGGCGCGGATGCCGGTCACGCAATGCTCGGTGAACGAGCGTGCCGCGTCCGACAGCAGTTGAATGGAATGTATCATACAATATGCCAAAACCGGCTTGTAGACATTCAATTCGAAATGCCCCTGGCTGCCGGCGACGGTGACGGCCGTCTGGTTGCCGAACACCTGGCAGCACACCATGGTCATCGCCTCGCACTGCGTCGGGTTGACCTTGCCTGGCATGATCGATGAGCCCGGTTCGTTTTCCGGCAGGATCAACTCGCCAAGACCGGAACGCGGCCCCGATCCCAGCAGGCGGATGTCGTTGGCGATCTTGAACAGGCCGGTCGCCACCGAATTGATCGCGCCGTGGACGCTGACATAAGCGTCGTTGGAAGCCAGCGCCTCGAACTTGTTGGGCGCGCTGGTGAAGGGCAGCTTGGTGATTTTCGCGACCTGGCCTGCGAACAGTTTTGCAAATTTCGGCTTCGAATTGAGGCCGGTTCCGACCGCGGTGCCGCCCTGCGCCAACGGGAACAGCTCCTTCACCGTCGTCCGCAGCCGCGCAATCCCGCTCTCGACCTGGGCGGCGTAGCCCGAGAATTCCTGCCCCAGCGTCAGCGGCGTGGCGTCCTGGGTATGGGTCCGCCCGATCTTGACGATCTTGGCGAACGCTTTCTCCTTCTTGCGCAATTCGCGATGCAGTTCGTCGAGCGCCGGAAGCAGGTCGGCGAGGATGCGTTCGGCGGCGGCGATGTGCATCGCCGTCGGAAATGAATCGTTCGACGACTGGCTCATGTTGACGTGGTCGTTGGGATGAACCGGCTCCTTGGCGCCGAGCTTGCCGCCCAGTATCACGTTGGCGCGGTTGGCGATCACCTCGTTGAGGTTCATGTTGGTCTGGGTGCCGGAACCGGTCTGCCAGACCACCAGTGGAAAATGGTCGTCGAGCTTGCCCTCGATCACCTCGCGCGCGGCGCGGATGATGGCGTTGGCTTTGCGCGCATCGATCAGTCCGAGTTCCAGGTTGGTCTGGGCGGCGGCGAGTTTGACGAGACCGAGCGCATGGACGATCGCCAGCGGCATGCGGTCCTGGCCGATCTTGAAATTCTGCCGCGAGCGTTCCGTCTGCGCGCCCCAGTAGCGATCGGCGTCAACGTCGATCGGACCGAAGCTGTCGGTCTCGCTGCGGGTGGATTTGTTTCGAGATGTTTCTGATCGAGCCATGCGTAATGTCCGTTGCGCCGTGAAATGGCGGAACGCGTACACTACAGCGTGGCGAAGCTTCTTGTGCTTAGATTATTTCTTGCGAAAACGATCCAGCCGAACCACTTCCGCGCCTTCGTTCGCCTTGGCCGGCTCGTCCTTGCTTTCGGCGGCGGGCTCGGGCTCCGTCGCGGCGACGGGCAGGGCGGATGCTGCCGGAACCGCCGGCAGCTTCGCCGCGGGCGCCTCGGCCATGGTTTCCAACGGCTCGAATTGCAGGCCGAACTGCACCGACGGGTCGAGGAAGCTCTTGATCGCCGCGAACGGCACCACCAGTCGCTCGGGAATGCCGCCGAACGACAGGCCAACCTCGAAACGATCCTCCGTCACCACCAGATCCCAGAACTGATGCTGCAGGATGATCGTCATCTCTTCCGGATATTGCGCCAAAAGCCGCGGCGACAGCTTCACGCCGTCGGCGGTGGACAGGAAGGTGATGAAGAAATGATGCTCGCCGGGCAGGCCGTGTTCGGCTGCGTCGGACAGCACGCGGCGCAGCACTCCGCGCAGCGCGTCACGCGCCAGCACGTCATAACGGATATGATCGGTTGCCATGGTCGTCCTGTTACGTCTGTGGCCGCCGGTCCCCCGACTCGCCCCTCTTGCCGCATGGTACCCCGGCGGGAGCCGCAGGTCAGCAGGCGCGACGGATCGAATTTGCAGCAACGGCTCCGTCGGCCGGAAATGAAAGAATTAAGTGGAGGCTTCTGTTGCCAGGTGCCTCCGGACCCCGCCTAGCGGAGCTTAACCCGCTAGGACTTTAGATTGGTCTTTCAAACTGCGTTACGCAGCCTGAGCAACCGGAGCATAGTTGTCGTTTGCAACTATTGCATGGCCCGATATCGGCGGAACCATACCGAGAAAAAACGCGCCCTTTACGCCCTCGTCGATCCTGTTTCGCCCCCGCCGAAACCCGCCCCTCACGGGGTGGGCTTGGGTGGAGGCGCCGGGTACTGCCCCCGGGTCCGAATGGTTTATTGCGACGGTCATTTATTTCCATAGCCGGCGAACCGGCACCCCCAATATAGGGTGCAAGTCTGAAGAAAAACAGGGCCGAAGACACTGAACGGGACGGGAACGGGCCCCTGGACTTTCGGTTTGGTGACGCCCAGTTGCGGTTTCGCCACGGATTCGACCATTGCCGCTGCAACGGTCGGCGTTTTGCATTCCGCATGCCTCGTAAACCTGGCCCGCTTGAATGCGCGGATCCCGACCCTGACGGACCAAGCGGTTCGGGGGTGTTGCAGCGCTCTAATCGCAATAGTTGCGACCTGCGGTAACCGGGCGGGGCTTGATTGTGGCTTTGCAGCGTCGTTTGCTGTCCGGCTCGAAAGCGTCTTGGTTTTGCTGGCGTTGTCTGACGAAAGTCGCTAGCAAGTTTCCGGGACAAGCTTCCAAGTTATCCAAGCAAGCGGGCGATGCCGCTTTTGGGGAGGGACGAATGAACGCCACGCCGGGCCAAGCGCCGGTTAAATCTATCATGCCGAAATGGGTGCGTAACGAGCAGGACTTCGTTGGCGGAATAGCCATGATGGCTATCGCCGCGTTCGCACTCTGGGCGTCGAGCGACCTGCAGGGCATGCGCGGCTTCTCGTTCGGCGCCGGCACGGCGCCGCGGATGTTCGCAACGCTGCTGCTCATATTGGGCGCTGGCATCACCGCCGTCGGCATTTTCACCGAGGGCCAGCACCTTGCCAAATATCATTGGCGAGGTCCGTTCTTCGTGACGCTCGCGATCCTGTCGTTTTCTCAGACGATCCGCTCGATGGGCATGATCTTCGCGGCCATGACAAGCTTCTTGATCGCGGCATGCGGATCGGCGGAGACAAAGTGGGTGGAGACGATCATCGTCGGTGCCTGCCTGACGGCGTTTTGTGCCCTGCTGTTTCCCTATGCGCTCGGCCTGCCGCTGCAGCTCCTGCCCACTTTCATGATCCGGTGAGGGCGCGATGGGCGACGTTTTCTCAAACCTTGGACTTGGCTTCGGCGTTGTCTTCCAGTTCGTGCAATGGACCCCCGCATTCCTTGGCGGGACCTCCATTCCGATTCCCGTCAACATTCTGCTCTGCCTGATCGGCGCGCTGGTCGGTACCCTTGTCGGCGTGCTGCCGGGCATCGGCACCATCGCCACCGTGGCCATGCTGCTGCCGATCACCTTCGGCCTGCCGCCGGTAGGCGCATTGATCATGCTGGCCGGCATCTATTACGGCGCGCAGTATGGCGGCTCGACCACGTCGATCCTGGTCAATATTCCGGGTGAAGCCGGATCAGTGGTCACTGCGCTCGACGGCTTTCAGATGGCCAAGCAAGGCCGCGCCGGTCCGGCGCTGGCGATCGCCGCGATCGGCTCGTTCTTCGCCGGCTGCGTCGCGACGGTCCTCATCGCCGTGCTGGGCGCGCCGCTCACCAAGCTCGCCCTGGCGTTCGGGCCTGCCGAATATTTCTCGCTGATGGTGCTCGGCCTGATCTTCGCGGTCGTGCTGGCGAAGGGTTCGGTGCTGAAGGCGATCGCGATGATCGTTCTGGGGCTGCTGCTGTCCATGGTCGGGTCCGACATTGAAACCGGCGCATCGCGCATGGCTTTCAACATTCCCGAACTGGCCGACGGTCTGGGTTTCGCCACGCTGGCGATGGGCTTGTTCGGTTTTGCGGAGATCATCCGCAACCTCGACGCCGGCGGTGAGAGCGATCGGCAATTGGTTCAGAACAAGGTCTCCGGCCTGATGCCGACGGCCAAGGATCTCAAGGATTCGGCGCCTGCGATCGGTCGTGGAACCGTGCTTGGGTCGATCCTCGGCATTCTGCCGGGCGGCGGTGCAGTCATTGCGTCGTTCGCGGCCTACACGCTCGAAAAGAAGATTTCGAAAACGCCGCAGAAGTTCGGTCGCGGTGCGATCCAGGGCGTTGCGGCACCCGAAAGCGCCAACAATGCTGCCGCCCAGACCTCGTTCATCCCGCTATTGACGCTCGGTATTCCGCCGAACGCGGTGATGGCGCTGATGGTCGGCGCGATGACCATTCATGGCATCGTGCCCGGTCCTCAGGTGATGCAGAAGCAGCCGGATCTGGTCTGGGGCATGATTGCCTCGATGTGGGTCGGCAACCTCATGCTGCTCATCATCAACCTGCCGCTGGTCGGAATCTGGGTGCGGCTCTTGCGCGTGCCGTATCGGCTGATGTTCCCGTCGATCGTGATCTTCTGCTCGATCGGCATCTACTCCGTGAACAACGCACCGACGGATGTCATCATTGCAGGCATATTCGGGTTGATCGGCTACTGGCTGATCAAGCACGATTTCGAGCCGGCGCCCCTGCTGCTCGGCATGGTGCTCGGACCGCTGATGGAAGAGAACCTGCGTCGGGCGCTGTTGATCTCGCGCGGCGACTGGTCAGTCTTCGTGACGCGTCCGGTGTCCGCAGTACTGATGGCAATTGCCGCGGCGTTGCTGGTCCTTACGGTACTGCCGGCGCTCCGCAAGAAGCGCGACGAGGTTTTCGTCGAATCGGAGAACTGACCTGCGTCGGTCCGCCGCAGCCCGAAGTCTGGTCGACTTCGGGCTAATTTTCTATGCCATGGAAAATGCCGGCCCGGCGGGCTCGGCACAATATTGGATTTCGGGAGATCAAAATGAATTGGTACGGTCGCTCGCTCGCGAGCGGTTTTCTGGCAGTGCTTGCCGGACTGGGCGTGTCTTCGTCGCAGGCTCTGGCGCAGGCCTATCCGACGCGCAATATCACCATGATCGTGCCGTTCGCGGCGGGCGGACCGACCGACGTCATCGCGCGCATCGTCACCGGCCACATGGCGCAGACGCTCGGTCAGACCATCATCATCGAGAACGTCGTCGGCGCCGGCGGCACTACCGCCACCGCGCGCGCGGCGAAGGCAGCCAATGACGGTTATACGCTGATCACCGGGCATATGGGCACACATGCGGCCTCGGTGCCGCTCTATCCGAAGCTCGCCTATCATCCGGAGAAGGATTTCGAACCGGTCGGACTACTGGCCGGCACGCCGATCCTGATCCTGGCGCGCAAGGATCTGCCGCCGAAGGACCTCAAGGAATTCATCGCTTACGTCAAAGCGAACGAGTCCAAGATCAACGCCGCACATGCCGGCGTCGGCTCGGTCTCGAACGTATCGTGCGAATTGCTGCACTCGGTGCTTGGCGTGAAGCCGATCGGCGTGCCCTTCAACGGCACCGGTCCGGCGATGAACGCGCTGGTGGCCGGGCAGGTCGATTACATGTGCGACCAGATCGTCAACGCTGTGCCGCAGATCAACGGCGGCACCATCAAGGCCTATGCGGTGGCGACGCCGGAGCGTAACCCGTCGCTGCCTAATGTTCCCACCACCACCGAGGCCGGCCTGCCGGCTTTCCAGGCCCAGGCATGGAACGCGATCTTCGCGCCGAAGGGAACGCCTCCCGAGGTCGTCGCCAAGTTGAACGCTGCGGTGGTCAAGGCGCTGGACGACGAGACCGTGCGCAAGCGCCTGCTCGAACTCGGCAGCGTCATCCCGCCTGCCGCCGATCGGACGCCGGCGGCGCTGGGAACGCTGGTTAAGAACGAAATCGCGAAGTGGACGCCGGTGCTCAAGGCGGTCAATTAATCCACACAATCAAGATGATAGGCGAGGGGCGGGACCAAGGTTCCGCCCCTTGTCGTTTGCGCGATGGATGATCATTTTTCCGGGTATAATCGGCGTGCGAAGCCGAATCGGCGTGTCGATCGGATGTCCCGGCCGCTACATTCGCCGTTCCGATCAAGGCCTGAAGCACCAGCCATGAACCAGTATCACGACCTGCTCGAACGTATCCTCTCTGACGGCGCGGAGAAGCACGACCGCACCGGCACCGGTACGTTGTCGATCTTCGGTCACCAGATGCGGTTCAACCTGTCGGCCGGCTTTCCGATGCTGACCACCAAGCGGCTGCCGCTGAAGGCGATCGTGCACGAATTGCTCTGGTTTCTGGCCGGCGACACCAACATCAAATACCTCAAGGACAATGGCGTTTCGATCTGGGATGAATGGGCCGACGCCAATGGCGATCTCGGTCCGGTCTATGGATCGCAATGGCGCTCATGGCCGGCGCCGGACGGCCGCAGCATCGATCAGATCTCCAACGTCATCGACATGATCAGGCGCAACCCGGATTCGCGGCGGCTGATCGTCAGCGCCTGGAATCCGGCCGATGTCGACAAGATGGCGCTGCCGCCCTGCCATTGCCTGTTCCAGTTCTACGTCGCCAACGGCAAGCTCTCCTGTCAGCTCTACCAGCGCTCGGCCGACGTGTTTCTCGGCGTGCCCTTCAACATCGCGTCCTATGCGTTGCTGACCATGATGGTCGCGCAGGTGACGGGATTGAAGCCCGGCGATTTCGTGCATTCGCTCGGCGATACGCATCTCTACTCCAACCATCTCGAACAGGCGCGGCTGCAACTGACGCGGCCGACGCGGCAATTGCCGGTCATGAAGATCAATCCTGGTGTGAAGGACATTTTCGCCTTCCGTTACGAGGATTTTGCGCTCGAAGGTTACGACCCGCATCCGCACATCAAGGCTGAAGTCGCGGTGTGAGGGATTGATGTCTCTCACGATCCGCCGTGCACGCCCGGGCGAAGCGGGACTTGTCCTGTCCTTTGTTCGCGAACTCGCCGAGTATGAAAAGCTGCTGCACGAAGTGGAGGCGACCGAAGCCGACATTGACGTTGCGCTGTTTGGCGCCAACCCGCGCCTGTTCTGCGATATCGCCGAATGGGACGGGATGCCTGTCGGCTTCGCGGTCTGGTTCGTCAATTTCTCGACCTTCAGCGGCCGCTCCGGAATCTATCTGGAAGACCTGTTCGTCCGCCCCGCGCTGCGCGGCAAGGGCATTGGCAAGGCGCTCCTGGTGCATCTCGCGAGGGAATGCGTGGCGAATGGCTGGTCGCGTCTGCAATGGTCGGTGCTCGACTGGAACACGCCGTCGATTGAATTCTACAAATCGCTCGGCGCAGAGCTGATGGACGAGTGGACAATTTGCCGGGTCGGCGGTCCGGCGCTTGCGGCGCTGGCGCAGGGAACGCGATGATGGAAATCGTCTTCGTTGTAGCGGTCGCGGAGAACGGGGTGATCGGCGCTGCCGGCGCCATCCCGTGGCGGCTGAAATCCGACATGGCGCATTTCAAGGCGCTGACGATCGGCAAGCCCGTGGTGATGGGACGCAAGACTTTCGTCTCGATCGGACGGCCGCTGCCCGGACGGACCAATATCGTCGTCACCCGCGACGGCGGATTCCGTGCCGACGGCGTCGTGGTTACCCATTCCTTCGCCGACGCAAGGGCGATCGCCACCGGCGATGCGCTGCGGCGTTTCGCCACTGAGATCGCCGTGATCGGCGGTGCCGAGATCTACGCGCAATGGATGGACAGCGCCGATCGCCTGGAGATTACCGAGGTGCACGCCCGGCCCGAGGGCGACACGCATTTCCCGGCGCTTGATCCAACCGCATGGGAAGAGGTGGCGCGCCTGCGAAATCTGGCCGGTCCGGACGACAGTGCCGATTTCTCCTATGTGACATTTCGTCGGCGCCGTCAGCGTTAACCTCGCTAACCAATGTTTGCATTGACAATTATGGCGTCAGGCATAGCTGCTTCGAGCAGGAAGCTTGCGTTGTAAGGGCCCGGGCGGTCCCCTATAAAGCCGGGCGGATATGCGAGGCTGAGGTACCCCCCCAATAGGCGGACCCGGGTCCCCCGCAGAGGAGAGTTTATATGCCGTGGAAGAATCAAGGCGGGGGCCCCTGGGGTCAGGGTCCAAAGGGACCGTGGGGCGGTGGACCGCAGTCGGTCGGGCCGAGGCCGCCTGATCTGGAGGACCTTCTGCGGCGCGGCCAGGACAGGCTGCAGCAGCTGATGCCGGGTGGACATTTCAGCGGCATGGGCATCGCGCTGGTGCTGGCCGGCGCGCTGGTGATCTGGGGATTGTCGGGCTTCTTCCGCGTGCAGTCGGAAGAGCTCGGCGTGGTGCTGCGCTTCGGCAAGCATGTGCGCACCGTCGACCCCGGGCTGAACTATCATCTGCCCTATCCGATCGAAACCGTGCTGCTGCCGAAGGCGCTGCGCGTTTCCACCATCTCGATCGGCATGACGCTGATCGACGATCCGGCGCGGCGCGGCCGCACCATGCGGGACGTGCCGGAAGAAAGCCTGATGCTGACCGGCGACGAAAACATCGTCGACGTCGATTTCACCGTGCTGTGGCGGATCAAGCCGAATGGCGTCGGCAATTTCCTCTTCAACATCCAGAATCCCGAAGGCACCGTGAAGGCGGTGGCCGAGAGCGCGATGCGCGAGGTGATTGGGCGTTCGCAGATCCAGCCGATCCTGACCGGCGCCCGCAACACCACCGAGCAGGCCGTTCACGAGCTGATGCAGAAGACGCTCGATAATTACGGCTCGGGCGTTCAGATCACGCAGGTGCAGATGCAGAAGGTCGACCCGCCCGCCCAGGTCATCGATGCGTTCCGCGACGTCCAGGCTGCGCGCGCCGACTTCGAGCGCTTGCAGAACGAGGCGCAGTCCTATGCCAACCGCGTCGTTCCCGACGCCCGCGGTCGCGCCGCGCAGATCCTGCAGGTCGCCGAAGGCTACAAGGAACAGGCGGTCGCCGAGGCCAAGGGCCAGAGCGCGCGCTTTACGAAGGTCTATGATGAATACAAGAAGGCGCCCGACGTGACGCGGCAGCGAATTTACCTGGAGACGATGGAGCGGATTCTCGGCGGGTCCGAGAAGCTGGTCTATGACGGCGGCAACAACGGGCAAGGCCAGGGCCTGGTGCCGTATCTGCCGCTCAGCGAATTGACGCCGCGCCGTCCGGCGCCGACTGCCGGTCAGCAGCAGAGCGGAGGCACGCGATGAGGTCTCCGGTTGCAGGTATTGTCAGCCTGATCCTGTTGTTCGCCCTCGTGATCGTGGGCTACAGCTCGATCTTCACGGTGTCGCAGACCGAGCAGGCGCTCGTGGTGCGGCTCGGTCGGCCGGTCGACGTCGTGTCCGAGCCGGGCCTGAACTTCAAGGCGCCGTTCATCGACACCGTCATCAGCATCGACAAGCGCATTCTCGATCTGGAAAATCCGTCGCAGGAAGTCATCGCTTCCGACCAGAAACGGCTCGTGGTCGATGCCTTCGCCCGCTACCGGATCAAGAACCCGCTGCGCTTCTATCAGAGCATCGGCTCGATCCAGGCCGCCAACATCCAGCTCACCACCCTGCTGAACGCGGCACTGCGCCGCGTGCTGGGCGAGGTCTCCTTCATCAATGTGGTGCGCGACGAACGCGAGGGCCTGATGACGCGCATCCGCGACCAGCTCGACCGGGAGGCCGACCAGTACGGCATTCAGGTGGTCGACGTGCGTATCCGCCGCGCCGACCTGCCGGAACAAAACAGCCAGGCGGTCTACAAGCGCATGCAGACCGAACGTGAGCGCGAGGCCCAGGAGTTCCGCGCCCAGGGCGGCCAGAAGGCGCAGGAGATCCGCTCGAAGGCCGACCGCGAGGCGACCGTCATCGTTGCGGAGGCCAACTCGACCGCCGAACAGACGCGCGGCGCAGGTGACGCCGAGCGCAACCGGCTGTTCGCCGAGGCTTATGGGAGGGACCCGGATTTCTTCGCCTTCTATCGTTCGATGTCGGCTTACGAGACCGGGCTCCGCTCCAACGACACCCGTTTCCTGTTGCGGCCTGATTCCGAGTTCTTCCGCTTCTTTGCCAATCCGTCCGGTCAGGCGCCGGCGGCCGCAGCACCGAAGCAGTAAATCTCGGGCCGGGGATAGACGCGTTAGAGCATGATCCGGAAAAGCGGGTACCGGTTTTCCTCGGGACAACCGCCAAGCGTTTGCCCGGAGATCATGCTCAAATCAAAGAGATAGATCGGGATGACGATTCGACGAAAAGTCATCCCGCTCTAGGGCGAAGCGGAGGGGCCGCTTCGCCGATACAAAAGCAAAAGGCGCTTGAACAGCGGGGGGATGCCATCCGATGAGGTCCATAGCGTTCGCCGACTTCCTCATCGGTGTGGGCATCCTCTTTGTGCTCGAAGGCCTGATGTTCGCTGCGAGTCCGGCCTGGATGCGCCGGGCGATGAAGAGCGCGCTGGCGACGCCGGACAATATCCTGCGGACCGTCGGCATCGTCTCGGCGGTCGTGGGTCTGCTGCTGATCTGGTTCGTGCGGCGGTAGCGCATTTTACCGTCGTTTGCGGCGAGATTCGACGGACAGCTTTGGAACTTTTAGGCTGCTCCGGCGTGTAATGGCCCGTCCTGGTTTGTTTCGCGCCTTGTTCGCTTCGTGCCTTGAAATGCCGGTGCCGCAGCGGACGCAAATAGCTGTGGCCCCAACGCAATCGTGAGCCGCCTGGCGCCGGTTTTTCGCTGGAATGTCAGGTGCAGATGCTTGCGCCTCGGACCCGTTCGGGCGCAGTGTGAACCCAATTCGCCCCCTTTTGGAGACAAGCCGATATGTCCGGTGCCAGACCCGCTTTGACGAGCCGCCTGCGCCTGCTGGGGATTGCAATCTCGTTCAGCGCCGCCAGCATGCTGGCGGCGGCGCCGGCCAGCGCACGCGGGCCTGACGGCATCGCCGACATCGCCGAGAAGGTGATCGACTCCGTCGTCAATATCTCGACCTCGCAAAGCGTGGAGGCCAAGGGCGGCGGCCGGGAAGCGATGCCGCAATTGCCGCCGGGCTCGCCGTTCGAGGAGTTCTTCGACGACTTCTTCAAGAACCGGCGTGGCGGTTCGCCGAAGGGCGGCGACAAGAGCGGCGAAATGCCGACGCCGCGCAAGACCAATTCGCTCGGTTCCGGCTTCATCATCGATGCCGCCGGCGTCGTCGTCACCAATAATCACGTCATCGCGGATGCCGACGAGATCAACGTGATCATGAACGACGGCACCAAGATCAAGGCGGAGCTGGTCGGCGTCGACAAGAAGACCGACATCGCAGTCCTCAAGTTCAAGCCGGTGAAGCCGGTGAACGCGGTGAAGTTCGGCGATTCCGACAAGCTGCGGCTCGGCGAATGGGTGATCGCGATCGGCAACCCCTTCAGCCTCGGCGGCTCGGTCACGGCCGGCATCGTGTCGGCGCGCAACCGCGACATCAGCCAGGGCCCGTATGACAGCTACATCCAGACCGACGCCTCGATCAACCGCGGCAATTCCGGCGGTCCGCTGTTCAACCTCGAAGGCGAAGTCGTCGGCGTCAACACGCTGATCATCTCGCCGACCGGCGGTTCGATCGGTCTCGGTTTCGCGGTGCCCTCGAAGACGGTGTCCCGCGTGGTCGATCAGCTGCAGCAGTTCGGCGAATTGCGCCGTGGCTGGCTCGGCGTGCGCATTCAGCAGGTCACCGACGAGATCGCCGAAAGCCTCAACATCAAGCCCGCCCGCGGCGCGCTGGTGGCCGGTGTCGACGACAAGGGGCCGGCAAAGCCGGCCGGGATCGAGCCCGGGGATGTCGTGGTCAAGTTCGACGGCAGGGACGTCAAGGATCCGAAGGATCTCTCGCGCGTCGTCGCCGACACCGCGGTCGGCAAGGAAGTCGAGGTCGTCATCATCCGCAAGGGTAACGAGGAGACCCGCAAGGTCACGCTCGGTCGCCTCGAGGACACTGAAAAGGTGCAGCAGGCCGCCGCCAAGACCAAGGAAGACCCGGTCGAGAAGCCGGTAACGCAAAAGGCGCTCGGGCTCGACCTTGCCACGCTGAGCAAGGATCTGCGCACGAAGTACAAGATCAAGGAGAGCGTGAAGGGCGTCATCGTCACCGGCGTTGACGGCTCCTCCGATGCCGCCGAAAAGCGGCTCTCCGCCGGCGACGTCATCGTCGAAGTGGCGCAGGAAGCGGTCACCAATGCCGCCGACATCAAGAAGCGCGTCGATCAGCTCAAGAAGGACGGCAAGAAGTCGGTGCTGCTGCTGGTCTCGAACGGCGAGGGCGAACTGCGGTTTGTCGCGCTCAGCGTGCAGTAGGTCTATCTCGTCATGGCCGGGCTTGACCCGGCCATCCATCTTCTTCGCAAGACTCTCTCAAGATTGATGGATGCCCGGATCAAGTCCGGGCATAACAAGTTTTGGCTCGTCGGAGAGCCAAACGACCTCACGTGAGCGAGACCACGGCCAGAAAGTGAATCGGCTCGAGGCGCAGCTTCGACCGCTTCACTTCGGGTATCTTGCTGTAGTGCTGCAGCCAGAGTTCGAGAAAGCGGTCGAGGTCGACCAGCTCGATATGGACGGCGCCATTGCCGGCTTCGCGGCGCGCCTCCCGCGAGAATCCGCCGGAAGAAACGAACAGGCCGATTTCGCGGTCACCCCGGATGATGCCGCGAAGCGCCGCGACATCCTCGCGCGACGCCGTCTGGTCGCGGTGTTTCACCTGAACCCGGATATGCGGCGTCTGCGCGCCCAGCGGATCGGCATAGGCCAAGATGTCCGTGCCGCCATCCGAGCCTGGTTTTGAAACGGTGCTGGTAGCGTATCCCATCCCTTCCAGCAGCGCCGCCACCAGGTTCTGGAATTCGTAGCCCGTCAGCGTGTCGAGATAGGTGTCGATTTCGTCGCGCGCCTTTTCCTTGGCGTCCTCGAACAGGACCGAGGTGTCGGGTGGCGGCGTTTCGTCGACGGCGTTGGCAATGCCGGCATCTATCTTGCTCTTCTGATGGCTCCAGCGCCATTCCCGGTAGCGCGATCGCATCAGCCGTTTGAGTTCGTAGTCCGGCAGGGTCACGAACTTCTGGCCTTCGTCCGTCACCCGCCATCGTCCATCCGACTTGACGAGCAGCCCGGCCTTGGTTGCCGCGACGGAAAGAAAGTGCAGGGCGGCGCGCCATCGCGGTAGCCCCGATCCCTTCATCGTCTCCTTGTCGAAATCGTCCAGCGGGAGCTTCGATTCGATCTCCGCGTAGATATCGCGCGGACGCATGCCGTCCGGGTGAGCCCTCAAGAGTCCTAATACGAATTTGATAAGTGAAACGCCACGATCAACCGTCTTAGGTTGGCTCATTGCGACCTCTTAAGATGCTCTTTTGTGCAAGCTACTTAAGGTTGCTCATCGTCGCAATAGGTTCACGTTGCTGGCGTGAGCAACGAACCGTTTTCAATTAGTCCGCGAACTCCTCACGCCGATATCCTTGCGCATAGAGCAGCGCGGTGAGATCGCCGTAGTCGATCCGAGCGGCGGCGGCAGCGGCGACCGCGGGCTTGGCGTGATAGGCGACGCCGAGTCCTGCCGCCTGGATCATGCCGAGGTCGTTGGCGCCGTCGCCGGTCACCAGCGTGTCGATCTCGTCGAGGTCGAAGGATTCGCGCAACTCGATCAGGGTTGCGAGCTTGGTGGCGCGGCCGAGAATCGGCTCGGCGACTTCGCCGGTGAATGTGCCGTCGCGCACTTTCAGTTCGTTGGCGCGGTTCTCCTGGAAGCCGATCCTGGCGGCGACCGCGTTGGTGAACAGCGTGAAGCCGCCCGAGATCAGGCAGGTGTAGGCGCCATTGGCGCGCATGGTCATGACCAGCTCGCGGCCTCCTGGCGTCGGGGTGATGCGCGTGGCAAGCACTTCGTCGACCACGCCGACCGGCATGTCCTTCAACAGCGCGACGCGCTCGCGCAGCGCCGGCTCGAACTCGATCTCGCCGCGCATGGCGCGCTCGGTGATGGCGGCGACGTGGGCCTTGAGCCCGGCGAAGTCGGCCAGCTCATCGATGCATTCCTGTCCGATCATGGTGGAATCCATGTCGGCGAGAAAAAGCTTCTTGCGCCTTGTAGCGGCTGGCTGCACGACGATGTCGATCGGGAGATCGCCACGCGCCGCTTGCAGGCGGGTTTCGATCGCCTTGATATCGTCCGGGCTCTTGACCGGATAGTCGAAGGGAATGTCGACTGCCACTTCGTTGAACAGCCATTGCGCCGTTCCAGGCGAGGGGAGAACGGCCAGCGCGCCGTCGACAATGGTACTGTCGAGCGCCGGATTGGCCGGATTGCAGATGAGAGTGGCGACGAGGGACATGCAGGCGCATCAGCTAGATTTGAGCAAGGCCGTGCTTATCGCAGGGCCGACCGCCAGCGGCAAGTCGGCCCTGGCGCTCGAATTGGCGCAAAAGACCGGCGGCGTCGTCATCAATACCGATTCCATGCAGGTCTATCGCGATCTCCGCATCATCACGGCCCGGCCGACGGGGGAGGAGGAGGCGCGCGTCCCGCACCGGCTCTATGGCCATGTCGATGCGTCGGTCAATTTCTCGGCGGGCGCCTGGGTGGCGGACGCGGAAAAGGTATTGGCGGAAGCGCGCGCGGAAAAGCGTCTGCCGATCTTCATCGGTGGTTCCGGCCTCTACTTCAAGGCGCTGACACGCGGCCTGTCCGCGGTGCCGCCGATCCCGGCCGAGGTGCGCGAAGCGGTGCGCGCCCGGCTGGAGCGCGATGGCGTCGAGGCGCTGCATGCAGAATTGGCGCAGCGCGATCCCGTCTCTGCCGAACGGCTGAAGCCGCGCGACCGCACCCGGATTGCCCGTGCGCTGGAAGTCGTCGAAGCCACGGGGCGTACGCTGCCGGACTGGCATCGCGAAGGCCTGCCGCCGCTGCTGCCGCCGGGCGAATTCACTGCGGTTTTCCTCGCGCCCGATCGCGACCAGCTTTATGCACGGATCGATGCACGGTTCGACGCGATGCTGGCCGGCGGTGCGCTGGAGGAGGTCGCCGCGCTCGCTGCGCGAAAGCTCGATTCCCTGCTGCCGGCGATGAAGGCCCATGGCGTGCCGGCTTTGATCCGCTACCTCGGCGGCGAGATTACGCGCGAGGAAGCCGCCGAAATCGGCCGTGCCGATACCCGCCACTATGCGAAACGGCAATTCACCTGGTTCCGGCATCAACTGCCGGAGTTCGAGTGGGTGACGCCGGAGGCGGCGAGGGCCTATTGCCCGTAGCCCGGATGGAGCGAAGCGTAATCCGGGACTCCCCCGCCGCGGGCGACCGGTCCCCGGGTTACGCTGCGCTCCACCCGGGCTACGGCCCTATTCCGGCCCCGCCGCATGGCTGCACGCCCAAAATTCCCCCTCGCCGAATGCCCGGAACGCGGTTACACTGCCTAAGTCGCGCCGAAAGCGTCCATCCCTTGACTTCCCGGGGCCGGACGGTATAACCCGCGCAACCTTTGGGAAGTCCGAGCCGCAAAATGCGTAATATTATTACCAAACTCCTTATCGTCGTCGTATCCAGGCACACCGCCGGGGGTGGCTAGCGGCCACCCAAATTCAGGCGGTGTGCATGGGGCCTCTCGGGCCCCTTTTTATTTCCCAGAACAGACAACCGAAAGAAGCCGCGCCCTCAGCGCATCCGGAGCAGACCATGACCGACCAGAGCAACGACCCCAATCAGATGACCGGCGCCGCGATGATCGTGCGCGCGCTCATCGATCATGGCGTCCAGCACATCTTCGGCTATCCCGGCGGCGCGGTGCTTCCGATCTATGATGAGATTTTCCAGCAGAGCGAGGTCGAGCACATCCTGGTGCGGCACGAGCAGGGCGCCGGCCACGCCGCTGAAGGTTACGCGCGCTCGACCGGCAAGCCGGGCGTCGTGCTGGTGACGTCGGGCCCCGGCGCCACCAACATGGTGACGCCGCTGACGGACGCGCTGATGGATTCGATTCCCTTGGTCTGCATCACCGGACAGGTGCCCACCCATCTGATCGGCAACGACGCGTTCCAGGAATGCGACACTGTCGGCATCACCCGTCCCTGCACCAAGCACAACTGGCTGGTGCGCGACGTCAACGATCTCGCAAAAGTGCTGCACGAGGCGTTCTATGTCGCAAGCTCGGGCCGTCCCGGCCCGGTCGTGGTCGACGTTCCGAAGGACGTGCAGTTCGCGGTCGGCACCTATCATCCGCCGCGCAAGGACGATGTGCACGTTTCCTACACGCCGCGCGTGAAGGGCGACCCGATGCAGATTCGCAAGGCCGTCGCGTTATTGGCTTCCGCCAAGCGGCCGGTGATCTATTCCGGCGGCGGCGTCATCAATTCCGGACCCGAGGCGTCAAAGCTCCTGCGCGAGCTGGTCGAGGTCACCGGATTCCCGATCACCTCGACGCTGATGGGTCTGGGCGCCTATCCGGCGTCGGGCAAGAACTGGCTCGGCATGCTCGGCATGCACGGCACCTACGAGGCCAACATGACGATGCATGGTTGCGACGTCATGCTGTGTGTCGGCGCGCGCTTCGACGACCGCATCACCGGCCGCACCGACGCGTTCTCGCCGGGCTCGAAGAAGATCCACATCGACATCGATCCATCTTCGATCAACAAGAACATCCGTGTCGACGTGCCGATCATCGGCGATGTCGGCAACGTGCTGGGTGACCTGCTGCAGGTGTTCAAGGCCGAAGCGAAGAAGCCTGACATCAAGACCTGGTGGCAGGAGATTGCCACCTGGCGGGCGCGCAATTCGCTCGCCTACAAGAAGAGCAACGACGTCATCCTGCCGCAATACGCCATCCAGAAGCTGTTCGAGGCGACGCGCGGCCACGACACCTACATCACGACCGAGGTCGGCCAGCATCAGATGTGGGCGGCGCAGTTCTTCGGTTTCGAGGAGCCCCACCGCTGGATGACATCTGGTGGCCTCGGCACCATGGGCTACGGCCTGCCGGCCGCGCTCGGCGTGCAGGTGGCGCATCGCGACAGCCTCGTGATCGACATCGCGGGCGACGCCTCGGTGCAGATGACGATGCAGGAGATGTCCACGGCGGTTCAGTTCGAGCTGCCGATCAAGATCTTCATCCTGAACAACCAGTATATGGGCATGGTGCGGCAGTGGCAGCAGCTCCTGCACGGCAACCGCCTGTCGCACTCCTATTCGGAAGCGCTGCCGGATTTCGTCAAGCTCGCGGACGCGTTCGGCTGCGTCGGCATCCAGGCGATCAAGCCTGGCGATCTCGACGGCGCGCTGAAGGAGATGATCAAGGTCAAGCGCCCGGTGCTGTTCGATTGCCGCGTCGCCGCGCTGGAAAACTGCTTCCCGATGATTCCGTCCGGCAAGGCGCACAACGAAATGCTGCTGCCGGTGGAAGCCACCGACGAGGCGACGGCGGCGGCCTTCGCCGGCGGCAAGGCATTGGTGTGAGGTGAGAGGGGCAGATGTTTGACCTCGCAGAGCTCGAACGCGCGCATGGGATCGTGGGGCAGGCAGTGCCGCCGACGCCGGCGCATGCCTGGCCGCTGCTGGCGCAGCGGCTGGGGACGCGCGTCGTGGTCAAGCACGAGAACCATACGCCGATCGGCGCCTTCAAGGTGCGCGGGGGGTTGGTCTATCTCGACCGGCTGAAGCGCGAAAGCCCGAACACAGCAGGGATCATTTCCGCCACCCGCGGCAATCACGGCCAGAGTCTGGCGTTCGCGGCTTCCCGTCACGGCGTGCCGGCGGTGATTTACGTACCGCGCGGCAATTCGGTGGAGAAGAACCGCGCCATGCACGCGTTCGGCGCCGAACTGGTCGAACATGGCGAGGATTTTCAGGCGGCGGCCGAAGAAGCCCAGCGCCGCGCCCAGTTCGCCGGTCTGCACATGGTGCCGTCGTTCCACAGGGATCTCGTGCTCGGCGTCGCCACCTACGCGCTCGAACTGTTCCGCGCCGCGCCCGATCTCGACATTCTCTACGTGCCGATCGGGCAGGGCTCCGGCATCTCCGGCTGCATCATGGCGCGCGACCTGCTCGGGCTGAAGACCGAGATCGTCGGCGTGCAGTCGACCGAAGCGCCGTCCTACGCGCTGTCGTTTGCAGCGGGCAAGATCGTGACCACCGAAACCAGCAACACGCTGGCCGACGGCATGGCGACGCGCATTCCCGATCCGGACGCCTTCGCGCTCATCCGCAAGGGCGCCTCGCGCATTGTGCAGGTGAGCGACGATGAGGTGGGTGCCGCGATCCGCGCCTACTGGACCGACACGCATAATCTGGCTGAAGGCGCCGGCGCAGCCGCGCTCGCCGCCGCGCTGCAGGAAAAGCAAAAGCTCGCCGGTAAGCGTGTCGGCCTGATCCTGTCAGGCGGCAATATCGATTTCGATCTGTTCCGAAAATGGGTCGGGACGGATGTCACGCCAGCCGCCCAACGCGCGATGGCGTAACGAGAGGACATGTAAGGGGACGACCATGAACCAGCCCGCATCCGCCTACTTCCTGGAAGAGCGCCACGATCCCAACGAGACGCACACGCTCTCGGTGTTGGTGCAGAACGAGCCCGGCGTGCTCGCGCGCGTGATCGGCCTGTTCTCCGGCCGCGGCTACAACATTGACAGTCTCACGGTCTCCGAGACCGAGAGCCAGAAACATCTCTCGCGCATCACCATCGTCACCACGGGCACGCCGATGGTGATCGAGCAGATCAAGCACCAGCTCGACCGCATGATCCCGGTCTACCGCGTCGTCGACATGACGATCACCGGCCGCTCGATCGAGCGGGAACTCGCCATGGTGAAGGTGGTTGGCCGCGGCGACAGCCGGGTCGAGGCGCTGCGACTGGCGGATGCGTTCCGCGCCCGCGTGATCGACGCCACGACCGAAAGTTTTGTGTTCGAGATCACAGGCAACTCATCGAAGATCAGCCAATTTATCGACCTGATGCGCCCGCTCGGCCTTCTCGAGGTATCGCGCACTGGCGTTGCCGCAATCGGACGTGGGCCTGAGGGGATGTGAACATGCTGGCGCGTGACTGGTATTACACTCAAAGACGGCGGCTCGGGCTCGATCGTGCGGTCGCCTCGATCTACGACCGGCATGACGACAGCGACGAGCGCGCCCGCGCCGCGCTCACCATGCTCGGCGTGCAGTCGGGCTGGCGGGTGGCCGATATCGGTTGCGGCAACGGCGTACTGGCCTGCGAAGCGGCGCTGATGGGGGCCGAGGTCGACGCCATAGACATATCGCCGGCGATGCTGGCGCTCGCCGATATCCAGGCCCGCGACCGCAAGATCGCGATCCGCACCCAGCCGGCCGGCATGCTGAGCTTTGCCTACCAGCCCAATTCCTACGATCTGATCGTCAGCGAATTCACGCTGCATCATCTGCCGGATTTCTGGAAAGCGGTGGCGCTGGCGAGGATCTATGCCGCGCTGAAGCCCGGCGCCAATTTCTACCTGCGCGACATCGTCTTCGTCAGCATGCCCGACGGCGTCGAGCGCGATGTCGACCAATGGGCCGATTTCACCATCAAGAACCACGATTTCCAGCGCGAAGGCGTGGTCACCCACATGCGCGACGAGTACTCGACCTTCGGCTGGGTGATCGAACGCATGCTGACCGATATCGGCTTCACGCTGGCATCGGTCGACTACCACGCGCCGCTCCACGGCACCTATCTGCTGCGCAAGCCAAAGCCGGACCAACAGAGCTAACAAGACCAACAGAGCCAAAAACCAACAGAGCCAAAAATGAAACCGGCCGATGTCTGCATCGCCGTCCTGGTGGCGGTGATCTGGGGGCTTGCCTTTGTCGCGAGCCGGATCGCGCTCAACGAATTTTCCCCCGAGCTGATGACAACGCTGCGCTTTGCCATCGCGGCTTTGCCGTGCCTGTTCGTGGCGCGGCCGAAGGTTTCATGGACGGTGCTGGTCTCGATCAGCTTCACGCTGTTCCTCGGCCAGTTTCTCGCGCAGGCCTTCGCCATCGCGCATGGCGTTCCCGTCGGCCTTTCCAGCGTGATCGTGCAGAGCCAGGCGCTGTTCACCATCGGCTTTGCCGCGCTGCTGTTCCGCGAGCGGCCGGGCCCGTGGCAGACGGTAGGCATCGGCATTGCCACGGTTGGCCTGCTGATGATCTGCGGCACGGTCGGTTATGATTTCAGCGTCAGTGCCTTCGCCATATTGATGATTTCTCCGCTCAGCTTCGCGGCCGGCAATCTGTTGCTGCGGCGCGCGCAGGGCGTGCCGATGTTCGACCTGTTCGCATGGCTGTGCCTGGTCGCGGCGGTTCCGCTGCTGGCGCTGACACTGGTCAGCAATGGCCCGCAGCCCACCTGGCATGCGCTGACCCACATGTCGCTGACCGGCCTGATGTGCATGATCGGCCTCGGCGGCGTATCCACCAGCATCGCCTACTGGCTGTGGGGTCGGCTGCTGCGGGACTATCCGGCGGCGCAGGTGGTGCCGTTCGCGCTCTTGGTGCCGTTCGTCGGTTCTGCGGCCTCGAGCGTGGTATTCGGTGAAACCTTCGGGCCGCTGCGGCTCGCCGGAATGGTTACCGTGGTCGGCGGCATCGCCGTCATGCTGCTGTCCAAACGTAGCCAGGCTTCAGAAAAACAAGTTCTGCCAAAGATCGCGTGAGGCCCCCATGTCGCAATCGCTGCTGATCGCCTTCGTCATGTTCGCCACGGTGATGTTCTTCACGCCGGGGCCGAACAACATCATGCTGCTGTCGTCGGGGCTCACCTATGGCTTCCGCCCGACCATCCCGCACATCATGGGGATCACCGTGGGCTTTGCCTTCATGGTCGGCGCGGTCGGGCTCGGGCTCGGCACCATCTTCATCGCCTATCCGGTGCTGCAGACCATCCTGAAATATGCCGGCGCGGCCTACCTGATCTATCTGGCCTGGGCGATTGCGATGTCCGAGCCGCCGTCCGCCGAGGAGGATAAAAGCCGCGGCCACCCGATGACGTTCTGGGGCGCGGCCATGTTCCAGTGGGTCAACGCCAAGGGCTGGGTCATGGTGATCGGCACCATCACCGCCTATGCGGCGATCGCCGCCTATCCCTGGAACATCGCGATCCAGGTCGGCCTCAGCCTGCTGTTGGGCATCCTGTCCTGCACCGCCTGGGCCCTGTTCGGCACCGCGCTGCGGCCGGTCCTGACCTCCCGCCGGGCGGTGCGGGCCTTCAACATCGTCATGGCGGTGCTGCTGCTGGCTTCGCTCTATCCGGTCTTCATGGACGCATGATGCCGCACCGGGCCATGCATAAACGGATTTCCCATGGGCAGGAAAATGCTCTAGACAACGCCGGAAATTCGCGGGCGACCGGCGGTCACCACCCACCCAAATGCCTGATTAACCGGCCCTTTTTGGCCATCGCTTGAGGAAACGACCATGCGTGTTTATTACGATCGCGACGCCGACCTGAACCTGATCAAGGGCAAGAAGGTCGTCATCGTCGGCTACGGCAGCCAGGGCCACGCCCATGCGCTGAACCTGAAGGACTCCGGCGTCAAGGAAGTCGCCATTGCGCTCCGCAAGGGTTCGGCCTCGGCCAAGAAGGCGGAAGCCGCCGGCTTCAAGGTGATGGAAGTCGCCGAGGCCGCCAAATGGGCCGACCTCGTCATGATGCTGACCCCGGACGAACTGCAGGGTGACATCTACCGCGAGCACCTCCACGACAACATGAAGAAGGGTGCCGCGCTCGTCTTCGCCCACGGCCTCAACGTTCATTTCAACCTGCTCGACCCGCGCGCCGATCTCGACGTGCTGATGATCGCGCCGAAGGGCCCCGGCCACACCGTGCGCTCCGAATACCAGCGCGGCGGCGGCGTGCCCTGCCTGATCGCGATCGCCAAGGACGTCTCCGGCAACGCCCATGACCTCGGCCTCTCCTATGCCTCGGCGATCGGTGGCGGCCGCGCCGGCATCATCGAGACCACCTTCAAGGAAGAGTGCGAGACCGACCTGTTCGGCGAGCAGGTGGTGCTCTGCGGCGGCCTGGTCGAGCTGATCAAGGGCGGCTACGAGACGCTGGTCGAGGCCGGCTACGCCCCCGAGATGGCCTATTTCGAGTGCCTGCACGAGGTGAAGCTGATCGTCGACCTGATCTATGAAGGCGGCATCGCCAACATGAACTACTCGATCTCCAACACCGCCGAATACGGCGAATACGTCACCGGCCCGCGGATCGTCACCGCCGAGACCAAGGCCGAGATGAAGCGCGTCCTCGCCGACATCCAGGGCGGCAAGTTCGCCCGCGACTGGATGCTGGAGAACAAGGTCAACCAGACCTCGTTCAAGGCAACCCGCGCCAAGCTCGCCGAGCATCCGATCGAGGAAGTCGGCGCCAAGCTTCGCGACATGATGCCGTGGATCAAGAAGGGCGCGCTGGTCGACAAGACCAAGAACTAAGGTCGGCGCCGCGTAGGGTGGGCAAAGCGCAGCGTGCCCACCATTAACGGCGACGCCTGTGGAGAGATGGTGGGCACGGCGCGATGCGCCTTTGCCCACCCTACGGCTCCAGGGCGGGCTGGTATTGAAACACCAAATCCTAAGTCTCGAACGAAAATATCCGGCGAGATCGCACCCCGCGGTCTCGCCGTTTTCTTGAAGGATTGATGCTTCAAGCACATTCTTCAACGCGCCGCTCGTAGCACGCCAGTCGCGCCGAAACGAAGAACTGACGCGCGACGCGCTTTCTTGGCGCGAAGCAAACTCGTCAGTTAGATCAGCGACGGAAAAGCCAGCGTTTGCAGATTCAAAGCGCGGGTTCTTAATCTGCATTCGATGCGTTGTGCCGCTCGCCAATCAGGCCGATTGTCAAGCGAGCCAGGGTCGAGCGCGCTACGTCCTCCGCGCTCACCTGTTACACCAGCGGAACGAAGCGGCACCTTGATGGATGCCGCTTCAAGTCCGGCCGGACTCAATGCGTCCGGATGATCGGCTCTTTCTCGATCTTGTTGTGCAACTGCCAGAAGCGGACGGTGCGCTGGGCGGTCTCCATCGACAGCTTGCGGAAATCGCGTTGCGCGATCTCCAGCGTTTGTTCGCTGATCGCAGGCTTGACCGGCCGGTTGCGCAGGATCGACTCGACCGTCGGCCAGTTCAGCTTCGCCGAGCGGCAGGGAATCAGGATCAGGTCGGCGCGGGGGCCTTCCATCAGCCTGGCCGTCATCTCGACCGGCATTTCGTTGAGGACCGCAAGCGCCACGGTGACCTCGTCGAACTTGTTTGACTCCGCGAATGTGTAGACCGCCGCATCGTCGAGTTCGTTCAGCCCCTTCATCAGCTTCACCAGCTCCTCAGCGACGCCGAAGCTGCGGCTTGGCGTCGGCGCCTCGCGGGCGATGTCGTTCAGGACCCGCTTGATCTCTTCCTGCACCGCGGGCGGCGCGATGGCGACCAGCCGGGCGCGGACCGTCTCCTTGGCGCGGCGCAGCAGGTCGGCCATGAACTTTTGCGGGAAATCGGCGCGCAGGCCGAGGGCCTCAACCAACTCGTCGTCCGCGCCGGCGCGCGCGACGATGCTGGAAAAACCCTGGTCGGAAAATCTGGCGCCGGCATTGTTGGCGAGTTTGCGGATCACCTGGCCTTCGCCGCGGTCGACGATGACGTCGGTCACCGCCGCGGGCAGTTCGGCGCGGCCGGAAATCGCGAGCAGGTGGTCCTGGCCCTTGCTGCTGGCGATTTCGACCAGCACGTCGGTGCCGAGCCGGCTGGAATGGGTCAGCACATTGCCGGCGACCTCGATCTCGTCGTCCCAGGCCAGATGCTGGATCACCTCGAACGGGGCGTAGTCGAGCGGCGCCAGCCGCTTGGAAAGTTCAGCCTTGGCCCGCGTTTCGACGCGCGCGATCAGCAGGCAGAGCACGTCATCGAAGACCTTGACCTGGTCGTCGCTGAGACGTTCTCCGTCGTTGAGGAAGAGATCGGTGACCTGTCGCAGGGTTTCCACCCGCTTGGCGGATGAACCGCCCCTGACGGCGTCTTCGAGTTCGGCAATAATCGAGTGTGCGGGCTGTTGCACCATTCTGGGCAGCCTGTCGGTTGTTGATGGGTTGGCGCACACCATGACGAGCCGAGCCTTACACCCGCGTTAAAGGCGTGGCCGGGCAGGACTACACGTGGCTGCATCCGAAGCGGGCAATCCATGGATTGCAGTCGCCGCCGGCTATGCCGACGTCGAAGCATGCCGCGCATTGCAAGTGCCGCGTTGCGAATTGCTTTACCAATGCGATCGGGGCGTATGCCGCGATTTCACGCGATAAATCGCCCATGTCTGACAGGATCGTGCTTGCGTCGTCGCTTCCGGTATCCCGATCCGGCTGCTATCCTCACCAAACCGTTCCCGGGAAAAATCGAATAGCAACTTGCCGAACAAGACGCCGTCAAGGCTGGACGCACCCCGTGAAGAAAGCACGCCAACCGGCGCTTAAGCATTCCTTCACGACGAACTTCATTAAAACCTCTGACAAGGGCTTGGACCATGAGATCTGTCGTCATCACCGGCGCTTCCACCGGCATCGGCTGGGCCAGTGCAAAACTGCTGCTCGACCGCGGCTTCCGAGTGTTCGGCAGCGTCCGCAAGCAAGCCGACGCCGACCGCCTCAAAGGCGAGTTTGGGGCGAACTTCACGCCGCTGATCTTCGACGTCACCGATGAGGCCGCTGTGCTGGGCGCCGCGCGCGAGGTCCGCGCCGTTCTCAATGGCGAAACGCTGGCCGGCCTCGTCAACAATGCCGGCATCGCGGTGTCTGGCCCGGTGCTGGAGCTTGCCGCCGACGAATTCCGCCGCCAGATGGAGGTCAATTTCATCGGGCCCATCATCGCGACCCAGGCGTTCGGGCCGCTGCTCGGCTCCGATCCCAGCCTGAAGGGACCGAAGGGGCGGATCGTGATGATCTCCTCGGTCGCCGGCAAGAACGGCAATCCGATGACCTCGGCCTATTCCGCCTCCAAGCACGCCATCGAGGGACTGTCGGAGAGCCTGCGCCGCGAGCTGATGCTGTTCGGGATCGACGTCATCATCATCGCGCCCGGTGCGGTCAAGACGCCGATCTGGAGCAAGGCCGAGGAGGTCGACATCTCGCCTTACAAGAACTCGCCATATCTCCCGGCGCTGGAGAAAATCCGCGCCTTCATGCTGGCGCTCGGCGCAAAGGGATTGCCGGCCGAGATGATTGCCGAGAAGGTGTTCGAGGCCTTGACGCTGCCGAAGCCAAAGGTGCGCTACACAATTACGCCTGATCCGATGCAGCTGTTCATGGCCGCCGTGTTGCCGAAGCGCACAATTGACAGGATCGTCGCCAAGCGCCTCGGGCTGACGCCGCAGGGATGAGCATGACGCTGCGAACGGTACTCGGCGCTACGGCGCTGCTGGCGCTGGTTTCGAGCGCTCATGCCGGCGATCAGGAGGGGCCGGAACCATCCTGCGACGGCAACACTTACCAGATGGTCGAATGCCTCAAGGCGAAGACCGCGCAATGGGACAAGCGCCTGAACGCGGCCTATCAGAAGGCGTTGGGCACCGCGGGTGACAAGCAGCGCGATCAGTTGCGCGCCGCGCAGCGGTTGTGGGTCCAGTATCGCGACGCCAACTGCCTCTATTACGGAATGGGCGAGGGCACCATTGCCCGGCTCGAGGCCGGCGAGTGCATGCGCAGCATGACGGAAGGGCGCGCCAAGGAGCTGGAAGGTATCGGCCAGCAGTGACGACGGGAAAGACTACGGCGGAATTGACCGAGCTTGCCGAGGAGGCGCTTCGCAGCCAGCCCGGATGCGAAACCGCGTCCGTTCCCGCCGTGCGCGGGCTTCCCAACATCCGCGAGGGACGAAACTGGGAAATACCCAATGTAGTTCTCGGTGACAGCCTGATCAGCGACGTCGACCGTGCCGTGATCACCGTGCACCGCCGGCTCGGTCGGAAATACCATCTGGTTCGGAACCAATAGGACTCGTATCCGCAGAACAATCGGGGCTCAGACGTCCGCAACCAGTTGGACCACGAGTTGACGCAACCATGCGTGAGCCGGATCGGCATCGTACGAAGCATGCCACAGCAATGAAACGGTCACCTCGCGCAGCGCCACCGGAGGCGGGCTGAGGCTCAGCCCGAGTTCGGCGGCGAACATTCGAGCCAGTCGCGCGTGCATGGTTACGACGACAGGTGCGCGCGCCACCAGGGACGGGACCGTGAGGAAGCGTGGTGTGGTCAGAACGACCGAGCGCTGCAATCCGAGCTTTTCCAGGGCGTCGTCCACCACGCCACGCACGCTGCGCCCCGGCCTCAAGCTGGTCAGGACATGAGGAAGCCGCACGTAGTCGTCGAGCGAGATCGGGGGTACGACCCCCGTCCTTTCGGCGTTGAACATGCATAGATAGGTCTCGGTGAACAGCAAACGCCGCTTATGGTGGACCTGTCCCTGCGGGAAGACGTCATAGCCGATTGCGAGATCCAGTTCGTCGGCATCGAGACGATCCAGGAGCGGCGAAGAGCCGATATTGTAGAGCCGCAGGTGGATGCCGGGTGCGACCTCGCGCAGGCGCGCGAGGAGAGCAGGGACGATCAGGACTTCCATGCTGTCCGGCAGTCCGAGCCTGAAAGTTCGCACCGCCGTCGCTGGATCGAATGCTTTGTCTCGCGACACCAGCATCTGGATCTGGGCCAACGTGATCCGCACCGGTTCAACCAACGTCACCGCCCGTGGGGTCAGGCGCAGGCCTTCCGGCCCCCGCGTCAGAAGCTCGTCGCCGAAGAGGTCCCGTAGGCGCGCGAGGTTGTGGCTCATCGCCGACTGACCAATGCCGACGCGAGCCGCAGCGCGCGTGACGCTACGTTCCGTGAGCAGCGCATCAAGGTGAACAAGGAGGTTAAGGTCGATACGACCTAGATTGACGGTATCGATACCCATTATCGATCCTATCTGTTTGATCGATAATGATAGCTGGACCATCTTCTGAGGCAAGGGAGCGACGGGCTTTGGGCCTCGCCGCCGAAACCAAAGGAGATTCCTATGTCAGTTCGCAGCACGCTTTTCGCCGCCGCACTAACCCTGGCTTCGCTGGGGGCCGCCCACGCCAATGGCCTGCGCCCGATTGAGGGCAAGAGCATCGATCTCGGCGGAGTGTCCGGCGTCGCCTATTACACCGTTGAACCCGATGGGTTCCACGTCGTCACGACCCTCGCAGAGGGCAAGGCGGGGACGCCGGTCCGCGTGGTGTCCGTTCTTGCGCCGGACCAGAGCGTGGTTCTCTCGACGTCGCAGCAGGCTGGTGCGCTCGAAATCATCCGAAAAGGCGACAGCCTGTTCGTCCGCAAGGCCAACGCGGTCTCGAACTAATTCCGGGTCAATCGGCCAACAGCGCCGACGAGTATCTCAAGGTGCACCACAGGCGCCGCTCGCAGGCCGACGTCACGGAAGGCTCGGGCGGCATCTGGGGAACGCGGCACTACGATTGGTCCGATCCCAACCGCGTCATCCTCATTCTGGATCATCCCGCCCGCGCCGGCGCCTGCGCGCGCGGTGCCATCGCGATCATCCGCAAAGCAAACACCGCCACCAGCGGGATCAGGAATAGCGCGTAGGCCGGCATGTCAGGGATTCGCTTGCCGAACGAGACCATGAACTGGAACAGCAGGTAATAGCCGCCGGCGAGATGCAGCGCCCGCCAGGCGCGCGCGCCGATCGCAGCCGCCGTGCGGTCGAACGAGGTCGCGGTCATGGCGACGATGAAGGCATAGCCGATGCCGCCGAAGATGTAGGAGGCGATCGAGGTCGCGGCTGCGTAACCGATCGGGTCCATGATGGCGAAGGCCAGGATGGCGACCGCGTGGATGGCGTGCGAGGCGGCAAAGCTGACGCCGAGATAGCGGCGGTTGCGGCGCAGCCATCGCGTCCAGGCGTTGGGCCACAGCCGCACCAGCGCGGCGGCTGCGAAGGCGAGGCAGAACAGCAGCAGCGAGGTCCGCGCGGTGAAGCGGATCACCATGCGCACGCCCTCGACCTCGAACGCGCGCATGCCGGCAATCCAGATGCTGAGGGCCAGCAGGGTCAGCGAGAGCAGGGCGAACAGCCGCCAGCCCTCGAACCAGTTTTGACGCGTCGGCATGTCTTTTCCCCCTGATGTCTACGCCGCCATGGCGAGGAGCCAACGGGTCGCGCGAATGCGCGCCCGATGACAGGCTCCGCGACGAAGCAATCCATCTATCCCGTGCAGGCGTGGATTGCTTCGCTCCGCCCGCAATGGCGCGGATGGTGATGTAATCATCAGTTACATGGCGCTCAGCCAGCCGGTCAATTAGTGTAATCGATGCTTACATTCACAAGCCGGTGATGATAGGAGAGGCCATGCGTCCAGCCGCCAAATTATCCGCCCCAAAATCATCCACCGCCAAGCCGCGCCGCCGCGCCGCCGAGGCGCCTGCGCCAAAGCCCTATCACCATGGCGACCTCCGGCGGGTCCTGATCGATGCCGCGCTGCAATTGGTCGGCGAGAGCGGGGCGGAGGCGGTCAGCGTCCGGGAGGCCGCCCGCCGCGCCGGCGTGTCGCCGGGGGCGCCGTTCCGGCATTTTTCG
>NZ_LLXZ01000167.1:42191-55095 GCF_001440395.1 Bradyrhizobium jicamae | reverse complement strand
TGCTCGGGATCACCGCTGAGGTTGGCGAAAGGCAGCACAACGATGGAAAGACGAGGCGGTGCAAGCGGCCTTTGTGCCGAGCCGTCGTTCTGCGTCGATCGAACCGACCCCGTGTCGGGCGTCGGTCCTTCGTGCACTGCGCCAACAAAGCGGAAGCCTTTGCGCGGCAATGTTTTGATTAGGCGCTGCTTATCACCGTCGTCTCCGATTGCGACCCGGGCGGCATTCAGGCGGGTCGTCAGCGCAGCATCTGAGACGATGCGTCCATTCCAAACCGCGCTGATGAGATCGTCCTTGCTGACGACGCGCTCCCTGTGCCGGATCAAGTAGTCGAGTAGATCGAAGACTTGCGGCGCAGCCGGAACCACGTCAGCCCCCCGCCGCAACTCGCGCTGATCGGTGTCGAGAACAAAATCCTCAAATAAATAGCGCAAGCTATCGTTCCTTGCCTGCCGCGCGGACGGCCCTTAGTGACAGTTGCAGCGCAAGGATAAGCCGCTGGTGGTTCCGAGGGAAGTCCGCTTTGGCACTTGGCGGACTTGCTTCCGGCTTTGGCAGACGTCGGCTAGTGGCCCTCAACTGAACAACGCAGCAACCGTTGCCATGTCGGCTGTCTGCGAGAAACCGGACGCCACGCAATCATCGGGCTGGGCGCTGCTTTGACCTTTCTCCCGTATACGGCGATGTCCGCTTTGCGTCGTGGTTGGCAAAGAAGCGGACATCAGGTGGTATTGGCGTGACCGTGCATTCGGCTCACGGCAGCTTCTCAGCGAGGGCGGGCCAGACGCACTCTCACGACCAATCCTCTCAGCATCATGGATGTTTGTTTCAGCTGGTTTTCGCGTTCCTTGCAAAGTAGAAATCAACTCACGCTACGAATATCCGGATCACTCAAAACAGTAGGATTCGGTTCGACTGGGGGCAAGATGAGGCTCTTTGCGGGAATACTGGTCGCTGTGCTCTTGCTTGGCGACGCAGAAACTGGTCATGCAACGGTGCGCATTGCCAACGATCCGGGCGGACGAATAGGAGATTACGTCGATAGGTTTCGGTATTGGCGCGACTCTGGCGAATTTGTCATCATCGATGGATTCTGCGCAGGGGCCTGCACGATCGTGCTTGGGGCCATTCCGCATGATAGAATCTGCCTAACCCCAAAGGCAAAATTCGGCTTCAGAAAAGCTTCGGATTTTAACGCCGATGGCCATTATGTCCCCAACCCTGGAGCAACGCAGGCGCTCTATTCGGTGTATCCTCCCGAGGTAAAGCGCTGGATTGCACAGCGGGGAGGCTTGAACGCGCGTATGATCGTCCTTCAGGGCAAGGAGCTCCAACGATTGTACCGGCCTTGCTCTCTCGACGCGCAGGTCGCCAAAAGCCGGCAGCAGTGAACGAAATTGGCTATTGTCGCTCGCCATGCGACTTCCGGAATTGACCCGAAGCCGACTGGCAGCTGGCCTTCATCGACGTCCGTTTTCGACGAAAGAGCGGATGTGGAGCAGACAAGGTCAGGACTTCCGGTGTCCCACTGCCATCTACGTCGAGGCGGCAGGGTACCGGCGCCCAGTCCTCCGCGCATCGGTCACGTCTCGGTCATCTTCGCAAACACCCGCTGCAGGAGCGTGGGATCGCGATAGACGCTGCGTGGCTTCAATAGATGTTGGACCTCAACGGTCAACTTGTGGACGGCCGGATCTTCGGCGGCGAGTCGGGTCAGGGCGATACCGAATTTGAGCGTGGTCTCAAAATCCGCCGGACGTTGCCCACGGGTATCGGGAAACACGAAGTCGAGTATGGCCACCGACCACGGCGTCTCGATCAACGTCTGCACCTCGGCGAAGAACGCAGGTGTTAGCGCAGCGATTGGATTGCTGTCTTCTCCTAGTCCCTTGAGCAGCCTCTGCAGCAGGCACGCCTCCAGCGCAGCCACGCTCATGCCTTGGCCGTAGACGGGATTAAAGCGGCAGATGGCGTCGCCGATCGGCAAGAGCCCGCGGGGCAAGACGTCAAGTCGCTCGAAATGACGCCGCACGCTCTCAGGGAAGCCGTAGCGCGCGACCCCGTCCAGTCGCTTGGCGCGGCTGATCGCGTTGTAGATCGTCGGCGTCCGCAACGCCTTTGCGTAAGCCAGGAAGCCCTCCGCGTCGCCAGGCGGCCCGTCACCATGGCGCCCACCAATGGTCGCCATCCAGCGGTTGCCCTCGAGCGGCAACATCAGGCCGCCACGGCTGTTCTGGGGCGCCTGGCCGAAGGTCATGACGCCCTTCCAGTCAGTCGAGGCGTCGTCCGGGATCGCAAAGACGCATGTGGCATAGCCGAGATCGATGCCAATTGTGGTCTCCTCCGGCTGTGGCCGGCCGATCGATTGCAGCAGATCGAGAGTGAGCGCGCCGCGTCCGGAAGCGTCGACAACGAGATCCGCCGCAATTGTTTCAACTTTGCCGTCGCCGTTCTCGTAGCGTACGCCAGTGACTTCATCACCATTTGGTGTGGCCAACACTTCCTGCACCCTGCAGCGCTGGTACAGCGTGGTATTTCCGCGGTTTTCCACCCGCCGTCGCACGGCGCGCTCGATTGTCGGCCGTGACGCCGCGTAACCGAACCAGCCGAGGTCGCGTTGCGGGAAGGGATCGTAGCCCGGGCGTTCAACGCGAACATCGAGACCAGCCCTGAGCGGCACGGCTCCGGACCGCGCGAGATCCTGTTCGAACCCCGGGAACAGCTCGCTGAGGGCGCGCTGGCCGCTGAGCAATAGCGCATGCACGTGCCGCGCCTGTGGCGTTCCCGCGCGGTGCGCAGGCTCCGAGGGCAGAGTGTCGCGCTCCAGCACAACTACCTGATCGAAGCTGTCGGAGAGTGCTCCCGCGGCCGTGAGCCCCGCCATGCCGGCGCCGATCACGACCGCCTGCTTGCCAATCACAGTCGACGCCATCGCCTCCTCCGAATGTGTGCTCCGCGGTCAGGATACAGGCTCATGGCCTGACACCTTATCAAGCTCCAACCACAGTCAAAAGCAACGCGCGCAGGGGACGACAAACCATTCAGGCGTATTAATCCTTTTGCGCACCGAGCGGCTATTCTCAAAGCAGGGTAACCTGATCAGCTCGACAGAGATTGTGAGCTGGCTAACAGTCTTCGTGCTTCAGCAGTGATCAGCTATACTCATACTTGCAGGTGGTTCGCTCCCTGAGCTTTCCGAATCTAGTTCACGATGCGCCGACCGCACCTGAACATCACCAAGAACTTTGCAATCTTGCCTTGGCCTTCACCAGGTCCGGGGTGTCAAATCCCTCGCTAAAAGATCCATAAACCTCGCCGAGTTGTGAGCGACGCCTGTCGGCGTCCGGTCTCAGCTCATACAAGTTACACAAACTCAGACAAACCCTAAGTTCAAAGGATCTGGCTTTTTGTTCGCGCGCGACCTCAAGACCTTTGCAAAAATAATGCTCCGCCTGATCCAGATCTTGGTTCGATTTGAGGTACGTTTCGCCTAGCAGACGATATATTTCGGCCGCGTAAAAGCGTTCGCAGTTCTCTCCGTTGAGTCCTGATTCCGCCTGCTTCAAAGCGTCAAGCGCTTGCCCATAACGTTTGTTCTTGATGCAGGCATCCGCCATCAATCCCAAAGAGTACGACTCCAGCAGCAAGGCCCCGGTCGCTCGCTTTTTTTCCAGGCCTTCTTGAATCTCGGCAATACCCTTCTCAAACTCACCCTGGTCGGCACTTGCCCACCCGCGCAAAATCAACGCCATGGCCAGATAGTGCACAAACTCATGCTCTTCGCAGAATGCGATGGCGGCGTTGGCCTCACCTGCAACAACTGCAGCATCGCCGCGAAACTGGTGCACGCGAAGGCCTACCGTTCGTGCAATTGCCTCACTGAACGGATATCGAGATGCATCTGCGTATCGGCGGGCATCCGCGCAAAGCCGCAACGCCTGATCTGGATAGCCGAGTACCCAAAGTGCCATGCCGTCGTATGACCTTGCATGAACTCGCGGATCTTGTGCTGAAAGTTCAAGATATTCTGCAGCCTTGCAGTCCTCGCAGAGGCTGATACTGCGTTGCAGCTCCGCGTGGGCAGCGGCAAATTTCCCTTGTGCGAACAAGGTAAACCCTAACGCTTCGTGGCCAAGAACATCATAAACCGGGTTGTCGACGTCCTCAGCGCTCTTCAGCAAATGTTCGGCAAGGGCTTGAGCTTCACCAAGCGAGGCACGAACGAAATTCCAGGTCCACAGGCCAAACACTGCAGGCACGATATGTTCGTCAAGCCCGCTCTCCTTACACAGTTGAACCGCTCGCGTGCACGCATGCTTCACACTGTCAGTGCTCCAGCCCGTGATCGCCCGAAGGGAGTTGCCGAGAGAGATTTGGAGCAGCAACTCCGATTTGTTTCGCAGCGTCGGTTCGTCGATATTGGGAATCTGATTCAGCCCTTGTTTCAGATGACCGATCGCTTCGTTATGCGCCGAACGAGCCGCGGATTGTTTGCCTGCTTCATACCAATAGTGCAGCGCTCTTTCGTAGTTTTTCGCTTGAGTGTAGTGGTAGGCAATTATCTCAGGCTGAGTTTGCACGACTTCAGGAAATTTCTGCTCGAGCCCCTTCGCGATAGCGGCGTGCAGATGCACGCGTCGACTCTTCAGGAGCCCGGCATACGCCGCATCCCGCACCAATGCGTGCTTGAAAGTGTATACCGCGTTTGGAATTTCTCCCCGGCAGAACACCAGCTCCGAGCGCACCAATTGGTCGAGTGCCTCGTCCAGTTTCTGCTTCGGCAACCCGGCGACTGCATTCACAAGCTCGTAATGAAATTCGCGGCCCGCGACGGCACTGATCTGGGCTACATCCCGCACGGGCGACAGCCGGTCGAGGCGAGCCATCAGCGAAGCCTGCAAGGTGGTCGGGATCGCGAACGAAGGTAGAGGGCCATCAAGAACGTATTCATGGTCGCCCTCTCGCAACAACCCGCCTTCGATAACCATCTTCGTCAGTTCCTCAATGAAGAGAGGCACCCCGTCGGTATGCGCGAGAATGTGCTTCATTACCTCCTCGGGAAGCGTCTTGCCCCCGGTTACCCGCAGGACCAGCGCCGCGCCGTCGCGTCGGTCAAGGCGGGTGAGCGGGATTGTCGTGGTGTGCGGATAACTCGGCCATGGGGGAGTGAATTCTGGCCTGGCCGTGATCAGCATCAGCGCCCGAAGCCGCGGCACTTGCTCCACGGCTGCTGCAAGGAGTTCGAGCGAGGTTGGATCAATCCAGTGTACATCTTCGAAAATAAGAAACACCGGCTGCTGCGCCGCCAACCCATCGAGTTGGGCCAGCAATGCCGCGAAGGTTTTCTCCTTGCGTTTTTGTGGCGTGATGTCCCGCATTCGGTAATGACCTTCGACCGGTAATGCCAACAAGTTGGCCAGAACTGCCAGGTGCTCGGAATTGTGTGTGGATTGCGCCAGTAGCGCGTCGAGCTTGGATAGCCTCTCCTGAGGTGAATCGCCGCGCTCGAAGCCGGCAGCACGTTCGAGCTGGGTGATGAATGGAAACAATGCGCTGTGGGTATGATGCTCGGAGCAAAAATAGCGCAAGGTGATGTGCGGTTCGCCCTGGATCCGCTCATTGAGCGCCAACGCGATGTGTGACTTGCCGATACCTGGCTCTCCTGTAAGGGTCACCGCTCGCCCCCCTTCCAGGGTGACCTGTCGCCAGCGACGTAACAGTAGCTCTATTTCCTCCTCGCGCCCGAACAGAGGCGGCAGCTTGGCAGCATGCATCGCCTCGAAACGGCTCTCTACGCCGCTTGCTCCCAGCACCTGATAAACCTGGAACGGCTTCGTCCAGCCTTTCAGTACGACGGGGCCGAGGTCACTGTAATAAAACTTTCCCTCGGTGAGCCGGCGCGTGCTCGCGCAGATCAGCACGGTCCCCGGCTCCGCCATCGCTTGCAGCCGCGCGGCGAGGTTTGGCGTCTCGCCGACGACCTCCTGCTCCGCCAATATTTTCTCAATCAGAAGCTCGGCGACGACCACAGTGCCTGTCGCAATGCCGATGCGGATCTGCAGCGTCTCGGCGACGTTACGGATACCCGCTATGGCATCAATGAGCGCGAGCGCGGCGCGCACGGCCAGTTCAGCATCGTCCTCATGTGCTTGCGGGAAGCCGAAATAGACCAGCGCACCTTCGCTCATATAGCGGGCAATCTGTCCGTTATAGCGAGCTATGACTTCCGCGATGCAGCTGTGATACGCGCCAATCAGCGCGTGCATGTCCTCCGGATCCAACCGCGCCGCGGCTGTGGAACGAACCAAATCGCAAAACATCACTGTGAGGTGGCGCCGCTCGCCTTCATCCGGTCGCTTCGGCTCGGTCGCTGCTTCCGCCGGCTTAGGCCTGGCTGCGTCCTCAAGCTGCGCTATGGCGCGCAGCAGCTTGCGGCGATGACCTAAAAGGACGCCCAGCTCCTTGAGGTCTTGCTCCGTCAGGTCGCGCAGAACCGAGAGGTCAATGCCGTTTTCGCCGAAGCGCTCGGCGTACTCCGACAGGCCGATTGACTTGAGCCACTCGGTGACGCCTCTCATGGCGCTCCCCGCTCAGTTCTCGGTCCCCGGAGAGTTTGATACTACACAAGGTATCACAAACGGAGAAGAAGTGAATGCGCGGCAAGACAGGTTTGAATAAGCAGGCCGGCGGCAACCTGTACTCGCACCTTCCATGGTTTTGAAACGTTTGGACGCAGCGGGTCGGGCCGCCTCACCGCGGCCGGTGTCAGCCCGCACTTCGTAGGCTGCACTTCGTAGGGTGGGCAAAGGAACGTTAGCGACGTGCCCACCATCCATCGCCGATCGCGCTGCTTGATGGTGGGCACGCTTCGCTTTGCCCACCCTACGCAACTGCGCAATCACTCTTCGTCGCGCTTGCTCAGCAGATCCTTCGCGAGATCACCGAGGGCCGGACGCGGCAGCGCGGTGAACGGCAAGGGGCGCGTCACATCAATCGCCGCAAGCCCCAGCCGCGCCGTGAGCAGGCCGTTGAGCACGCCTTCGCCGAGCCGCTGCGAGAGTTTTGCCGCGATGCCGTGGCCGAGCACCTGCTGCACCAGGCTGTCGCCGACCGCCATACCGCCGGTGATGGCGAGATGGCCGATGACATGGCGCAACAGGCTGATCATGCCGAGCGTGCCGGGACGGCCGCCATAGAGCCGCGCCAGTTGCCGGATCAGGCGCATCGCGGCGACGAACACGAACAGCACGTCGATCAGGGCGCGGGGGCTTACCGCGGTGACGACCGAGACGCGCTGTGCGGCGGTCGAGACCAGCCGCCGCGCTTCCTCATCCAGCGGGGCCATCAATTCGCGCTCGGCCAGCTTGATCATGTCGGCGCCGTCGATGATGTCGTCGGCATGACTGACAAGCGTGGCGCGGGCACGCGCCAGTTGCGGGTTCTGATGCGCGAGCTTGAGCAGGTCGTTGACGACGGCGCGGCTCTCGGCTCGGTCGTCGCTGCGCAGCACCTCGGTGGCGCGCAGGTGCAGCTTCTCGATCGCCGCCAGCCGCGCCAGCCCGAACGCTTCGCGGCCGATGACGACTGCCAGCGCCAGACCCGCGGCCACCGCAAAAGCCAGTGCGACGTAGCCAAGCGTCTGGCTGCGCGCGAACAGATCCTCGATCAGATTGACGATGCCGAGCCCGGTGCCGAGCAGCACCAGGCCGCCGACCGCCGACCAGAACAGCGTGCCCCAGCGAAAGCCGCGGCGCACCGGCATCCGCGGCGCATCGATCGGCACGGGTAGCAGCGCGGGATCGGCCTCGGGCGTGATCTGCACCGTGCCGCGGGCAGGGCGGCCGGTTTCGTCCGGATCGATCACGACGACGCCGGGATCGCCGAGCTTGAACGTCGCCGGCCGCCGATGCGGCGTTTTCTCGCTCATTGCAGTCGGTCTCCGATCAGGAACTGGAGGGCGCGGTCGAGGCGGATGTGAGGCAGCGCGGGCTCTTCCTCGGCGTTGCGTTCCAGCAGCGGCGGCCGGAAGCGCAGGAAGCGGAAGTCGGCGTTGTCGTGCGGCGTACTGGAAAGGCCGCGAAAGCCGCCATTGAACAGCTCTTCGGGATCGACGGGCAGGTCGCCCGGAAAGGTCGCAACTTCGGTCTCGCCATCGAACGTATCGCCGTTGGCGGTCTCGCCGGGCGCTGGCGTGCCGAGGATCGACGGCAGCTTCTCCCGGCCGCGCGCAACCGTCGCCTCGCGCGTGGCGCGCACGGCGGCGAGCGCAACGACGTCAATGGCAGCTCCCGCATATTCGGCGCGATCGGCCGCCTTGGCGACCGCGCGCCGCAGCACCGCTTCCAGCCGGTCATGGCTGGAATGGTGCAGGTGATCGGCCTTGGTGGCGGCAAACAGGATGCGATCGATCCGCGGACGGAACAGGCTGCTCAGGATCGTGCTGCGGCCGATGCGGAAGCAATCGAGAATGCCGGCCAGCGCCGCTTCGAGATCGTGCAGCGCTTCGGGGCCGGCGTTGAAGGCGGCGAGTGCATCGACCAGCACGATCTGGCGGTCGAGCCGGGCAAAATGATCGCGGAAGAACGGGCGCACCACGACGTCCTTGTAGGCTTCATAGCGCCGCCGCATCATCGCCCACAGCGAGCCGTCCGGCGCGGTGCCATCGATGGCCACATCGAGCGGCGCGAAGGTCAGTGCCGGCGAGCCTGCGAGGTTACCCGGCATCAGGAAACGTCCGGGTGGCAGCAGGCTCATGGCAAAACGTTCGTCGCGGCAGGCGCGCAAATAATCGGTGAACAGTTTTGCGGCGGCGAGCGTCGCCTGTTCGTTTTCGCGACCTTCCGCGTCAAGCGTCTTCAGGTGCTCATGCCAGGGCGCGGCGAGTTTTGCGCGCGGGCCCTCGCGCGACAGTGCGAGGCTCTCGGCGGACCATTGCTCAAAGCTTCTGTTGAGCAGCGGCAGGTCGAGCAGCCATTCGCCGGGATAATCGACGATGTCGATGGTCAGCGTGCGGTCCGCGCCGTTCTGGCGCTGGTAGTCGATGACGAGGCGCAATTCGGAGATGTCGACGGTGGAGTTCGGCCAGCGCCGTTCCTCGATCAGGGTGCGGACGTGGTTCTCATAGGCGAAGCGCGGCACCGCATCGTCCGGCTGCGGCTCGAGCCGGGCGCGGGCGATCCGTCCCGTGGCATAGGGCTCGAATACCGGAAACCGGCCACCGCGGGTCAGGCCGTGGACCAGCGCCGTGATGAACACGGTCTTGCCGGCGCGCGACAGGCCGGTGACGCCGAGCCGGACGGTGGGATTGAAAAAGCTGTCGCCGTAATCCAGCAGCGCCCGTGCCGACAGGCGCGCTTCCTCGACGATATCTGAAAAGCTGGGGGGCATGCGGGCGGAAGGCTCGGTGTAAAGACTCGGTGGGCGATGCTCAGGAAAGTGGCGATTGGAGAGGTAAAATCAAGCTCTTGTGATCGCTTGACGACTGGATCCTCGGGGTTAGCTGGTCGTTATCGGCAGCACGAAATTGCCACGGCGATGGGGTATGCGATGGTCTGCCGGAACTTGTCGCCGGGCGCGTATTCGCGTGCGACCCGCTGACGGGTGATGGCCTTCAGGCCGTCGACTTGAACGGTTCGTTGACCTCGGAAGACCCATATCCTGTCGCTCCCTCACCAGCTTCTGCGGGCCTGCATGACCATTTTCAGACTGAAGCAACTTGCCTCGACATCGATCCATGCGGCGGCCGACGCCATGCACTGGAATTACGACCGCGCCGAGCTGATCGCCGATGGCGTCGTGCACATCGTCGGCATCTCGCTCGGACTTGTCGCCGCAACCGCCCTGATCGTCTTGACCGCGGTCTATGCCAGTGCGTTCGAGATTGCGGTGGTATCGGTTTACGTCGCGGGGCTGCTGGCGATGCTGACCTTGTCGGCGGTCTATAATCTCTGGCCGGTGTCGCGCGCCAAATGGGTGCTGCGCCGTTTCGATCATTCGGCGATCTATCTGTTGATCGCCGCCACCTATACGCCGTTCATCGTGCAGCTCCGGGAGAGCTATCTGGCGATCGCGCTGCTCGCCGGGGTGTGGTGCGTCGCCATCGCCGGTATCGTGCTGAAGCTGTCGGTGCCGGGGCGGTACGATCGTCTGGCGGTCGGGCTCTATCTCACGCTCGGCTGGAGCGGCGTTACGCTATACGACGCCGTGGTGAAGGCGGTGCCGCCGCTGGCGCTGGGCTTCGTGGTGGCGGGCGGCGTGCTCTATAGCCTTGGCGTGATCTTTCATGCCTGGCAGCGCCTGCGCTTCCAGAATGCGATCTGGCATGGCTTCGTCTTGCTCGGCGCCGCCTGCCATTATACGGCTATTCTCGATATGATGATCCTGACATAGGATCACAATAAACGGGGAGAGCGGCCATGCAGGTGGCGGGCAAAGTCGTGGTTGTCACCGGCGGCGGCAACGGCATCGGCAAGGCGTTGTGCGAAGCCTTTCACCGCGAAGGCGCGGCCAAGGTGGTGGTCGTCGATATCGATCCTGCCGCCGCGCGGGCCGTCGCCACGCCGATCGGCGGGGCCGCCTTCAAATGCGATGTCGGAAAGGAAAAGGACATCCTTCACGTCATCGAGGAGACCGAGCATCAATTCGGCCCGATCGCGCTGTTCTGCTCCAATGCCGGCATCGGCGGCGGCTTCGATCCGCTGTCGGTCAATGCCGGCGGAAGCTCCGACGAGCCCTGGTCGCGAAGCTGGGCCGTGCATGTCATGGCCCATGTCTATGCTGCCCGGCATCTGGTCCCGCGCATGAAGGCGCGCGGCGGCGGCTATTTCCTCAACACGATCTCGGCGGCGGGATTGCTGTCGCAGGTCGGCAGCCCGGCCTATTCGACCACCAAGCATGCGGCCGTGGGTTTTGCCGAAAACCTCGCGATCTCGCACAAGGCCGACAACATCAAGGTTTCGATCCTGTGCCCGCAAGGCGTCGACACCAACATGCTGCGCTCGATCCCAAAGGGTCCGCAATCCGGCGACGGCGATCTCTCGCCGGAGCAGGTGGCGCAGGACGTGCTGAAGGGACTCGACGAAGAAACCTTCGTGATCCTGCCGCACCCGCAGGTGCTCGGCTACATGCGCAAGAAGACCGAGAATTACGACCGCTGGATCGCGGGCATGGCGAAGATCCAGGCCAAGATGCGGGAAAGCTACGGGAAGTAAGCTGAGGTCATCTCTCACCACATCATTGCGAGTGAAGTGAAGCAATCCATACTTGATGCGTACAATTGGTTCTTGGGGGTTCGATTATGGACAGCCACGAAACCGACTACTTCGTAATCGGCGCAGGCGCCTCGGCGATGGCTTTTGCCGACGAAGTGCTGACCAACAGCGATGCACGGATCATCATGGTCGACCGGCGCGACAAGCCGGGGGGCCATTGGAACGACGCCTATCCCTTCGTCCGTCTTCATCAGCCCTCCAGGTTTTATGGCGTCAGTTCGCGAGAGTTGAGCCATCCCGGGCTGGACGTCGCGGGCCTGAATGAGGGCCTGTATTCGCTGGCAAGCGGTGCGGAGGTCCTGGCCTATTTCGACCAGGTCATGCAGCAGCGGCTGCTTCCGTCGGGGCGCGTGCAGTTTTTTCCGATGTGCAACGTGACGGCCGACGACACGTTCGAATCCCTGCTCACCGGCCGGCGGCATCGTGTTGCCGTTCGCAGGCGCCTGGTGGACACTGCCTACTGGACGTTCGACATTCCCTCGACCCGCGGGCCGAAATATTCGGTCGCTCCCGGCGTGAAATGCATTCCGCCAAACCTGCTTCCGGGCATGGCGTCGCGATCGGACAACTTTGTGGTGGTTGGCCCCGGCAAGACCGGAATCGATGCCTGTCTCTGGTTGCTGGGTCACGAGGTCGACCCGGCGCGGATCCACTGGGTGATGCCGCGCGACGCCTGGTTCATCAATCGCGCCAATATCCAGCCAGGCGATGAGTTCCTGCTCGCGTTCGTCGAAAGCCTCACTCGCCAGTTCGAAGCGCTGAGTGCCGCGGCCGACGTTGCCGATCTCTTCGAGCGGCTCGAGGCAAGCGGCGAATTGCTGCGCCTCGATCCGCAGGTAGCGCCGACGATTTATCGCTGCGCCACGATCACCGAGCCTGAACTGGTTCAACTGAGACGGATCGGCAATGTCGTGCGGAAGGGCTATCTGAAGGCCGTCTATCCCGATCGTCTCGTCCTCGATCATGGCGAGGTGGCGTTGATGCCGAATTCGCTGATCGTCGACTGCTCGGCCAGCGGCATTTCGCGAAAGCCGCAGGTCCCGATCTGGGACGGCAGCCGTATCAACATTCAGATGATACGAACCTGCCAACCGACTTTCAGCGCAGCCCTGATCGGCTTCATCGAAACGGCTTTCGCCGACGATGCGCAGAAGAACGCCCTGTGCGCACCGGTGCCGAACCCGGTTCTCGATACGGACTGGCTGCGCATGCTGGCCGTCTCGACCAGGAATCGCATGGGCTGGCGCGCCCAGGCGAACATCGAGGAGTGGCTGGCGCGGTCGCGCTTGAACAGTTTGTTTGCCGCGATGGCGCGGGTGAGGCCGGAAGAGACGGAAAAGCTGGCGGCGCTGAAGCGCTTCCACGATGCCAGCGCCGAGGGCCTGAAGAGGCTTCCCGAGTTGCTGGCCAGCCTGAGCCGGAAGGTCGCGCAGGAATCGGCATGAGCGCGAGCGACTTCGTCACGATCCGGAGCGGGAAGCGGCCGCGTTGCCGAGGCGGAATTCGAGGCCGATCAATCGCTGTCGTGCCGGGAAGATCGATTTTCACGAGAGAAGGGCGGCCCATCGGCCGCCTTTCTCGTTTGAACTATATCTTACTGGCACCTGTGCATCAGGCCGTCTTCGAGGCGGACC
>NZ_LLXZ01000167.1:0-42054 GCF_001440395.1 Bradyrhizobium jicamae | reverse complement strand
CCGCCATATGCGCCCGGGCCGCCGTAATAGGCATAAGGACCGGCGCCAGCGTAGTAAGGGCCGCCGCCGGCATAATACGCAGCGGTCGCTCCGGCGGCGACAGCACCGGCTGCGACAGCGCCGGCGCCCATCGCCGTCGCGCGGCCAGCCCGCCGCGCCGACCGGCGCGTGGTGATGGCCGGGATCGATGGGTCAACCATCTGTGCCTGTGCGCGCTCGATGGACAGCGAAACGCCCCTTTGTTCACTCCAGTCGAATGAGAACATGCCCGCGCATGCGCATGCGCATACGGAGACGGCGAGGGCAGCTCTTCCGAGACTTGCCTGTTTCATGGCATTCACTCCACGGTTGCCCCATACCGAATTCTCGTGCGAACGTAGAGGGCCGTCAAGTAAACGCCGCGTGTGGAACTCGCGGGGCGCGCGAACTGTCGGGCGTTTGAATCAAATGAGGCGTCATGAGCTGGCGTGCCCTGCTATTCGGAAAAGCTGCACCGGCGCCGGATGCTCCGCACGCGCTGCTCGCCGATATCGAAAAGCAGGGCAGGCGATATCTTGACGACGCCGATACCGGTAAATGGATCTATCCGGCGTGCAAGCGGAAATCCTCGGATGCCGGCGCCGACAGGCAGACGGTCTGCGATCATACGCGGCTGGAAGCCGTGCGCTATCTCCTGATGGTGCCGCGAGGTGAATTCAAGCTGTTCGCCTAGGCGGATTCGCAAGGTGCGATACTGGATGCCTATCTTCGCCAGCGGCCGCATGAAGACACCGTGATCGAATTCTCCGGCAATACCATGAATGACCTCGCGATATCAGTGGTCGCCGGATTCAACTGGCTCAATCATTGCGCCAGCCTCGCCGGCGCCGACCGCCGGCAGTTTTCCGGCATGCTCAATCACTTTCGTAAGGTCGCGACATCGGCGCAGAAGTGGTGGAAAATGGACGGCGCAAAGGAACGCCACGCGCAAATGCTGCAGGCGGGGCAGGAGCCGCCGCTGTTTCTGAATCTGGTCTGGGCCGACTATGGCCGGCTTGCAGGCGAAGTCGCTGCGGTGCGTCGCGCTTAGGAAGAGACGAGCTTCTGCTTGTAGCCCGGATGAGCGAAGCGATATCCGGGGAAGCCCATCCGCGGATGAAGTTGTCCCGGATATCGCTGCGCTCATCCGGGCTACGGTTCTTCGACTCACCCTTTCTGCGCGTAGAGCAGCGGCACGGCCGAATCCACCAGCACCTCGATCAGGCTGACGCCGTCATGGGCGAGCCCGGTCTTCAGCGCGCCCGCGAGCTCGGATGATTTCGTCACGCGCACGGCGTGGCAGCCCATGCCTTCGGCGAGCTTGACGAAATCGATGCCGGGCAGTTCGAGACCGGGCACATTGCGTACCTGCATCACCTGGCTGAACGAGCGCATCGCGCCGTAACCGGCATTGTTGATGACGACGACCGTCAGCGGCAGATTGCGGCGCGCGGCGGTCCACAGCGCCTGGATCGAATACATCGCCGAGCCGTCGCCGATCAGGCAGACGGTGCGCACGCCCGGCCGCCCCAGCGCGATGCCGACCGCGGCGGGCAGGCTGTAGCCGAGGCCGCCGCTCGCCATGGTGTAAAAACTGTCCTGGCCGCGCATCGGCATGAACTTTTGCATCGCCGGGCGATGCGAGGGCGCTTCCTCCACCAGCACGGCGTTGTCGGGCATGGCTTGCGACAGCGAGTGCAGCAGGAATTCGACGGGGAGTGGATCGGCATTTGATGGCGCTGGCGGCAGCACGCGGCCCGCAGCAGTCGCGCGCTTCGTCTCGGGCAAGAGGTCGAGCAGCATCGCAAGCGCCGGCTTCATGGTGGCGATGATGCTGGCGCCCGAGGGCGTGACGGCGGCGGCATCCGGATCGTCGGTGATCTGGTAGATCGTGGTGGCGCCGTCGAAGATCGCGGCATGGCCCTCGACATGGAAGGTGAAGACCGGCGCGCCGATCACGACCACGAGGTCATGATCGCGCAGCGTGTCCGATAGCTGTCCGGGCGAAGCGTGCAGGAAGCCGGCGAATTGCGGGTGCCGTTCCGGAAACGAGCAGCGCGCCGAGAACGGGCTGACCCACACGGCGGCCTTCGTCTTCTCCGCCACCTTCACCATCAGATCGACGGCTTCGGCGCGGTCGACGGCGGGACCGACGACCAGGGCGGGGCGCTTGCTGGCGATGAGCGCCTCGGCCAGCGCCTTCATGCTTTCCGGCTCGGGGCCGAGCTCGCGGCTGACGTGGCGGGCCTCGACCGGCTGCGTGGGACGGGTCCAGTCATCGATCGGGATCGAGACGAAGGCCGGCCCGCAGGGCGGCTGCATTGCGACGTAATAGGCGCGCGCGATCGCAGCCGGAACGTCTTCGGCGCGCGCCGGCTCGACGCTGTATTTGACGTAGGGCCGCGGGAATTCGGAAGCGCGCTCGGCATAGAGGAAGGCCTGCAGCGGCAGGATCGAGCGTGCCTGTTGCCCTGCGGTGATGACCAGCGGCGTCTGATTGCGGTGGGCGGTGTAGATATTGCCGAGCGCATTGCCGACGCCGGCGCCGGAATGCAGATTGACGAAGCCGGCGTTGCGGGTCGCCTGCGCATAGCCATCGGCCATGCCGACGCAGGAGGCTTCCTGCAGGCCGAGCACGTAATCGATGTCGTCGGGCCAGTCGCTGAGGAAGGGCAGTTCGGTGGAGCCGGGATTGCCGAACACGCGCTTGATGCCGAACGCGCGCAGCAGGCCGAAGGTGGCGTCCTTGACGGTCAGGGAAGCGGCTTTGGCTGGTTTTCGGGACGACATCGGGCGGCGGCTCCCATCTGGATTTTCTTGTGTTCCGCCATGGCCCTGGAACGTAGGCGGAAGCGATCCACCTCTCGATGGATTGCTTCCCGAAGTCAAGCCGGCGGGCCGTGCGAGGACGCCGCCGCCGCGAACCCGCTCAGGCCATCTTCTCCCACAGCTGGGGTACCAGCGTTCCCGCGCGCTTCTCGATCGCCGCTGCGGCATCCAGTGCGAGGTCCTCGCGATAGCGCCCCGCAATGAGCTGCACACCGATCGGCTGGCCCTCATGCAGCGTTACGGGCACGACGGCGCCGGGCAGACCGAGCACATTGATCGCGGAAATGAAACGCAGGTCGTTCCAGAACAGTTCGCGCGTGCGCTCCGGGCTGATGGCATCCTCGCGCGGGCCGGGCGTCGGCTTCACCGTCGTCGGGGCGAGGACCACAGGAAAATCCTCAAGGAACAACTGCCAGGCCCGGATATGGGTGTTGCGCGCCGCCGTGGCGCGCATCCAGCCCAACAGATCGAGCGTGTTCGCCTTCGACTTGATGCCGCTCCAGGCGGCATGGAAATCGGGCGACGTCACTTTCAGCATCCCGGCTTCCTGCAGCATCGCGGTTTCGTTGGCGATGATGTCGCACCAGGTCTGCCAGACACCGTTGATATCGGGAACTTCGATTTCGCTGACGCGATAGCCCGAACGTTCCAGATGGTCCGCGGCCTGCCGGAGCGCAGCGCGCACCGAGGGCGCAACGTCCATGTCGTCAGGCAGCTTCGCGAGCGCGACCTTGATCGGGCCTTTCGGCTTCGGCCCGACCAGAGGTGCTGCGACCCACCAGGGATCCCGCGGATCGCGCTGGCTCATGACCTCGAGCGCCGTCCTGACGTCGCCGACGCTCCGCGCCAGCGGCCCTTGCGCGGACATCAGATGAGCGAGCATCGGTCGCTCCGCCGCCGCGCTCTCGTTATAGGCGGGGACGCGGCCCTGCGTCGGCTTGATCGTGGCGACGCCGTTGCAGTGCGCCGGCCAGCGCAACGAACCGCCGATGTCGTTGCCGTGCGCGATCGTGCCGATGCCGGCTGCCACCGCGGCGCCGGCGCCACCGGACGAGCCGCCGCAGGTGATATCGGGATCCCACGGGTTCAGCGTAAGCCCGTGCAGCGGGTTGTCCGTAAAGCCGCGGAACGAGAATTCGGGCGTATTGGTCAGGCCGATGACGATCGCGCCGGCCTTCTTGAGGTTGCGCACCACCGGCGCATCGGAGGGGGCGATAATATTCATCTGCGCGGCCACACCGTTGGGGTTGGGCCGCCCCTCATAGTCGACGTTTTCCTTGATCGTGATCGGCACGCCGTGGAGCGCGCCGAGCTCAGCCCGTCTTGTTCGGGCATTGTCCGCAGCCTTTGCCGCTTTCAGCGCCTGCTCCGACAGATCGACGACAACCGCGTTGAGCTTCGGATTGATGTCGCGCATTCGCGCGATATGAGCCTCGACAACCTCCATCGAGGAAATCGCGCCTGAGCCGATGGCGGCTGCCGTCTGCAACGCCGACCATTGCCAGACTGGTCCCTTGGGCGGGCGCGCCTTGGCGGACTTTCGTGACGCTGGCTTCTTCTGTGCTCCTGCGCCTGCGCGGCTGGCGGGCTTTTTCGTCGATTTCTTCTGTGCTGCTTTTGCCGAGCCGCTCTTCCGCTTGGTCACGGTTTTCTTTGCCATTTCTCGCCCCATTTCTACACCGGGAACGTTAAAGACGCCGGGGCCGCGTGTCGAGACGGGCGGAGAATTTTGTGGGGTCCGGAGGCTGGATTAGCCCGTGGGCCAAGGAGGCAGGTCGAATGCAGCGCGCCTGATCTTAGTCAACGTCCTCAATCACGCCTGAATTGTCGGATTGCTTCGCAAGCTTCATCGAGGCGCAATTCCTTGTGGCTTCGCCTGGGAGAGACGAGCGTGGCCAGGAAAAAAGCGACCTTACCAGAACCGGTTACGCCTGCGGCACCCCGGACAAAGAAGGCAACAGCAACTGGCAGGACATCGGATCAACTTCAGCTCCGTCTGCCAGAGGGGATACGAGAAAAACTCGCCGAAGCGGCGATGGCAAACGGGCGCTCGCTCAGCGACGAGATCATTCATCGGCTCACGCAGTCGCTGGAGCGCGACGAGATGCAGAAGCTATCCGACCGCCTCAAGGCACAGGGCGACCGCCTTGCGAAGTTCGAGGGAGAAATAGCCGCCATGGTCGAGCAACTCAGGCTGCGCGACGACTAAAGCGGGATGACGTTTCTTCGAATCGTCATCCCGCTTTATCTTTTTGTTTGAGCATGATCTTTTCGGAAAACCGCTACACACTTTTCCGGATCATGCTCTAGCATCCGTGCCGCGGCCGCGTAATCGAGCCTTGCAATTATCTTTCAGCCCTGATTATGCAGCGTTGCGCCCCTGCTCGGTTCGGGTGTCGAGCAGCTCTGCCTCGATAAGCGCGTCGCGGATCCGCGCAATCTCCGCGTCCGATATCTTGACCAGCGGCGGACGCACCACCGCGCGCGGTAGTTTGCCGAGCAGCACCAGCGCTTCCTTCATCCGATTGTGCATATCGACGAAGGGATCGGCGTAGAAGGCGCGCGCCGTCGGATAGATCCGGTCATTCAGCCGGCGGGCTTCGGCGAGATCGTTGGCCTTCACGGCGCGATAGAGTCGGGCCTGGAGGTCGGCGATGACGCTGCCGCTGCCGGAAAGCAGGCCATTGCAGCCGAGCACCAGCGAACTCAACAGCCAAGCGCTGTTGGTGGACAGTACGTTGATGGGACGCGCGCGGCGCTGCAGGGCGCGAATCTGGCTCTCGTGCTGCGCTACCTGTGGCGTCCAGTCCTTGATGGCGCGGATGGTCGGCACTTCATCGAACAGCCGCTCCAGCGTCGCCGCCGGATAGCCCTGGCCGGTGGCCAAGGGATATTGAAACACGATCAGCGGCAGATCGGTGGCGTCGCTGATGGTCTTGAAATGGGCGAGCGCCATCTCGGCCGACTGGCCGAGTGCAAAGGGAGCCGGCGGAAACACCAGCAGCGCCGAAGCGCCGCCGGCCTGAGCCTCCCGCGCGATCCGCGCCGCCTCCAGGCTGCCGTCCGCCCAGACGCCGTGAATGATCGGCAATTGGCTGCCGACTTCCTCGCTCGTGATTTCCATGACGCGGCGCTGCTCGTCCCGTGTACACGAGGCGACCTCGGTCGAGTGCGCGTTGACCGTGATGGCAGACAGGCCCTGCACCGCAGCGACATCGCGCAAGTGCGCCCGGAAGCTCGGCTCGTCGATCGAGAAATCGTTGTGGAACGGCAGCAGAACCGCCGGGATCACGCCTTGAGGCACGAAATCAGGATGGCGGCTCATGTCTCGTCTCCTCCAGCGTTATTCCTGTTCGCAACGACCGTTGTAGTATCTGCGTGCCAGGGGACGCCAAGGCAGGAAAGGCCCAGAGCCTCCAGCGCCGCGCCTTGCGCAATGGCCAAGACTAGCACGTTGCGACCCGGTAGCCAGTCGCAATCGGGCTTGAACGATGATCAGGCAAGGCCGCTCAGGGACCCTAAGCTGAACTCGCGGCCCGGCCGCCTGTTCTTTTGGACGGCTTGCGGGCGAAATACGATTTTCAAAGGCGAGATCACGCTATCCGTTCTTCACCATCACATGGCGCACTACGGTGTAGTCCTCCAATGCGTAGGCACTGAGATCCTTGCCGTAGCCGGACTGCTTCAGCCCGCCATGCGGCATCTCGCTGACCAGCATGAAATGGCAGTTCACCCAGGTGCAGCCATATTGCAGGCGGGAAGCGGTGGCGAGGCCCTTCGACACATCCTTGGTCCACACCGATGACGCCAGTCCATAGTCGCTGTCATTAGCCCAGTTCACGGCGTCCTCCACATCGGAGAAGCGCGTCACCGAGACCACGGGGCCGAACACCTCGCGCCGGACGATCTCGTCGGACTGCAACGCGCCTGCCACTACCGTCGGCTCGTAGAAGAAGCCCTTGCCGGCGGAGACCTTGCCACCCGCGGCGATCTCGACGTGGTTCAGTTCGTTAGCCCGCTCGACAAAGGAGGCGACGCGAGCGCGCTGCCGGGCTGAGATCAGCGGGCCGATATCGTTCTCGCCGTCGTCCGGCTGATTGAACTTGAGACCTGAAGCGGCCGAAGCAAGGTCCGCCACCAGCCTCTCGTAGACCTTGTCGCCGGCATAGATGCGGCAGGCGGCGGTGCAGTCCTGGCCGGCATTGTAGTAACCGAATATCTTTACACCCTCGACCACCTCGGCGATGTCGGCATCGTCGAACACGATCACCGGCGCCTTGCCGCCGAGTTCCAGATGGGTGCGCTTCACCGTCTTGGCGGCGGCGGTCAGCACCTTCTTGCCGGTGGCGATGTCGCCGGTGAGGGAGATCATCGCGACCTTGGGGTGGTTGATCAGCGTGCTGCCGACACTTTCGCCCCTTCCGACAACGACGTTCACCACACCCTCCGGGAAGATGTCGGCGATCAACTGCGCCAGCTTCAGCATGGTCAGGGGCGTCTGCTCGGACGGCTTGATGACGACGGTATTGCCACCGGCCAGCGCCGGGGCGAGCTTCCACGCCGCCATCATCAGCGGATAATTCCACGGTGCGATGGAAGCAACGACACCGACCGGATCGCGGCGGATCATCGAGGTGTGGCCGGCCATGTATTCGCCCGCCACCATGCCATGCTGGGTGCGCACCGCGCCGGCGAAGAAGCGGAAGCAGTCGACGATGCCGGGGATCTCGTCGCGCAGCACGGCGTGGCGCGGCTTGCCGCAGTTCAGCGCTTCCAGCGTGGCGAAGCTCTCCGCCTCCTGCTCGATTCGATCAGCAAGCTTGAGCAAGAGGTAGGAGCGTTCCATCGGCGTGGTGCGCGACCAGGTCTTGAATGCCGTCTCGGCAGCGTTTACCGCGGCGTCGATCTGGTCGGGCGAGGCCTCCGGGAGTTCAAGCAGCGTTTCCTCGGTTTTCGGGTTCAGCACCGTCTCAGGCATCTCGGTGCCGGTCTCGAATTTCGAGCCGATGAGCATCTGTGTATCCATGAAGGCCTCCTATTTTCCGCTGCCGGCCACCGCCTCGCCCTCGCGCGTCAGGTAATAGGCGGCAAGGATGGGCAGGAAGGTCACGGCGATGACGAGCACGGCGACGACGTTGGTGACGGGGCGCTGCCGCGGGCGAATGAGCTCCGACAGCATCCAGATCGGCAGTGTGGATTGCTGGCCGGCGGTGAAGGTGGTGACGATTACCTCGTCGAACGACAACGCGAAGGCGAGCATGCTGCCGGCGAGCAGCGCGGTGCCGACATTTGGCAACACGACGAGCCGGAAGGTCTGGAACGCATCGGCGCCGAGGTCCATCGAGGCCTCGATCAACGAGGGCGAGAGCCGGCGGAGCCGCGCGACGGCGTTGTTGTAGACCACGACGATGCAGAAGGTGGCGTGGCCGAGCACGATGGTCCAGAAGGAGAAGGGGATCTCCATCAGGCCGAACGCTTGCCGCAGCGCGATGCCGGTGACGATGCCGGGCAGCGCGATGGGCAGCACAAACAGCAGCGAGATCGGCTCGCGGCCAAAGAACTTCGCCCGCGCCAGCGCGCCCGCCGCCAGCGTGCCGAGCACCAGGGCGATCAGGGTGGCCAGCGTAGCGACGCGCAGCGACAGGCCGACCGCGGCCCAGATGTCGGCACGCTCCCACACCACGGCGAACCATTTCAGCGTGTAGCCCGGCGGTGGAAAGGCGTAGCTGCGCTCCTCCGTTGTGAAGGCATAGAGCAGGATAAACAGCAGCGGGATGTGCAAGAAGGCGAACCCTGCGAGCGCGGCGAGTTTGAGGGAGAGCGGCGCACGGGTCATGGGGCGCCCCTTGGGTTTCCGGAGTGCCTGAACGTTTCACAGCGCATCGAATGCTCCCGTCTTCTTCGCAAGCGTCAGGAACAGCGCCATCACCAGGATCGGCACCAGCGAGAAAGCCGCCGCCAGCGGGATGTTCCCGGCCGTGCCTTGCAGCGTGTAAACCGCCTGACCCAGCACCAGCGCGGAGGTGCCGATGATCTGCGGCACGATGTAGTCACCGAGCGTAAGCGAGAAGGTGAAGATCGCGCCCGCCACCACGCCAGGCAATGCCAGCGGCAAGATGATGGTGCGGAACGTCCGGCCGGGACTGGCGCCGAGATCGCCCGCTGCCTCGATCAGGCTGTTGGGCACCCGCTCCAGCGCCGCGTGCATCGGCAGGATCATGAAGGGCAACCAGAGATAGGTGAACACCAGGACCATGCCGGTATAGCTGACCGAGAGCGAAGGCCCGCCGACAAGCGGGAGCGCCAGCCACGCCTCCAGCGCCGGCCCGAGACCAAGGCGCCCGGCGATCCAGCCGATGGCGCCTTCCTTCGCCAGCAGCAGCTTCCAGCCATAGATCTTGACCAGATAGCTCGACCACAGCGGCATCATCACCGCGAGGTAGAACGCCGCCTTGGCGCGAGGCCCGGCATAGCGCGCGGCGTAGTAGGCCATCGGAAAGCCGATGATGGCGCAGAGCAGTGTAACGGCGGCAGCGATGCTGACGGTGCGGATCAGTATGTCGAAATTGGCCGGGTGGAAGAGTTCTGCCAGCGTCGCGAGCGTCGGCTTGCGCACAATGGTTCCGGCGAACTCGTCGATGGAGAAAATCGACTGGCCGAGGAAGACAAACAGGCTGCCGAGATAGACCATGCCGAGCCAGAGCAGCGGAGGCATGAGGAGGATCAGGACCAGCAGGTTATGCCGGCGGACCAGCAGGTCCGAAAGGTGGCGCAGGGTGCCCTCGTGAGGCGCGGCGACGAGAGCCCTCATTCTTCGCTCTCCATCGGCTGAAGGGCGTCAGACCGCACGGCCAATCTCACCGGCCCGCCGCGCTCGATCGCTCCGGCTTGTCCTGCCGGCACGGCCGCGACCAGCACGAGGCCCCCGGGCGTGCGGGCGGTGATGCGACGCACCGGCCCCTGGTATGAGACGTCGACGATGGCGGCGTCGAGCACGACCGCGCCTGTCGGAGCCGAGGCACCCGCTGACATCAGGGCGATCTTCTCCGGCCGCAAGCTCGACGGACGGGCCGGGGCACCAAGCGCTTGCGCCTCTGCAGCGCTCAGCACGTTGGCCGAGCCTACGAAGCCCGCAACGAAACGGGTGCGCGGGCGCTCATAGACCTCTTCCGGCGGGCCGACCTGCACGATGCGCCCTTCGTTGAACACTGCGACGCGGTCGGCCATCGACAGGGCTTCGCCCTGATCGTGGGTGACGAAGACGAAGCTGAGGCCAAGCGTGCGTTGCAGGCCCTTCAGCTCGAGCTGCATCTCTTCGCGCAGCTTGAGGTCCAGCGCGCCCAACGGCTCGTCGAGCAGCAGCACCTTGGGACGCACGATGAGGGCGCGGGCGAGTGCGACGCGCTGGCGCTGTCCGCCGGAGAGCTGTGCCGGGCGGCGGCTCTCCATGCCGGTGAGCTTCACCATGGCCAGGGCCTCGCGCGCCTGCTTGTCACGCTCGGCACGGCCGACGCCACGGACGCGCAAGCCGTAGGCGACGTTGTCACCGACCGAAAGATGCGGGAACAGCGCGTAGTCCTGGAACACGGTGTTCACCGCGCGCCGATAGGGCGGCAGGCCCTCGACCTTTTCGCCGAAAATTTCGATATGGCCGGCGTCCGGCTGCTCGAAGCCGGCGATGAGGCGCAGGCACGTCGTCTTGCCGGAGCCGGAGGGGCCGAGCATGGCGAAGAACTCTCCCGGCAGGATGGAGAGGTCGACGCCATCCACCGCCTTCACCGCTCCGAAGTGCCGCACCACGCCCGCGAAGCGGACGGCAGCGATTGCCAGGGCGGGGTCGATGTTGGCGTGCATCGGATCGTGGGCTCGCGCTTGCGCGAGCCTACCTCCCTCCGAGCACCGCTATGTAGTCCGACACCCAGCGATAATAGGGCACGCACCCCGCGCTTTGCGTCGCACATTTGGCGACCGGGGTGCGCCAGAAATGGATCTTCTCGAAATTCCCGGCGCCGTTGGTCTTGCAGCCGTCGTCCGTCAGGAGCGCGTTTCCTTTGCACGCCGCAAGAACCGACGGCACTGAGCCGAACCACGCCGCCAGGTCGCCCTGCACCTTCGGGTCGATCGAATGCTCCATCCACATGTACGCGCAGTTCGGATGCTTTGCGTCGACATGCAACATGGTGGTGTCGGCCCAGCCCGTGGCGCCCTCCTTGGGAACGGTCGAGGAAACCGGCTTCTTCTGGCTGTTCAGCAGATTGACCTGGAACGGCCACGAGGAGGAGGCGACCACGCCTTCATTGGTGAAGTCGTCGATCTGCACCATGGGATCGTGCCAATAGCGCTGCACAATCTTGCGCTGGCCGCGCAGCAGTTCGAGCGCCGCCTTGTACTGGACCTCGGTCAGCTCGTAGGGGTCCTTGATGCCGAGCTCGGGTTTGTGCGTCATCAGATACAGCGCGGCGTCGGCGATGTAGATCGGGCCGTCGAAGGCCTGCACGCGGCCCTTGTTCGACTTGCCGTCCGGCAGCGTCGTTTCCTGGAACACGACGGCCCAGCTGTTCGGCGCTTCCTTGAACACGTCGCTGCGGTACATCAGCACGTTGGAGCCCCACTGATAGGGCACGCCATAGTGCTCGCCGTTCACCGTGTGCCAGGGCGCTTTCTGAAGGCGCGGATCGATGCTGTTCCAGCTCTTGATCAGCTTGGTGTTGATGGGCGCGACCTTTTTGCCGGCGATGAGGCGCAGCGAGGCGTCGCCAGAAGCGGTGACGAGATCGAAGCCGCCCTCGTTCATCAACGCGACCATCTCGTCCGAAGTGCCGGCGGTCTTCACATTGACCTTGCAGCCGGTCTTCTTCTCGAAATCCGTGACCCAGTCAAAGTCCTTCTTTGTGTCGCCGCGCTCGATATAGCCCGGCCATGCGACGATATCGACCGAGCCTTCGCCTTTATCGATGGAGGTCTTCTCGGCGGCGAACGCCGGCTGGAAGCTGAGCGAGCCGCAAGCGACGAGCGCCAGCAGATGTTGGACGCGCATGACAGTTCCCTCCGTTCTGCAGGGCGGGTTGCAGCCCTTTGACGCGAAGTCTGACGCTACGGCGACAATCGCGCCACACCAAAGATGAGAAGCGAGGAATCGGAAAAACCGATGAGTGGAAGACAGGCAGGTCCATTGGCCTCCGTCATTGCGGGGGCAGGGGGCTTCACCGCGTCCGCCCGCCATGTCGTGTCGCGGCGATCGAGAGGAAGCCGGCGGCGGCAGGCGAGAGCGGTGAGCCGCGCCGCCAGGCTGTCACGACCTCGATCGCTGGCAGTTCTTCCACCAGCGCGCGGGCCTCGATCTTGTCGCCTTCCAGGGACCACGGGCGGTAGGTGAGGTCCGGCAGCACGGCGACGCCGCACCCGGTCGCGACGAGGCCGCGTACCGCCTCAACGGAGCGGGTGCGGAAGGCGACCGGCGGGCGGATGCCGAGCCGGCGCCAGATGATTTCCGAGGCTTCGGCGATCTCGTCGACGGTCAGCAGCACATGGGGTTCGCCGGCAAGGTCGCGCAGGCTGACGCGCTCATCCGCACTCGCCGGATGGCCAAGCGGCAGCCAGACCCGATAGGGCGAGACCTCGATCGGCTCGGTGTGCAGCGCCGAAGGGCGGCGGCCGGGCGGCAGCACAATGACGGCGACATCGAGTTCGCCTCCAACCAGCAGATGCTCCAGATAATCCGCCGCGTCCTCGACCGCCTCGATCGCGACATTCGGGAAGGCGCGGCGGAAGCGGGCGAGCAGGTCGGAATAGACATAGCTGGCCACCAGCGGCGTGACGCCGACCGAGAGCGGTGCTGACAGCGTCATCGCCTCGCCATCTCCCAGGGCACGGCGGGCATCGGCGACATCGGCGAGGATTTTCCGCGCGTGGCGCAGGAAATACTGGCCCTTCAGCGTGAGATCGGCGCCGCGGGCGTGACGGTCGAGCAGCCGGAAGCCGAGATCGAGCTCCAGCTCGCGCAGCGCTTCCGTGACGGTCGATTGCGAGATGCAGAGGATATGTGACGCCGAGGATACCGAGCCGTTTTCCGCGACCGCAACGAAATACTGGAGCTGGCGCAGCGAGAAGGCCATCGGCGAAACCGGGAGGTGTCGGATGGGCCGATGATACGGCATGAGGACGTCAGACGGAACGCCGATGTGGAACCAGCCGATTGCCAGTATGTCGCAAGGGGGCAACGGTTCATGTCCGTTTCCTTCAGCGTTGTTCCTGGCCGATGGCTCAAACGACGGGTACGCGCTTCGCAGCCACAGCGGCCGGTGAAATCACCTCGATATCGAGCGGCACCTGCCAGCGCGCGGTGAAGTGCACCTGCGGGGGCGTATTGCCCAGGCGCGTACCCTTCAGCACAAAGCCTTCATAGGCGTTGTTCATCACCTCATTGCACTTCTGCACATAGATCGGAAAGCCGCCGATATAGGGCATGAACACGCGCGGACGCCCGGCAATGTTGGTGCCGACATACCAGGAGCTGCAGGTCGAACGCAGGGAAACCGTCGAGACGTCGTTGACATGCGTCACCCAGGCATCCTCGTCGGCCTGCAGCGGTTCGATGCTGCGGGCGCCGACGTCGCGCATGTGGCTGAGGCAATCGGCTAGCCAGTCGACATGCTGCTCGATCGCCTGGATCATGCTGGCCAGCACCGACGGGCTGCCGGGACCGGTGATCATGAAAAGATTCGGAAAGCCTGCCGAGGCGAGGCCGAGATAGGCACGGGGGCCGGCGCGCCACTTCTCGGCGAGCGTGCGGCCGCCGCGGCCGGTTATTGCAATCTTGTCGAATGAGCCGGTCATGGCGGCAAAGCCGGTCGCGGAAACAATCGCGTCGACCTCGTACGCAGTGCCATCCACCACGATGCCGTCGCGGGTGAAGCGCTCGATCGGCGTCCTCGACACATCGACCAGCTTCACATGCGGCAAGTTGTAGGTTGCGAAGTAATCGGTATCGACGCAGAGCCGCTTGCAGCCGAACACATTCTGCGGGCACAGCAACTCCGCGGTCGCGGGATCCCTGACGATGCTGCGGATCTTCTGTCGCGCGAATTCGGCGATGGTGTCGTTGGCCGACTTTTCGAACAGCAGGTCGCCGTAGGCGCCGAGAAAGGGAAGCCCGCCGCGCTGCCACGCCGCTTCATATTGTTGCTGCCGCTCCTCTGCGTTCGCCTCCAGCGCAGGCTGGAGGTTGAACGGGAAATAGAAGCCGGTCGGTCGAGCGCGTGCCTTTGCGCGCAATTCCGGATAATGCGCCTTGGCTTCCTTCAAATATTCTGCCGACAGCGCCTCGTTCCACGCCGGCACCGACCAGGTCGCGGTGCGCTGGAACACGGTGAGTTCTGATGCCTGTCGCGCGATGATCGGGATCGACTGGATTGCGGACGAGCCGGTGCCGATGACGCCGACGCGCAAGTCCGTGAAGTCGACGCCCTCGTGTGGCCATTCGCCGGTGTGATAGATCGGTCCGCGGAAATCCTCCATGCCGTCGAAGGCGGGACGGTTCGGCGCCGACAGGCAGCCGACCGCCATGATGAAGAATTTGGCCGTGACCCGGTCGCCGCGATCGGTCTCGATCAGCCAGCTATCGGTATCCTCGTTGAATGTTGCCGCCGTGACGCGGGTATCGAACACGATCTGGCTGCGCAGGTCGAAGCGGTCGGCGACGTGGTTGGCGTAAGCGAGGATTTCCGGCTGCGGCGAATACTTCTCCGACCAGTTCCACTCCTGGTCCAGCTCCTCCGAGAACGAGAAGGAATACTGCAGGCTCTCGACATCGCAGCGGGCGCCGGGATAGCGGTTCCAGTACCACGTCCCGCCAACGCCGCCGCCGGCTTCATAGACCCGTGCCGTGAATCCGAGCTCTCGCAACCGATGCAGCATGTACAGTCCGGCAAAGCCCGCGCCGACCACGACGGCGTCGAAAACCTCGATTTCGGAAGGATGCGCTGCACTCGCCTGAGCCATGGACGTTCGGTTCCCTCTGCATATTTCTTGGTCGCGTTTCCGCTCGCAAGATTAGGGCGGCTGTACGGAGGTCGGCAAGCGAGACAGTCGCCGCGTCACGAATGGCACCTATGCTGAGCGAGTGTTCAGCGCCCGGGCTTATCGCAGTCCGTGTCCAAACACCGGCGCGTAGCCCCTGCCATTCGCGTGAATATGCGCGCAACGCGAGCCACGAAAATGCGCCGGCACCACGAGCCGGCCGCTGTCGGCAGCCTCCGCAAGGATCTTCTTGCGTGTCTCGGCTGCCAGCTTCTGATCGACACAGGTCGATGTCGACAGGTCAGGCTGAAAAACCTGCAACGGGTGGTGCACGGCATCCCCACAGAAGATCGCGCGATCCCGGGCATAGTTCACGACGAGCCCCATCTGGCCGCTGGTATGGCCCGGCAGCGGCGCGAGCTGCAGGCCTGGACCGAGTTCATGGCCGTCGTCGACCAGATCGGCCTTGCCCGCTTCGACGATCGGAATGACGCTCTGCTCAAGGGCCCGGGCATGAATCGGCAACGCGCGACCGGTATCGTGTTGCGTCATCCAGTCGGCAAGCTCGCGGCGACCGAACAGATAGCGCGCGTTGGGAAAGGTCGGCTCCCAGTGGCCATTGTCTTGCCGCGTATTCCAGCCGACGTGATCGACATGCAGGTGGGTGCAGAGCACCAGATCGACTTCGGCGGGATCGACGCCGCTTTGCCGCAAGCGATCGAGAAAACCACTCCCGCGCCGCTGATGCCAGGCCGGGATTTCGGGAATGTCCTTGTGATCGCCGATGCAACTGTCGATCAGCAGGGTTTTTCCGCCTGCTCGAAAGACGAAGCTCTGAATGGCAAACCTGGCCAGATCTCTGGCACGATCGAGAAAGTCGGGCTCCAGTGTGCCGCGATGTCTCTCAAGCAATTCCGGATCGGCTCCGGGCAGGAACTCCGAAAGTGGAAGTCCAAAATCGTCATCATCGACGATGATGTCGACGGTCGCGTCACCGATCGCAAAACGCATGAAAGCTCCTGTGCTGGAGTCCCACGGCAATTTCGCTTCCGTGCCTTGCCCGCGACAGCGGACATGGTGTGCCCCAAAAGGTAAAACCGAGTCGATTTAAGTCAATGGCGAGTCCGTCAAGTCCAGGACTCTACCGGCGACCATCGCGACTTGGGTGCCTCGGGCGCACCTGGTCAACGTCGTCAAATATGCTGGGCCCCGAGCGCTCCGCGATGCTCCTCCGAAAACACGTGGGCGTAAAGATTGGCGATCCACTGCTTACCTTCCTGCGTGACCCGCAGATACCTAAGTGCATCGCCGATATAGGGACGGACAGCCTTCCAAAAGAACGACGGATAGGCTGCCCGTAGATCGTCAGAACTTTGATAGCCGAGTTTCTCACTAACGCCTGTTTCGCGAAATTCTGCGAACAATGCCGAAGTCTTGCGCAGATAGTTGATGTCGGCCAATTGTCCGATCAAATCCGCCGCTCTAAGCAAGCCGGGATAGTCTGCCGTACTGGCGTGCTGTTCGTGATCAGGTACCGGAAATCTCGTGTGCTCGATATTGGCTTGGATTTCGAGCGTATCGATGTGTGTCAAGCTCGCTTTCCCAAAGCGCTCACTGACAAAGAGTTTCGACCGCGTGACATGATAGGGAGTCATCGATGCATCGGTTGCCCCTGGGGGGATATGCACTAGGTCACCTTTTTCGTTGCAGACATATTTCCCCTCCTGATCGCCTCGGCATACCCCCCGTACATAGCCAATGTCGTGACAAAGAAGCGAAATAACAAAGTGGAGCCAATCGCGCGGCGTAACGCCGCCCTCCTTGGTATGCTTCCCGCGCAAAATCTCCTGGCCCACAAGTGTCACCATTATGGTGTGGTTCATATCGTGGTAGCCCGCATCGCTGTCGGCGATGTTCTCTAAAGCGAGGCGCCCCACGAAAGCAATGATATCCGGATAGGCCGGCTCTAGGACGCCATAGCTTTGAACGTACGCCTTTCGAAGCTCCTCGATAAATGCCTGGATGACAATTTGGGTGGGATTGAACATGGTCGCCTCCCCGAATTGGTTGATGCTATTCCAGTTCGAGCCTACCGTCACGAGACCGCATCTCGTTGCACTTTCCACGTCTTTGCCGACTGTGGCCGGAGACGGTGATCAGCACGTTACCGTTCCAAGCGTATGAGTCGCTGCTGCCAAACTGCGGCGTCGCTCCAAGGCCGGGTATCACTAGATTGAAGCGATAAAGGATGCCCGCAATTGACGCGCGTTCGTTCGCGATTTTGCGCCGAAGCAGTGCTTGTGGGCAATGGAAAGTCTTACCGCATCGGCTCGAAAACGTCAGCTTTGCTCCCAAACAGACTTGGCTGTGATGTCCGTGGATGTCGGCTTCCGGGGGAGGAGCCAAAGCGGGTAGGGTGCCGCTCGACTTCCGGTGATGACCCGAACAAGTGGACATTGGCCGAAAGCGCGTATTGGAAATTTTGCCCTGGGCCAACCCGCATTTAGTATTCGGATGCGCCAAATCGGACGCCCTGTCGATCCTACCAGGTCGCCGTACCCTTCATCGTCGGCTGACCCTCGGCGTTCGCGATCCACAATTCCATGCCGGCGCTGGTCTCGTTGGCGTTGATCGAGAACTCGCTGCCTTCGAACAGCGGCTGCACGCCGCGGTAGCTGAATTTCTTCGGCGCCGAGTCGCCGTGAAGTTTTGCCGCGAATTCGACGATCAGCGCGGCCTGCAGCGGGCCGTGGAAGATCAGGCCGGGATAGCCCTCGACCTTGGTGACGTAGTCGCGGTCGTAATGGATGCGGTGGCCGTTGAAGGTCAGCGCCGAATAGCGGAACAGCAGCACGGGATCGCTGACATGGCTTTCGCGATGTTTTGCCACCGGCGGCGGCGGAGGGGCCTTTGGCGGTGAAGCAGGCGCTGCGCCGCCGATGTCACGATAGACAATGTCCTGACGCTCGCGGATCGCGACGCCCCGCGGCGTCGTGATCTCGTGTTCGACGGAGACGAAGCACAGCGTGCCGGTCGAGCCGGTCTTCACCGTGACGTCTGCGATCCGCGAGGTCCGCGTCGATTCATCGCCGACGCGCAAGGGTGCGAGGAATTCGATCTCGCCGCCCGCCCACATCCGGCGCGGCAGCGGCACCGGCGGCAGGAAGCCGCCGCGGGTGGGATGCCCATCGGGGCCGAGCATCGACATCGGAAACACCGGCTGCGCCAGGCACCAATGCGTGGTCCACGGCGCGGCGTCGCCGGTCGCGGGCTCGCCGATCTCCTGGAATAGCGTCGCGCGCAGGCCTTTCACGAGCTGGGCGGTGACGATGTCGGTCGCTTCCGTGCTGCGGCCGATCCATTGGCGCAGATGGTCGAGGTCCAGTTTTGCGGCGGCTTCAGTCATGACTTCAGGCTTTTGATGCGGGCTTTGGGAAGTTCAACGTGGTCGCCGATGGCGGGCACCGCGCCGTAGTGCCTGTCTTCACCGACGAAGATCGCGGCGGGCGCGGCATAGCTGACCTTGCCGTTCGGCGTATCGACCTCGATGCGGCGCAGATGCGGGTGCACGGCGAGATCGGCCATGGTGTTCACTTCCGCAAACGCGATATCGGCCTCGTCGAGGCGCTTCAGGAGTTCGACGCGATTCATCGAGGCGAAACTATCCGCCACCGTCTTGTCGGTGAGTTGGCGATTGCGCACGCGCTCGACCATGTTGGCAAAACGCGGATCGTTCAGCAGGTCGGGCTGATCCAGCACCTCGGCGCAGAGCTTCTTCCACTCGCGCTCGCTCTGGATCGAGATCAGAATGCCCTTGCCGTCCTTCGAGTTGAACACGCCATAGGGCGCGATCGAGGGATGGGCCAGCGCCATTCGCTTCGGCGGATTGCCGGCTTCCGAATTGATCAGCGGCACCGCCATCCAGTCGGCCATCACGTCGAACATCGAGATGCGGATGTCGGCGCCCTTGCCGGTGCGGCCCCGCGCGATCAGGGCTTCGAGGATCGACGCATGCGCGGTGGCGCCGGTCGCGATATCGACGACGGAGATGCCGACGCGCGACGGGCCTTCCGGCCCGCCGGTGATCGAGGCAAGGCCGCTCTCGGCCTGGATCAGCAGATCATAGGCCTTGCGCTCGGCATAGGGGCCGCTGTCGCCATAGCCCGAGATGGTGCAGCAGATCAGCGCCGGATAATCTTTTCGCAGGCGCTCCAGCGAGAAGCCGAGTTTGTCCATCGAGCCCGGCTTGAGGTTCTGTAGCAGCACGTCGGCGCTCGCGATCAGCTCTTCGAGCGCGGCGCGGCCTTCCTTGGTGGCGAGGTCGATCACCTGCGAGTTTTTGCCGCGGTTGAGCCAGACGAAATAGCTGCTCTGGCCCTTCGCCGCCGCATCATAGCCGCGGGCGAAGTCGCCCTCGGGGCGCTCGACCTTGACGACATGCGCGCCGGCATCCGCCAGCCGCGAGCTGCAGAAAGGCGCGGCGACGGCCTGTTCGACGGAGACGACGATCAATCCTTCCAATGGCAGCATCTGGCGTTCTCAATAGGAGCGGGGCAGGCCGAGCACGTGCTCGGCGACGTAGGACAGGATCAGATTGGTCGAAATCGGCGCGACTTGATACAGCCGCGTTTCGCGGAACTTGCGTTCGACGTCGTATTCTTCCGCAAAGCCGAAGCCGCCATGGGTCTGCACGCAGGCGTTCGCCGCTTCCCACGAAGCATCCGCCGCCAGCATCTTGGCCATGTTGGCCTCCGCGCCGCAATCGAGGCCGGCTTCGTATTTGCGGGTGGCTTCCTTCACCATCAGTTCGGCCGCGCGCATCTGGGCGTAGGCTTTTGCGATTGGAAACTGGATGCCCTGGTTCTGACCGATCGGGCGGCCGAACACCGCGCGCTCCTTGGCGTAGGCGGTGGCCTTGGCGATGAACCATTTGGCGTCGCCGATGCATTCGGCGGCAATGAGAATGCGCTCGGCGTTCATGCCTGACAGGATGTAGCGAAAGCCCTTGCCTTCGTCGCCGATCAGGTTCTCGGCAGGAACGCGCATGTCCGTGAAGAACACTTCGGTCGTGGCGTGGTTCATCATGGTTCTGATAGGGCGGATCTCGAGGCCCTTGCCCTTCACCTCGCGCATGTCGACGATGAACACCGACAGGCCATCGGTGCGCTTCTTCGCCTGTTCCTTCGGCGTGGTGCGCGCGAGCAGGATCATCAGGTCGGAATGCTCGGCGCGGCTGGTCCAGATCTTCTGGCCGTTGACGACGTAGTGGTCGCCGTCGCGCTTGGCGACGGTCTTCAGCGAGGAGGTGTCGGTGCCGCTGGTCGGCTCGGTGACGCCGAACGCCTGCAGCCGCAATTTGCCGCTGGCGATGCCGGGCAGGTACTTTGCCTTCTGGGCGTCGTTGCCGTGCCGCAGCACGGTGCCCATCGTGTACATCTGGGCGTGACAGCCGCCGCCATTGCAGCCCGCGCGCTGGATTTCTTCCAGGATCGCCGCCGCCGCCGACAGCTTCAGCCCGGAGCCGCCATATTCCTCCGGGATCAGGACCGAGAGGTAGCCGGCCTCGGTGAGGGCATCGACGAACGCCTTCGGATACGCCATCTGGCGATCCAGCTTGCGCCAGTATTCGCCGGGGAACTGGGCGCAGAGCTTTGCGACGGCGTCGCGGATGTCGTGGAATTCGTCTTGTTGTTCTTGTGCGGTCATTGGTTTTTTTGGGCGTTGATGGTGGTTGATGTCAATTGCCTAAGGCGCGGGCCGTTGTGAAACGGCGGCAGGGCCCCTATGCTGAATTGTTATAGCGTATGAACCTGCCTTCGAAGATTGGCAAGTAATGGATATCAGGCAGCTCAGGACCTTCAGTTGCGTGGCCGAGCTCGGCAGCCTCAGCAAGGCTTCCGATACGCTTCGCGTGGCGCAGCCGGCGCTGAGCCGGCAGATCAAGCTGCTGGAGCATGAATTGCGCGCCGAGCTGTTCACCCGAAACGGTCGCGGCATGGTGCTGACGGATGCCGGCCGGCTTCTGCTTGCAAGGACGGCCGGCATCGTCCGGCAGATCGACCAGGTGCGCGACGAGATCCAGTCCGCCGGCGGTCCGCCCTCGGGCCGCGTGGTGCTGGGCCTCGTGCCGACCGTGAGCTGCGTGATCTCGGCGCGGCTCGCTCGCCGCACCGTCGACACCTATCCGGGCATCTCGCTCTGCATCGTTGAAAGCTATAGCGGCCATCTGACGGAATGGCTGCACCGCGGCGAGATGGATCTGGCGCTGATCTACGGTCCCTCGAGCGATCTGCATCTTGCCGTGCAAAGCCTCGGCCGCGATCCCATCGTTGCCGTCGGTCCGCGCGGCAGCGGGCTTTCGAAAAAGAAGCAGGTCGACATCGGCTGGCTGCTGAAACAGCGCCTGGTGCTGCCCAGTCATTCGCACGGCCTCCGGGCGCTGATCGAGCAGGCGGCGGCGAAGAAGAAGCTGAAGCTGGACGTCAAGCTGGAAGCGGATTCGTTTCGCGTGCTGACCAGCCTGGTCGAGGAGGGACTGGGATACACGCTGCTGCCGCCGTCCTCGGTGCGCAACGAAGTTGCCGCCGGCCGGCTGGAGGTGGCGGCGATATCAAAACCGTCGCCGATGCGCGAACTGACCCTTGCGTCTCCCATCGATCATCCCGGCTCGACTGCGATTGCGCTCGTGAGCGAGCTTCTCCGCGACGAACTCATCGCCTGCCGCGAAGAGGGCCTCTGGGACATCAGGCTCGCCTGAGCTGACATCGGGCCTTGCGGATGACTTAGAGCAAAACGGCCGCGGGCGGCATTCTCATCTGGCTACAGCTGTCATGCCGCAATTGTATAGGGGCGGGATGGCCTGCTGGAACAACTCAGATTGACGACCGGTTGTCGTCGAAGCGGCCCGTGCATGTGATTGTATGACGTGCCGGCGGAGCAAATCAGTTTGGTACCTCGACCGCTGCAGCACGCTGGATCACTGAGCAGCAGTTGAATTTGGGACACCTTCGTTGTCCGATCTGTGAACTCACACACAATCGAATTCACACAACCGATACCTGTCGCATCGCTGTTGAACTTTCGCGAGGTTCCGGTGACCCACCCAAAGGGGGGCTTCCGGATCACGGAGGTTCTGATGACGAGACATCGAACGATTACCGGGTTCGTGGCTGTCGCCCTGCTCGCGGTCGCCGCAACCGCCGCTACCATGAAGTCGCACCTGCATTGGAACGACGGCACCGTCGTCTCCGCCGGCACGACTGCGAAAGACCCCACGGTCGACGCGAATGAGCTCCCGGCTGCGAGTTTTGACGACCGCTGGTCCGCGATGTCGGCTCCGACAACTGATACGGCCGAGCGCAAGCTCGACGATCGCTAAGCACTGTCTTGGCGAAGCCTGCAATGGCTCTTGGTCGTTGGGGCGACGCGTGCGCGTAACGGGCGCGATTGCGGCTGTGCGCACGACAAGATGATTACGGAGGTACACCCACACCCCATTTTGTGCAGTCATTTCGAAAATCCAGCTTTTCGAAGGAGGCAACGATGAGCGTATTGAAAGTTGCAATCGTCAGCCTGGCCCTGATTTCCGCTCATACACCCGTTCGCGCTGATGTCATCGGCGACTGGAATAACACCGCAATCGACGTGATGAAGGCCGTCAACGTCGGCGGTAATCCGTGGACACGCAGCATGGCCCTGGTGAACGTGTCGATGTCTGACGCGGTCAACTCGGTGCAGAACCGATATTCACGTTACATACCGGAGCTTCCAGCTAACCCGAACGCCTCGGCCGAGGCCGCGGCCGCTGCCGCTGCCCGCGAAATTCTCATGCGCCAGTATCCCGGCCAGAAGGAGCGGATTGAGGCAGCCTTCGCGGAGACGATGAAAACGATTCCGGACAATCCGGCACGGGCTGCAGGTATTGATCTGGGCAAAAACGTTGCGGACGCCGTTTTCACGGAACGACAGAGCGATGCGACCAACACGCCCGACACATACCGCCCACTCACCACGCCCGGCGTCTGGGTGCCGACCACGCCGCCGCTGTTCCCACAATATGCAACGGCCAAGCCGTGGGGCCTGGACAGCGCCAGTCAATTCCGCCCGGCTCCGCCCCCAGCCCTCAACAGTGCGCTTTACGCGCGCGATTACAATGAAACCAGGGAAATGGGCGGCGTGAAAAGCACCAAGCGGACCGACGCGCAGTCCGACGCCGTGCGGTTCTGGACCCAGGCCAACCTTGGGCCTGCATGGTATCAGGCGGCCAGGCAGATTTCCGCGCGCCGTGACCTCTCCGTGGCAGAAAGCGCGCGCGTGTTCGCGCTGTTGTCCATGGCTTTCGCCAATTGCTTCATCCTCGATTGGGACGCCAAGTTCCAATACAACTTCTGGCGGCCGATCACTGCGATCCGCAACGGGGATCAGGACGGCAACGATGCGACCGAACGCGACGCCGGCTGGCTGCCCCTGAACACCACGCCGATGCATCCGGAATACCCGTCGCAGGCGGGGATCAACGCGGGTGCGGCGCGAACCGTTATGGAAGCTTTGTTCGGCAACGGAACGGAGAACTTCGCCGTGACCGATACGTCCGACGCGCGCCTTTCGCGCCAATTCACCAGCTTTGCGCAGATGGCCCAGGAGCACAAAGACGTGCGCATCTGGGGCGGCATTCATTTCCGCAATTCGACGGAGATTGGAGATGCGATGGGTCGCAAGGTCGCCGACCATCTCGTGGCAAATTACATGAAGCCTGTGCGGTAGGCCCATGTTCGGCGCCGTCACAAGGCGCCTGGTAACCGGCGGTGCGCTGCTGCTCACCGCCTTCCTCGCCGCTGATGCCGCTGGGATCGACGACGATCTGCCCGACCTTAACGACCAGATCGGCCAGATGGCCGCCGAGGTCGCACTCGAATTGCAGCAACTCTGTCCGCCCGCTTCACCCTCGGACCAGGCCGCCTTCGATCGATGCCGGGGCAGCCTGTTCGGCGATTCCGTGCTACGGCGCAACCTCGGGCCGAGGCTCTTGTGGGGCCGCCGGAATCAGGACGCCGGGGCGGCGCTCAGTGACACCAATCTCACGCAGTTTGCGCCCGATGTGATTGCCGGCCTTTACCTTCCGTTGTTCATGTTCAGCGGCGAGTACAGCACCGAATATGTCGAACGCGAGCGATTGTACCTGATCCGTCTGCGGGCAGGGTTTCGCAATCTGTTGCCGCCCGGGCAGTTTCCCTATCCGTTCTGGCACCTGGAGGCGAAGTGGGGTGTTTATCAGGCCACGAATTCGGTCCTGCTCTGGGTCAATCCAAAGACCGCAAGGATCGTCGTCGGGCAATTTACCGAGCGCGGTAGCGGCAGCCCTGTCGTCTCAACCCAACCGATATCGCACAAGTTCGATGGTCAATGGATGTGGATGGACAAGGAGGGCCGCATCCAGCCGCGCGTGACGCTGTTCGACGGCCTGTTCCGGCAAGACAATCCTTACCTGCCGAAGCTCGACACCACCTACAGGACGCTGGCGCTGCGGATGCGCGACGCGCAATGCGATAATTGTCACGTGCCGAATAACCCGATGCCGATGCGCCGGCTGGTGCTGCTGCACACACCGGCCCACGCGGCAGGCGACATTGCCCGGTTGATGACGATAGTGCGTGCGGACAAGATGCCGCTCGACGATGCCGGCAACGAACAGCCGCTCGAGCCCGCACTCAAACGTGCACTGCTCGAAAGCGGCGCGGCTTTCGAAGAGCAGGTGAAGGCCGCAAAGGATTGGGAAGCGGCACACCGGAATTGAATGGCACCCGACTGATCCAGTCGCAGCACGATAGCCAGACTCGAATTGAAGCTCGATGAAAGCCGCTTGGTCGGCTGCGAACCGTATCGAGCTTGTGCCCGCGCAATCCTCGGCATCCATCATAATTTGGTTTGTGGAATTCGGGATCGAACGCTGTCGGCGGCGATGGCCGCATTCGAAGGTCGCGCAGACACAGGATAGGGCACGGCCAAGGTCCGCTTGTGACCCAATTCGGACTGGGTTTGCGATGGACGGTTCAAGGCGACCCGAAAATGGATTTAGGTGCCTCAGTTTGAGTTTTTGCTGTATCCTATTGGGCCTTCTTCGCAACATGTGAGAGGAGGTTAGGATGAACAAGTCCTTTGTCGCCGCCACTTTGATCGCGTTGGCAAGTTCTGCGATGGCTCAAGATGCGATGAAGGTGGTCAAGCCCGATGGGCTGACGTGGAAAGAGCATCCGGTCTTCAGGGGCGCGCAAACCGTCATCCTGATCGGTGACCCAACAAAGGCCGAGACGATCGTCCAGCGGGTGAAACTCCCGCCGAATTATAAAATTCCGCCGCACACTCATCCCTATTCCGAGGTCGTCACCGTGATGAGTGGCAGCTTTGGGAACGCCATGGGGGAAAAGTTTGATCCCTCGAAAGGCGAGACATTGAAGCCGGGCTCCGTCTTCGCGCTGCCCGCGAAGCACCCCCATTACGTTTGGACGACAAACGAAGAAACGATCGTCCAAATCGTGTTCACTGGGCCGGGGGGCATCGAGTTCATCGATCCAGCCGACGATCCGCGCAAGAAGTAAAAACGAAGCGCCGAAGCATGAGTGATCAAGAGGCCGACTCAATCGGTGGCCTCTTTCTTCCTTCCGGCACAGGCGCGACGTCGGCTGTTGGCCCAAAGCCGACGTTGCGTGTGAGCCAGACGATGTCAGCTTTCGATTGGCCGGCCCGCGGATGAGTGAGGGTCCACGGGCCACCCGCACCGCTACACTGCGGCAGGCGGTCCGAACCACATGGTCAGCGCATCAGCGAGCCCTGCCTGGGTCTGGTCTCCAACCCAGGCCACATGTCCGTCGGGCCGGATCAGCACGGCGCTGGGCGCCGTGACCGTGCCAAGCGCCGGAAGCACCCACGCACCGGCATACTGCGCGTCGATCTGCCGTACCCGATCCGCCCACGGCGTGATGTCGGGGCCGCCGGGCTCACCGAGGTTGAGCAGCACGGGCTCGGCTTTGTGCAGCAGGGTGTAGACCCGCAGCGGGCCGCCCGCGGCGATCAGGTCGAGGTCGGGCATGCGGCGGCCGAGCAGGGGGTGTCCCTCGCCGAGATCGTAGTGGATGTCGAGGCCGGACATCATCGCGGCGATGCGTTTGCGCGGCGCGTCCATGCCGAGCAGGTCGGACATGGTTTCCTGCAGGGCTTTGACGCGGTCATCGGGGCGGCGCATCAGCGCGACTTGCGCCATCGTATTGCGCAGCACGCGCGCCGCGACCGGGTGGCGTTCGGCGTGATAGCTGTCCAGAAGGCTTTCCGGCGAGGTCTGCTTGACCACCCGGGCGAGCTTCCATCCGAGATTCACCGCATCCTGTACGCCGGTGTTAAGGCCCTGTCCTCCGGCGGGGTAGTGCACATGCGCGGCGTCGCCGGCCAGCAGCACGCGCCCCTGACGGTAGGACGCCGCCTGCCGCGTCATGTCGGTGAAGCGGGAGATCGAGGTCGGGCTGTGGATGCCATAGTCGGTCCCGTAGACGGCGACGAGCGCCGCGCTCAGATCGCTCAAGGTGGGCTCGCTGGTGGCGCCAAGCTGCTGCTCGGTCACCATGACCCGGACCGGTCCTCCATCCTCCATCCGGCTCAGTCCGTGGATGCCGCTGATGTCGTGGCGCATGCCCCATTCCGGCTCCCGGGCGACCTCAACCTCGGCGATCAAATGACTGGTCGTCGGATCCCAGCCGGGGAATTCGATGCCGGCTGATTTTCGGATCAGGCTGCGGCCGCCGTCGCAGCCGACGAGATAGTCCGTCCGCAAGGACTTTCCGTCGGAAAGTGCGACGTCAACACCGGTGTCGTCCTGCGCAAAACGAGTCACCTCGCGTCCGCGATAGATCGGCACCGAAAGCTCCTCGACCCAGCCAGCGAGGATGCGCTCGATATGGTTCTGCCACAGCGCCAGCCCGTAATTGTGCCGTGTGGGGAAGTCGCTGATATCAAGGCGGATAAAGGCGAAGCCGGCGACCTGGGCCACCTGTCCCTGCGCGAGGAACCGATCGGCGATGCCACGCTGATCGAGCACCTCGATGGTGCGGGCGTGCAGCCCGCCGGCGCGCGAGCCGGCGACGTCCTGGCCGGCGCGCCGCTCGACGATGGCAACATCGGTGCCCGCCAGCGCCAATTCGCCGGCCAGCATCAGGCCGGTGGGGCCTCCGCCGGCGATGATCACCGCATGATCGGTCATTGCACCCATTTCGTCACCCCGCAGGTTGTGGCTTCGGTCTGCGGTTGTACGGGATGACGGGGGTCTTGAAGCAAGCCCGTTACGCCCCACATATCTGAGTGGGAAGCATCCTTTTTGATTGCCGGGCTATCCTTGCAACTGCCGTCGGCTTGGCAGGCTCATCCGCGACGTGCTCCGCGGGGGCGCGGCGAGGCGATCTCGTCTCCTTGCGCTGAACCTTCGATCTAAAGTCCGCCAATCAATCGCCTGGTGGCCAGCGCGCAGCGCGTCGAGAATATGGGCGGCAAAGATACCAGCGCTCGCCATCGCCAGAAACGCTACCATCATTTTGATAAAACCAGGTTGATCTGATCGGAGACGCTCAGCCGCACGGCGAGCCGGGCGCCTCTATCTCCAATATCGGCGCTCGCGATGTAAGGCACGCCCCAGGGTGATTGGCTTACGGTTTCCCAAAATTCGCAAAGCCGCTCGACACGCCGATCTCTGACATTGCCTGCGATGAGAGCGGGGTTGATTGCGCCGATCGAGATGCGCTGCGATGACCATGATCACGATGGAATCTCGTCGGTGCGAAGGACGCTGGCCCGACCGACCGCGGGAATTGTCAGTGCCCTGGCCGGCTGCTCCTTCAGGGGAGCGGCCGGCGGGAAAATGCTGTCGTAAATCGCGCGAGCTTCTCGAACAAGGCGGATGCGCTCGCGCTCAGATCTTGGGATAAACTGGATAACCTGGCCCATATTTCACTCCTTCCAATGAGAGGCACTTAAAGATGACGATCATCATAAAAAATGTGACTGGCGACCGATCTTTGAAGCCCTGCGGGCGATAACGAAGGACTAAAAAGTTCGTGATGGCTGCAAGCTCTGGCGGCCACGTTCGGCGATCGTGTTTGTCATTGAATTCTCCTCGTCAGTGCTGGATGAAGCGCAGTTACAGTTCGAGTTCCGTTCGATCGTCCTCAATGCCCGCCGCCCGCGGCGGCACCCTTTGGCTTGCTGGTCAGGAGAAGGGCGATGCCCGCTAGCACCAGCACGATGCCGACCACCGCGAAGGTGTCGCTGAATCCCATGATCAGCGCCTGCTGCTTGACGGTCTTGCCGAGGGCAATGATGGCTTGATGGCGCGCGCTGGCCGGATCGCTCATGCCATGCGCCATGAAGTAATCCGTCATCGTCGCGATGCGCTGGCGCACTTCCTCCCGGCCGAGGTCGACGGCCTGGCCAATGATGTTGGAATGAAATTGCTCGCGCTTGGTCACGATGGTGGAAAGCATGGCGGTGCCGACCGCGCCGCCGAGATTGCGCATCATGTTGGAGATGCCGGAGGCGGCGGGCGCGTCCTGCGGCGCCACGCTGCCCAGCGAAATCGCGCTCAGCGGCGTCAGCAGAAGGGCCTGGCCGATGGCGCGGACAATGTTGGGGATGAAAAGCTGGTCGCCGGAATAGTCGAGCGACATCGCCGTGTTCATGAACGAACTCATCGCGAAGATGGCCGTGCCGGCGAAGGCGATGAAGCGGATGTCGAAACGCTCCATCAGCTTCGGTACCAGCGGGATCAGCAATAGCTGCGGTAGGCCGGTCCAGGCCAATACGGTACCGATCTGCTCGGCGTTGTACCGCTGTACCTGGCCGAGATAGGCTGGCAGCAGATAGATCGAGCCGAACAGCGCGAAACCGATAAAGACGGCGGCGACGGTGCCGAGCCCGAAGTTGCGCTGGGTGAGCAGCCGCAGACGCAGCAGCGGCTTTTCGACGATCAGTTCGTTGGCGACGAACAGCGCCAGGCTGATTGCTGCGACAAGCGCCAGCTTCACGATGAATGGCGAGCCGAACCAGTCGTTCTTGTTGCCTTCCTCTAGCACCGCCTGCAAGGCCGACAGGCCGACCACCATGGTGGCGATGCCGAACCAGTCGCCTTCGCGCAACAGGCCGAGGTTCAGCGGCTGGCGCTCCAGCGTGAAGTAAAGCGTTGTGACCATCACCGCGGTCGGAATGACATTGACGAAGAAGATCGTCTGCCAGCCGTAATTCTCGGTGAGGTATCCGCCGATGGTGGGGCCGATCGCCGGTGCAAACGTCACCGCCAGCGAAAACATTGCCAGCCCAATCGGTTGCTGCGCCTTCGGAAGCCTGGTGAACACCAGCGTGAACGCCATCGGGATCAGCACGCCGCCGAAAAACCCCTGGAAGGCGCGCAACGCGATCATCGTCGGCAGGTCGGTGGCGAAGGCACAGGCGACCGAGAATGCCGCAAACAGGCTGGCAAAGCTCAGCATGATGTTGCGGAAGGAAAACACCCGGCTGAGATAGTCGGTCAGCGGAATCACCACGATCTCGCCGATCAGGTAGGAGGTCGAGATCCAGGAACCGTTATCCACGCCGGTGCCGATGCCGCCCTCGATATTGAGCAGCGAGGCATTGGTGATCTGGATGTTGAGGATCGCCATGAACGCGCCGATCATGGCGGCGAGGATGGCGATCCACACCGTGGTGCCGGCGCGGCCGGGTTGCGCGGCCGGGGCGGCGATCACACGCGGGGCCGATGCTGGATGGGTGAGGGCAAGGTCCGACATGGCATCACCTGTTTGAGGCGAGCTGCGGCGTCACGGGGTGAGGGGGCGCAGGTTGCGGGCGAACCGCCGTCGCGGTCCTGGTGTGAATGCTGGGAACGACCGACATGCCGGGCCGGAGAGCGGCGTCGGCGCCGTCGAGCACGATCTTCACGGGGATGCGCTGCACCACTTTGGTAAAATTGCCCGTGGCATTGTCCGGCGGCAGCAGCGCGAATTCCTGCCCGCTCGCCGGCGCAAGACTGTCGACATGGCCATGCACGGCCTTCCCCGGGAACATGTCGACTTCGATGTCCACCGGCTGGCCGGCGCGGACGTTCTCAAGCTGCGTCTCCTTGAAATTCGCGATGACATAGGCGCCGTTCGAAGGCACCAGTGACATCAACTGGGTGCCAGCCTGGACGAACTGCCCGACGCGCAATGTGCGGTTGCCGACCACGCCCTCGATCGGCGCGGTGATGGTCGTGTAGGACAGATTGAGCTCGGCCTGTCGCTCGACTGCCTTGGCCCTTGCCTCAGCCGCACCGGCTTGCGCCAGCTCGGCCTTCAGCAGTTCGACCTGTTTTTGCGCAGAGGCCAGATTCGCCTTGTCGCGCTCGATGGCGGCAACGGCAGTGTTGTCGCGTGCCTGCGCGTTCTGCGCATTCTGCACGCTGCCATAGCCGGTAGCGGCAAGGTCGGTATAGCGCTTGTTTTCCTGGGCGGTGAAGACCCGCGCGGCCGTATCGACGTCCAGCGTGGCCTTGGCTGCGTCGATCACAGCCTGCTGTACGTCGAGCTGCGCGCGCTTGCTTTCGACCGCAGCCGTGGCTGCGGCGACATCGGCCTTGGCCTGATCGAGCGCGACCTTGAAGTCGCGGTCGTCGATCCGTGCCAGTACCTGACCCGTCTTCACATGCTGGTTATCGCCGACCAGGACCCGATTGAGATAGCCGGAGACTTTTGGGGCGATCGTGGTGTTGTCCGCCTTCACGTAGGCGTCATCGGTCGAGACCAGGAAGCGACCGATCGTCCAGTAGTCCCAACCATACCAGGAGGCGGCTGCGAGCACGGCGACGGCGGCTCCCGCCAGCAAAACGCGCTTCAAACGGCCCTTTCGATCGGGTTCGGGCGTTGCCGCCACAACTTCGTGGCTGGGCGCGGGGACCGGAACCTGCGGTTGGCCGTGTTTGGGCACTCATGACGGCCCTCCATTAATTTGGAAACTTGATATTTTCCAAAATAGAGCCCATATTCGGAGTGTCAATGGAATGACAGGCATCAGCTAAAGGCATGGCTCGAGATGGCGATCACGAAGGCGAGAGCGTCAGGCGGGAGTGCGGTATCGAAGGCGCCGCGCGGCCGCGGGCGACCGCAGGCACGATCCGACGATGAAACGCGCGCGGTGATCCTCGACGCCGCGCGCCACGAATTCGCATCTGCCGGCTACGCCACCACCAACATGGAGAGCGTGGCGCGACGTGCCGGCGTTTCGACCAGGACGCTGTACCGCCTGATCCCGAACAAGTCGGCGTTGTTCGAGGCGACGATCACGGACCGGCTCGATCGTTTCGCTTCCGTGGTTCGTCTGAAGGCGTGCGAGGGTAGCGACATCGAGGCGGCGCTATGCGCAGCGCTGATCGCCTGTGGCGAGTTGATCCTGGACAGCGAGGTAATCGCGATTCAGCGGATGATCCTCGGCGAGAGCGAACAGTTTCCCGAGATCGCAGATACCTTTTACAGCAAGGCGATCAAGCGAACCGAAAGCACGCTGGCGAACTGGCTGAAGGCGCAAGTGAAGCGTGGCCTGATCGAAATAGAGAATGCGGAGGTCGCTGCCGGCATGTTGCTCGGCATGCTCGTGTTCCAGCCGCAACGCGCGGTGATGTTCGGCCACGCGCCAGCGCCTGACCGAAACGAAGTTGAGCGCCGTGCGCAGGTCGCGACCGGCCTGTTCCTGAGGGGATGCGCGCGTGAGCCAACCTAGCTCATCGGCGTTCAGCCGTGATACGCAAACAGCTCGATCGGCTCACTGAAGCCGCGCACGGGATGTTCGCCGACGTGTTCGAGATCGAAATCGCTCTTCACCAGCTCGGCGAACGCTTTCGACAGTAGCACTGTCCGGCCCAACTGCTTGGTGAGCGCCTCGAGCCGCGACGCCATGTTGACCGCGGGACCGATGACGGTGAAATCGAGCCGGGTGCGCGAGCCGATATTGCCGTACATGACGTCGCCGACGTGGATGCCGATGCCGTAGTTCAGCGGCGCTCGGCCGGTCTTTCCGTTCTCTTCGTTCAGGGCAATCATGGCCTGACGGGCCTCGCCAACGGCGCGCAGCAGATTGGCGCAGGCCGATGGCTGGCTGAGCGGAAAGATGGCGAGCAGGCCGTCGCCGATGAATTTCAGGATTTCGCCGCCATGCCGCACAATCGGCTCCGACATCGCGTCGAAATAGCCGTTGAGGAGATCGATGACGTCGTCCCGCGGCCAGTTGTCTGAGATCTTCGTGAACTCGCGCAGATCGCAGATCATGATGGCGGCGCGCACCGTCGTGCCGCTGCCGCGCCGGGTAGCGCCGGCCAGAATGAGTTCGCCGGCGTGCGATCCGACATAGGTTTCGAGCAGCGTTCGCGCCAGCCGGTTCTTCATGCGGATTTCGCTGACCAGCGCCAGAACCGGCAGCAGCTTGCGCAGGCCGGCGATATGCGCGTCGTCGAAACCGCCGGGGCGGTCGGTCGCGAAGGTCACGATGTGCCGCTTGCCGAGGGTGTGGTACAGCGGCCAGGCGACATAGTCGGTCAGGCCTTTCGCGCGCATCTCGTCGTACAGGGCATGTTTGCGGCCGAGCGAGGGATCGCGTTCGAGGTTCTCGCGCACCTCGGTGGCGCCGTCATGGATCTCGTTGGCGGGACTGCCGATGTATTCGGATCGCTCCCTGACATCGTAGTCGACCCGTTCAATCTCTGCCTCGCGCATCCCGTCCGCCCAGATGATCCGGGCGCCAAGCCATTGCGGATGATAGATCAGGAGATGAAGCGTCGCCCGCTTGACGGGAATGCCCGATCGCTGAAGGCGCACGCATAGTTCGGCGAAAATATTGTCGATGAAACGCTGATCGCGCGTCTCGTTCGTCAGCCAGTGTACGACGGCATCGTCGGAATCGGCGGAAACGGAATCGATGTTGTGGGGCGCGTCCATATCTTCATCCTCGGCCGTGAGCTCAGTCGGCGGTACAGGGTATGTCGTGTCTCGGCTCGGCGGTGTCAACGGAGGGCCGCGCGCCGAACCCACCCACCTGAATCAGGGTGCGAGCTCTGCTCTGACCTCACCGAGCAGCGCCATGCCGCCTAATCGACCCAATTCGTCCGAACACTTCGCGCTCTTCCCGTAGCAGCCGAATGCAATGATGACGCGTTCCGAAAGCGGCCCGATGCAGGGAAGGCCTGTTGTGCCAAAGGTGGTCATGCAAGGCACAACGCGGCGTTCTTGAAAATCCAGGCCGGGAATACGACCGAGGATCTGCTTTTCAAGCCCATCAGCCACGGGAATCGAGCCGCCCGATCGGAACCAGTCCTTGATATCTGCCTCGCTTTCGAGCGGAAGATCGACCGGATCACCGCCGAGCTTCAACCAGGTGTGGCCGTCCGGATAGGGGATTGGCGGAAGAATGTAGGGATTCTCGCCCTTGGGCCCGAAACAACGCATCGACGGCATTCCGGCCAAGCGTTGAGCCTCCGCCGCATCAAGCCGAAACATCGCGACGGTGCGCCCGTAGACCGTAAAACCCAGGGATTGGCCGAGCAGTGATTGGGTATGCCCGCCTGCTGCAACGAGAACGCGCTCGGCCTCGACGTTGCCCGATCTCGTCCGAATCGTCACACCAGAGCCGCCTTCCGAGATCCCCAGAGCGGGCTCGGCGATGATCCGTGCACCGGCGCGCTCCGCCGCGATCGTCTGCGCCCGCACCAGGCGCCGCGGGCTGATATGTCCGGCATTCTTCGGCTCGAAATAGCCCTGCATTCCGGCCGCAAATCCGAGATACGGAAATCGCTCCGCGAGTCCCGTATCATCATATGCTTCACAGAAGATCCCGGCCTCAGCGGCGATTTTGCCAATCGAAGCGACGTCACTTCTTTCGCCAGGGCCAGCGTGAAGCACGCCGACTTCCCGGTAGAATTCCACACCGCTTTCCGCTGAGATCTCGCCGTAGCGCGAAATCGCGGCACGGTTCATTTGTCTCCAGAATGGCTCGGAATCGAGAATGCGCGTGATCCGGCCCTCATCGTAGTGGCTGCCAAAGACCCCGTTGTGATGCGCAAAATCGGCCGGCTCATCGGGCCCGATCAGTGCAACCTCATGGCCCATTTTGCACAGATGGCGTGCAGCCGCCGCCCCGATCAGACCACGTCCGATCACCGCAAGTTTCATCGCTCTATTGGCGCTCACGATCAACCCCTACGCCTTGATTGCATCAGCAGCATGAAATCCACCATGTCAGCTCCCCGCTCTTCCTAGTCAAGGCTTTCCGGAGGGGCGGCTGCGTTCGCTCTGCAACCGCGCTACAGTGCAGAAGCTGGCCTGATCGCGATTCACCTCAGGAGCGCGCATGTCCACTGCAGTCTCGGTGCTCGGCGGCGTCGGTCTTTTTCTGCTTGGCATGACCGTGATGACGGAAGGCCTGAAGACGCTGGCCGGCTCCGCCCTGCGCGTGATGCTCAGCAAGGCGGCGGCAACGCCGCTGCACGGCTCCTTTTGGGGCGCCATCGTCACGCTTCTGACGCAGTCCTCCAGTGCAACGACCATGACGACGATCGGTCTCGTCAGCGCCGGCTTGTTGACGTTCCAGCAAGGGTTGGGCCTTGTCTTCGGCGCCAATGTCGGCACCACGGGGACTGGCTGGCTGGTGGCGCTCATCGGCGTCCGCGTCTCGCTCACGGCCGCGGCATTGCCGATGATCTTCGTTGGTGCGTTGACCAAGCTTCTGGCGCGCGGCCGACTATCCGGGGCGGGTGGCGCTCTCGCCGGGTTCGGGCTTGTGCTGTTCGGATTGACGACCCTGCAGCAAGGCATGGGTGGGCTTGCCGAACGATTGCACCCGGCGGACCTGCCTGCGGTTCTCGGAGGTCCGGAAGCCCGGTGGTGGTCGGGCCTGCTCGGTGTGCTGGTGCTGGTCGTGATCGGACTGGTGATGACCGCGCTGATGCAGTCGTCGACGGCCGCCGTCGCCGTCACGTTGTCCGGTTACTACGCCGGTGCGGTCGGGCTCGACCAGGGCTGCGCGCTGATCATCGGCCAGAACATCGGAACAGCGACGAGTTCGGCCCTGGCGGCGATCGGCGCGAGCACCACCGCCAAGCGGCTGGCCATTGCTTATATCCTTTTCAAGCTGATCGCCGCCGTCATCGCGCTGACGCTTTTTCCCGTCGTCATCCCTCTGCTTGAGCGGGCCTCGAGCACCGTCGACGGCGTCACGTTGCTGGCCGCGTATCACACGGCGTACAATGTTGTCGGCGTGGTGGTCCTGCTGCCCATGATCGACTGGTTCACGCGACTGGTCGAGCGCATGCTGCCGGAGCGTGGCTCACCGCTGACGCGGTGCCTCGAACCCTTGGCGCTCGCCAATCCGATCGTGGCCGTGGAAGCGGTGCGGCGAACGATCGCGCGGGTGCTCGTAACGGTATGCGGTTCGATCGATGCGTCGCTGGCCGGCCGCGCTGAACCAATCCGTCTTGGCAAGGAGGCCGTATCGGTGCAGGAAGCGGCCGACGCCTTGCGCCAGGCGCAAATATTCCTGTCTGATGTGACCGGACCGCCTGACACCGACGACGAGCAACGGCGTCTCACGAGCACGCTGCACGCACTCGACCGCGCGTCTCGACTGACGGAAGTGGCGAACGGCGGGATCAACTTCGGTTCGGTGCGGGATGGACCGGAGGACAGCCGCGCCGCGGAGCTATGCGCAGAAGCGATGCGCAGCGCAGCCGCGATCGCGCGCGGCGTGGCGACGCCGCCTCGCGTTGCCGGATCGCCGCAGATTGTGCCGGTCTCACGTGGCGCCGACGCCATGGCCGGTCCGCGCGCGATCCCGCCTGACGAGGCGATCGCCGAGCTCGAGCGTTGTACGACGCAACTCGGCGAAGCGCTGCGTATCCATCGCAGCGCGACGCTCGGCGCGGTCGCCAATGGAACGCTCACCGCCGACGCCGCACTGCTTCGCGTCGATACGGTACGAAGCCTCGAAGCGCTGTCGCTTCACGCCTGGCGTTCCGCGGCTCATCTTGTCGGTCGCGGCTAGCCAGGGAGCGCGCGGGAAGCTGCTCGTTTCCGCGCACGAAGGAAGCCGCTGTTATTCCGCAACGGTTCGGCGTGGTACCGCTTCGTAGGGATCGGCGTGCGCCAGCGTGAGGCCCTTGGTCTTGGTGCCGGGCATGATCTCAAAGCGCGGATCGAAGTCGACCATGAACGAGGCGAGCTTTGCCAGAACGCTGGCATCGCCTTGAATCGTGGCGGTGCCATCGGCGATCTGGGCGTCAAGCGTCTTCGCGCCTACCATGGTTTGCTCCAGATCAGTCCGCTTGATGGTGAGGGTGAGGTCCGGGGTCTTCGCCTGGAAACCCGCGATGTTGGTGAGGGTTGCATTGTCCAGTTCGACGAGGAACTTCTCACCATTGTCGGGTGTGATCAGATTGATCGTGAACCTGATGCCTTCGGCCTTGCGGCTGTCCATGCGGATGGCCAGGAAGTTCAGGAACAGTTCAGTGGTCATTGCCCGCACCACGTCCGGGCTGCTCGAACTCGCCATCTCGCCCTGCGGGATGCCCGTGCGCAGTTCATACGCGCCGGACAAGAAGCTGTTCCGCAGGCCGGGGTTTTCCTGCTGGTAGCCAATCTGCTCGAAGATGTCGGCCAGCAGCTCCTTCGCCGCCTGATTTTGCGGCTCAGCCTGGACAAGCTTGTTGACGATCTCCGAAGCCAACAGGTACTGGCCCTCGTCATGGAGCTGGCGGCCCCGCGCCAGGATCTTTTCCGCACCGCCCATCATCTCGACGTAGAGCGGAGCGGAGCTCTCTGGCGAGAGCGGGATGAGCGTCGCCGGATTGCAGTCCCAGAAACCGAGGTAGCGCTGGACCACGCCGCGGCTGTTGTGCTGCGGTGAGCCGTGGTAGCCACGACAATCCCATTTTTGCTGCAAGCTCTTTGGAACCTCGTAGACATTGTGGACCTGGTTGATCGTAATGCCCTGGTTGGCGAGGTGCAGCACCTGATTGTTCATGTGCGCGTAGAGGTCGCGCTGGCTGCGCAGGATTTCCTGAATTCGGGCATTGCCCCAACGCGGCCAGTGATGGGAGGCGAACATCACCTCGGCATCGAGGCCGAAGCGATACAGCGCTTCAGCGATGTATTTGGACCAGTTCAGCGGATCGCGGACGGGCGCGCCCCGCAGCGTGTAGACGTTGTGCAGCGATGCGATGACGTTCTCGGCCATCCAGAGCGCCTTCATGTCGGGAATGTAAGTGTTCATCTCCCTCGGCGCTTCGGTGTTCGGCGTGTTCTGGAAGATCATCCGCACGCCGTCGACTTCGAACTCCTCAATCGGTTTTTCGACCAGCCGCGTCGGTGCGATCAGTCCAACGGACCCGGCGGACGCCCGTTGTCCGAGGCCCTGGCCTACATAGCCATGCGGGGCGCCGGGAAGAAGCAGGCCGTATTGGTAGAAGAGCCGCCGGTTCATGGCGTTGCCGGCGTAAACGTTCTCCGAGATCGTGTGGGACAGGAAGTCTACCGGAGCGATCACCGGCACCTTTCCTGACCGGACATCTTCTTCCTTCAGAAGGCCCCGCACGCCGCCCCAGTGGTCCACATGCGTGTGCGAGTAGATCACCGCGGAGACGGGCAGGCCCTGGCCGACGTGGTCCTGGAACAGCTTCCAGGCCGCGCGGGCCGTCTCGGCGCTCACCAGCGGATCGAAGAGGATCCAGCCAGTCTTGCCGCGCACGAACGTCAGGTCCGAAAGATCGAACCCTCGGACCTGGTAGATGCCGGGGATGACCTCGTAAAGCCTTGGTGGAAAAACGAGTTCCGTTCGCTTCATATGATCGAAGTTGCCCCAGACGGGCGGCAGGCCTTCACTGCTAGCGGCGAGCATTGGCAGCTTGGCTCCATCTTGATCGGCCGCTACCGGACGCCAGCCCGGCGAGTCCTTCGCACGCCTGTCCACCTCCGCCGCAATGAGGTTGATCACTGGGTACTGCGCGTGATGACCAAAGGAGTTTTGGTGTCTCGCAGCTCTCTTGGAGGGTTCCGTGCCTTTCCCGGTCAGGTTGCAGTAACCAGATTCGCGCACGACTATTGCGATGACTACAGCGCCGGCGAGTGGATAGCGGCGATGATCCCCCGGCATGCGCTTCCCGCCCTCGGCGTTACACCTGCGATCCGGGCGCCAAGTCTTTTATCAGGAGCCAAGGCGGGCTTGTTTGCGGACTACTTGCTGTCGCTTGTCCAGCGTCTGCACGATGCGGATCCGTCAGAACTGCCGGCGATCGCCGAAATGACGCGTGTCATGATTGTCGCATGCCTCACCGGAGACGCGTCGGTCACCCAGATGCCAGCGGAGCGATCGATCGTGATGCGGGAGCGCGTAGACCGGCTGATCCGTGACAATCTCGGTTCGGCGCGCCTCAATCCGGAGCGGATCTGCGCGTTGGCAGGCATCTCCCGTTCGAGCCTGTACCGGATGTTCGAGGACCGGGGCGGCGTGGCGGCTCACGTGCAAGCGCTGCGTTTGAAACGCGCTTATGCCGAACTCAGCAACCCTCACTCTGCGTTTGAAACCATCGCCAACCTCGCTGCAGGCCACGGCTTGCACAATACAACTGCGTTTAACCGGGCATTCCGGCGGCACTTCGGATGCACGCCGGGCGAAGTGCGCGGAGCCGCTTTGCGTGCCGATCCGGTGCCGCCGGAGCGTGCCTGTTCTCCGCCGCAGTCCTTCGCCGACCTGCTGCGATAGGCTGTTCGCCGAGGCGCAACGGACGTCCCTCGGCCATTGGGATTTATAGGGGCACGCTTCAACGTGGCCGGAGTTCAGCCGGCAGATCCATCGCGCGCATCGTGGCGGTGCCGAAGGCGCAGAGCGTCTCGGCATCTTCTTTCTTCGAAAACAGCTCGACGGTGGCGACGCCGATCGAGCCCGACATCTTCAGGGTCTTGGCGCGCGCGATCAGTTCCGCGCCGTCCGCAGGGCTGAGGAAGTTGACCTTGAGCTCGACGGTGACGCCGATCTTGCCCTTCGGGAGAGCGGACGTGATGGCGATGCCGGCGGCATGATCGGCGAGCGAGGTGATGACGCCGCCGAAAAAATGCCCGAAGAACTGCAGCAGGTCGTCGCGGCGGGCCAGGGCGATTTCGGCATATCCCGGCTTGATGGCGACGATGCGGACACCCGCCGCGCCGGGAAAGCCCTTGGCGTTGATCGCTTCCGCCAGTTCGGGCGGATTGAGCTCGGCGCTCATCCGGGAATGCGAACCGGCAGCTGCTCGATGCCGCGCACGAAGGAGGAATAGACCCGCTTCGGCTCGCCGACCACCTCGATGCGATCGAACCGCTTCAGCATTTCCTGCCACACGATCTTCAATTGCAACTCGGCAAGCCGCATGCCGACGCAGCGGTGGATGCCGAAGCCGAACGACAGATGCGTGCGCGGACGGGCGCGATCGATGATGAACTCATCCGGCCGCTCGATGCCTTCCTCGTCGCGGTTGCCCGAGACGTACCACATCACGACGCGGTCGCCCTTCCTGATCTTCTTGCCGCCGATCTCGGTGTCGACCAGCGCGGTGCGGCGCATATGGGCGAGCGGCGTCTGCCAGCGGATCACTTCCGGCACCATCGTGTCGATCAGGGCCGGGTTGTCGCGCAGCTTCTGGTATTGATCCGGGTGCTCGTTCAGCGCCAGCACCGAGCCGCTCATGGTGTTGCGGGTGGTGTCGTTGCCGCCGACGATCAACAGGATGATGTTGCCCATCAGATTGTCCGGGTCCATGTGCCGCGTCGCGTCGCTATGCGCCATCATCGACAGCAGATCGTTCTTCGGCGGCGCGTTGACGCGCTCGTTCCAGAGCTTTGAGAAATAGGCGTAGCACTCGTCCATCTCCTGGCGCCGCTGCTCCGGGGAATCCACGACGCCGCTCTTAGGCAGCGCGGTCGAGACGTCGGACCAGCGCGTCAGCTTGCGCCGCTCCTCCCAGGGGAAATCGAACAGGGTCGCCAGCATCTGCGTGGTCAGTTCGATCGAGACGCGCTCGACGAAGTTGAAGGTCTCGTTGCGCGGCAGATTATCCAGCACTTTTTGCGAGCGCTCGCGGATCAGCTTGGCGAGTTCATCCAGATGCGTCGGCGTGAACATCGGCGACACCGTCTTGCGCTGCGCCGAGTGCCGCGGCTGGTCCATCGCGATGAAGCTCGGATAGTCGTAGCCCGGCGGCACGTCGCGGATCGAAATGCCACCGAGTGTCGAATCGGAGGAGAAGATGCCGTGGTTGGTGTCGACATGCATGATGTCGTTGTATTTGGTGACCGACCAATAGGGCTCGATCGGCGAGTTGGTGCAGTAATGCACCGGCTCTTCCTTGCGCAGCCGCTCGAACCACGGCCACAGGGTGTCGTTCTGAAACAGTTTTGGCGCACCGGGGTGAAAATCCCTGAGCGGCGTCGAATAGGCCTCTTCGCGCGCGGCGCGCCGAAGCTCTTTCTTGTCGGCTCTGATGGAGGTCTGGACGTTCATGTTTGTAAATCCCGGTAGGGCTTTCAGGGTTAGCCGGCGATGCGGACCGGCAGGGTCTCGTAGCCTTTGACGAAACTCGAATATACCCGCTTCGGTTCGGCTATCACCTCAATATTATCGTACCGCTTGAGGATTTCTTCCCAGATAATCCTTAGTTGTAGTTCCGCCAGCCGAATTCCGACGCAGCGATGGATGCCGAAACCGAAGGAAAGGTGGGTGCGGGGGCGGGCGCGGTCGATAATGAAGTCGTAGGGGCGGTCGATCACGTCCTCGTCGCGGTTGCCGGAGACGTACCACATCACGACCTTGTCGCCCTTTTTGATCTGGCGCCCACGGAATTCGATGTCTTCGAGCGCGGTGCGGCGCATATGCGCCAGCGGCGTCTGCCAGCGGATCACTTCGGGCACGAAACTGTCGATCAAATCAGGGTTGTCGCGCAGCTTGCGGTACTGGTCCGGATTCTTGTTCAGCGCATAGATGCTGCCCGACAGCGTATTGCGGGTGGTGTCGTTGCCGCCGACGATCAAAAGGATCAGATTGCCGAGGAAGTTCTTCGGGTCCATGTCGCGGGTGGCGTCGCTATGCGCCATCATCGACAACAGGTCGCTCTTTGGCGGCTGGCTGATGCGTTCCTTCCACAGTCTGGCGAAATAGGTCGCGCATTCCATCAGCTCCGCCTGGCGCTCTTCCTCGGTGGCGACAACGCCGCCGGGGCCGGGAAGCGTCGTTGCGACGTCGGACCAGCGCGTCAGCTTGCGGCGGTCTTCCCAGGGAAAGTCGAACAGCACGGCGAGCATTTGCGTGGTCAGCTCGATCGAGACCTGGTCGACCCAGTCGAACACCTCGTTCTTGGGAAGGTTGTCGAGGCATTCGGCGGAACGCTTGCGGATGTTGATCGCGAGCTCGTCGAGATGGGTCGGCGTGAACATCGGCGCCACCGTCTTGCGCTGCGCGCTGTGGCGCGGCTGGTCCATCGCGATGAAGCTTTCGCGGCGCAGGTCCGGCGCGACGTCGCGAATGGTGATGCCGCCAAGCGAAGCTGCCGACGAGAAGACCGCGTGGTTGGTCTCGATGTCCATGATGTCGTTGTACTTGGTCACCGACCAATACGGCCCGAACATCGAATCCTTGCAGTAGTGCACCGGCTCTTCGCGGCGCAGCCGGTCGAAATAGGGCCAGAACGAATCCGTCTTGAACAGCTCGGGATTGCTGACGTCGAAATCCGCCAGCGGCGTGGACTGGGCCGCGTCGCGCGCGGATCGCAGTTGGGAATCGCTGGCGAGATCGACGGTTCCGTGCATGGGTGGCTCTCCCTGAATTCTACCCACGCGAAGCAAATCGAGCGGGCGATGTTTTACCCTATTACATCTCGACCCGGCCGCCGGCGCAAGGGCGAGTTGGGCGCATTTGGCCGCATCGACCATCCGGCCGATCCCGGACGGTTCAGCGCATTTCGCCGCGTGACAAGCGCAGGCCCGAAGCATAAGTCTGTTTGAAACAACGTTTAATTCGCCGGGAGGTGGCCATGATTCCCAACGCGCAACGGATGTTCAACTTCGACCTCGGCGAGACCGCGGATGCGATCCGCGAGACGGTGTTCTCGTTTTCGCA
>NZ_LLXZ01000166.1:551-60406 GCF_001440395.1 Bradyrhizobium jicamae | reverse complement strand
ATCCAGACGCTCGCCGGCCAGCCGGCGCCGCAGCCGCGACGCCTGCCGCTGCGCTTCACGTGGCAGATGGATCGGGACGGCCGCTTCACGCTCGGCACCGATGAGTTTACGGGCCTGATGGGCCCGCGCACGACGGCCGCCTTCGGCCGGCCATGGCGCGAGATCGCCGAGACCTTCGGATTCGATCCTGCCGGCCGGATCGTGCAGGCGTTTGCGACCGGCGCCACCTGGAGCGGCATCACGCTGAACTGGCCGGTGGATGGCGGTGGCACGCTGCCGATCGAATTGTCCGGCCTGCCGATCTTCGATGACGCACGGAATTTCGTCGGCTATCGCGGCTTCGGCGTCTGCCGCGATTTCGACGCGCTGGCCCGGCTCGCCGCGCTGCGCCTTTCGGAGTTATCAGGCGAAGCGACGCCGCCGCAGGAAGCGCCCGCCGCGCCACCTTCAGAACCGGCCGCCGCGGCATCGCCTTCGTCAGACGAATTGCCTGAGCCGATTGCTGCCGAGACTTCACATCAAAAAGATCTGGAAACGCCCGTGGAATGTTCCAAGGAAACTTTCAAGGAAGCCGTGCAGGACACCCCGACCGAAGCCGCAGCCGAATTGCCGGTGGATGCCGCGAATGTGCTGTTGTTCCGCGCGCCCGGCGAGGCCAAGACGCTCGGGCTGACGCCGGTTGAAAACAGCGCCTTCGACGAACTGGCGCGGCAATTGTCGGCGCGGCTCGAACCCGAGAACGGCAACGAGGCGACGCCGGACCCCGCCGGCGCCCCCATCTTCGAACCACCGGCAACATCGCCCATGAGCGACGCCGCCAGCGAGACGCCGGAATGGCTGGCGCAACCGGAGCCGCCCGCGCATGGCGAGGCCGCGCGCGGCAAGGCGCTGCTCGATTTGCTGCCGGTCGGCATCCTGATCTACCGGCTCGACCGGCTGCTCTATGCCAACCCCGCCTTCCTGACGCAGATGGGTTATTCGAACCTGCATGCGCTGGAAGAAGCCGGCGGCCTCGACGCGCTCTATGTCGAGCCCGGCGCGTCGAATGTATCATCGACATCGGACACCGGCAGACCGGTGACGATTTCCGCAAGCGTGCCGGCAGACGCGGATGCGCCGTCATCGGCCGCCGAGGCGCGCCTCTACACGATTTCATGGGACGGCGATTCCGCGCTCGCCCTGATCTTCTCGGGCACGCGCCACGAAGCCGCGGCGGTGGCCGCCGCCATTTCGCAAGCCGAGCCGGCAGCTGAGCCTGACGTGTCCCAGCCCTCGGCCGTCGGCCACGCCAATGCCGAAGAACTCGCGGCCATCCTCGACACAACAGCCGAAGGCATCGTGATGTTCGATGCCGAAGGCAACATCAACGCCGTCAACCGAAGCGCCGAAGCGCTGTTCGGCCGTGACGGCGATGAACTCGCGCAGTGCAATCTCGCCGATCTATTTGCGCCGGAAAGCCGGCACGGCGTGTTCGAATACCTCGCCGTCATCAAGGCTTCCGGCGTCGAAAGCCTGCTCGAACATGGCCGCGAGGTGCTGGGCCGCGAAAGCAAGGGCGGCATCATTCCGCTGTCGATGACCATGGGCCGCACCCGCGCCGACGGCCCGAATTTCTTCGCGGTGTTTCGCGACCTGTCGCAAGCCAAAAAGACCGAAAACGAATTGCGCGAGGCGCGGCGGCTGGCCGAACGCGCTGCCAACGCCAAGGCCGACGTGCTGGCCCGTATCAGCCACGAGGTGCGCACGCCCCTGAACGCCATCATCGGCTTTTCCGAAGTGATGATCGGCGAGCGTTTCGGCGCGCTCGGCAACGAGCGCTACCTCGAATACATGAAGGACATCCGCGCCTCCGGCGAACGCGTGATCGCCATCGTCAACGACCTGCTCGACCTGTCGCGGATCGAAACCGGCAAGCTCGATCTCGCCTTCACCAACCAGAACCTCAACGAGCTGGTCGAGAGCTGTGTCGCCGTAATGCAGCCGCAGGCCAACCGCGAGCGCATCATTATCCGCACCTCGCTGGCGCACACGCTGCCACCCGTGATCGCGGACGCACGCGCGTTGCGCCAGATCACGCTGAACCTGATCGGCAACTCGATCCATCTCGCCAATGCCGGCGGCCAGGTCATCGTCTCCACCGCGCTGTCCGATTTCGGCGAGGTGATGCTGCGGGTCCGCGACACCGGCCACGGCCTCAACGACAACGAGGTCGCCGCCGCGCTGGAGCCGTTCCGCACCCGGGCGCCGTCGGATCAGGCCGAGAGTTCGGCCTTCAGCCTGTCGCTGACCAAGGCCCTCGTCGAAGCCAACCGCGCCAAATTCCAGATCAAGACTGGCGGCCGCTCCGGCACGCTGATCGAGATCGTGTTTCCGCACGCGGTGGCGCGGGCGTAGCGTCGATCACGCGATCGGCGAGAGAAACGCTGGAACGCTGCGGCCGTCGCTGCGCAGATAATCGGCCATCGGTGCGACGACCTTGATGACGGCCGGCCTTGCCGTCATGCGCTGGCGCCATTGCAGAAGATTTGGCGTCTCACTGGTCATGTCGGCCCCCATGCGGGCGCCGAACAGCTGCGCCATATAGAACGCGATATCGGCAAAGGAATATTCGCCGGCGAGAAACTCGCGGTCGCCAAGCGCGCGCTCCATCGTTCGATAAAAAGCGGCAGCGGCCTCGCGCGCGGGCTTGCCGGCGGGATCGTCGGGCGTTTTCCAGAGCGGCATCAGTTTGATGATATGCGGGAAATAGACCTCGTCCGATTCATGCTCGAGCCGGCGAGCCCGGGCTCGCGCTGCCGGACTGGCGGGCCACAGCGCAGGATCCGGCTTGATGTCTTCGAGATACTCGAAGATCTGGGTGGAATCGAAAATCTCGAGGTCACCGTCGATCAGCACCGGGACCTGGCGCTTCGGATTGATGCGCAGGACTTCCGGATGCTTGGGCGCATAGCCCTCCTTCTGGGTGAAGGGGACCATGACCAGCTCGACATCGATGCCCTTCTCGTGCGCGGCAATCTGAACCTTGGCGCCGAACATGCTCAGGGCGGCGGAGAACAGCCGCATCTTGCGGCCGCTGCTTCGCTTCGATTCTCGACCGGATTGGACGTTGTCCTGCATCTATTTCCCCTCAATCATCGCCGGCATTCGACCCCAAGGCCCTGGCCAACTTCGTCATTGCGTCTACTCAGGCGCCCTGGCCAAGGCCAAGCAAAGCACGACACCCCTTCGAACGTGCCGAGCAATTGGCGCTTCGCTTCGTTCAAGGCAAGTGCCAAAGGCCAAAAACGCACGCGCCTCAGAGCCCTAGCGAAATCCCTGGTGCCCGGTTCGCTCGACGCAAAGGTCCTTCTGGACAGCGGCGGCGTTTCCGGCTGATATGCGGCGAATTGACACACAACGGCTCGGCTTGAGCCTGGAGGAACCCCCATGATCCCGTTCCATACGCGCCTGTTCGGCGCGGTCGTCGCGTTGACCCTTGCAGCCGCAGCCCCTGCCCTCTCGCAGCAGCTCGAGCTCAAGATCATGGCGCCCGCAGCCCCCGGCGGCGGATGGGATCAGACCGCGCGCGCGATGCAGCAGGCGCTGGTCGCCGCCAAGATCGCCCGCAGCATTCAGGTCACCAACGTGGCAGGCGCCGGCGGCAGCGTCGGCATCGCGCAGTTCGTCAACGGCGCCAAGGGCGACGGCAACCAGATGATGGTGAACGGCTTCGTCATGGTCGGTGCGCTCGCCATGAACAAATCGCCGGTGACGCTCGAGCAGGTGACGCCGATCGCGCGCCTCACCGAGGAGATCCAGGTGATCGTGGTGCCGGCGAATTCGCCGCTCAAGACGGCGCAGGATCTCGCCGCTGCCGTGAAGGCCGACATCGCCAAGGTGACCTTCGCCGGCGGCTCGACCGGCGGCGTCGACCATGTGATGGCGGCGCTGTTTGCGGGCACGATCGGGGCCGACGCCAAGAAGATCAACTACATCCCATTCTCCGGCGGCGGCGAGTCGCTGGCGGCGATTCTCGGCGGCAAGGTCACCGCCGGCATTTCGGGCCTAAGCGAGTACGAAGGCCAGATCAAGTCAGGCAAGCTGCGCGCACTCGGCGTCACGTCGGAGAAGCGCATCGCCGGCCTCGATATACCGACGTTCAAGGAACAGGGCATCGACCTCGTGATCGCCAACTGGCGATCGGTGGTCGCGCCTCCCGGCATCACGCCGGAGCAGCGCAAGGTCCTGAGCGAGGCGGTGGAGAAGATGGTCAAGTCGGACGCCTGGAAGGACATCCTCAAGCAGAAGGGCTGGGATGACGCCTATCTTTCCGGCGATGCGTTCGCGGATTTCCTGAAGAAGGAAACGGCGCGCGTGACCGACGTGCTGAAATCGGTCGGCCTCGTCAAATCATGACGGACACCCCTTCCAGCGATCTTCCGCAGGAGCCGGCGGCGCGGCGCGTCGATCCTGCGGGTCTGGTCGTTGCCGCTGTTCTCGCGGTGCTTGCCGTGGTGCTGGTACTGGACGCACGGCAACTGCCTGCCACCACGATGTACGGCATGGGGCCCGAGGCGATGCCGATCGTCGTCGCAGTCGGGCTCGGCCTGCTTGCGATCGGCAACCTGATCGACGGCTTACGCGGCAACCTGCCACCGCGCGAGAGCGCCGATTTCAAGCCCGTGCTGCTGATCCTCGGCGGACTTGCGCTGCTGATCGCCATCATCGGCTTCGGCGGCGGCTTCATCCTGGCGACATCGGCGCTGTTCGTCACCACTTCGGCAGCGTTCGGACGGCGCGCACTGCTCGCCGATCTCATCATCGCCCTCGTGATGACCACCCTGATCTACCTCGCCTTCGATCGGCTGCTGACGTTGAGCCTCCCTGCCGGCCCCCTGGAAAGACTGCTGTAATGGAAACCTTCGTCGCCCTCGCGCATGGCATGGCCGTCGCCGTCCAGCCGATGAACCTGCTCTATGCGCTGATCGGCGTGTTTCTCGGCACTGCGGTCGGCGTGCTGCCCGGCATCGGCCCGGCGCTTACCGTCGCATTGCTGCTGCCGGTCACCTACAAGCTCGATCCCGGCGGCTCGCTGATCATGTTCGCCGGCATCTATTACGGCGGCATGTATGGCGGATCGACCACCGCGATCCTGATCAACACGCCGGGCGAGAGCGCATCGATGGCGACCGCACTCGAGGGCAACAAGATGGCCAAAGCCGGCCGCGGCGGTCCGGCGCTGGCGACGGCGGCGATCGGCTCGTTCGTCGCGGGCACACTCGCCACCATTGGCCTGGCCTTTCTCGCGCCGTTGCTGGTCGATTTCGCGGTGAAGTTCGGGCCTGAAGATTATTTCGCGCTGATGTGCGTGGCCTTCGTGACGGTGTCGGCGACCTTCGGCGATTCTCCGATCCGCGGGCTGACCAGCCTGTTCATCGGATTGACGCTCGGCCTGATCGGCATCGACAAGCTCACGGGACAGGCGCGGCTTGCGTTCGGCATTCCCGAACTGCTCGACGGCGTGGAGGTGACAACGCTGGCGGTCGGCCTGTTCGCCGTCGGCGAAGCGCTCTACGTCGCCTCGCGCCGCCATCATGCCGAGGAGAAGATCGAGCCGGTGCGCGGCTCGCTGTGGATGACGATGGAAGACTGGAAGCGGTCATGGAAAGCGTGGCTGCGCGGGACGATGTTCGGCTTCCCGATCGGCGCGCTGCCGGCCGGCGGCGCGGAGATCCCGACATTCCTGTCCTACTCCACCGAGAAGCGGCTGACGAAACATCCGGAGGAATTCGGCAAGGGCGCGATCGAAGGCGTCGCGGGGCCGGAAGCCGCCAACAACGCCTCCGCCGCCGGCACGCTCGTGCCGTTGCTGACGCTGGGCCTTCCGACCTCGGCCACGGCTGCGATGATGCTGGCAGGCTTTCAGCAATACGGCCTGAATCCGGGGCCGCTGCTGTTCGCTGAACGGCCCGATCTCGTGTGGGGCCTGATCGCCAGCCTCTTCATCGCCAACGTCATGCTGCTGGTTCTCAACCTGCCGCTGGTGGGCTTATGGGTGCGGCTGCTAGCGATTCCGCAGCCGTGGCTGTACGCCGGCATCCTCGTGTTCGCGACCATGGGCACTATCGCCGCAAAACCGTCGGTGGTCGAACTGTCGATGCTGGCAGGTTTTGGCGTGCTGGGCTTTCTGATGCGCCGGTACGATTTTCCGATCGCGCCCGTCGTCGTAGGCCTCATCCTCGGCCCGATCGCCGAAAGCCAGCTACGCCGGGCGCTGGCGATCAGCCTCGGCGATCCCCTGGTGCTGCTGCAGAGCCCGATGTCGGCAACGCTGCTCGGCATCGCGCTGATCGCGCTATTGGCGCCGTTCGTGCTGAAGGGGATGAACCGATTCAAGGCGAGCGAGGACTAGCGGCATAATTCTTGCTCGAATCCAGTCTGCCTGAATGCAATCCGCTTACGGATTGACCGTTTCCTGGGCATTTTTGGATTTGATCATTATGCGATGCCTTGTCGTTGCCGACTTGCATTATTCGCTGCCGCAGTTCGACTGGCTGCTCGCAGCAGCTACTGAATTCGACGTCGTCATTTTTGCCGGCGACGCGCTCGACATCGGATCGTTCGTCGATTTCCGCGCGCAGATTCTGGTGGTGAAAAAATACCTGTCGCTGCTGTCGCAAACGACGCGCGTCATCCTCTGCTCGGGCAATCACGACCTCGACGAACGCAGCGCCGAGGGCGAAAAGATCGCGCGCTGGGTCGGCGACGTCCGTGAACTCGGCATCGCCTGCGATGGCGACAGCCTAACCGTGGGCGACACGCTGTTTACGGTGTGTCCGTGGTGGGACGGGCCGCTGGTCAAGGGCCGCATCGAAACCCAGCTACGCGACGCCGCGGCCGAGCGAGCGCCACGCTGGATCTGGGTGCATCATGCGCCGCCGGCGAACTCGCCGACGAGTTGGGGCGGCAAGCGGTTCTTCGGCGACGTCGAACTGGTGCAATGGATCGCGCAGTACCAGCCGTCGATGGTGATCTCGGGCCACGTGCATCAGTCGCCGTTCATTTCGGATGGTTCGTGGTTCGACCGGCTTGGCCCAACCTGGGTGTTCAACGCGGGGCTGCAGCCGGGTCGTCCGCCGGTCTATATCGTGCTCGATCTCGATGTGGGCACGGCGTTCTGGCTGCCGGCGGGCGAGGCGCACTGCATCGATCTCAAGGCGCCGCTGCAGCGGCCGGCCGCGCCGGTCACGATCGTTCCAGCGTGGCTCAGATCCTTGGGTCGGATTGCCGATCCGAGCCAGGCGAGACCTGCGACGGCGGCAGGTTGATCATGCTCTGCAGAAGCTCGCCGACCATCGAGAGATGGTTACCCTGACCGGCGTATTGATGCATCAGGTCCGCCAGATAGGTATTGGCGACGTTGAGGCGTTGCGCCAGCAGGCGCGCGATCAACAGCGCCACCGCCGGCTGGTCGCGCAGGAAGGCTGCAGCGTCGTCGAATTCGTAGACGATGGAATCGGCGGCGGCGCGCACGGTGGCGGTGTGGGGCTGCTCGAGCAGGACCGACATTTCGCCCAGCAGCGCCCCCGGCTCGGTCAGAACGGCGACGACGCTATCGCCCTTGATGACCTCCAGCCGTCCTTCCAGCAGCACGAACAGGTGTCCGGTCCTGCTGCCCTCCTGGAGCACGAGCGTGCCCGCCGGCACGGCGCGCTTCGTTCCTCCGGTGCAATAGTCCAGAACCGCCTGCATCGATTTTGCTCCACCTGACCCGACTTGTAGCGCCATCAAGCACTGTGGTACCGGCGCCTCTCGATTCCAAGCATGAAGAATGCCAGAGCCATTTGGCCGGCGGCACGCCTCACAACGGCATCCGATACTTTGGAATCACTCTAAATCAAAAACTGGAATCGCTCTAAACAAAGCCGTTCGCGACATACCGTCGCTGACGCCGTCGTGGCCGCTGCGCTACTGAAACCGGCATCTCCACCAGCATTGTCGGGCAACCCTCATGACGAATTTTCGCGCTACTGCCGCAACCGCAGCGTTGCTCTGTTTCACCGCATTCGGAGCCTCGACGGCGTCCGCCGACGGCGAGGTCAACGTCTACACCTATCGCGAAACCAAGCTGATCCAGCCGTTGTTCGATGCCTTCACCAAGGACACCGGCATCAAGGTCAACGTGGTCTCGGCAAGCTCGGGTCTCGAGCAGCGGATGAAGGCCGAGGGCGCCAACAGCCCGGCCGACGTGCTGCTCACGGTCGATCTCGGCCGCCTCGACGACGCCGTTCAGGCCGGCGTTACCCAGCCGATCAAGTCGGTGGTGATCGACGAGATCGTGCCGGCGCAATATCGCGATCCGGACGGCCAGTGGGCCGGCATTTCGATGCGCGCACGCGTGATCTACGCCTCGAAGGACCGCGTCAAGCAGGACAAGATCACCTATGAAGAGCTTGCCGACCCGAAGTGGAAGGGCAAGATCTGCATCCGTTCGGGCCAGCACATCTACAACAACGGCCTGTTCGCGGCCTATGTGGCCAAGCACGGCGAGGCCAAGGCCGAGGAATGGCTGAAGGGCGTGAAGGCCAATCTGGCGCAGAAGCCGTCGGGCGGCGACCGCGAAGCGGCGCGCGACGTCGCGGCCGGCAAGTGCGATATCGGCATCGGCAACACCTATTATTGGGCGCTGATGATGAACAACGATCCCGAGAAGAAACCGTGGGCGGAAGCCACCAAGGTGATCCTGCCGACGTTCGAAGGCGGCGGCACCCACGTCAATCTTTCCGGCGTCATCCTGGCGAAGAACGCGCCCAACAAGGCCAACGGAGTGAAACTGATCGAATGGCTGGCCGGCGACAAGGCGCAGCAGATCTACGCCGACGCCAACTACGAATACCCGATCCGCGCCGGCGTCGCCGTCAACCCGACGATCGCGGGCTACGGCAAGCTCACCGCCGATCCGACGCCGATCGCCAAGATCGTCGCCAACCGCAAGGCGGCCTCAACGCTGGTCGACAAGGTCGGGTTCGATAATTGATCGCACCAGGTCGCCAAAGCATTTCTGCCAACATGCCCTCTCCCTCCCCGGGAGAGGGCATAATGCTGCATGGGTTTCCGGCTTCTTCCCGATGTGAGCCGGCGTGAACCGGCCGACTCACGCCGGACGCATCGCCGCATCCATCGCGGTCGCAACCGCTGTCCTGGTCGCAGCTCCCGTCATTTCCATCATTGTCCTTGCGCTGCAGCCGGCACCGGACCTCTGGCGGCATCTCATTGACTACGTGCTGCCGGCTACCCTCCTCGACACCACGCTGCTGCTCGGCGGCGTCGCCGCCTTGTCGCTTGCGATCGGCACCGGCACGGCGTGGACGGTATCACTGCATGAATTCCGCGGTCGGCAGATGCTGCTATGGCTGCTGCCGTTGCCGCTGGCGATCCCGACCTATCTCGCCGCTTACGTTTACGTCGACCTGTTCGAGCCGCTGGGCCTGATTCACAAGACGCTTGCGCTCTGGCTGCCGCTGCCGGATACCGTGCGCATGCTGCCCAATCTGCGCTCGCTGCCCGGCGCCATCATCGTGATCGCGCTGGTGCTCTACCCTTACGTCTATCTGTCGGCGCGCACGATGTTCCAGTTCCAGAGCGCAGAGTTTGCAGAAGCCGCAAAGACGCTGGGCGCCGGCCGCTGGACCACCTTCTGGCGCATTTCGCTGCCGATGGCGCGTCCCGCGCTGGCGGTCGGCACAGCGCTGGTGTCGCTGGAAACGCTGAACGACATCGGCGCCAGCGAGTATCTCGGCGTCCGTACGCTCACCGTGTCGGTGTTCACGACCTGGCTCAACCGCGGCAGCCTCGCCGGCGCCGCGCAACTGTCCTGCTTCATGCTGGCGATCGTGGCCGGGCTCATCGCGATCGAGCGTTACGGACGGCGCAACGTCACGACGGAATTTTCCGCTGAAAGCCCGAGGCTGACGCAGCGGACGAAGCTCACCGGCATCAAGGGCACCTGTGCGTTGGCGGCCTGCCTGCTGCCGGTCTTCCTCGGATTTCTGGTGCCGTTCCTTTATCTCGCGCATCAGAGCTTCAAGCGCGGGCTGCTCGCGAATTTCGACCTGGCATTGTGGCGCGACGCCTTCAACTCGGTTGCGTTTGCAAGCCTCGCCACGCTGACGGCGCTGCTGCTCGGCCTTGCCACGATTCTGGCGTGGCGCTGGCGATCGACGGCGCTGCGCTTCGTCGCGATGAACATCGCGCAACTAGGCTACACGCTGCCGGGGCTGGTGCTGGCGCTCGGCCTGCTCGCACCGGTGCTTGCCATCGACAACACGATCAACACGCTCGCCGGGTGGCTTGGACGATCGCTGCCAGGACTGATCATTGTCGGCTCGGGCGCTGCCGTCATCATCGCCTATGTGATCCGGTTTCTGGCGGTGCCGACCGGGTTCATCAAGGCGGGGTTCGAACGGATTCCGCGCGACTATGACGACAGCGCACGCGCGGTCGGCGCCGGCCAGACCACGACGATGCGGCTGATCCACCTGCCGCTGCTCCGCCCCGCCATGCTCGGCGCCGTCATCGTGGTGTTCGTGGATTGCCTGAAGGAATTGCCGGCGACGCTGCTGCTGCGGCCGCTCAACGTCGACACGCTGGCGACCTCGATCTACCAGTACGCCAGCCGCGGCAGTTTTGAGGAAGGCGCACTCGCCGCGTTGTTGATCGTCGCCGCCAGCATCGGCCCGGTGGCATGGCTGACGCGGTTTTCGGATGTGCCGGCCGGGCCGGCGTAAGCAGTGTGTAGGGTGGGCAAAGCGAAGCGTGCCCACCATTCAGGATGATGATTGCGGATCGATGGTGGGCACGGCGCTACACGCCTTTGCCCACCCTACGCGATCGTCCGCACAAACCGGCGAAAGCCCGGCGAACCGGTGAGCCTTTCGAACGCCGGATCGCGCTTCTCCTCGGCGAATGCAAAGCCGGCCTTGGCATAACATCGCTCGGCTGCCTCGTTGCCGATCAGAAACGAGATCGACGCCCGCGCGAAGCCTGCGTCCCTTCCGGCAACGAGTGCATGATCGATCAGCGCCTGCACCAGCCCGCGTCCGCGATACTCGGGCAGCGCCGCGACATGTTCGATCAGCCAGTCGCCGTCGCCGCCCTGTACCCAGCAATTCCTGGTGTAGGCGCCGCGCTGGAAGATCGCAGCCACATCTGACGCGGTCAGCCCGCTCTCGGTCGCCGCCGTTTCAATCGCCGCTTTCGCGGCCAGGCCAATGCCGGAGGCAGGCAAGGCGCACAGCGAGGCCGCCGGCTTTCCTTCGACCTCGGCGATGATGAACTGCGAGACGTGCCACCATGACGGCCGTTGCGCCGTGGCAATTCGTTCGACGAACGACAGGCATTGCGGCTCATCCCAGCCGAGCGCGATGTCGAACCAGCCGCGCGGCAGCGGGCCGCGCTGCGAGGCCAGGATGTTGCGGCCAACGAAGCTGGCGTCGTCGTTGCGCGCGGGACGGATCGCAGGTTGCGACCGCCCCGCCGCCATCGCGTCAGGCGTTCTTCAGCGCGACGCGGAACTCGGCTTCGGTTTTGGCCTTGACCTCGTCCAGCGTGACGCCGTCGGCGAGCTCGATCAGGGCCATGCCGTCCTTGCCGTGCTTGTCGATGGTGAAGACGGCGAGATCCGTCACCACCATGTCGACTACGCGCTCGCCGGTCAGCGGCAGGTTGCAGGTCTTCAGAAGTTTCGGACCGTCCTTGGCGGAGTGCTCCATGACCACGACGACGCGCTTGACGCCGGCGACGAGATCCATCGCGCCGCCCATGCCCTTCACCATCTTGCCGGGGATCATCCAGTTGGCGAGATCGCCGTTCTGGGCCACCTGCATCGCGCCGAGGATCGACAGATCGATATGCCCTCCCCGCACCATGCCGAAGGAATCGGCGGAGGAGAAATAACTGGTCGACGGCAGTTCGCTTACCGTCTGCTTGCCGGCGTTGATGAGGTCGGCGTCTTCCTCGCCCTCGTACGGAAACGGGCCCATGCCGAGCATGCCGTTCTCGCTCTGCAGGTTCACGTCGATGCCGTCGGGAATGTAGTTCGAGACCAGCGTCGGAATGCCGATGCCGAGGTTGACGTAATAGCCATCGCGCAACTCTTTCGCGGCGCGCGCGGCCATCTGTTCACGGGTCCAGGCCATGGGGAGCTCCTCAAATGCTCTTTAGTTTGCGCATGATCTTTTCGGAAAACCGGTCGCCACTTTTCCGGATCATGCGCTGGGCCGCGGGCGAGTGTTGCGGAACTCGATCCGCTTCTTCCCGGTGCCGACCTCGATGATGCGCTTGACGAAAATGCCGGGCGTATGGATGTGGTCGGGATTGAGTTCGCCGGCCGGAACCAGCTCCTCTACCTCGGCCACCGTGATCTTCGCGGCGGTCGCCATCATCGGGTTAAAGTTGCGCGCGGTCTTGCGGTAGATCAGGTTACCGGCAGTGTCGCCCTTCCAGGCGTGGACGATCGCGAGATCGGCGAACAGGCCGCGCTCCATGATGTATTTCTCGCCATCGAATTCCTTCACTTCCTTGCCTTCGGCGATCAGCGTGCCGACGCCGGTCTTGGTATAGAAGGCCGGAATACCAGCGCCGCCGGCGCGGATGCGCTCGGCCAGCGTGCCCTGCGGGTTGAATTCGAGTTCCAGTTCGCCGGCGAGGTATTGCTGCGCGAACAGCTTGTTCTCGCCGACATAGGACGAGATCATCTTTTTGATCTGCCGCGTTTCCAGCAGCCTGGAGAGGCCGATGCCGTCGACGCCCGCATTGTTGGAAACGACCGTTAAACCCTTGACGCCGGAATCGCGGATCGCGTCCGACAGGGTCTCGGCGATGCCGCACAGACCGAAGCCGCCGGACATGATCATCATGCCGTCCTTGAGAACGCCATCGAGTGCCGATTTGGCGTCGGGATAAACCTTGTTCATGGAAATCTGACCTGATGGAGGGATCGGCCGAAAGCCGGCATTATCCGGATTATTAGGCGAATTCTTCGCGGTGCGTCAATGATGCGGGGATTATGCCGCCGAACCGCCTATCCTGCGCCATCTCGGCCTTGAAAGCGTCAAGAAAACCCTTCAAGTTGTGGGGGTTGGCACGGGCTGACCGTTGCGGCGCCTGGCCCCGATCAGCGCCCCTTAATCAGTAAGACCCTAGAGACAGTAACCCGACTTCGGTTTAACCAGATCCGGATATGTCATTGACGATGGCCCAAGGAATGAAGCGCCTCGGGATGCCGGTCGCGGCGCTGTTCGCCGCGGCAATGGTCGGCCTGATCAGCACGTCCTGGTTCCTCAACCGAGATGCGCTGCGCCAGGCGGTCGAGGCGCAGATCCGCGCGGTTACCGGGCTCGATCTGGTCGTGTCGGGCGCGATCGACGTGTCGGTATTTCCGGGCAGCTACGTCTCCTTTCACAATGTCGGACTAAAGGGCGGCGGCACCACCGACCCCGCGTTGCAGGTCGACGTGCTGACGGCAAACCTGCGCCTGCTGCCGCTGTTGCTGCGCCGGTTCGAGATCGCCGACGTCATGATGTTGCGGCCGCACATCCGCGTCGTCAGGGAAGCCGGCGGCGAGAGCAACTGGACGCCGTTCGTCGAACGCATCGCACGCACGATGAAGCCCGGCGCGGAGAACCAAGTGTCGTTCTCCGAAATCCGAATTCAGGACGGCGTGCTGAAATACGAGGACGCCACCAACAACGTCAAGGAACAGCTCGGCGACATCGACCTCTCGCTGGCCTGGCCGTCGATCTCGCGCTCGTTCGCGGCGACCGGGCAATTCGACTTTCGCGGCGAACGCGTCGACGGCTCGATCTCCGCCAGCGACTTCGTCGCGATGCTGTCCGGCGACCGCTCCGGCCTGAAGGCGCGGCTGGTCAGCGCGCCGCTCAAGCTCGGCTTCGACGGCTTTGTCGCCAACCGCACCAGCCTGATGATGGAGGGCACGGTCTCGGTCGACAGCCTGTCGCTGCGCAACGCCCTGCGCTGGATGGGACAGCCGGTGCCCGGCAGCGGCGGGTTCGGCCGTTTCACGCTGAAGGCCCGCGCCAATGTCGTCGGCGCCTCGGTGGCCTTGACCAACGTGAATGTCGAACTCGACGGCAACGCCGCCGAGGGCGTGATGACGGTCGCCAATAATGGCCGCCAGACGCTGCAAGCGACGCTGGCGGCAGGCAATCTGGATTTCACGCCTTACATTTCGACCGTCCGCCTGCTCGCGAGCGGCGCGCGCGACTGGAACCGGCAATTGTTCGACCTCTCCTCGCTCTCCGCCACCGATCTCGACATGCGCCTGTCGGCGGCGCGCGTGACGGTCGGCCCGACCAAGCTCGGCCGCACCGCGTTCGGCGCCAATTTGCGCGGCGGCGCGCTGGCGCTCTCGATCGGCGAAGCGCAGATGTATGGCGGCATCGCCAAGGGCTCGCTCGGGATCGCACGCTCCGATGCGGTCGCCGACGTCAAGGCGCAACTCCAGTTTACCGATGTTGACCTGCAGACCTGCGCCAACGAATTGTTCGGCATCACCAAACTGTCCGGCCGCGGCAATCTCGGCCTCTCGCTGACGGCATCCGGCTCGAGCCCGTTCGGCCTCGCCTCCTCGCTCGACGGCACCGCGACCCTCACCGGCCACGACGGCGCGATCGCGGGCTTCAACGTCGAGCAGCTCCTGAAGCGGCTGGAGCGGCGACCGCTCTCCGGCGGCGGCAATCTGCGCAGCGGCTCGACGCCTTACGACAATCTCAACGTTTCCGTTCGGTTCAATGACGGCATCGCTACCGTCGAGGATCTTCGCGTCGACGGCCCGACGACACGGCTGTCGCTGACCGGCACCGCCTCGGTGCCGTCACGCGAATACGATCTCAAGGGCGTCGCCAGCCTGACGCCGGCGGCCGCCGGCGGCGACAAGGGTTTTGAACTGCCCTTCGTCGTGCAGGGCCCGTGGGACGATCCGCTGGTGTTCCCCGATCCGGAAAGCCTGATCCGCCGCTCGCCGGGCGCTGCGCCCTTGCTCGACGCGGTAAAGGACCGCAAGACACGCGATGCGGTGCGTTCGGTGATCGAAAGGTTTACCGGCGGACCACGACAGCCGGCGCCTGAGGCCGCGGATAACGCGAAGCAGAACTAGTCTGGCGTGAAAGCCGTCTCATCAGCGCGTAGCCCGGATGAGCGTAGCGATATCCGGGATCTTGCCGTCCGTTATTATTGCTGCGGCCGATACTATGCGGCTTGTGTTGAGGAAGTAATCCCGATTGCCCAGCGCTGCCTCGGCGTATTGATCGATCGCAACGACGAGCCTGGAGGTGGGCGTGGCACCAGCCCTCCCGCGTCGCTCGGATCCGGACTTCCGCCAGGGCTTTCAGCCACGGCGGACTATCCGCGTTGTGGTCGTACCATCTGAGCGGTGCTGACATCGCCGGCCACTGTTGATGAAGTTTTCCAGCTCCGCCCGCTTGCGCGAGAGCAGGAGCTGCGCCCGCGCATTGTCGAGACCGGATTGATCGAGCTGACGCGCGAGCTTGTCCAGCTCGGCAATCTGCCGGCGCATCACTTCAATCGCATCATCGCTCACGGCGGTCGACCGTCCCGTTCGAAGGCCTCCTGCTGACGGCGCGGACATCCAGCTTCAACCGCTCATCGACATTGAGCAGGCGCTCCTCTCCGCCGAGCCGATTCCGCTCGCTGATCAGGCCGAGCATGGTGACTCGCATGGACATCAGGTGAACGGCCGCTTCCGAGCAGTCTTCGTCCCGGTTGACCTGTTTGCGGATATCGTCCTCCGCGCTCAGCATCTCCGTCCGCAAGAGCCTGATTTTTCTGCGAATTTCGTTCAACTTGTTGTCCATGGGCCACCTTGCGGTTGAACCCTATAAGAACAAACAAAGAACAAATTTCAAGTTAAGAGTCCGCTCCGGATCAAAGAATCTTGGAGTTCCCGATGCCCCGCCTTCCGGACCAGGTCGACGCGCCGATGACGCCGCGCCAATTGGCGACGCTCCGGACGCTCAGCGCCGAGGCCTATCAGCCAAAGCTGTTCGAGAAGAACCTGACGGCGAGGGAAGCCGAACGGCGGATTGCGGCGCTGAAGGCGGAGATTGAGCTGGCGTACTCGTTCTGAGCTACCCGGCTTCGCCCAGGAACCTTGCTCCTCGCTGCGTGCTTATTCCCGAGGGAGGCCCAGCATAGGAGGACCTGGATGAGCGAGCCGACCGAAAAGGAAATCAACAACCGCGCCTATCAAATCTGGGAGCGCAGCGGCAGGCCCGAAGGCAAAGAGGACGAATTCTGGCGCCTGGCCGAGCAGGAGCTGCGTAACGAAGACAAGTCGTCGCCTGTACGCACGCCCGATACGCTGTAGACGGACGAGCACTGCCTGGCCGAACAGTCGATGTCTCTGCCGCGGCCGGTCTGGCGGGTGGGCCGGCTTTGCCGATTATCGCTGTCTTCGCGTCTCGCAGATTGAATTGACCAGTGGTCAGGGAAATCGCTTCTTCACCTTTTGATGATGGTGGTGGAAATAGCTGTTCCCCTGCTGGCGGCACCGTTCCTCAAGTTCAGCGCTCTCATCGTCGCAACCATGATCGCCTTCAATTCGTTGCCGGTTTCCTGGCCGCGTTCGTGCTGTCTGAAGCACTTCCCCTTCTGGAGAAATTCATTCGGGGCTTACGTTCGCGCAAGCAGGCGTGATTTTCCCGAAAACGCATTGAACGACTTGGACGCTCTACTTTGCTTGTTTTTCGCGCGACGCAGTCAGCCATTCCCTCCCTGGCTTCCGGTATTCGAGGACGCAAATGATTGAACCATGAGACCAAAATGGTTGAACCAACGCCCGGACATGCGCGAAGGCTTTGCCGCATTTGCGCCGCGAATATCCCCCTACAGAAGTTTGCAACACCCCGGCTGGATCGCGCCACTTGGTTGCGCTATCATTATCCAACCGGTTAACAAGCCGGCGTTTTCAGGGAGAACAACGTGATATCCAGGAGATCAGTTTCACTCGCGGTCGCTGCGGTCGGGCTGTTTTACGCCACTGCACCCGCGCTCGCCCAGCAGAAGACCATCACGGTCTGGTTCGGCAAAGGCTTTTACAAGTCCGAGGACGATGCGCTCCTCGAGGCGATCAAGAAGTTCGAGGCCAAGACCGGCATCAAGGTCGAACTGTCGCAATACGCCATTCAGGACATGATCCCGAAGACGGTGGCCGCGCTGGATTCCGGCACCGTGCCCGACGTCGCCTATTCCGACAGCTACGACGTGCAGGCGCAGGGCAAATGGGCGTTCGAGGGCAAGCTGGAAGATCTTTCCGATATCATGACGCCGATGAAGCCGGCGTTCGCGCCGAACACGCTGGAGACCGTCAACCTCTACAACGACGTTGCCAAGAAGCGCGCCTATTACGGCTTCCCGCTGAAGCAGCAGAGCATGCACGTGCAGATCTGGCAGGACATGCTGGAGCAGGCCGGCTTCAAGCAGAGCGACATCCCGACCAAGTGGGAAGATTACTGGTCGTTCTGGTGCGACAAGGTCCAGCCCGCCAGCCGCAAGGCGACCGGACAGCGCGTCTATGCCGTCGGCCAGCCGATGGGCGTGGAATCCACCGACAGCTTCCAGTCGTTCTACACCTTCATGGACGCCCACAACGTCAAGCTGGTCGATGACGAGGGCAAGCTCCTGGTCGACGATCCCAAGGTGCGCGAAAACCTGATCAAGGCGCTGAAGGACTATACCGATACCTATATCAAGGGCTGCACGCCGCCCTCCTCCACCACCTGGAAAGATCCGGACAACAACGTCGCCTTCCACAACAAGACGATCGTGATGACGCACAACTTCACGATCTCGATCGCGGCGAAATGGCTCGACGACGCCAACAATCCGGCGCTGACGCCGGAACAGCGTGCGCTCGGCAAGAAGAACTATGACGAGGTCATCATCACCTCGTCCTTCCCGAACAAGCCGGACGGCACGCCGATCAAGTATCGCTCCGACGTCAAGACCGGACTGATGTTCACCGCCGCCAAGAACAAGGCGGAGGGCAAGGAGTTCATCAAGTTCCTGATGCAGGAAGAGAACCTCCGCCCCTATATCGAGGGCGCGCTCGGCCGCTGGTTCCCGGTGACGACGGCCAGCCAGCAGAGCCCGTTCTGGCAGGCTGACCGGCATCGCAAGGCCGTGTACAACCAGTTCACCGGCGGCACCACGCCGTTCGACTTCACCAAGAACTGGAAGTTCACGATCCTCAACAACGAGAACGTCTGGGCCAAGGCGATGAACCGCGTGGTGAGCGAGAAGGTGCCGGTCGACAAGGCCGTCGACGAACTGATTGCCCGCATCAAGCAGGTCGCGGGTTAAGATCGCTCATGCCGGCCGCCGCGAGAGTATGTCCGTCGTCCCTGCGAAAGCAGGGACCCATACGCCGCGGCGGCCGTTTTGAAGGATGCTGGTCGACGACTTTGCGCAATAACAATAGCCTGTAGTTATGGGTCCCTGCGTTCGCAGGGACGACGACGTAGCCGGCATCTCGTTTCAAGAGTAAACCTATGGCAATCACGCTTTCGGGCGATCAGGCAATTCCAGGCCCGCCTCTATCAGCCCGGCTGACCACGCCGCAGGTCTGGGGCATCGTGCTGCTCGCGCCCTATATCCTCGTATTCCTGGCCTTCGTGGTCTACCCCGTCGGCTACGGGCTGTGGCTGGCGCGGCATCCGGCGAGCTATGTTGCGCTCTGGCACGACCCGATCTTCGCGCGCGCCGCCGTCAACACGCTGATCTTCCTCCTGGTCGGCATCAATCTGAAAATGGCGATCGCGCTGTTTCTGTCCGGCTTCTTCGCGCAGCAGCGCACCTGGATCAAATGGCTGTCGGTGCTGTTCATCCTGCCCTGGGCGGTGCCGTCGATTCCGACCATTCTCTCCGTGCGCTTCATGCTCAACCCGGAATGGGGCGTGATCAACCAGATCATCTTCAAGCTCACCGCCGAGGACGGCCCGAACTGGCTGAACGACCCGACCGTGGCGCTCGGCATGGCGATCGGCGTCCACATCTGGAAATCGCTACCGTTCTGGACGCTGATCCTGATGACCGGACGGCTCGCGATCTCGCATGACCTCTATGAGGCCGCCGAAGTCGACGGCGCGAGCTGGTCGCAGAAATTCCGCTATATCACCTGGCCGTCGATGCAGACGCTCTACATCACCTGCACGCTGCTCTCGATGATCTGGACGCTCGGCGACTTCAACAGCGTCTATCTGCTGACCGGCGGCGGCCCCGCCGACCTCACCCATGTGCTGGCGACATTGGGCATCCGCTACCTCAGGCTCGATCAGCTCTCACTCGCGATGGCCTCCATCGTCTGCGCGCTGCCGTTCGTGCTGCCGCTGGTCTATTTCATGATGAAACGGTTGTCGCGATGAAGCTGCCAACACTCCGCGAAATCGGCACCGAAGCGAAGCTGCTTCTGATCGGCATTCCCGTGCTGATCTGGACCCTGGTGCCGATCTATCACATGTTCCTGTTCGCGATCTCTCCGAAGGAGGACGCGTTCTCGGGCAAGCTGTGGCCGGCGCATCCCACGCTGAACAATTTCAAGATCGTGTTCTACCAGGAGCACTACTTCCTGCGGGATTTCTGGATCCAGTTCTTCAATTCGGTGGTGATCGCGCTTTCCGCGGGCGCGCTGACGTTGATGATCGCGACCGCAGCCGCGTTCTCGATCTCGAGGCTGCGCGTGCCCGGCGGCCGCTGGGTGATGAATCTGGCGCTGTTCACCTATTTCATCCCGGCGGCGTTCCTCGCCGTGCCGATGTACCGCACCATGGGCAATTACGGCCTCCTCAACAATCACTGGTCGCTGATTCTCGCGATGGTGACGATCGCCTCCCCTTACGCGATCTGGGTGTTGAAACAGGCCTCCGACAAGCTGCCGGTCGAGCTCGACGAAGCCGCCACCATGGACGGCGCCACCACGCTGCAACTGTTCCGCCTGGTTTACGTACCGCTGATGATGCCGTCGCTGGTGGCGATCGGCACCTACGCCATCCTGCTGGCCTGGAACGAGTATCTCTACGCGTTCCTGCTGCTATCGAAGGACACCGAGATCACGCTCCCCGTCGCGCTCGGCAACTTCCTGGCCGCCGATGACTCGCCGTGGGAATTGCTGATGACCACCGGCTTCATCTACGCGCTGCCGCCGGCCGCGATCTACTACGCATTCAAGCGGTATATGGTGGGTGGGCTGACTGCGGGCGCGGTGAAGTCTTGACGCGATGACGGAGAGGTTCGTCCTACGCCGAGGTTCGTCCTACGCCGCGATCAGGTCACGCAGCGACCGGGCTGAAGCAGCTTGGCGACGTCGGTCAGCACGCTGACCGGTGGTTCGCAAGCGATCGCCGTCTTCGATTTGTTGGCAGGCGGCGGCGGGCGGTTTCGCGCCTCGTCCTTGACGATGGGAACCCGTACCACCACGGACGTATCCTTGAGACCGACAGTGCGGATCGTAATCGTCTCGCTCTCGCCCGGTGCAGGCTTCAAGCCCGCGCGGTCGGCCTTGGCGGCACGATTGATGTCGGTCGCCGGCGCAGGCGGGGTGAGTTCCCGGCGCCCGGTGAGATCATGACCGGAAGCAAGCTGGACGGCGCCAAACGTGGCGGAGACGGCAAGTACGGCAAAAATTGCTTGGAAAATCTGTGACATGACGGTGCATCCCTCGCCCCATGGCGATCACCGAAATAACCCGAACGGAGCCGCCGGGGGTCCGAGGCTTCTCGATCACTTAACCGTGTACAAAAAATATTTGCGGCACCGTGGAACGACTCCGGGGGGCTGGGAGTCATCCCGGCAGCCGGTTATTCCCCCTGCCCCATTGACCGGCGACGTAGGGCGCGACCGTGGTGATGCCGGTCGCGCCCTGCTTTTTTTGTGCGGATGCGATCGAAGCCGAGCGATGCCGCGACGTCGCGCAGCGTGATCCAGTTACCATCCTGTCGAAACTCTGCCCCACCGCCAACGAGCTAGTCGCCGGCTATCTCTGAGTTATAGTCTCAGCGGGGGAGAGATCATGGGCCGCCCGACAGAACTGCCCGCCGCAATAGCGCAGGTTTTCACGACCGACGAACTTCTGGTTCGCCCGGCGCCAGCGCCCGATTACCTCAGCGAAAAGCTGGCGCTGCAGGATCTCGCCAGCAACATGGCGGATCATCCCGCCGAAGTGTTGCCGCGCCTCGTCAGGCTGTCGATGGAAGCTTGCGACGCGGACTCGGCCGGCGTCAGCGTTCTCGATGGCGACGTGTTTCGCTGGAATTCCCTCGTCGGCAAATTATCGGTGTTCGAAGGCGCGACCACGCCCCGAAACTTCAGCCCGTGCGGTGTTTGCCTCGACCAGAGCAGTCCGATCCTGATGGAGCGGCCCGAGCGCGCTTATTCGTGGATTGCGGAAGCCAATATCACCGTGCCCGAGGTGCTGCTGGTGCCGCTGTTGAGAAACGGCACCATCCCGGTTGGAACGCTTTGGGTGGTCGCCAAGGAGGGACACAAGTTCCACTCGGGTCATGCGCGCGTGCTGTCCGAACTGGCCGTGTTCACCGGCATTGCGCTGCAGATGATCCACGCCGATCTTCACCTGAAGAAGGCGCTCGAGGCCCAGGAGATCCTGGCCAAGGAGATGAGCCACCGGGTCAAGAACCTGTTTGCGGTCACCGGCGCGATGATCAAGATGACCGCGCGGCACACCGAAACCAAGGAAGAGATGACCGCGGCCCTGACCGGCCGTCTCACCGCGCTCTCCGATGCCCATTCGCTGGTTCGGCGCTCGTTCAATGCCGGTAACGGCCTCAAGGGCGTGGACATGGCGGAGGCCATCCGTACCGTGCTCCGGCCCTACACCATGCCTGACCTGAACGGACCGATGGTGTCGCTGGGAGAGCGCTCCACCAACAGCATCGCCCTCGTCTTCCACGAACTCGCGACCAACGCCGCGAAATACGGCACGCTCCGGGATGACGGAAAGGTCGCCGTGGCGTGGCGGATCGAAAATGAAAACGTCGACATCGTCTGGCGTGAAATCGGCAAACCGGTCGAGGCGCCGGCGCAGTTGGGGTTCGGCAGCAATCTCGTCGCTTCAACGGTCGCCTCGCATAACGGACGCATCGATTACGACTGGTCGCAGAACGGCCTGGTCATCAAGGTGCAAATTCCGCTGGCGAATTTGGCGAACTGACGACCTGCCGTGCAAATCCCTTGCAGCGGCCACCTCAGCCATGTCCGGAGTAGGTTAGCGCCGACGTAAGCGAGACCGGTACTGTACGCTTGGGGGAGATCGCCGAATGAATGCCGACGACGAGCTGGCAGCCGTCAAGGGCTTTGCCTTCATGGACGGGCGCTGGTCGCCACTGGCCGAGGCCTCGGTCCCGATCCTGGATCGTGGCTTCCTGCGCTCCGACGCCACCTACGACGTCGCCCACGTCTGGAAGGGACGCTTCTTCAGGCTGAACGATCATGTCGAGCGGTTTCAGGCATCGATGGCCGGGCTGCGCATGACGCTGCCCTACTCGGCGGAGGATATCGCCGGGATCATGATCGAATGCGTTCGCCGCGCCTACCTGCAGGACGCCTTCGTGCTGGTCGCCTGCACGCGCGGCCTGCCGCAGCCGGGCACCCGCGACCCCCGGTTATGCCGCAACCGGCTCTATGCCTTTGCCCAGCCCTTCGTGTGGATCGCCGACGAGCAGCAACGGCGCGACGGCGTCCACATGGCATTGGCGAAGACGCGCCGCATCCCGTCGGAATCGCTCGACCAGCGGATCAAGAACTTTCACTGGCTCGATCTGACGATGAGCCTTTTCGAAGCGTATGACCGTGGCGCCACGATCTCGGTGCTGCCTGACGCCGACGGCAACATCACCGAAGGTCCCGGCTTCAACGTCTTCGTCGTGAAGGACGGCGCGCTCGCCACGCCCGACCACGGCATGTTCGAAGGCATCACCCGCCGCACCGTGATCGAGATCGCCGCCGATCTTCAGCTCCGTTGCGAAGTCCGGCGGGTGCATGCCGACGAGATCCACGCGGCCGACGAGATATTCATGAGCACGACGGCCGGCGGGATCACGCCGGTTACCCGCTTCGACGGCCGTCTCCTCGGCTACGGCCGGCCCGGTCCGATCACGACGCGCATCCATGACATCTACTGGCAGCGCCATGACGATGACGCGTTGTCGACCCCGATCGATTACGCCGGCTGACCGTGCAGCCGTACCCTCTACCGTCCCGCCGCCTTCATCTCATCGCTCGGCCTGACATCCTGCGAGCGGCTGTAGATCGCGACCGCCGCGATCAGCACCAGCGTCAGCGTGCCGAACAGCGCACGGTAGGCGTCTTCCGTGCGGGCGCCGCTGGCGAGCGGCTCGAACGCGCCGATGATGATGCCGGAGAGCGTCTGCATGCAGGCGACGCCGAGCATCACCGAAGTGTTCATGGTGGCAATGCCGCGGCCGATCAGGCGGTCGGGGAAGATGCCGCGGCCGTGGGTCATCACCATGGTAGAGGAGGCGGAGAAGAAACCCATGGCGATGATGACGGCAACCGGCAGCCAGGCCGGCGGCTGCGAGAACAGCGCGAGAATCGCGAGCAGGCAAACGATCACCAGCGTGCCGCCGATCGCAATACCCTTGCGGGTGTCGAGACGGCGGTCGAGCGGGCCGAAGGCGAGCATGCCGGCCTGGTAGGCGATCACGGCGCAGAGCAGGACATTGCCGGCCGCGATCGGGCTCAAGCCATGGACCTCGCGCAGAAACGCGGCGCCCCACAGGCCCTGCACGGTGAAGGTGCAGGCGTAGTTGCAGAAATTCAGTGCCAGGATCGGCTTCAGGCGCGGGTTGCGCAGCACCTCCAGGAAGCCGTTGAGCATCTCGCCTGATGGTTCCACCTTGCGGCTCAGGAAGGGATGGCCGGGCGGCGCGTCGCGCACCACCAGAAAGATTGCGACGGTAGCAAGCGCGATGAAGATGACGACGGCGCCGAACACCGGACGCCAGCCGACCGCCTGCGACGCCCAGGCGAGCGGGGTGGTGGCCGCGAGGTTGCCGAGCAGGCCGATCGACAGCACCATCGCAGTCAGCGTGGAGAAACGATCGGGCGGAAACCAGCGCGAGATCACCACCATGCTGCCGATCAGCATCACGCCGCAGCCGGCGCCCATCAGCACGCGGCCGGTGAGCAGCACTGGCCAGCTCGGCGCCAGCGTGAACATCGCGCCGCCGATCGAGGCCACGATCAGCATGCCGACCACGGTATAGCGCGGCCCGAAGCGGTCGAAGAAGAAGCCGCAAGGGATCTGCATCGCAGCAAAGCCGAAGAAGAACGCGCCGGTCAGCGCCCCCAGCGCTTCCGGCCCGATGGCGAGATCGCGCATCAGGTCGAGGCCGATGGTGACGTTGGAGGCGCGGAAAAAATGGCTGGCGACATAGGCGGTGGCCAGTGTCGCGACGATGATCAGGCCCCGGCGGTGGGGGAAAGGCCGCTCGGCGGACTGCATCAGTGAAAGGACGTTTCCGGTTATTTTCTTGTTGCTCAGCACGTTTGCAGCAAGCCTAGGCGGCATCCGGCAGCAGTTCAAGCTTCGAGTTCCCCCTTGCACGGCATGTGCGGTGAGCGGAATCCATTGTGTCGCGATCAGGAGGCTTCAGCTGCGCTTGGCGCCTGCGGCGTAGCCGGCGGTGACCTCGTCCTTGTGGGCGGCGAAGGCTGCCAGGACTTCATCCTTCTCGCGCTTCGGTATCTTGAAGAAGCTCAGCGTCCGCCCGAGTTCAGCCGCCACCTCATCGAATTCAGCGGGCGAAATCCGCAAGCTCCGGTGGGCCTCCTCGAGTCCAACCGGCGTCTTGCCGGGTTTCGTGGCGGTGAACTGGAACGGGCCGCCCGAAACGTTGCAGACCCAAAGCGTCCGCATGAATTTGAGGCCGGGCAGCCTTTGCAGGTTCTTGGTGTGCCATTCCCGCAGTTGCGGGTTTTTGGACTTCTGGCCGACGACGGGGTTCTTCACGATGGCGTCGCTGAAGTGATCCACGACGGCTGCGATGGCGAAAACGCCGCCCAGCCGGTCATACAGGCTTTTCTCCGAGGTCGCGTCCTTGGCTTGCGCGCGGGCGCTGCTGGCCGTTGCCAAAGCCGCCGGCGCGGCCGCGAGCGCCAGTGCCGCGACGACGCTTCGTCGCGAGATGGAAGTCGAACGAGCCTGTGCCATTTGATTGCCTCCATGGAGTGGGTGCGCGAGGTGTTACCTCCGCGCTATCCCATTTGGATGGAGCTGAATGAAAAACGTTCCGGTAAAAACCGGGCCAGGCCAGCGTTATCATGCGCTGCGCAAGCGCCTTCGGAACGTTCGGCCTTCAGGCCCGTTGCAGCGCCAGCGCCACGCCGGCGAGCACCAGCACCACCGCGACAATTTCGCGCGTGCCGAGCGGCTCGCCGAGGATGAGCGCCGCGGAGATCACGCCGATCAGCGGCACCAGCAGCATGCCGGTGGAGGCCGATGACGGCGGCAGGCGACGCAAGGTCTCGAACCAGGTGAGATAGCAGAGCCCCATCGGCACCAGCGTCATGTAGACGAAGCACGCCAGCCCGATAGGCGTGAGTGCGCGGTAGTTCGGCTGTTCAAAAGCGATGCCGAGCAGCAGCATCACGAGGCAGCCGAGCCCGACCTGCCAGGCGACCACGACCAAAGGCGGCATCGGCAAGGCGACGCGGTTGAGGATATTGCCGACCGCAAACAGGATCGCCGCGGAAAACAGCAGCAGGATTCCGACGATCCGCCCGCCATCAAAGGTCAAGCCGTTGCCGCCCAGCAGCACGGCAATACCGCCGACGCCGAGAACCAGCGCTGCGATGTCCACGAGCGTGGGCCGGATGCCGGCCAGCGGCCATGCCAGAAGCGTGGCCCAGATCGGCATGGTGTAGACGATCAGCGCGCCTTCGCCGACGGGGACGAACTTCATCGCCACCGTGGAAAACCCCATCCAGGCGAACACATTGGTGAAGGACGCGAACGACAATCGAGCCAGTGCCTCGCGCGGGACCTGCAGCGACTGTCCCCACGCCTTCGCTAATCCGAACAGGATGACTGCCGCGACGACGCCGGCCAGCCCGCGCGCAAACAGCGGCGGCCATTGCTGCAGCAACAGCTTCATCAGCGGCCAGTTCAGCGCCCATCCGAAGGCGGTGACGCCCAGGCAGAGAAAGCCGATCCAGGTGTCGCGCCGCGCCGCATCCATGCCCATCGCTTAGCAGCTTGCAGACAATGGCTCCATGTCGGTGCGCGCAAAAAGAGATCCGGCGCGCTGGTGGAACGCGCCGGATTAGTCCGACCAGCTTTCAGATCGAAGCTGGTGGCCCAGCCAGGGGGAGGTGCCTGGCCGCGAACTTGGATCGCCCGTCCCGAGGCGTCGTCTCCGTGTCACGACGATAATACCGCAAGCCCAGCGAAGGCGACGTGAACTGGTTCACACGGCGCGCGCAAATCCGGCGCGTCTGCGGGGCAATGGGTCGATCATTTCGCGAGACCATTTCCATTGACCGCCGCGCGCAGGAATTGCGGCGATTGCTGGCGGACCTCGCGTGCCGGCGGCCGCTCCGACGGATCGCGGCCCAGCTTTGGCTTCAAATCCGCCAGGTCAAGAAAGGTATCGGCCTGACGGCGCAGTTCGTCGGCCACCATCGGCGGCTGGCTGGTCAGGGTGGAGACGACGGTGACGTGAACGCCGCGGCGCTGCACCGCTTGCAGCAGCGGACGGTAGTCTCCGTCGCCCGAGAACAGATACATGGCATCGACATGATCGGCGAGCTCCATTGCATTGACGGAAAGCTCGATGTTCATGCTGCCCTTCACCTTGCGCCGGCCGCTGGCGTCGATGAATTCCTTGGTGGGCTTGGTGACGACGGTGCAGCCGTTATAGTCGAGCCAATCGATCAGCGGACGGATCGATGTATATTCCTGATCCTCGATGATGGTCGTGTAATAGAAGGCGCGCAACAGCGCGCCACGATCCTGGAATTCCTTCAAGAGACGCCTGTAGTCGATGTCGAAACCGAGCGCCTTGGCGGTCGAGTACAGATTGGCACCATCGATAAAAAGCGCAATTCTGGCAGACGATGACATCGGGCACTGACCCCTCATTCAGGATACGCAGGCCAAGAGAAATATTGCTCAGGTTTTGGCCGCAGGCAATGCGGCGCCTAAATTGATCGAGGTGACGAGGCAGGCGTCGCCGGCGACCGGGAGGAACAGACAACGCGCCGAGCAATTCGATAGTGCCCACCTGCCTCGACACGCCGAGGTTAGGGCATGATACACATCATGCTCAATTGTACCGAGGTAAACGGCCGACATCGAAACGGATGGACCGGCTATACGAAGGTTTATGGTCTCCGGCCGGTGCAACCGCTTCCGTTCACCGGGCCGACATATCCTGACCGCGCTGCAATAGACGCTTCAGCGATTTCCATGCAGGCGCGAACACAAATCCGACCGCCGGAATCGCTGCGGCACCGACCACGAGGCCGATGACGCCGGATATGGCCGCCTCTACCGCCCATTCGAGGATTGCGGCAATCGATGGAAATGCGTGAGCCACGGTCTCGGCCGCGGCCTTGACCGCGTGGTGAATCTCGGGTGGGCCGTAGACCTCGAGGCCATGCAGGATGATGCCGCCGCCAACCCAGATCATGGCAGCAGTCCCGACCACACTGAGGACTTTCAGGAGCCCAGGCATGCTGCGAACCATGCCGCGTCCGAGCGCGCGGCCGGCGAACGAGGCGCTGTCGCTCCGTGCCAGCGCCACACCGACATCATCGGCCTTCACGATCAGGGCCACCACGCCATACACGGCGACGGTGATTCCGATGGCCACCACCGCCAGCACCAGGGCCTGCTTCCAGATGCTCCCTGCGGGAAGGGCGGCCAGCGTGATCGCCATGATCTCGGCCGAGAGGATAAAGTCGGTCTTGATCGCGCTCGCGACCTTCTCATCTTCGACCGACTGCGCATTCAACGCCACGGTGCCGAGCTTGGCTTCATGCTGGTGCGCATGATGGGGCGTGACGGCCTCGAGCACCTTCTCCACCCCCTCGTAGCAGAGATACGCACCTCCCAGCATCAGGAGCGGCGTGATCGTCCAGGGCAGGAAGTAGCTCAGCAGCAGGGCGGCCGGCAGCAGGACCAGCAGCTTGTTGCGTAGCGATCCCGCGGCGATCCTGCCGACAATAGGAAGTTCGCGCTTCGGCTCGAACCCGATCACGTAACCGGGCGTGACCGCGGTGTCGTCGATGACGACACCTGCCGCCTTCGCGCCTGCTTTGGCAGCCTGGCCGACCACATCATCGAGCGAGGCTGCGGCTACTTTCGCGATCGCGGCAACGTCATCGAGAAGGCCTATCAGCCCGATACTCATCGATTTCACCAATCAAAGTTCGTTGCGGTGACATTGGCGGATGCACCGCTTCCAGCACATGACCAGAATGGGAGGCCGACAAACTCACGGCAAAAAAATCCGGCGCGCAGTGGGGCGCGCCGGATCCTTTTCTACTCACTCAGCAAAGAACTGTCAGCCCGTGGCCGCCCGCGGCGCACGGTTGCGCGAGTTGCGCTGGAAGAACAGCGCCTGGCTCGCCACCGCCGAGACCATCGCGGGCTGGAACGGCTTCGAGATCAGGAACGCCGGCTCCGGGCGCTCGCCGGTCAGGAAGCGCTCGGGGTAGGCCGTGATGAACACCACCGGCACCTCGAACACGCGCAGCAGTTCGTTGACCGCATCGAGGCCCGACGAGCCGTCGGCGAGCTGGATGTCGGCGAGGATCAGGCCGGGCTTCTTGTTCTTGGCCAGCGCCACTGCATCGGCATGGGTACGGGCGACACCGATCACGTTGTGGCCGAGATTCTTCACCAGGCTCTCGAGATCCATCGCGATGAAAGTCTCGTCCTCGATGATCAGGACATCGGTGGCGATCTCCGCCGCCATCTCGCGGCCGGCGGTGTCCGTCAACTGCCGGGTCTCGGCGATGTCGGTATTGAGGATGAACGCCACCTCCTCCTCGGAGAAGCCTTCGAGCGACAGCAGCAGGAAGGCCTGCCGCGGCAGCGGCGTGATGTTCGACAGCCTGCGCTCCGGCGGCAGTGCCAGCGTCGCGACGTCTGGATTGTCGTTCAGCGAGACCGAATTCCAGATCTGGGTGAACAGTTTGAACAGCCCGGCGCGCGGGCCGTGCCGTTCGTCCAGCAGGGAGCCATCCTGCAGCAGGGCCTCCAGCATGGCGGCCACATAGGCATCGCCCGAGGCCTGATTTCCGGTCAGCGCACGGGCATAGCGCCGCAACAGCGGCAGATGTTCAGCAACGAGCTGTGATCGGGACATCCCCATTCCATCCTTATCTTGGGCCGTAACCTTGGCCGTACTTAGGGTCTCAACCGGGCGGATGTAACCAAGGCGCCGCGGCGGGCGTCAATTGAGCTTCGGCGGGGGGACCCAGGTTCCCCTGTCCCCCCGACTACTCGCGAAGGACAAAAAAGTTCCAGAAAAAGTTCCAGGAATTCGGAACCATCCGGGGATATTCGCATTAGCCTGTGACCAATAACGCGGCGCCTAGGCCCAATTTCGAGGTAACCTCTTGAAAACACAGAGAATTAACTCTCGGGGAAGCGTGGATCACACCATGAAGGAAGTAAAGAAGCAGGGCGGGCTTAACGCCGAGATTCAATCCAGGATCGGCCACCAGCTCCGCGCCATGTACGATGACGTGGTCCGACAAGGCGTGCCGGACCGCTTTGCGGAGCTGATCCGAAAACTCGATGGGCCGGAGGCGGCGGCGGCCCAAATCGACGAAACAGCAAAAAATGACGGGAGGGACTAATGCCTCTCACCGACTCTCTTCGCGACGACATTTTGGCGTCGGTACCCAGCCTGCGCGCGTTCGCGATCTCGCTCTCCGGTAATGGCGATCGTGCGGACGACCTGGTTCAGGAAACGTTGCTGCGTGCCATTGCCAACATCGACTCGTTCCAGCCCGGCTCGAACCTGCCGGCTTGGCTGTTCACCATCCTGCGCAACCTGTTTCGCTCCGACTACCGGAAGCGGCGGCGCGAGGTGGAGGACGCCGAGGGCAATTATGCGAAAACCCTGAAGACCCAGCCGTCGCAAGGCGCGCATCTGGAGTTCGAGGAGTTTCGCACTGCGCTCGACAAGCTGCCGCAGGACCAGCGCGAAGCGCTGATTCTGGTCGGCGCCTCCGGCTTCTCCTATGAGGATGCCGCCGCCATCTGCGGCTGCGCGGTCGGCACCATCAAGAGCCGCGTCAACCGCGCACGCTCGAAACTCTCGGCCCTGCTCTATGTCGAGGGCGCCGAGGATTTCGGGCCTGACGAGACCGTGCGCGCCGTGATCGGCGGCAATGGCGGATGATGACGCTATCGAAATGACATGGAAAAGGCGGCCCCGATGGGCCGCCTTTTTGTTTGAGTTGTAGCCGGGTGAAGCGCAGCGCAACCCAGAACACACTTGTCGCGCCGCCGACTCCGGATTGCGCTTCGCTCCATTGGGCTACAGGCTGCCCTCGATCAATTCAGACCGCCGAAGGCGTAGATCAGGACCAGAATCGGAATTGGCACGCCGAGCAGCCACAGCAACAGATAACGTCCCATGAACTCCTCCCTTATGATGAGGATTAAATGCATGGGGCACGCAGGAGGTTCCGAAGCCGTAGGGTGGACATGGCGCCAATGCGCCTTTGTCCACTGTCACGATCCCATCAACGCAGCGGCGCGGAAATCTCGCCGGTGCGGTCGCGCTCGGTCATGTCGACGACGGTGACCATCGGCGCAGTGAGTTCGTAGACGTAGCTGACATCGGTGAAGTAGCGCTTCGCGGTGCCACCCATTGCTTCCGGCGCGACGCGATCGAGCAGGATCAGGCCGAAATCACTGTCCTCCCGCCGCGTCGCCGAGCTGGTGTTGAACTCCTCCCAGCGGAAATGGAAGATCTCGTCCGGCTCCTCGCCGGTGACTTCCCAGTTGGCGACGATGTGCGGATGCTTGCCGACCAGCGACAGGCCCTCGTCGGAATGCGAGGCCAGCTCGAAGAACAACAGCGACAGCGATTGCGCGGCGCGCGCGCTCACCGAAATATCCGGGCCGTTGACCACGATGCGGTCGGCATGCGGAATCGCGCGCGATTCGAACAGGCCCCTGAGCTTGACGCCCTGCCACTGGCTTTCACTGAGCAGCGTCACCACGTTCGACATCGCGTGGATGCGGCCGATCAACAGTTCGCGCGACACGTCCATGTCGGAGCCGTGGCGCAGCGTGCGCGTCACGATCGACTGGATCACGGCAAGGATGTTCTTGACCCGGTGATTGAGTTCGTCGATGACGGCGGTCAATCGCCGCTCGAAACCGATCCGGACCTGGATCTCGCGGCTGAGCCGCAGGTTGTTGTAGGCGACATAGCCGAACAGGCCGCAGACGATACCGGTGAGCGCCAGGCCGATCGCCGCCACGATCATCGCCGTCTGCTGCGCGCGCTGCGCGGCGTTGTTCTTGGCATAATAGCCGAGTGACCAGTCGCGGCCGCCGAACGTCACCGTGCGTACCACCGACGGCAACGGGTCGCCCTGCTTCAACGGCCGCAAGGTGACGACGCCCTGCTCGTTGGCGACATATTCGTCGCTGACGTCATCGGGGTCCTTCAGCACCACCGCAAACAGCGAGCGGTCGTCGTTGGTCAGCATCAAGGGCGCCAACTCATACGAAAAGGTGACGAAGCCTGCCGGCTCGGTGCTGCCTTCCGGCACGATCGCGGACGCCAGCACGATGCCGATCGGCCCGTTCTGGCGCAACAGCGGGATCGGGTCCGACGCCAGCGGCTTTCCGGCCGCCGCCGCCTGCACCAGCATCGGCCCGATCACCGAATGCCGATCGTAGGCCCGGCCCGGAGCGCCCAACGTATCCGAGTTGCGAGGCTCGACGTCCATCAGCACGTCAATCGGCTTGTTGATCGTCTTGATGTCCAGCGGCTTGTCGTCGAAGTCCCGGATCGTCGGACTGGTGAAGCCGGCGCTCTTCAGCTCCGCCTGCGCCACGGGCAGATCGCCCGGCTTGAGCCGCGCGATCCAGGACGCGACCACGAAATCGGTCTTGAAGGCATAGATCGCCGAGCGCAGCGGCTGCAGCATATTGGCCTTCACTACCGATGGTGCGCGGAATAGCCCCGATGCAACGCGTGCGAGTAGCTCGCGTTCGGTCAGGCGGTCCTGCACCAGGCTGGCGTGCACGTCGATGGCGCGGGCGAGCGCGATCCCATCGAGCGCCAGTTCCTGATCGTGGACGCGATAGGCCGCGAGACCGGAGAGCAGAACTCCGATCAGCGCGATAAAGCCGATAATGAAGCCCAGCCGAACCACTCGCTTACTCAGGAATGACGTGTTGGCGACGACGTATTGAAAGCATTTTTGGGTCTGCCGGGGCAGAAACACATTGGCAATAGCGCGCAAGCCAACCGCGGCGAATATGACGGAGCGATCATCAGCACGCAACTGAGAGGTTGGCAGCGGGCAACAACACGGCCGCCGTTAACGCTGATTTGGCGGGGCCAGAGCTTGATAAGCTGACAGCGTCGATTTGGTTCCGCCGCGGACGGACAAATCCGCGGGTTATGGCGACGGACGGCATATTAAGATTAACGCGCGGCTCACCCGGCCGCAGGCCTGACCGCTTGTCCGGCCGCTTGCTCTCCGAGCCTGGCCGGCTGGCCTGCTTTTCTCCGGGGCTATTTGGCCTTCTTCGCTGCCGGGCGCAGGCCGCCCTTGGCCTCGATGAAGCCGATGATGCGATCGAGCCCCTCACTCTTCTTCAGGTTGGTCATCACGAACGGCCGCTCGCCGCGCATCCTCTTCGCATCGGTATCCATCTTCTCGAGCGATGCACCGACATGGGGCGCGAGGTCGATCTTGTTGATCACCAAAAGATCCGAGCGGGTGATGCCGGGACCGCCCTTGGAGGGAATCTTGTCACCGGCGGCGACGTCGATCACGTAGATCGTGAGATCGGCGAGTTCGGGCGAAAACGTCGCGGCGAGATTGTCGCCGCCGGATTCGATCAGCACCAGATCGAGATCGGGGAATTTCGCGCGCATGTCGGCGACGGCCGCCAGATTCATCGAGGCGTCCTCGCGGATCGCGGTGTGCGGACAGCCGCCGGTCTCGACGCCGGCGATGCGGTCCGGCGTCAGCGAGCCCGAGCGCACCAGAAACTCCGCATCCCATTTGGTGTAGATGTCGTTGGTGATCGCGGCGATGTCGTAGCGCTCGCGCATCGACTTGCAGAGCAGGTCCATCAGCGCGGTCTTGCCGGAGCCGACGGGGCCGCCGACGCCGATCCGGAGCGGGCCGTGAGGATTAGACATGTCGAGTGCTCTTTCCGCGTTGTCGTCCCTGCGAAAGCAGGGACCCATAACCACCGAATTCAATTGTTGCGACGCGCTGGAGCTCCAGCCCGGCATAGCCACGAATATTTGTGGTTATGGGTCCCCGCGTTCGCGGGGACGACGGCAAGAAGCTCATGACCTGAACAGCCTCGTATACTGCGTCTCGTGGCGAAGGCTGGCGAGATCGGCGCGGAAGGTGGCGCTGCCGAGATCATCCAGCGAGGCGGCAAGCGCGCGGTTCGCGGTGACGGCAACATCGGCTTCGAGGCTTGCGAGAATGCGCTGGCTGTCGGTTTGCCCGAGCGGCACGAGCCGCGCACCAGCGGAAATCCAGTTAGACACCAGCGCGTGCAGGAACGCGTGCATCGCAGGCGGAAGCGGAACGGCATGGGCGGCGCCGACGAGGCCGACCGCAACGGGATAGACGATCGGGCCACCACAAGCTACGACCATCACGTCAAGGCCGTCGCAGGCCCAGGCGGACCGGGCGATATCGATGAAGGCGCGGCCCTGCGTCGTGGTTTCGAGCTGGCGTTCCCGCGACGGCACGAAGGCCGCTGCCAGTTCGGTAATCCCCCGCAGTTTCTCGTCATCCCGTACGGCCGCCGCACGATGAGCCTGCGCGAGGAACACGGCGTCGCAGAAACCGGACCCCTCAGCCAGCATCGCCGCCAGCCAGTTGCGCAGCGATGCCGCGTCGGTGATGTCGCCCGCCTCCACCGCCCATTCGATGCCGCTGGAATAGGAGAATGCACCGACCGGAAACGACGGCGACAGCCACGTCATCAGCCGGTACAGCGCCGCCGATTCCTCCGCCGTCATCCCGCCGGTTGCGTCGGCGGGCGCGGGCTCATTTGTGGTCATGAGCATGGGAGTGATCGTGATGGTGGTGATCGTGGTCGCAATGTTCGTCGTGATGATGGTCGTGATCATCATGGTGGTGGTGATCACCGTGGTGATGATGACCGTGAGCATGATGGTGATGGCCGTGATCATGCGCGGCATGGTCATGGGCCGCTTGCGCATAGGCCCCGCCCTCGGGATCGAACGGCGCCTCGATCTCGATGATGCGCGCGCCGAGCCCCTTCACCATGGCCTCGATGACGTGATCCCTGCGGATTCGCAGGCCCTTCGGCATGATCTGCGTCGGCAGATGGCGGTTGCCGAGATGCCAGGCGATGCGGACCAGATGCAGGGGATCGGCGCCGCGGATCTCGATCAGGGGTTCGGCAGCCGCCACCACCTCGATCAGCCTGCCGTCCTCCAGCACCAGCGCATCGCCGCCGCGCAACGCGACCGCGTTCTCCAGGTCGAGCAGGAATTCGAACCCGCGCGTCCCCGTCATCGCCATCCGCCGCCGGTGCCGGTCGTCGAAATCGAGCACGACGGTATCGGCGGCGGATTGCGTCCAGCGATGCTGGCCCAGGACTTTGGTCGCGCGGATCATAAGAGCCTTTTTATTTGACGCGTTTTCTTCATGCGAACCGGTTCCCGCTTCGCTTGAAAACGCTTTGCTAAAACTTCTCCACTTTACCGTCGCTGATGATCTCGATCACCGTCGGCGCCGTCTTCATATGCGAGGAATACTCCCGCCACACCTTCATGTGGGGCGCGCGGCCATGCGCATTGAGATCGTCGCGGGTCTCCCAGCGCTCCACCACCACATACAGATTTGGATTGTTCACGCTGACATGGCCTTCATAGGACATGCAGCCCTTCTCCTTCAGCGTTTTGGCGATGCAGGTCTTGTGCCCCTTGATGAAATCGTCCTTGTTTTCCGGCTTCATCGGCGTGGTGGCGATGACATAGATCATGAATTCTCTCCCGTTGCTTTTCTTGTTAGCGGGTTTCGACTTTTTCGGGCGTGATATACTCGATCTTCGGCGGCGCGCTCATGCATTTGACCGCGACGCGGCCGAACGTCTTGACGTGCTCTGCCGTCCGATGCGGTCCCAGCGCCTCCATGTTCTCCCACTGCTCGACAAATACCATCTTGGCGGGATCGGTGACGCTCTCATGCAGGTCATAGGCAATATTGCCGGGCTCTTTGCGGGTTTCCTTGATGCAGGCGGTGGCGGCCGCAATGAATTCAGCGCGCGTTTCGGGTTTCACGGTCAGCGTGGCAACGACGTAGATCACTAGATCCTCCCGGACTTTTGTTCTGGCTTTGATCGCCCGGGCCGACCTTAGAACATGAAATAGCGCTGTGCCAGCGGCAGGACCTCCGCCGGCGCGCATGTCAGAAGCTCGCCGTCTGCGCGCACCTCATAGGTCTCGGCATCGACCTCGATCTTCGGCGTGGCGCTGTTATGGATCATGCTCTTCTTGGAGATGCCGCCGCGGGTGTTTTTGACCGGATAGAGTGTTTTGCTGATGCCGAGTTTCCGCGCCAGCCCGCCGGTGATGGCGGCTTTCGAGGTGAACACCACGGAGGACGCCGTCAGCGACTTGCCGTAGGCGGCGAACATCGGCTGGTAATGCACCGGCTGCGGCGTTGGTATGGAGGCATTGGGATCGCCCATCGGAGCGGCCACGATCGAGCCGCCCTTGATGATGCAATCCGGCTTGACGCCGAAGAAGGCCGGCGACCACAGCACGAGATCGGCAAGCTTGCCCTTCTCCACCGAGCCGATCAGTTTCGATACGCCATGGGCGATTGACGGATTGATGGTGTATTTCGAGATGTAGCGCTTGACGCGGAAATTGTCGTTATCGTTGCCCTTGTCCTCGGGCAGCGCGCCGCGCTGTTTCTTCATCTTGTCCGCGGTCTGCCAGGTGCGGATGATGACCTCCCCCAACCGACCCATCGCCTGCGAGTCCGACGACATCATCGAGAGCGCGCCGAGATCGTGCAGAATGTCTTCTGCCGCAATGGTCTCCTTGCGAATGCGGCTTTCGGCGAAAGCGAGATCTTCGGCGATCGAGGGATCGAGGTGGTGGCACACCATCAGCATGTCCAGATGCTCGTCGATGGTGTTGCGGGTGAACGGCCGCGTCGGATTGGTCGAGGACGGCAACACGTTCTTCAACCCGGCGATCTTGATGATATCTGGCGCGTGGCCGCCGCCGGCGCCTTCGGTGTGGAAGGCATGGATGGTGCGGCCCTTGAAGGCCTTCACCGTGTCCTCGACGAAACCGGATTCGTTCAGCGTGTCCGAATGCAGCATCACCTGGACGTCGTAGTCGTCAGCCACCGCGAGACAATTATCGATCGCGGCCGGCGTGGTGCCCCAGTCCTCGTGCAGCTTCAGTGCACAGGCACCGCCCTTGATCATCTCGACCAGCGCTGCGGGGCGCGCAGCATTGCCCTTGCCCGAGATGCCGAGATTGACCGGGAAGGCGTCGAACGACTGGATCATGCGCCCCATGTGCCAGGGGCCGGGCGTGCAGGTGGTGGCGAACGTGCCGTGCGAGGGACCGGTGCCGCCGCCCAGCATCGAGGTGACGCCGGACATCAGCGCGTGCTCGATCTGCTGCGGGCAGATGAAATGGATGTGGCTGTCGAACCCGCCGGCGGTGAGGATTTTGCCCTCCCCCGCGATCACGTCGGTGCCCGGGCCGATCACGATGGTCACATTGGGCTGGATATCGGGATTGCCGGCCTTGCCGATGGCACTGATCATGCCTTCCTTGATCGCGACGTCGGCCTTGACGATGCCCCAGTGATCGACGATCAGCGCATTGGTGATGACGGTATCCGCCGCGCCCTGCTTGTTGGTGACCTGCGATTGCCCCATGCCGTCACGGATCACCTTGCCACCGCCGAACTTCACCTCCTCGCCATAGGTGGTGAAATCCTTTTCCACCTCGATGATGAGATCGGTGTCGGCCAGCCGCACCTTGTCGCCGGTGGTCGGCCCGAACATGTCGGCATAGACGGAACGTTTGATTTTGACGCTCATAATTTCCCCTGCACGTCACCGCGGAAGCCGTAAATTGTCTTCTTGCCAGCGAGCGCGACGAGTTGCACGTCGCGGTTCTGGCCGGGCTCGAAGCGGACCGCGGTGCCGGCGGCGATATCGAGCCGCATGCCGCGAGCCTTCTTGCGGTCGAACTTCAGCGCGGGGTTGGTTTCGAAGAAATGGTAGTGCGAGCCGACCTGAATCGGGCGGTCGCCGGTGTTGGCGACCGTGAGCGTTACCGTCTTGCGGCCAGCGTTGAGCTCGATCTCGCCGTCCTTGATGAAGAGTTCGCCGGGGATCATCTTTCCTCCTCCGTCATTCCGGGGCGATGCGCAGCATCGAACCCGGAATCTCGCAAATACAACCTCTGGTTCCGGATTCGGCCGCTTTGCGGCCCGCCCCGGAATGACGATGACTATCGGATCGGCTCATGCACAGTGACAAGCTTGGTGCCGTCGGGAAATGTCGCCTCGACCTGGATGTCGTGGATCATCTCCGGAATGCCGTCCATGCACTGGGCGCGGGTGATGACCTGCGCGCCCGCCTGCATCAGTTCGGCGACGGTGCGGCCGTCACGGGCGCCCTCGACGATGAAGTCGGAGATGATGGCGACCGCCTCGGGATGGTTGAGCTTGACGCCGCGCTCGAGCCTGCGGCGCGCTACCATGGCGGCCATCGAGATCAAGAGCTTGTCCTTTTCGCGGGGAGACAGGTTCATGCGAGCACTCTGGTAATTGATAGATCTAGTTGAGCCACAGCCTTTAGTTCAGCCAAAGCCTCTAATTTAGCCAAAGCCTTGGTAGCGCTGTGCCGCTGGCGCGGCCGAGCACCGTCATCATGTCGGCGCGCAGCCGGGCCGCATCTTGGGCACAGAAGCGCACCATTGCAAATCCATTCCACGAGGAGATGCCGACCTCACCGCCGAACGCGTCCGACACTTCGCGAATGCGCTCCACCAGCGCCTCGTCGCCCGGCACGATCAGCGCCGTGCCGATGGCGACGCCGCCTTTCGCAACGGCCGGTCGCGCCAGTTTCGCACCGATGTCACCATCGAGCCGAACGGTCTCCGCAAACACGAGCCGACCGCCGCGGTGCAGCCGCCAGCGGTCGATGAATTCGCCATGCTGCATCGTTTCGCCCATCGCCGCGCGGCCGAACACCACGATTTCGCAGAGCAGAAGCGAGGCACTCTCCGCCAGATCGATATCGATCCGCCTGATGATCCGCGCGCGGTCGAACAGGATGGTCTCTTGCGGCAGCCAGGAAAGGTGCGCGCCGGCCTCCGCCTTCAGGGCGATGGTGAGCTCTGCGGCAGGACCGGGCGCGCGATAGACCTTTTCGGCCGCTGCCGTCGTCAGTATCAGTCGCGCCCCCTCGCCCGCCCTGATGTCGATATCGAAACGGTCGCCGCCCGCAATGCCGCCGGCGGTGTTGACGAAGACGCCCGACAGGCCTTCCGCTTCAGGGGAAGGAAAACGCACGCGCAGCGAGCCGGACTCATGCAGGTCGCCGCGGCGCGTGACACCGCCGTCAAGATGCACGCCGAACCGAACCGCACCCTGTGCCCGGTTGGCCGCGAAGGTAGCTGAAGTCCCGCGTGCGATTTCGGCCTGCATCCGTCCCCCAAAACGACGTTACGACGCCCCCCGATGCACGAGGTTAGAGCGCCATCTGGCGGCTGATCTCGGCAGGATCGAGGTTGGCGCGGTCGCAGGCAAATTTCACCGCGCCGCGGTCCATGACAGCAAAATTGTCGCCGAGCTCGCAGGCAAAGTCGAGATATTGTTCGACCAGCACGATCGCGATGTTGCCGAGGCTGCGCAAGTAAGAGATGGCGCGGCCGATGTCCTTGATGATCGAGGGCTGGATGCCTTCGGTCGGCTCGTCGAGCAGCAGCAGCTTTGGCCGCATCACCAGCGCGCGGCCGATCGCGAGCTGCTGCTGTTGGCCGCCGGAAAGGTCGCCGCCGCGGCGACCCAGCATGGTGTTCAGCACCGGAAACAGCGAGAACACGTCGTCGGGGATATGGCGGTCGTCGCGCTTGAGCGGGCCGAAGCCGGTCTTGAGATTTTCCTCCACCGTCAGCAGCGGAAAGATCTCGCGGCCCTGCGGCACGAAACCGATGCCGCGCCGTGCGCGCTCGTAAGGTTTGAGGCCCGTGATGTCGTTGCCATCGAGCGTGATCCACCCGCCCGCGATCGGATACTGCCCGACGAGGGCGCGCAGCAGCGAGGTCTTGCCGACGCCGTTGCGGCCGAGCACGCAGGTCACCTTGCCCGGCTCGGCGGACAGCGAGACGCCGCGCAGGGCCTGAGCCGCGCCGTAATAAAGGTTGATGTTGTCGACCTTCAGCATGGATCAGCGCCCCAAATACACTTCGATCACCCGCTCGTTCGACGAGACCTGATCGATGGTCCCCTCGGCCAGCACCGTGCCTTCATGCAGGCACGTGACCTTGACGCCGAGTTCGCGGACGAAGGTCATGTCGTGCTCGACCACCATGACCGTCTTCTCCTTGTTGATTTCCTTCAACAGCTCCGCGGTCTGATGGGTTTCGACATCGGTCATGCCGGCGACGGGTTCGTCGACCAGCAGCAGTTTCGGATCCTGCGCCAGCAGCATGCCGATCTCCAGCCACTGCTTCTGGCCGTGCGACAGGCTTCCTGCCAGGCGATTGCGGGCATTGGTCAGGCGGATGGTTTCCAGCACGCGGTCAATCCGTTCGGCCTCGGTCTTGCTGCCGCGCCAGAACAGCGTGCCCTTGACGCTGTGGTCGACATTGAGCGCCAGCAGCAGGTTGTCCTCGATGGTCTGGCTCTCGAACACCGTCGGCTTCTGGAATTTGCGGCCGATGCCGAGCTCGGCGATGCGGGTTTCATCCAGCCGCGTCAGGTCGGTCATGCCGTCGAACAGCACCGTACCTTCGTCCGGCTTGGTCTTGCCGGTGATGATGTCCATCATCGTGGTCTTGCCGGCGCCGTTGGGGCCGATAATGGCGCGCATCTCGCCGGGCTCCAGCGTCAGCGACAGATTGTTGATGGCGTGAAAGCCGTCGAACGAGACGTGTACGCCGTCGAGATAGAGCAGCGCCGAAGTGGTCCGTCCCTCCATGACACTCATGCGCTTACTCCGCAGGCTTCGGTTCGCCGACGCCGTCTTCTAGCGCGGCACTTTCGGCATTGGCCGCTTCCGTCGCCTTGCGGGACTCCCGCCAGGCGTTGAAGGTGCCGACGATGCCTTTCGGCAGCAGCAGCGTTACCAGGATGAACAGCGCGCCCAGCATGAACAGCCAGTACGGCGCCAGCGGGCCCGAGGTGAAGAAGGTTTTGGCGTAGTTGACGACAACGGCGCCGAGCGCCGCGCCCACCAGCGTGCCGCGGCCGCCGACGGCAACCCAGATCACCGCCTCGATCGAATTGCCCGGCGCGAATTCGCTCGGATTGATGATGCCGACCTGCGGCACGTAGAGCGCGCCGGCGACGCCGGCCATGCACGCCGACAGCGTGAACACGAACAGCTTGTAGGACTCGACGCGATAGCCGAGGAAGCGCGTGCGCGATTCAGCGTCGCGGATCGCGATCAGCACCTTGCCGAGTTTCGAGGTCACCACTGCGCGGCAGATCAGGAAAGTGAGGATCAGCGCGAGGCAGCTCAATGCGAACAACGCCGCGCGGGTGCCGTCGGCCTGCACGTTGAAGCCGAGGATGTCCTTGAAGTCGGTCAGGCCGTTGTTGCCGCCAAAGCCGAAATCGTTGCGGAAGAACGCCAGCAGCAAAGCATATGTCATCGCCTGCGTGATGATCGAGAGATAGACGCCGGTGACGCGCGAGCGAAACGCCAGCCAGCCGAAGCAGAACGCCAGCAGGCCGGGCACAACAAGAACCATCACCGCCGCGAACCAGAACATGTCGAAGCCGTACCAGTACCATGGCAGGCTTGGATAGTTCAGGAACACCATGAAATCGGGAAGGATCGGGTTGCCGTAGACGCCGCGGCTGCCGATCTGGCGCATCAAATACATGCCCATCGCGTAACCGCCGAGCGCGAAGAAGGCGCCGTGACCGAGCGAGAGAATGCCGCAATAGCCCCAGATCAGGTCGATCGAGAGCGCGAGAATGGCGTAGCAGGCGTATTTGCCGAACAGTGCGACCAGATAGGTCGGCACCTGCAGCGCCGAGCCCGCCGGCATCAGCAGGTTGGACAGCGGGATCAGCACGCCGAGCGCCGCAACGACGACGAGGAAAATGGTGGCGCTGCGATCCAGCGAGCGCGTCAGGACATGCGGCGTCATGCTTCCACCGCCCGGCCCTTGAGCGCGAACAGGCCGCGCGGCCGTTTCTGGATGAACAGGATGATCAGCACCAGAATGGCGATCTTGCCGAGCACGGCGCCGGCCACCGGCTCCAGGAACTTGTTGGCGATGCCGAGCGTGAAGGCGCCGACCAGCGTGCCCCAGAGATTGCCGACGCCACCGAACACCACGACCATGAAGCTGTCGATGATGTAGCTCTGGCCGAGGTTGGGGCTGACGTTGTCGATCTGCGAGAGCGCGACGCCGGCGATGCCGGCAATGCCCGAGCCGAGGCCGAAGGTCAGCGCATCGACGCGCGAGGTGGCGATGCCCATCGAGGCCGCCATGCGACGATTTTGAGTGACCGCGCGCATCTCGAGCCCGAGCGCCGTGTAGCGCAGCATCGCCAGCAGGATGACGAACACCGCCAGCGTGAAGCAGAGGATCCAGAGCCGGTTATAGGTGATGGTGATCTGCCCAAGCTCGAACGCGCCGCTCATCCAGGAGGGATTGCCGACCTCGCGGTTGGTAGGGCCGAACATGGTGCGCACGGCCTGCTGCAGCACCAGCGAGAGGCCCCAGGTCGCGAGCAGCGTTTCCAGCGGGCGTCCATAGAGGAAGCGGATGATGCCGCGCTCGATCAAGACGCCGATCGCACCCGCAACGAGGAACGCCAGCGGCACCGCAATCAGGAGCGAGTAATCGAACAGGCCGGGATAGCGGGTGCGGATGACCTCCTGCACCACGAAAGTGGTGTAGGCGCCGATCATCACCATTTCACCATGGGCCATGTTGATGACGCCCATGACGCCGAAGGTGATGGCGAGCCCGATCGCGGCGAGCAGCAGCACCGAGCCGAGCGACAGGCCATACCAGGCGTTCTGCACCATCGACCACATCTGCAGATTGCTCTGGATCGAGGCGATCGCGGTGGTGACAGCGCGCGCGACATTGGGCGGCAGATCGCTGCCGAGACCGGTCAGCAGCGCCATCGCTTCCTGATCCCCGCGCGCCTTGATGACGGCAACGGCTTCGAGCTTTTCGAGCTCGGTGGCATCGGATTTGTAGAGCAGGATCGCAGCGCGGGCCTCGGTGAAGGCAGCCTTGACGGCCTTGTTGGTCTCCTTCGCCAGCGCGCCGTCGATGACGGGCAACGCGTTCTCGTCGTGGCTCTTGAAGACCGACTGCGCGGCGGCGATGCGCTTGGCGGGGTCGGGCGACAACAGCGTCAGGCCGCCGAGCGCAGCCTCCACGGCGCGACGCAGGCGGTTGTTGAGACGGACGGCGGCGGCATTGTCGGGCAGCTTGTCGACGGCCGCGCCGGTAGCGGCGTCGATGATCTTGCCGTCGGCGCCGGTGACGAAAACCTTCTTGGTGTCGGGATCGGCCGACAGACGGCCGTCCTGCAGCGCGCTGATAATGGGAAAGGCGAGCGGATTGCCCGAGGTCGCGACGGCGCCGATCGCCTCGTCGGTGTCGGAAAAATCGTCATTGGCGAATTTGGCGACCGCATCCTCGAACGGACCGGCGAGCGCCGGCACGGCGAAGCAAGCAGCGAACAGGATGGCGAGCAGAACCGCGCGAAAACGGTCAAGGAAATTGGCAGACACAATACGCCCCGGCAGGAGTGTGGGGAGAAGGCGGCGGCATCGCCGCCTTCTCCGTTCTTGCTTGTAGTTCAAGTTCTCTTGGAAGTTCTCTTGGAAGTTTTTAAAAGGCTTTTTTACGTCAGGAGGATCACGATCCTTCGGATCAGATCGGGATGATCCTGTCGGACCAGATCGGGATCAGGAGCCCTGACCGCCGCACTTGTTGGTCTTGGTGTTGTAGTTGCCGCACTTCTTGCCGACCCAGTCGCCGATCAGGTCCTTGGAGCCGTCGAGCTCCTTCGACCAGGCGTCGCCAGCGACAAGGCCCGGGGTCTTCCACACCACGTCGAACTGGCCATTGGCTTTGATTTCGCCAATGAACACCGGTTTGGTGATGTGATGGTTCGGAAGCATCTTGGAGGTGCCGCCGGTCAGGTTCTTGGCTTCGATGCCCGGAAGAGCGTCGATCACCTTGTCCGGATCGGTCGACTTCACCTTCTCGACCGCCTTGACCCACATGTCGAAACCGATGACGTGCGCTTCCATCGGATCGTTGGTCACGCGCTTCGGATTCTTGGTGTAGGCCTGCCACGCCTTGATGAACTTCTCGTTCTCCGGAGACTTGATCGACTGGAAGTAGTTCCAGGCGGCGAGATGGCCGAGCAGCGGTTTGGTGTCGATGCCGGCGAGTTCTTCTTCACCGACCGAGAACGCGACAACCGGAATGTCGGTCGCCTTGATGCCCTGGTTGCCGAGCTCCTTGTAGAAGGGAACGTTGGCGTCGCCGTTGATGGTTGAGACCACGGCGGTCTTCTTGCCGGCCGAGCCGAACTTCTTGATGTCGGCCACGATCGTCTGCCAGTCGGAGTGACCGAACGGCGTGTAGTTGATCATGATGTCTTCCTGCTTGACGCCCTTCGACTTCAAGTAGGCTTCGAGGATCTTGTTGGTGGTGCGCGGATAGACGTAGTCGGTGCCGGCCAGCACCCAGCGCTTCACCTTCTCGTCCTTCATCAGGTAGTCGACCGCGGGGATCGCCTGCTGGTTCGGGGCGGCGCCGGTGTAGAACACGTTGCGCTCGGACTCTTCACCCTCGTACTGCACGGGGTAGAACAGGATCGAGTTCAGCTCCTTGAATACCGGGAGCACGGACTTGCGGGACACCGAGGTCCAGCAGCCGAACACGACCGAAACCTTGTCCTTGGTGATCAGCTCGCGGGCCTTTTCGGCAAACAGCGGCCAGTTCGACGCGGGGTCGACGACGACGGCTTCGAGCTTCTTGCCCATCACGCCGCCCTTCTTGTTCTGCTCGTCGATCAGGAAGAGGATGGTGTCCTTCAGCGTGGTTTCGCTGATGGCCATGGTGCCGGAGAGTGAGTGCAGGACGCCGACCTTGATGGTCTCCTGCGCCTTGGCGTTCGAGAACGCCGCCAGACCCAGAACCAGGCCGGCGGTGGCCGCCAGCCAGCGGCGGCGGCTCAGCGTCGCTATATCGTGAGTCAATTTTGTAAGCATGAACTGTCATCTCCCTGACGCAGGCGTTAAACGCTGCGAACGGCCCCACGGCCGCCTGCGTCAAGGGAATCGCAAGAACCATGCCACGGCTTTATGGGGACATAAGCTACTCTAATCGCTTGAAAATTCCGGTCGCGCGAAAACCGATCCCGCCAGACATGCCTATTTCCTGAGCTTCGAAAATGTATGCTTTGGCGGCAAACTATCTATTTTTTGTGCAAAGCCCGCAATTTGGCTAAATTTCTTGCACGCTTTTTGATCGTTTGGACCTGACGCGCGGCAGCACGGCCGGGCCGATCGGTTTCCTTAACTGCGCCCAGCGGCACACGCGGAATTCACCTTGAAAGCGCCGTGCGACTGCTCCATATGATCCCCGTGACCTAGAGAATCATCAGGTCCCTGCGAGCCGCGTGTTCTGATCCCGTTTTGCGGTTTCTGGCTTGCCCCCTTCAGCTAGCAAAACCGACGCCCCAGACACGCGGGTGTCTCTGGACACACTCGCGCGCTCCCTGGCTGAAACCGCCGGGCGCCTGCGCTTTTTATGGAAAGAACCACCCTTTTGACCTCCTTTCAGGATTTCGGCCTCGCCGATCCCATCTCGCGTGCGCTCAAGGAAGAAAATTACCACACGCCCACGCCCATCCAGGCCCAGACCATCCCCATCGCAATGACCGGCCGCGACGTCGTCGGCATCGCCCAGACCGGGACCGGCAAGACCGCGGCCTTCGCACTGCCGATCCTGCACCGGATCCTTGAGAACCGCGTCCGGCCGCAGCCGAAGAGCTGCCGCGTGCTGGTGCTGTCTCCCACCCGCGAGCTCTCAGGGCAGATCCTCGACAGCTTCAATGCCTATGGCCGCCACATCCGCCTGACCTCGGCACTGGCGATCGGCGGCGTGCCGATGGGCCGGCAGGTCCGCTCGGTCATGCAGGGCGTGGAAGTGATGGTGGCCACCCCCGGCCGCCTGCTCGACCTCGTCCAAAGCAACGGGCTGAAGCTGAACCAGGTCGAGTTCCTGGTGCTCGACGAAGCCGACCGCATGCTCGACATGGGCTTCATCAACGACATCCGCAAAGTCGTCGCCAAGCTGCCGATCAAGCGGCAGACGCTGTTCTTCTCGGCCACCATGCCGAAGGATATCGCGGAACTCGCCGAATCCATGCTGCGCGACCCGGCGCGGGTGGCGGTGACCCCAGTGGCCTCGACGGCCGACCGGATCGCCCAGCGCATCATCCAGGTCGATTTCGCCGCCAAACCGGCGGTGCTGGCGCAGCTTCTAAAGCAGGAGCCGGTCGACCGCGCGCTTGTGTTTACCCGCACCAAGCACGGCGCCGACAAGGTGGTGAAGGTGCTGGCCAAGGCTGGCATCGAGGCCAACGCCATTCACGGCAACAAGTCGCAGAACCACCGGGAACGCGTACTTGCCGCGTTCCGCTCCGGCGAGATCCGTACCTTGGTCGCCACCGACATCGCCGCCCGCGGCATCGACGTCGACGGCATCAGCCATGTGGTGAATTTCGACCTGCCCAATGTGCCCGAAACCTATGTCCACCGCATCGGCCGCACCGCCCGCGCCGGCAGGGAAGGCGTCGCGATCTCGCTGATCGCGGGCGCCGAGGAGATGGGCTATCTGCGCGACATCGAGCGGCTGATCCGTATTGCGCTGCCCCGGGAAGACCGCCGCACGCCGGGGAGCCGCGACGCCGCGCCGGCAGCCGCGCATCACTCCGCCCAGCACCGGAACGGGCGGTCCGCGCCGCGCGCCCATGCCGGCCGTTCCAATGAGCAGCAGCCGTCAAAAGGCCCTCGCCGACGACGCCGCGGTGGTGGTAATAATGCCGCGCCGCAGCCGAACCGGCATGAGTCGCCGCGTCAGCCGCAGCAGGGCAGCAAGAGCCAAGCCGGCCACAGCGAAGGCATTCAAGGCGTCGCCTTCTTGCATCGCGAGAGCCGTCCGAATAATCAACCGAACCGTAGCCACCGACCGCAGCGCTAGCCTCGATCGACCTGGAGACCACCATGGCTAAAGAAGAGCTGATCCAGTTCGAAGGACTGGTGACCGAAATCCTCCCCGACGCGCGCTATCGCGTGCAGCTCGATGCCGGACACGAGATTGTTGCCTATACCGCGGGCAAGATGAAGAAGAACCGGATCAAGACGCTCGCAGGCGATCGGGTCACGATCGAAATGTCACCCTATGACCTGGAGAAAGGACGCCTGATCTTCCGTCACAAGGACGAGCGTCCCAGCAATCCCGGCGCCCCACGCGGTGCGCCACCGCGCGGCGGACAGTTCCGTCGCCGGTAAACGAACCCTTAACGTCCCGCAAAAACGCGCCCGATACGCTCCTTATCGTGCGCGAACGCGGCCGGCTGGCCGGCCGAATCAAAAAATCGTGCACGTCAGGATTGTTTTGACTGATGCAATCGAATAATATTAAGCATCGATTTTCGGCCGGACGACATTAGCTATCCACCGGTACAGCCGGTTTAGACGCTGACGACCCTTCCAAAAATTCGATCTCACCAGCCCATCGAAGGGTGGGCTACGACTTGTATATCTGAGAAGGGACTACCCCAGTGAGCATGGGAACCGTGAAGTGGTTTAACGCAACCAAGGGCTATGGCTTCATCCAGCCGGATGACGGCGGCAATGACGTGTTCGTGCACATCAGCGCTGTCGAGCGTGCCGGCCTCGGAACGTTGCGTGAAGGCCAGAAGATCTCCTACGAAATCGTGGCAGATCGCCGCTCTGGCAAATCTTCGGCCGACAATCTGCGCGCCGCCGGATAAGCGATTTTCGGGCGCATGCGACAGCGTCCCGAAGACCGCCGCTGAACAATTCAGCCGAATAAATCAAAAGGCCGCGCCCATGGCGCGGCCTTTTTCTTGTGCCCTCATTCGCGTCAGGCGCGACCGTCTCACGTCTGGCTGCAGACCGTCGTGTTGTACATCACGCAAAGCGACTGACGCGGACGGGTGAAGGTGACATCGCTCAGCGTGATGCCGTTCGCCTTATTGAGAAACCAGGCGACGCTGGGGACGTACTTGTATTTCACCTCGCTGTAGATCAGGTAGGTGCCGGCGATCTTGAGCGCCTCCGGAATCTCGATGATGTCGCCCGCGGAGTGTGCGTTGGCACCTTTGCTCCACTGCACCCGCGCCTTCAGCGTGGTCGGATTGATCCAGAGTTCGGAGATCGTTCCCTCCACCGGCGCCGACGCATAGGGCGTCATGATCGCCTTGCTGGCGTTGAAGAAGTTGGTCAACTGCGAATCGGTGACCTTCTCGTTCTGCGACGTCAGGTCCGACAGCGTACGCGCCATGATCGTCACCTTGCGGTCGACGGCGACGCCGGCCGAGAACTCGTTGGTTCCCACGAGCAGCATCGCCATCAGCGGAATGATCATGGCGAATTCGACGGCCGCCACACCGCTGTTGTTGCCCCGCAACTCACCTGCGCGGCGGCGCATGCGAAGCCAGATTGTGCTCATCGGATTCATTGTCCTTGGCCCTAGTAAGGTTCGTTCTGGAACGCGGCGGTCGCAGTCAACAGCCGCTTATTGCCGCTGATATTTGCGACGTTGAAGCCGAGGCCGGTGACGAACAGCGGCCATTTGTAGAACAGCCGGACGACGACGATGTCGCCGGGTCCGCCCGGCGTATAATTGTTCGGAGGAACGAAATTTCCCGAAACGATCGGGTCGGCAACGTTGACGCTGGAAAACGCGGTGTAGCTCTGCACGTCGATCGAGATGCCGTTGACACAATCGAACATGACGGTGAGCTTGGCACAAACGGCGTTCTTGAATTGCGCCTGGGTGAAGGAGGAGTTCTGCGCCTGGCCCGTCATGATCAGACGCGACGTGTCCTGCGTCACCGTCTCGAGAATCTGGCTGGCAAAGAACACCAGCGCCAGTTCGATGATCGCGAACAGGACGCCGAAGAATATCGGCGCGACCAGCGCGAACTCGACGGCGGCCGTGCCCCTTCGATTGCGACGAAACCGGCGCAGGATGTTTGTCTTGGGAGGCGTGGAAGGCGGCATCGACTAGACCTCAGAACGCGAGGGGATTGCCGCGAAAACCTACCCGAAACTGATTGTTGAATTGTTTCGGCCGATCCAGCCAGAGCGACCCGTTCCGTCAATCATCTCTTAACCGTGCCGCGAGCCCGCCGGAGATTGCCGGCGGGTTCTTATCGCAACAGACTCACCTGATGCCGCCCGCCGCGGCTCCCGCGGCCTGCCCGGAGAGCGAACCGGCCTGACCGATTGCGGTCCTGAAATACATGTCACCGTCGCCGAGGGTGACGCGGCGCTGGCAGATCGGCATGCAGCTATAGGATTCCCGCTCGACGCCGCGATACACGGTAACGAGTTGATCGGGCGGACCTTCGACCTGAATCTGGCGGTCCACCAGCACCTCGCCGTTGCGGTCCATGGCGATGAAGTTGGTTGCGCCGTAGCCCTTGCCGGTAACCACGACGATACCGCCGCTCTGCAGCGTCACGTCGGCAATCAGCGGGTTTCCAACCACGATGGTGGAGACCTTGGCAGGAAGCTTCACGAGCTTCGCCTGATCGACATAGACGGCTATGCTGTCGGGATCGGGCGCGGCCAGACAGACGGCCGGCCACAGCAGGATTCCTGCAACGAGGGAACGCAATCCAAAACGCGCGCGTGCGCGAATACGCGGAAACTTGAACGACATACTCTACCCCGGGGCATCAACTGGCCGGCAATGGCGGATACACAGCGGAACCGGCGCCCGACAAGGTGAATCTGACGACAATTCATGAACAAAGGGCAAATAGGCCCCGCCCGGCGGCAAGAAATCCGCCATTTACCCTTTTGATTTGAGCATGACCTTTTCGGAAAACCGGTATCCACTTTGCGCTAACGCGGCCCCGCGGGTCCGGGTCATGCTCTACTTGCGAAATGGATAGGCCAGCTGCCCGAGGATCTCGCGGGGAAACGAGGGCTGGTCGTCAACGCCATAATGCTCCGGCAGGCTGTCCTTCGGCATCCGGAAAGTCCCGAACAGGAGGTCCCAGAGCGGAAAGGTGCCTGCGAAATTGGTGTCGCCGCCCTCTTCGCGGGCGGTGTGGTGCCAGCGGTGAAACACCGGGGTCGCCACGACATATTTGAACGGCCCGAGCGTCCAGTTGAGATTGGCGTGGACGAAGGCCGAATGGAAGATGTTGAACGGCCCGAGCCAGAGCATCACGCCCGGCGAAATGCCGGCCAGCAGCAGCGCGACGTCGACCCCGATGGTCCCGAGCAGCAGGTTGGCGGGGTGAAAGCGCGCCGCCGAGATCCAGTCCACGTCCTCCGAGGAATGATGGATGGCATGGTATCTCCAGAACCCGCCGCCATGAAACATCCGGTGCAGCCAGTACATCATGAAATCGGCTGCGACCAGGAACAGGACCGCCTGCAGCCACAAGGGCAGCGTCGATAGCGGGCCGTGGCCGTTGTCGTAGAAGGCGATCAGTTCGTCGGCATCGCGAATTCCAAACAGCAGCGCGGCGCCGAGCACCAGCAGCCCGATGCGGAATACGCGCGCGAACAGCGGCACCAGGAACCAGTAGCAGACGTCGGTGACGAGTTCGCGCTTGCGCCACCATGGCTTGCCGGGATTGCAGGCCCAGAAATGCGAAAGCAGCGAGAACAGCAGCGCCAGCGCGATCGTGACGGGCACCACCTTGGCCAAGGTCTGGCCGAACATCTCGATGATTTCGGTCGGCAGGTTCATTTCGACCGGCGTAGCAGAATCCCCGCCGCGCCGCCAGTTTGCACCTGCGTCAAGGCTTCAGGCCAACCACGCCACGCAAAGGATCCGGCGACGGTTGCGCTGTGTCATGGCGTGCCGGCGGTACGGACGTGCAATACGGCGTTGCGATCGGCATAGACGCGCCGCCAGCCGCCGGTGTGATCAAGCAGGCTGGCCGCCGGTGTGAAAGGCGTCAGCAGCACGGCATCGATCTGCCAGGTCTTGAGGATATCCAGAAGCTCGTTCACGTCCTTGAGCTGCATCGCGCGGTAGTAGGCCATTTCGAAGGCTTCGCCGTAGAGCTCGGCGCGGCCGTCGATGAATACCGGCATCTGCCGCCAGATCAGATAGCCGCCAAACGGGAGATCGTTGAGGACCCGCTTGGGATTATACGTCTTCAGCGCATCGACAGCCGCCGCCGGCGAATGGTTTTCGGGCGGTACGAAGGTGGTGTTGGCAGCGAGCAGCCAGGTCCAGCCGCCCAGCAAGGCGATTGCCGCGGCCATCACGGACACCGGGGCGCCGGTGCGGGCGGACCAGGCCGGCCGCAGCGTGAACTGCGAGGCTACCGGTGCAAGCACCACGATCGGCAGCAGCAGCGCGAAAATCTCGACGTTTCTGACATGCGCCAGGGCCATATGCAGCAGGCCCAGCACCAGCGCGATCCGCGGCGGCGTGAGCTTGACGCCGCCGTAGAGCGCGCCGGCGATCAGCAGGAGGATCGCCATCTCGAACGCACCGAACTTGCTGAAGTCCGCCGGCATCCATTCATAGATCAGATGCAGGAGTTGCCCGAGATCGAGGATCTTGCGGGCGGCGAGGATCGATCCCCAGCCGTAAGGCGTGGCGCAGCAGGCCACCAGCGCGCCGACGCCGAACGCCGCCCAGCGCAGCGTCACCGACTTTCGCCGGGTGCGCTCCGCATTCCACAGCGCATCGAGCGCAAACCCGCCGACCAGCACGAGGCCGAACACGAAACCGCCGTGCAGGTTCGCCCACAATGCAATCAACGGCAAAAGCCATGGCGACGGCGCCTCTCCCCGCTCGCTCGCCGACATCAACCCGTGCGCCCAGGCCAGCATGATCGGCAGCACCAGCACGTGCGGGCGCGCCAGAAAATGCCCCATCGAGAGCACCAGCGCCGCGACTGCGACCGCAACCGCATAGCCGGCGGGGATGCGGCGGCCGAGAATATGGGTGAACAACGCGAAGGTTGCGGCGATTGAACTCGCGGCGAGAACCACCGGCCCGGTCCAGCCCGCCAGATTGTAGCTTACCGCATACAGCACCTGCGCCAGCCAGGACGACGACGTCCAGGACTCTCCTGGCCTGGTAAAGGAATAGATGTCGACGCGCGGCAAGGCATTGTGATCCAGGATCCACTGCCCCACCGCGATCTGCCAGTAGGTATCGGAATCGTTCAGGAGTATGCCGCCGTTGCTCAACAGCAGGGCATAGGCGGCGATCCCGACCCAGAGCCATGCAGGCACCTGGCCGAGGATGGAGGATCTCTCGTTGGACGCCGCTGCAGTACTCATTGCGCTCATCGATCAACCGCCGCCGCGCGCGTAGAGGACGACCACATCGTCAGCGTAAACCCGCCGCCAGATGCCGACATGATCGAGCAGCGTCGCCGCAGGCGCGCCAGGCCGCAGCAGCAAGGCATCGATGTCGTGATCCCCGAGCAGATCGAGAAACTGGCTGACGTCCTTGAGCTCCAGCGCATTGTAATAGGCCATGGTGAACTTTTCGCCGTACAACTCGGCCCGCCCGTCGATGAATACGGGTATCTGCCGCCAGATCAGATAGCCGCCGAGTGCACGATCGTTGAGAACCCGCCGGAGATTGTGCGCCTTGATGGCTTCGACGGCGGCCGCCGGTGAATCGCTTTTCGGCGGCGAATACGTCTGATGCGCCGCGATAGCCCAGGTCGAGATGCCGAACGCGACGGCCAGCACCACGGCCGGAACAAACGTCGTCCTGCCCGACCAGGTCGACCGCAGAGCGAGCTGCTGCGACACCGGCGTCAGCACGACGATCGGCAGCAGCAGCGCAAATATCTCCAGATTCCTGCCATGCGAGAGCGCCATATGGAGCAGGCCGAGCACCAGCGCGATCCGCGGCGGCGACAGCTTGACGCCGCGATAAAGTGTTCCCGCGATCAAAGCGAGGATCGTCAGTTCGAATGCACTGAGCTTGCTGAAATCTGCCGGCGCCCATTCGCTGATGAGGCGCAGGAGTTCGCCAAGATCGAGAATCTTGCGTGAAGCGAGGATCGATTCCCAGCCGTAAGGCGTGACGCAGCAGGCCGCCAATGCTGCGAGCCCGAATGCAACCCAGCGCAGCGCCAGCGGCTTCCGCTGCGACGGCGCGGCGTTCCACATCGCGTCGATCGCGAATGCGCCAGCCAGCACCAGGCCGAACACGAAGCCGCCATGCAGGTTGGCCCAAAGCGCAATTAGCGGCAGCAACCAGAATGACGGCGCCTGCCCCCGCTCGCTCGCCGTCATCAAGCCATACGCCCAGGCGACCATGACCGGCATCGCCAGCACGTGCGGACGCGCCAGAAAATGCGGCGCCGACAGCACCATCGCCGCCAGCGCGACCAGGGCCGCATAGGTTGCGGGAATGCGGCGCTCCAGAATATGCGCGAGCAGCGCGAAGGTCGCAGCGATCGAGCCCGCCGCGACCACGACGGGCCCGGTCCAGCCGGCCAGATTGTAGCTCGCGGCATAGAGGATTTGCGCAAACCAGGATGATGAAATCCAGGGTTCGCCAGGTTTGCTGAAGGAATAGACGTCGACCCGCGGCAGAGCCCCGTGATCGAGAATCCATTGACCCACGGCAATTTGCCAGTAGGTGTCGGAATCGTTCAGTAGCCCGCTGCCATTGATCAGAAAGAGCACGTACACGCCGGCGCCAAGCCACGACCAGACCGGGATCCGGCCAAAGCTGGAGGCTTTCGCCTGATCAATCGTTGCAGCGTCAATGCTCATGACACATTCCAGTCCGGCGCCCTGGCGTGCGATCGGCCCAGAGCAGGCTCCCGTTTCCTGTTGATATGCGTTTCCTGGTCACGTTTCCGGCGGGCGCTTGCCGGATTACGCGCTAGTGACGGAACGGATAGGCCAATTGCCCGCCGATCTCGGTGGGGACCCCCTGATCCTCGTCCACGCCGTAAGCTTCAGGCAGCCGGTTCTCCGGCATGCGGAACGTTCCGAACAGAATGTCCCAGAGCGGAAAGGTGCCTGCAAAATTGGTATTGCCGCCCTCTTCCAGCGAGGTGTGATGCCAGCGGTGGAAGACCGGCGTGGCCAGCACATATTTGAACGGCCCCAACGTCCAGTTCAGGTTGGCGTGGACGAAGGCGGAATGGAAGGTCGTGAACGGCCCGACCCACAGCATGATGTTGGGCGAAATACCGGCCATCAGCAGGATGACGTCGACCAGGATCGTTCCGATGAACAGATTGACGGGATGAAACCGCGCCGCCGAGATCCACTCGAGATCTTCCGAGGAATGATGGATGGCGTGGTACTTCCAGAAGCCGCCGCCGTGAAACATGCGGTGCAGCCAGTACAGCATGAAGTCGGATGCGACGAGGAATAGTATCGCCTGCACCCAGAGCGGCAGTTGCGCCAGCGGTCCGTGGCCGTTGTCGTAGAATGCGATCAGTTCGTCGACCTCATGAATGTTGAAGACGACTGAAGCGCCGATCACCAGCAGGCCGATGCGGAAGATGCGTGCAAAGACCGGCACGAAGAACCAGTAGCAGATGTCGGTGATGAGCTCGCGCTTGCGCCACCAGGGCTTGCCCGGATTGCAGGCCCAGAAATGCGAGAGCACCGTGAATACGACGGCGAGCGCGATCGTGACCGGAACGACCTTCGCCATCGTCTGGCCCACCACCTCGATGACTTCCATTGGCAAACTCGACATAACGCCCCGCTCCATCAGATCTGCAAAGGGGTATCCGCTCGCGCTTAAGGAGCCGTGAATCAAGGCATTCGACGACACAGCGCGACTGCGACGAACGTGCTTCGACGTCGCGTTTGCATTTTATCGAACGCCTTAATGCGATGTTTACTGTGCTCAACAAGAGCAAGTTCCAAGCATTTTTACACGGTCGAATTAACTGCGCCGAAATTGTCGCACCCTAGGGTGACGGCATGGTCACGGTGCTGAGAACGCCGGCGAGACCAAACTTAAGTTCGACCAGCTACGTGTACACAGGAGTTACCATGAAGAATCTCGTTTCGCGTTTCGTGAAGGATGAATCCGGCGCCACCGCCATCGAGTACGGTCTGATTGCCGCCGGCATCGCGATCGCGATCATCACTGCCGTCAACGGCCTCGGCACCAAGCTGTCGAGCAACTTCAACACGATCTCCAGCTCGCTGAAGTAAGCGACAGCTGCGAGTCAGCTTCAAAGGCCCCGGCGCGCCGGGGCCTTTGTTGTTTTCGCAAGGTGCTGCACGATCTACGATTTCCGATGTTTCCCGATTGTTCATTTCTGGTGATTAGGCTCGACCGCAGCCATTCCACTCAAACCGCAGCAAGCGTGATTTCATGATCCTCGATACCGCCCGCCTTCTGCTGTTTCCGGCCCTGATGGCGTTCGCAGCCGCGAGCGACCTGTTCACGATGACGATTTCGAACCGGGTGTCGCTGGCACTGATCGCCGGCTTCGTCGTACTTGCGGTACTCGGCGGCATGAGCCTGCACGATATCCTTCTGCATTTCGGCGCCGGCGCCGCCGTTCTGGTGGTTGCCTTTGGCTGCTTCGCGATGGGATGGGTCGGCGGCGGCGACGCCAAGGTCGCGGCCAGCGTGGCGCTGTGGTTCGGCTTCGACCATCTCCTCAACTATCTGCTCTACGTCTCCCTGCTCGGCGGCGCGCTGACGATTCTGCTGATTCAGTTCCGGCAGTGGCCGCTGCCCTCCTTCCTCGCGGGACAGTCCTGGCTGAACCGGCTGCACGACAAGCAGAGCGGAATCCCCTACGGCATCGCCCTCGCGCTCGGCGCCCTGATCGTCTATCCGGAGACCGAATGGATCAAGGCGGTCGGCCTCACTCACCTCGCCATGCGCTGACCCGGCGTCGCTAACTTTCCGTTAAGGCAATTTACACACGCCTCATTAACCATGCTTTGACGAATAGCTGGTCAACTCCCATCACCGCGGCGGAAGCGTCGCAGCGTAATGTGGAAAGTGAAGCGTATGAATAAGCCACGCATTGTGGTTCTGGCCATCGCGATCGTCGCCGGCGGCATTGCCGCTTATCTCGCCAGCGGGTCCGGCGACAAGCCGGCGCCGGCGCCGGTCGCGGAGATGCAGACCGTCGAAATTCTCGTCGCGAAAGCGGATATCGGCCTCGGCCAGTCGGTCAAGCCGGACGATCTGCAATGGCAGATGTGGCCGGCCGCGACCGCCAACAGCAACTTCATCAGCAAGGCCAGCAAGGCCGACGCCATCACCGAAATCACCGGCTCGATCGCGCGCTCCCCGTTCATCGCGGGCGAGCCGATTCGCGAGCAGAAGCTGGTGAAAGCCGACGGCTCCGGCTTCATGGCGGCGATCCTGCCCGCCGGATACCGGGCCATCTCCACCGAAATTTCCCCGGAAACCGGCGCCGGCGGCTTCATCCTGCCGAACGACCGGGTCGACGTGCTTCTCACCAAGCGCGAGAGGAGTGCCAACGGCAGAGGTCCGGACGTCTCCAATTCGGAAATCATCCTCTCCAATGTTCGCGTTCTCGCGATCGACCAGGCGCCGAAGGAAAAGGAAGGCGCCAACTCGCTGGTCGGCAAGACCGTCACCCTCGAACTGAAGCCCGAGCAGGCCGAGATGATGGCGCGGTCGCGGCAGAGCGGCACGCTGACGCTGGCACTGCGCAGCATCGCCGACGTCAACGCGGTCGATGATCTGGACGAACAACAACGCAACAGGCGCGGCGAGAATTTCAACGTCATTCGTTATGGCGTCGCCAGCCAGCAGATGATGCAGAAGTGACCGAAAGGACGCACGATATGAAGTGCAGGGAAATTCAGCCGATGATGCGAACGTTCATCGTCCGCGCCCTGTCGTTTTCGGCCGTGGCTGCTCTCACGCTCAATCCCGCGCTGACGCCGGTGGTGGCGAGCGACTATCGCGCCATGGCTCCGGCCGCCGCCGACGGCCAGATGAACGCGCGTTTCGTTTCGCTCGGCATCGGCAAATCGATGGTGGTCGACCTGCCGCGCGAGATCAAGGACGTGCTGGTCGCCGATCCCAAGATCGCCAACGCAGTCGTGCGGACGACCCAGCGCGCCTATATCATCGGCGCTGCGGTCGGCCAGACCAACATCGTTTTCTTCGATTCCGCCGGCGCGCAGATCGCAGCCTATGACATTGCGGTCAAGCGCGACCTCAACGGCGTGCGCGCCGCGCTGAAGCAGTCGCTGCCGAATTCGGACATCCTGATCGAAGGCGTCGGCGACGGCGTCGTGCTGACCGGAAGCGCCGCAAGCCCGATCGAAGCGCAACAGGCCGCCGACATTGCGGCCCGCCTCGTCGGCGGCACCGAGAAGGTCGTCAATTCGATCGCGGTCCGCGGCCGCGACCAGGTGATGCTGAAGGTGACGGTCGCCGAAGTCTCCCGCAACATCATCAAGCAGTTGGGCATCGATCTCACGGCCAGCTTCAACTACGGCACCTCGGTCGTGAATTTCACCAATGCCAATCCGTTCACCGCCCTCGGCCGGTCGCTGGTCCCGGGCAACGCGGCACAGGGAACGTTCGGAGGCACTTCGTCAGTGACGGCTACGCTGCGCGCAATGGAAAGCGCCGGCGTCGTGCGCACGCTGGCCGAGCCTAACCTGACCGCGATCTCGGGTGAATCCGCGACCTTCGTTGCGGGCGGCGAGTTTCCCGTTCCCGCAGGCTATGCCTGCGATCCCATCACGCGCGTCTGTACGACCCAGATTTCATTCAAGAAGTTCGGCATCTCGCTCAACTTCACACCGGTGGTGATGACTGAAGGGCGGATCAGCCTTCGCGTCATGACCGAAGTGTCGGAACTGTCGAACGACAACTCGATCACACTGACGCAGGCGCTCAACAACAACTCGACGAACTCGCTGACCATTCCCTCGATCAAGACCCGCCGCGCGGAAACCACCCTAGAGATTCCCTCCGGCGGCGCGATGGCCATGGCAGGCTTGATCGCGGAGCAGACCAAGCAGGCCATCAACGGCCTGCCCGGCCTGGCGCAACTGCCGATTCTCGGTTCGCTGTTCCGCAGCCGCGACTACGTCAACAACCAGACCGAACTGATGGTTCTGGTCACGCCCTACGTGGTGCGCGCGGTGGCGCAGAAGGATCTGTCGCGCCCCGACGATGGCTTTGCCTCCGCGTCGGACCCGCAGACCGACCTGCTCGGCAGCATCAATCGCATCTACGGCGTTCCGGGCCGCGTCGAAAAGGCACGGAATTATCGCGGCACCTACGGCTTTATTACGGACTGAGGCGGGACGATGACACCACAGAGCACATTCCCAAGACCCGCCGATCGCAAGCGCGCACTCCGCCTGACGGCAGCGCTGATCGGGCTTTCCGTGGCGCTCGGCGCCTGCAAGCATGCCGTCGTTGATCCCGCGACGACGGCCGGCGTTCCCGAGGATTACCGCCTGCGCCACCCGATCGCGGTCCAGGAAGCCGACCGCTCGATCGTCGTTTTCGTCGGTCGCGGACGCGGCGGCCTTTCCGCCTCCCAGCGTGCCGACGTCATGTACCTGGCGCAGACCTGGCTTCGCGAAGGCACAGGTGTGATCAGCGTCGACATTCCCGTCAATACGCCGAACGCGCGAGCGGCCGAGGATTCATTGCGGGAGATCCAGGCGACCTTCTCCGCCGCCGGCGTGCCGCCGCGCGCGGTCAATGTCCGCCAGTATCGTCCCGAAGATCCCAGGCATATGGCTGCGATCCGCCTCAACTATCCAAAGATTTCGGCGGTGGCCGGCCCATGCGGGCTGTGGCCGGAGGATCTCGGCCCGTCGATCAACAACAAGGGCTACTACGACAACAGGTCCTACTACAATTTCGGCTGCGCCAATCAGCGCAATCTTGCGGCAATGGTCGACAACCCGGCCGACCTCGCGCAGCCGCGTCCCGAAACGCCAGCCTTTACGCCGCGCCGTGCCATCGCCTTCGACAAATATCGCAAGGGCATGACGACCACGACGACCTATCCCGAGGCCGACAAGGCCAAACTCAGCGATACCGGCAAATGATCACTTACTCGCGCCAGAATTCAGAACAGCAAGAGCCGGAAATCACGGCGCCGTCGACCGAGGATCACATCGCGCCGGCGCCGCGGGTGTCGGTGCAGGCCTTCTGCGAGACGGTGGAAACCGCGGCCGCGGTGCAGTCGGCGGGGGAAGACCGCCGTCTCGGCAAGGCCCATCTCAAGATCCAGATGGGCGGCATGGCCGCCGCCGTCGAGGCCTACCGCTCGGCCCCGACCCCGAACGTCATCATCCTGGAGACCGAAGGCCGCAACGACATTCTCGCCGGCCTCGACCAGCTCGCCTCCGTTTGCGACGCCGGAACCCGCGTGATCGTGATCGGGCGCATCAACGACGTCATGCTCTATCGCGAACTGGTGCGCCGTGGCGTCAGTGACTACGTCATCGCCCCGGTCAACGCCATCGACGTCGTGCGCTCGGTCTGCAACCTGTTCTCGTCGCCGGAAGCCAAGGCCGTCGGCCGCATCATTGCCATCGTCGGCGCCAAGGGCGGCGTCGGCGCATCGACCGTCGCCCACAACGTCGCCTGGGCGATTGCGCGCGATCTGGCGCTGGATTCGGTGGTCGCCGATCTCGACCTTGCCTTCGGCACCGCCGGGCTCGACTACAATCAGGATCCGCCGCAGGGCATCGCGGATGCGGTGTTCTCGCCCGACCGGATCGATACCGCGTTCCTCGACCGCCTGCTGTCGAAATGCACCGATCATCTGAGCCTGCTGGCGGCGCCGGCGACGCTCGACCGTGTCTACGATTTCGGGGCCGAAGCATTCGATTCGATCTTCGACACGCTTCGCACCACGATGCCCTGCATCGTGCTCGACGTTCCCCATCAATGGTCGGGATGGACCAAGCGCGCCTTGATCGCGGCCGACGACATCCTGATCGTCGCGGCGCCCGATCTCGCCAATCTGCGCAACACCAAGAACATCTTCGACCTCCTGAAGGCATCACGGCCGAACGACCGCGCGCCGCTCTATTGCCTCAACCAGGTCGGCATCCCGAAACGACCGGAGAT
>NZ_LLXZ01000166.1:0-419 GCF_001440395.1 Bradyrhizobium jicamae | reverse complement strand
TCGGCCGCCAATAACGGCCAGATGATCGCGGAGATCTCCGCGACCCATCGCACGACCGAGATGTTTCTGCAGATCGCGCAGCGCCTCACCGGCCGCGGCGAGACCAAGAAGCCGAAGAGTTCGTTGCTGTCACCTTTGATCGAGAAGTTGCGGGCCAAGAAGTAGACAGCCCGCGTGGAGTGCCATCGTGTTCGGTAAGCGTAGCGGAAATGAAAGTGACACGCGGGTAGCGAGGCCCGCCATTCAGGCGCCGGAGCCGGCGGCTGCGCCGGTCGTTGCGCGCGAGATGGCCGCGCCGGCCGTCGCTTCGCCCCCGATCGCGCCCATGAAGGCGCCGCCACCGCCCGCCCCCACCGCGGAAGCGCGGCGTTCCGACAACTACTACCAGGTCAAGGCGACCATCTTCGGCGCCCTGATCG
>NZ_LLXZ01000165.1:3697-4513 GCF_001440395.1 Bradyrhizobium jicamae | reverse complement strand
TGCCTGTGGATCATGCTTGGCGTGGTGCTCGCCGGCCGCGGAGCCCTCTTCAAAAGTGTGCAAATCGCGGAGCGCCTGCCCGCGATTGGAATCATCTCCCCGGGCCTCATGCTTGGCATGCTCCTTGGGGGCCCCGGGGCCGTTGTCAGAAACATGCAGGGCCTTCTGCGATTGACCGTGATTTAAATCGTCTCCCGGGGCTTCATGCCCGGCATGCTCCTTGGCGGCTCCGGAGCCGTTGTCGGAAGCATGTAAGTCCGGCTGCGATTGACCTTGACCGGGCCCGTTGTCCCGCCCTGCCTGCGTTGTGTCACGCTGCGGCGGTTCGTTGGCGGCCGCCACGGTCCCGAAACCTCGGGGAATGGTGTTCCCTCGGTCGCTGCCGCTATCCTCCGCGTCGCCATTACCAACGTGAAGCTCGCTGCCGTCTCTGGCGATCGTATCGCCTTGAGCGAACTCGAATGGAAACGCCCCATCGTACACTGCGGCTGGTGAGGCTGTGCCGTCGAAATTTGCAAAGCTGGGAGCTGCGACCGCTGCCAGTCCCGTGGCCTCGCTTGCGGTAGATGAAGTGAAGACATCAGCCAAGCCATCGCCAAAATCGAACGCTTGCGCGGCGTGGGCGGCACCATCGAGCTCGTAAATCAAGGCTCCGAAGGCCGCAATCATGAAGGTGCTGTAGCTGCTCGAACTCGGCCTCGGCGCGTTGAGTGCTGCCTGCGCAAATGAACCCGCGGCAATCTCGACACCGGGATCGACCAGTTTGCCGGTTTGCGTTGACGTGCAAGTTGCCGTGCCGGTGCCGCGATCCTTGCA
>NZ_LLXZ01000165.1:1467-3687 GCF_001440395.1 Bradyrhizobium jicamae | reverse complement strand
CCACCTGTAACTGTTTCTTTGCGGCTGATTTTGATGGTGACGACTTCCGCAGAGCCGTTTGCGGCCATGAGCATGAGACTTTCGATCGCGGTGTCACTGGCGTCGACTGTATCATCCAACGCAGCCAGGATCGCAGCTGCCAGGATACTCATCGCCCCGTAACGGCGCGACAGGGCAAGCGCGGAGAGCTCCGTCCGGCTGCTGATTCCGAGCTTCTGTCGCGCGTGATCGAGATGAATCCTGACGATGTCCGGGGAAACACCGAGCACCCGAGCAATCTCACTATCTGACAAGCCTTCGGCGACGAGATCCATGATGGTCCGCTCGTTGACAGTCAGAACCGCCAGAACGTTGTTGCCGAACGAGGCAATTCCATTGGCTTGGTTCCCGACCCTCGCCCGGTCGGACCCCGGTTTTTCCAGCCTCAGGGACTGCACCAGCTCTTCCGGTTTGGCGCTCATCGAAATCGCGCCGCAAGCACCGGTCGCCATTGCCCTGGCAAGATCGCCGCAGGCGACAGTAGCAGTGAAGAACACCAGCCGGGAGGAAAGACCTTCGTCGTCCATGACGGCGAGTATGTCGGAAGCGGTCACATCGGTGAACCCGTCCTCCAGTAGCACCACGTCGGGCGTCAATCTCCGAATGGATGCAAGGCAACTAGCTCCATCGAGACAGCACGCAACCACTTCGAAATCGGGCTGCGCTCCGAATAGCGATACAAAACCCTGCAGAACAATGGGACGTCGATCTGCTATTACCAGTCGAACGCGACGCATGGGCTTCCTTCGCTCGGCCTCACATGAGACGGCTCATGGTTCCGGTGACTTAACTCCGCTCGACCGAGCGCGCTCCTAATTCGTGGTAATAGAGCATGTGCAGGCACCTTTTTTGGGCGATGGGACGGATCAGCCCGGCTCGACAGCATAGGGTCCGCGGTCACTCGCCAAGACCGCGCTTGGGATTGCGCCAATGACTACAGCATTGCACGTTTACAGCGAGCGTCAGGATTGCTCCCGGGCTGAAGGAGACCTTGTCCCATAAAAGCGCAAGTATGATCAGGACCACTGGAGCCAGACCCATTTACCACCACGCCCGCAATGAAAAGCCATTCTCGCACCAGCAGACGGTACAGGATAGCACAGATTCGGATCTGCCAACTTTGCCCGGCCTCTACCCGATCGCGGCACCGCAGTTCTGCGGGTTAGGGACTAACATTTGTTATGCGGTGGTCAAGCGGCGGAATGCCTTCTTGCGATGTCCAAAAGATTGCGAATTGACTCTCGCACTACACTGAACCAGCCTTCACGCTATGCGCGACCTTTTCTCTGTGACTGATGACGATCTCGCCAGTGCCGTGGTATGCGCACGGTTCGGCCCAATGCCGCCGGAAAAGCCTCTGCTTCGGTCCAACCACGTCATCGGCGAGTGCATGCTGTGCCCGCACGCCATTCAGGTCCCGCCGGAGCTGGCGCAGTATGCGAACAAAGTCTGCGTCGGGTGCGCTCTCGAGGTGGCGGGTCTGTTCAATTGACGTCGCGGGGCGGCCGTCCCTTCCCCGTTGCCTCGCGCGGAAGAGAGTCGGCAGGTCGCGCCGCCGGAGGGCTACCGATGGCCCCTTGCCGGCCGCGTTCGCGTCAAATCACAGGAGCCGGCTCTCTTCCCCCGCAGGCAACTCTTGTCTTTGATATTCGGCGGACCCGCCGTTCACCACCGATTGGTAATGCGAGACGTAGTCTGCGGCCATTCGCCGTGCAGTGAAGCGCTTCTCGAAGCCCTCGCGCACGCGCCGGCGATCGAGGTCGCCCAGCCGTTTCACGGCTTGAACGGCCTGCTCTTCGTCATCGACCACAAAACCGGTGACGCCTTCGTCGACCACCTCGGGAACCGAGCCGGAGCGAAACGCGATGACGGGTGTTCCACAGGCCATCGCTTCGATCATGACCAGACCAAACGGTTCGGGCCAATCGATGGGAAAGAGCAGCGCAGCGGCTCCCGCCAAAAATGGCTGCTTCGCCGCGTCATTCACTTCGCCGATGAGCCTGATCTGTGTGCCGTCGATTTGTGGTTCGAGCCGCTCTTTGAAATAACGCCTTTCGCCGCGAGGCAGCTTGGCCGCGATGCGAAGCTGCATCCCGGCGGCGCGCGCGATGCGGATGGCGCTTTCCGGTCCTTTCTCGGCGGTAAGGCGCCCCAGGAAAGCAAGATAGGACCCTTCTCCGC
>NZ_LLXZ01000165.1:0-1337 GCF_001440395.1 Bradyrhizobium jicamae | reverse complement strand
GTTGATTGTCGGATATCGAGACGAAAGGGGCGTCGGAAAACTGACGGACCACATCGACCAGCCCAGGCAGATCGAGCCGCCCGTGCATCGTCGTGAGGAAGGGCACGCCGAGGCGGCTGAGCAGCGGCAGATGCAGCCATTCGATGTGTGAGTGTACGATGTCGAAATCTTCGACCCGTTGCGCAATCGCCTCGAGCAGAGCGGTGCATGCGGCTGCGGGATCGGCGGCGGGCCTGCCGAGGCGGAGTGCGCGGGGCCAGACCGGATGCAGCTCCCCGCGCGTAAAGGAGTCTCCACTGGCGAACAAGGTCACCTCGTGGCCCAGGCTGACGAGCTCGTCGACCAGCCAGGCGACCACCCTCTCTGTCCCGCCGTAAAGCTTAGGAGGAACGCTCTCGGCCAACGGCGCGATCTGGGCAATACGCATGACAGCTGGTCCGGACCTTTGCTCCTGGTGACCATGCGAGAACCAAGGAGACGGACCAAGTGTTCCCAACGTGGTTGCCGATTCTTCCCGGATTGAGGAACCAGGCTACGCGCCCGCATTGGAGTCAACCGGACAAGGAGGACAAGAAATTGATTCTGATTTCGGTGGCGGCCTCGCTGGTGGCGACGGCAGCCTCCGCTCAGACGACGACCGGCACAGCCGGAGCAGCCGTCCAGATCGAGCCGCGCGCACTCCTTCGCGTTGCTGTTCTTCATAGCTGGGATCCAGGCCGCTTCTCTTGCTCAGTTGGCCCAATTCATAGCAGGACAGAAAGTGCTCCTCGCCGAAGGTAGTTTCGTTTGCAAACCGCGTCACTCACGCGAGCCAGGCATGGCAGACGCCCATCACCGCCGTCGCTCGTCGCAGCGTTTGCATTGCGCCCCAGGGCTTGGCACTCGTTGAGGTATGTCTCGCACTTTCGCGAGAGAGCATGGCCACCTCCATAAGTCCTTGATGCCTCAGGTGACAGCTACACCGCGTGCTGGATATACACCACCGCGTGCTGGATATTGCGGTGGCCAAGATAGGCTTGGAATGCCCGTGTATCGTGGCCCTTGTGGGCCACGGCGGAGCCGCAGCTTGTGGGGGTGGCGCCTTGAGTCAGCTGGCCACGACGCCCCGCAAGCTCCACCTTGCGCACCGCTGCAAGGGCAAGAGCTCCAAGTGCAAGAGCGGCTGAATGTCAGCCGCTCTATTTCGCAGCCGAACCCGTACGCCCGGGTTAGGCCACGCGCCGGTTCTCTTCCGTACTTTGTTTGATTTGTTTCCCGGTGTCTTCGGCCATTTTGAGCGACATGTCGGCGATGCGACGGCTGCACTCCAGAGCAGTCTCTACGGTCTCACGCACCAT
>NZ_LLXZ01000164.1:318-9958 GCF_001440395.1 Bradyrhizobium jicamae | reverse complement strand
TGATGCGATTCCTTCAAATCGCATCATGATCTAGGAACGGCACGCGAGACCTCGGGGGCAGCAAGCACCCGGTCTTCCCTGCGCCCTCTGAATGGGAGGGTGGGTAAAGAAGATGCATGCCTCGGACAAAATATGTCGCGAGATCGCGAATCTATTTCCGCGTCATTGCGGGCGCAGCGAAGCAATCCATCTATCCCCGGGCTGAGACGTGGATTGCTTCGCTGCGCTCGCAATGACGCGGTGAGAACTAGCGACTTTCCATCTTGAGGAGGCTACGCTTCAGGCCGCCCGAAAGGGCCGATTACCGGCCCTGCCGCAACCCTCCGGACGGTCCCATGGAACCCGGTTCCCGACCCTTAACCGCCCGTCCGGGCTGGAATTCCGGCTGTCGGATTTCCCTTTGGTAACCTAAAGTTAACCAAGCTTAGCGTCTGGTTAGGGACGGAATGACGCGCTGACAGCCCTCGTTTTGACATGTTGGCAGGGGAAGCAGGGCCCGGCTTTCGGCGGGCCCCCCATGCGACAGGAAAGAGGCTTCTCGCGCTGGCGCAAATCGCCGCGCCCAACGCGCGGCCGTGGAACCGGCAGCCATTTGCTCCCGGAGGAATTAGGGACCCTTGCGTTGAGAGGATACCGCTTATGAATCCCGCCGACGTGGCGCCGTCAGCTTTGCCGATGATCGCGGCCGATGTGTCGCTGATCTCGCTGTTCATGCAGGCCCACTGGGTCGTCAAGACGGTCATGCTGGGCCTGCTCGCCTGTTCGGTCTGGGTCTGGGCGATCGCGATCGACAAGATTTTCCTCTATTCGCGCACCAAGCGCGCGATGGACCGCTTCGAGCAGGCGTTCTGGTCGGGGCAGTCGATCGAGGAGCTCTACCGCGCACTGTCGGCCAAGCCGACGCAATCGATGGCGGCGTGCTTCGTTGCCGCGATGCGCGAGTGGAAACGTTCGTTCGAGAGCCAGTCGCGCTCCTTCGCCGGATTGCAGATGCGGATCGAGAAGGTGATGAACGTCTCCATCGCCCGCGAGGTCGAGCGGCTGGAGCGGCGGCTCCTGGTGCTGGCGACCGTTGGCTCTGCAGGTCCGTTCGTCGGTCTGTTCGGAACCGTCTGGGGCATCATGTCGAGCTTCCAGTCGATCGCGGCCTCGAAAAATACGTCGTTGGCCGTGGTGGCGCCCGGCATCGCGGAAGCGCTGTTTGCGACCGCTATCGGTCTTATCGCCGCCATCCCCGCGACCATTTTCTACAATAAGTTCACGTCCGAGGTGAACAGGCAGGCGCAGCGGCTGGAAGGTTTTGCCGACGAGTTTTCAGCCATCCTGTCCCGCCAGATCGACGAGCGGGCGTGAGAGCGGCACATGACGAGCGCAGCGTGAGATCACGATCATGGCGATGAACATGGCAGGTTCGGCAGGCGGTGGCGGTGGACGCCGCGGCCGGCGTCGTGCGGCCGTGATGGCGGAGATCAACGTCACGCCGATGGTCGACGTCATGCTGGTGCTGCTCATCATCTTCATGGTGGCGGCGCCGCTGATGACCTCGAGCATCGATATCGACCTGCCGGTCGCCGGCGGCGGCAAGCAGATCCAGGCAAACGCGCCGCCATTGACGCTCTCGGTCAAGCGCACCGGCGGGACCTGCAATTCCAACGTCGAGCTTTATCTCGGGGATACGCCGATTCCGGCCAATGAGCTCCTGCCCAAGATCACGGCGATCAAGGAGACCCGGTCCGAGGCCGAGCGCGTGGTATACCTGCGGGGCGACAAGGACGTCTGTTACACGGATATGATGAAACTATTGGGGTATATTCGGCAGGCGGGGTTCAAGGCGAATATCGTCATCGTTCCGGAGCAGGGCTCCTGAGCAGGCAATGGCGTAGGATGGCTGACGGGGGAGTGGGAAAACTCGAGTGAAGATCAAGGTCGACAAGACGGTGATGGCTTCCGTTGCCCTGCACGTTCTCGTGCTGGGATGGGTGATGCTGTCGTTCTCGACCAAGGCGCTCGAAATGCAGCCGGAAGAGTCGGTTGCGGTCGATGTTGTTGACTCCAACCAGTTGGCCAAGGTGATGGCCGGCATGAAGACCGGCAAGAAGGAAAACCCGAAGCCGCTGGTCGAGAAGGTCGCCGAAGCGAAGCCCGTCGATGACACCGTCGGCAAGATCAGCGAGAAGGCGCCTGTGGTGACCGAGACCGCGCCGCCGCCGCAGCCGAAGGTCGAGGAGAAGCCGGTCGAGAAGAAACCCGACCCGCCGAAGGTCGTTGAGAAGCCGAAGGAAGAGCAGAAGCCGGTAGAGAAGAAGCCGGATCCGCCGAAGGTCGATCAGATCGGCGACACCATCAAGAAGGAAGAGAAGAAGCCACCGCCGAAGCCGCCGGTGCAGGCCGCCAAGCCGCCGCCGGAGCCGCAGAAGAGGATCGTGGAACGGCACTTCGATCAGAACCAGATCGCGGCGCTGCTCGACAAGCGTGATCCGACGCGGCAGGCCACGACCGGCGACACGCTGAATTCCAATGCGGCGCTGGGCCTTGCCAAGGGCACGGCCGCGGATAATTCCGCGACCTGGGGTTCGATGTTCCAGCGGCAGGTCGAGCGATGCTGGAAGAAACCCTATGGCGGGATCGAGTCGCAGAAGCCTGAAGTCGCGTTTGCCATTCGTCTGAAGCGCGACGGCACGCTTGAAGGCTCGCCGGTTCCTGAGGGAACGCCGACAACGCCCTTCCTTCGCGTCTATCAGGAAAGCGCACTGCGCGCGATCATCGAATGCCAGCCGTACAAGCTGCCGGCGGCATTCTATGAGGAGTGGAAATATTTTGCGCCGGTGTTCAAGGAAAAAGTCTAACGGTTTTGTCACGTGGCGGACATCCGTTGGCAATGACAGATATGAGCAAAGTTTGAAGCGATGACTGATAAGGATGGATTGCCGAACATGCTGTATCGCCCGAGCCGCCGTCAGATCATTGCCGGAATGGCGGCGCTTGGCGCGGTCGCCGGCGGTCGCAATGCTCTTGCGCAAGCGCCGAAGCGAATCCCCATTCCCGAAGGTGAGTTCGTTCCGCAGCCGATCGCGATCCCGAATTTCGTCGCGGGCACGCCTGGCGATGCCGAGGTCGGCGTCGGCGTCGCGCAGGTCATCACCAACAACCTCAAGCGCAGCGGGCTGTTCGCGCCGATCGATCCAGCCGCCTTCATCGAGCGCATCAGCAATCCCGACAACCCGCCGACCTTTCAGAGCTGGAAGCAGATCAGCGCGCAGTTCCTGGTGACCGGCCGCATGACGCGGCTGGGCGACGGCCGGCTGAAAGCGGAATTCCGCCTCTGGGACGTCAACCAGCAACAGCAGCTCACCGGCCAGCAATACCAGACCTCGCCGGAATACTGGCGGCGGATTGCCCACATCATCTCCGACCAGATCTACGAGCGCCTGACCAGCGAAAAGGGTTATTTCGACAGCCGCGTGGTGTTCGTTGACGAGACCGGATCGAAGGAGCGCCGCGTCAAGCGGCTGGCGCTGATGGATCAGGACGGCGCCAATGTCCGCTATCTCACCAAGGGCTCCGATCTGGTGCTGACGCCGCGGTTCTCGCCGTCGACGCAAGAGATCACCTACATGGAATTCGGCCAGGGCGATCCGCGCGTCTATCTGTTCAACGTCGAGACCGGGCAGCGCGAGATCGTTGGCAATTTCCCCGGCATGTCGTTCTCGCCGCGGTTCTCGCCGGACGGCCAGCGCATCATCATGAGCCTGCAGCAGGGCGGCAATTCGAACCTGTTCGTGATGGACCTGCGCTCGAAATCGACGACGCGGCTGACCGATACGCCGGCGATCGATACCTCGCCGTCCTATTCGCCCGACGGCAGCCGGATCTGTTTCGAATCCGATCGCGGCGGCAAGCCGCAGATCTATGTGATGCCGGCCAATGGCGGTGGCGCGCAGCGCATTTCGTTCGGCGAGGGCAGCTATTCGACGCCGGTCTGGTCGCCGCGCGGCGACTACATCGCCTTCACCAAGCAGGGCGGCGGCGCGTTCGCGATCGGCATCATGAAGACCGACGGTTCGGGCGAGCGCATCCTCACCTCCGGCTTCCACAATGAGGGGCCGACGTTTGCGCCGAACGGGCGGGTCGTGATGTTCTTCCGCGATCCTGGCGGCAGCGGCGGCCCGTCGCTGTACACGGTCGATATCTCAGGTCGTAACGAATTGCGGGTACCAACGCCCGGTTTCGCCTCCGACCCGGCATGGTCGCCGCTATTGTCTTGATGGAACCCGCGCGCGCGGAGCACACTCGTTAATCGGCAAACATTGCCTAGCCCGCTGATTTTGCGGGCAAATTTTTTCGTTTACCAATCGGTAGCAACGTCTCGCTAACGATGTTCCCTCAGAAAGACTTCACCTGCGATAGGTACAACGTCTAATTCCAAAGGACGTGCGCCCGAAATGCAGCTTGCCGATCAGCGAGAATTACCCGAGCAGGAGACACCGCCGTCCATTCGCGCGGCGTTGATCGATTCCCTCTTCGAAACGCCGGGCACGGTGCATGTGGGCATCGTCTTCGCGACGATCACCGCGGCCATGACCGCGCTGAAGACCGGAAACGACCTCATCTGGGCATGTGTCGCGCTGCTCGCCCTTGCCGGCGTTGTCCGGGCGATCGATCTGCAACTCTACCAGTCGCGCAAATCGACCCTCACTGCCGATGGTGCCGCGTTGTGGGCGACGCGCTACCAGGTCGGGGCCATGATCCAGGCCGTTGCGATCGGCATATGGTGCAGCACCACGCTGTTGAGCACCGACGATGCCGTGGCCCATATGATTGCCTTGTCCGTGACGATCGGACTCCTCGCCGGCGGCGCGGGCAGGGCCTATGGGCGGCAGTGGATATTCAGGCTGCAGCTTCTTCTCGCCCTGGGTACGACTGTCATCGCGCTGGCGGTACGCGGTACGCCCTATTACGTGGCGATGTCGGTCGTCACCGCCGTGTTCCTCGTGACGCTCATCAAGCTCTCGGCCAACCTGCACAGAATTTTCATGCAGGCGCTTGTCGCACGCGAGCGCGAAGCGGCGCTGGCCGGCCAGTTCGATACTGCGCTGAACAACATGCCGCACGGACTGTGCATGTTTCGCGCCGATGGCCGGCTTGCGGTGATGAATCACCGCTTCAGCAAGATGATGAATTTGTCTGATGACTTCGTGCAGCGGGACGCCAATGTATCCGATATCTGCCTGGCCTGCGTCGCCGCCGGGGCGATCTCGGGGGCAAGCGCCGATCTCATTCTGCAGCAAGTCGAGTATTCCCGCGCCAGCGACATCATCACCACCGATCCGGATTTCAACAAGAACCGGTCGCTGTCCTGGACCTTTCAGCCGATGGCCGACGGCGGCACCGTCATGCTGGTGGAGGACATCACCGAGCGCAAGGATGCGGAAGCCAGGATCAGCCATCTGGCGCGCTATGACGAACTCACCGAACTACCCAACCGGGTCAACTTCCGCGACGAAATCGGACATCTTCTGGCGATCCAGCAGGGCGCCGAACAATTATCGGCGCTGTTGTTCGTCGACCTCGACCAGTTCAAGCAGGTCAACGACACGCTCGGCCATCCCTGCGGCGATCAGCTGTTGTGCGCGGTGGCCGAGCGGCTGCGCGAGATGTTGCGGCCCGAGGATTTCGTGGCGCGCTTCGGCGGTGACGAGTTCGTGGTGTTCCAGCAGAACATCCATTCGCCCGAGGACGCTGCCGGCCTTGCCCGGCGCATCGTCGATCGCCTGAGCGAGCGCTACAAGATCGACAATCATCTGGTCGAGATCGGCGCCAGCGTCGGCATCGCCATGACCTCGCAAGGCGTCAGCGCCGACACGCTGCTGAAGAATGCCGACATGGCGCTGTACCGCGCCAAGGCCGACGGCCGCGGCACCTTCTGCTTCTTCCGGGAGGAGATGGCGCAGGTCGTCGAATCCCGCCGCATCCTCGAACTGGACCTGCGCAAGGCGCTGGCCAACGAGGAGTTCGAACTGTTCTTCCAGCCGCTGGTCAATCTCAAATCGGGTCGGATCTCCACCTGCGAGGCGCTGCTGCGCTGGAATCATCCGGTGCGCGGCACGGTGTCGCCGACCGACATTATTCCGATTGCCGAGGACATGGGCCTGATCGTCGATCTCGGCCGCTGGATTCTGCGCAGGGCCTGCATGGAATGCATGAAGTGGCCCGAAGGCGTCAGCGTCGCGGTGAACTTCTCGCCGCAGCAATTCCATCAGCGCGACGTGCTGAGCGAAGTCCGCTACGCGCTCGAGGTCTCCGGCCTGCCGGCGAACCGGCTCGAAATCGAAATCACCGAATCGTCGCTGCTGCGCAATACGCAAGTAACGCATGACGTGCTGTCGCAACTGCATTCGCTGGGCGTGCGGATCTCGCTCGACGACTTCGGCACCGGCTATTCGAGCCTGAGCTATCTTCACAACTTCCCGTTGCAGAAAGTGAAGATCGACCGCTCCTTCCTGGAAGGGATCGATACCGACCGTCCGCTGACGCTGCTGCGCGGCGTGGCCCGGCTGTCGGCCGACCTTGGAATGTCTGTTGTCGTCGAGGGCATCGAGACCAACGAGCAACTCGAGCTGATCAGCGCCGATGGCGCGGTAACCGAGGCCCAGGGCTATCTGTTCAGCCCGCCGGTGCCCGCGGTCCGGGTCCGCCAGTTGCTGAATGCCTCGCACGGCCGCCGCCCGCCGGACGACCAGCTCCGCGCGATCGCCTCGCGATCGATCGCCTGATTTCCCCGCAAAAATACGGACAAATCGCCCAGGTTGGGTAGCCGGAAGGCTTAACCCTAACGGGGTGATTCGTTTGCAAAGCATTAAGAAGCTGTTAAGCTTTTTCGTGCCCGCACAGGTTGTTGAGTGTTTTCAAGGAGTATTGGATGAAGTCCGGAGTCGAAACGCGCGGGTCGAACTCCGTTTGGGGATCACGGCTCCTTGATCGCGTCGAATACCGGCTTGTCGAAACTGCCGAGGAAAGAGATCGCATCTCTTCGTTGCGCTACAGAGCCTATCTGAATGGCGGATTGATCCCGCCGTCAGAGTCCGAGCGCGTCCACGATCCCTATGATGATGCTCCCAACGCCCGGACGTTCGGAATTCATATTGATGGCGAACTCTGCAGCTCCGTCCGCCTCCATGTCCTGACATCGGAATGGCGGATGTCCCACACGACCGATTTGTTCGGCGATGTACTGCATCCTCGCCTCGATAAAGGAGAGGTTTTCGTCGATCCGTCGCGCCTGGCTGCCGACCCCGAAAAAGCCGGGCGGTTTCCGGAACTTCCCTACCTGACGGTGCGCCTGGGCTATATGGCCTGCGCTTATTTCAAAGCCGACACCGGGCTCGCGCTCGTCCGTGCCGAGCATCAGGCGTTTTACCGTCGCGTCTTCCTGCAAGAGGCTATCGCCGAACCGCGTCCGATTCCGATCATCTCGCACAAGGTGGCCTTGATGGCCTGCGATTTCGGGATTGTGCGGGACAAGGTATTGGCCCGTTTTCCCATCATGCGTTCGACGTCGACCGAGCGGCGGATGCTCTTCGAGCGCGACACCGAGCGGCATTCATCGCCCCACGGCGTTGTCACTTCCTTCGAGCGGCCCTCGATCGCTCTGACTTCCTGAATCTGGCCGCCGGCGAATCAGACCGGCTGCGCGACCCCGCGGATTCTCCGGTGCGGCGGTTCATATTCCTGAATGCCGGTCCCGTCCGGGCGATGACAAGCACCCAAATCCGGTGATTTCGGCCTTCGCGCCCTTGCTTTCACCATCGCGCCACATTTACAAACCATTAACTATCGCGGTCGCTTTTCACGGTTTGCCGGCATTTGAGCGAGCCTGGCAAGGTTCCATCAAGGTTGACGGAACGTTCGCTTAACCATCGAGCTGTAGACCGGATAACAGTCGAAAAACGTGAGCGTGGAGGCTCCGGAATGAAATATCAGATGCGTATCCTCCAGGGATGGAAGCTGGCGGCTGTGGTCGCTGTGGCGCTGTCGATGGGCGCCTGCGCCAAGAACAACGTCGGCGCCGATGGCGCGATGGCCAGCGCGGCAACCCCGGGCAGCCAGCAGGACTTCGTGGTCAATGTCGGCGACCGCGTGTTCTTCGAGAGCGACCAGACCGATCTGAGCCCGCAGGCGATCGCCACGCTGGAGAAGCAGGCGCAGTGGCTGCAGACCTACAATCGCTATTCCTTCACCATCGAAGGCCATGCCGACGAGCGCGGCACCCGCGAATACAACATCGCGCTCGGCGCCCGCCGCGCCCAGTCGGTGCGCAGCTATCTCGCCTCGCGCGGCATCGATCCGAACCGCATGCGCACCATCTCCTACGGCAAGGAGCGTCCGGTCGCCGTCTGTAACGACATCTCCTGCTGGTCGCAGAATCGCCGCGCCGTCACGGTGCTGAACGCCGGCGCCTGACGAATTCGATCTCGCAAAGTTTCTGAGCCGGCGCCTTCGGGCGCCGGTTTCATTTTGGGCGCAGGATGAAGTTGCGGATCGCGGCCAGGGTGCGCTCCGGTGCATCTTGGATGCAGGCGTGCCGGCAGTCAGCGAACCGTTCGAACCGCACCAGGTGTGGCGGCAGCGCGGCTGCGATGTCGGCCTGGCTCTCGATCGGGTGAATGGGGTCGTCCTCGCCGCCGAGCACCAGGGTCGGGCACTGGATGCGATCCAGATCGGGGAAGAAGTTGTAGCTGTGGCTCTCGCCGCCGGGCTGAGTGAACCATTGCAGCACCGGCGGCCGGTTGATGGCGCGGCGTCCCATGTCGGGGTCGCGCGGGACGCGCGTGTAATGCGGCATCGCCAGCCGCACCCAGGCCTCCACTGAAGTCTGGTCTGGATGGCCCCGATCTTCCAGCAGGCGCCGCCGCGCCAGCGCGCCGACTTCCGGTCCGCCGAAGCGTTCGAACAACTCGACCCGTCGCTCCAGATATTCGCCGCCGGCGGCCGCCGTGCTGACCAGCACCAGTTTCGAAGCATGGTTCGGATGGCGCGTGGCGTAGGCCAGCGCCACCATGCCGCCGAATGAGGCGCCCAGCACGATCGGGGCGGTAATGCCGAGCACCTCGCAGAACGCGCGCACGTCGTCGCCCCACTGCGCCAGCGTCCAGCCCTCTCGCGGGCCGTCCTCGCTGCGGCCGTTGCCGCGATGGTCGAGATAGACGATCTGCGCGATGTCGGAGAGGGCAGAGTAGGCCGGTTTGTAAATTGAATGATCAAAGCCCGGGCCGCCGTGGAGGAGCAGCAAGGTGGGCTTTTCCCGCATGGTGGGCCCGTCCGGGACCAGCTTCGCCCCCTCGACATCAAAGAACAGCCGCACCCCATTCACGGATACGTGCATGAGCGGTCTCCTTCATCTTGATGAACGGTCCTGCCGCTTGCTTGTCTTGAAGGAGATACTAAACCATACCGGAACCCGGCGTCCGGATTCGGAAATGCCAGTCACAATTCCGGCGTACTCGCTCTCTCAATGTGTTCTGCTTTCGTTTGACACACGGCTTCGTCATCAGGGCAAAATGTCATCCAGATTCCTCAACGTTACCGGCGCTGCGGCGATGGCCGCGATGCTGGCTTTGTCCGTGCAACCCTCGTCTGCTCA
>NZ_LLXZ01000164.1:0-226 GCF_001440395.1 Bradyrhizobium jicamae | reverse complement strand
GCCCCCCCCCCCCCCCCCAGCCACAGTCCGATGACGCCGACGCGGAAATGCGGATCCAGCGACTGGAACAGCAGCTCAGGCAACTGACCGGCCAGAACGAGGAACTGCAATACCGCAACCGGCAGCTCGAAGAGCGGCTGCGCCAGCTTGGCGCTGCGCCACTGGCGCCGGGCGGACAGCCTCCGCAGGCGCAGCCCAGCGTGGCCGCGGCGCAGCCGTCGGGCGC
>NZ_LLXZ01000163.1 GCF_001440395.1 Bradyrhizobium jicamae | reverse complement strand
GAGGTCTCGCGCGACGAACTGGCGGCGATCCGCCGGGCGGCGGACGCGGCGCCGGGACCGTCCTCGGCGCTCGCCGCCGCCGTCACCACGGTCGCCGTGCAGGTGCTGTCGCAGCGCAAGCTCGCCTGGGGCATTCTGGCCGAGCCTGTTGATGTCGATGTCTCGGTGTCGCGCCTTGCCAGCCGCCGCGAAATCTCCGGTGAGATTGCCGCCCGCATCGATGCCGCGGTGCGCGCCGGTCATCTGCCGGCGCAGGATACGGCGCTCGCTGCCACCGCGCTGCTCGGCGCGCTGCATGAATCGCTGGTTGGTCCGCTGGCGCCCGAGAATCTGGACGATTCCGCGAAGCTGCGCGATGCCGTGCAAACGGTCACGCTGCTGGCGCTGCGCGCCGTCGGCGTCATGGATGCCCGCGCCCGCGGCCTCGTGGTGCAGGCGGTGCTGCCGGCGAAAGCGCTGGTCGGGGCGTAAGACGCTCCTTCTGCCGGCGACATGTCCTTGTCGCAACCATTTGTCAGCTTGCGGCTTATCGACGGTCTAACCCGTGACAGGAGCATGCGATGACGACGACATCAGGGTCCGCCAAATGGCAGGGCGGCATCAAGGACGGCAAGGGCGCGATCTCGACCAAGAGCGGCGCGCTGAACGATTATCCTTACGGCTTCGCCAGCCGCTTCGAGGGCAAGGCGGGCTCCAATCCGGAAGAATTGATCGGCGCGGCGCATGCCGCGTGCTTCACCATGGCGCTGTCGCTGATATTAGGTGAAGCCAAGCTGACCGCCGAGCAGATGGAAACCAGGGCCGACGTCACGCTGGAAAAGCAGGGTGATGGTTTTGCCATCACCTCGGTTCATCTGACGCTGAATGCCAAGATCCCCGGCGCCGACGACGCGACATTCCAGGAGCTGGCCGGCAAGGCCAAGGCCGGTTGCCCGGTGTCGAAGCTGTTCAATACGAAGATCACGCTCGACGCGAAGCTGGTGTAAGTGGCGTTGTCATTCCGGGTTCGATGCTGACGCATCGCCCCGGAATGACGGCGAGAGCATCGCCGTCACTTCTTCGTCTCGCCCTCCGGCTCGACATTGGCGATGCGCACCATGTTGGTGGTGCCGGGGATGCCGAGCGGTACGCCGGCGACGATGATGACGCGCTGGCCGGCCTTGGCGAAGCCGTCGCGGAATGCAATCGAGCCGGCGCGATCGACCATGTCGTCCTGGTCATGAGCGTCTTCGGCCACCACGCAATGCACGCCCCAGACGACCGACAATTTACGGCCCGTCGCAAGATTCGGTGTGATCGCGACCACCGGCGGCTTCGGCCGCTCGCGCGCCACGCGGATGCCGGTTGAGCCCGAAGAAGTCCAGCAGATGATCGCCGACAATTCCAGCGTCTCGGCGATCTGCCGCGCGGCGTCGGCAATGGCGTCACCGACGGTATTCTCAGGCTGCAAGCGCTGCGCGGTGAGAACCGAGCGATAGGTCGGGTCGCGCTCCACCTCTTCGCCGATGCGGTTCATGGTCGAGACCGCTTCGACCGGGAATTTGCCGGCGGCTGACTCCGCCGACAGCATGATGGCGTCGGCGCCCTCGTAGACGGCGGTCGCGACGTCGGAGACTTCCGCGCGCGTCGGCACCGGCGCCTGGATCATCGATTCCAGCATCTGGGTCGCGATCACCACCGGCTTGCCGGCGCGGCGCGCCATCCGTGTCATCTGTTTCTGCAGGCTCGGCACCCGCTCCAGCGGCAGCTCGACGCCGAGGTCGCCGCGCGCCACCATCAGCGCGTCGGACGCATCGATGATCTCGGCGAGACGGTCGATCGCCTGCGGCTTTTCGATCTTGGCCATCACGGCGGCGCGGCCGCGGATCATGCGCTTGGCTTCGTGGACGTCCTCGGCGCGCTGCACGAAGGAGAGCGCGATCCAGTCGACCCCGGTCACCAGCGCAGCCTCGAGATCGGCGCGGTCCTTCGGCGTCATCGCCGACACCGGCAGGTCGGTATCGGGCAGGCTGACGCCCTTGCGATCCGACATCTTGCCGCCGATCACCACGCGCGTCACCGCGCGTTCGGGCGAGGTTTCCTCGGCGATCAGGCGCACCTTGCCGTCGTCGAGCAGCAGCGCATGGCCCGGCCGAAGCGCGGCGAGAATTTCCGGATGCGGCAACTGCACGCGGTTGTTGTCGCCCGGCGCCTTGTCGGAATCGAGCACGAAGCTTTGGCCGTTCTTGAGCTGGGTAGAACCTTCGGCGAAGGCGCCGAGGCGCAGCTTCGGTCCCTGCAAATCGACGAGAATACCGATCGGGCGGCCGTAGCTCGATTCGACATTGCGGATGGTCGTGACCAACTCGCGCATCTTGTCATGCGGCGTGTGGCTCATGTTGATGCGGAACAGGTCCGCGCCCGCCTCGAACAGCTTCCGGATCATCGCGCTGTCTGATGATGCCGGGCCGAGGGTCGCGAGGATCTTGATGCGACGAAGCCGTCTCATTGCTTGGGCGCCGGGGCTGGTGGCAGACCCGGTCCGCCCGGCTGGCTGGGCAGGCCGGGAACCCCGCCGGGACCGCCCGGTCCCATCGTGCCTGGAATGCCCGGCACGCGCTGCGCGGGCTGCTCGTTGGCTTCGGTCAATTGCACTGTCCACGCTCGCTGTTCGCCTGTGTCGACCTCGAAGAACCCGGTGCGGTCATAGCCGCGCGCCAGGCAATTCTCGGTACCCTTGATGGTGAATTCCTTGTCTCGCGAACACATGAAGGCCTGTCCCGACCATTCGCCGCCGCGGTCATAGTCGAGCGCGTAGATGTAATAGTAACGCGCGACAAGTGTTCCGCGCAGCAGCGTCTCGCAACTGCGCGATGATACGTTCCACCAGCCTTCGGTGGTCCAGCCTTCGGCATCCTTGTAGCCCAGCGCGATGCCGACACGGCTGGAAGTATTGTTGCAGAGCCGGAAATCGGCCGCCGCGGGGCTGCTCCACAGGCACGTCGCCGCCAATGCAAGCACCGGCGCCAGGGCCACGGTCATGCGAGCGGAGAGGGGAGGCAAGCAGCGGGAATCTTTTGCGGTCATGCAGGGAAGCTATATCAAATCATTGAAGATTTCGCGTGACCCGGCGGGACCTGTCAACGGATGGGGAACACCTTTCCCGCGCTACGGGAAACCGGCAGTCCCCGGAGGTTGCCAATTTTGCGCGCAGATGTGGCAGAATCTGTGACAATTCCCACCTGATATCGGTACGCTCGGCACATCTGACGCGGGAGCCAAGGCCATGACGATCGACGACAAAACCAGAACGGAACTGGAAGCCGCGGTTTTCCGGCGCCTGGTCAGCCACCTGCGCGGCCGCACCGACGTCCAGAACATCGATTTGATGAATCTGGCCGGCTTCTGCCGCAACTGCCTGTCCAACTGGATGAAGGAAGAGGCCGACGCCAAGGGTATAGCCGTCAGCAAGGACGAGAGCCGCGAGGCGGTCTACGGCATGCCTTATGAGGAATGGAAGGCGAAATATCAGGGCACGGCCACGCCCGAGCAGTTGGCGGCGATGAAGAAGGTGCATCCCGGGCACTGAGGCATTGGGCGCTTCGTAGCCCGGATGAGCGCAGCGATGTCGGGGACGGTGTCGACTGTCCCGGATGTCGCTGCGCTCATCCGGGCTACCTTCTGACCTTCCTGTGGGCGCGCTGTGGATGAGCGCGATGCTGCCTTGACGCAAGGCCCCCCGATCTTGAGGGTCATCTGCGCAAAAGCGCCGCGCGGTAATGCGTGCGGCGCTTGATTTTTCACCTTCACCATTCAGTTCCATTCAGGAGTACCCGATGGCCACCTCCGCCGCCGCCGTCCAGGACGAGCCCGCGACACGATTCGCCAAAGACCAGCTCAAGGCCATCATCGAGCGCATCGAGCGTCTGGAAGAGGAAAAGAAGACGATCTCCGACGACATCCGCGACGTCTATGCCGAAGCCAAGGGCAACGGCTACGACACCAAGGCGCTGCGCACCATCGTGCGGATGCGTAAGCAGGACGCCAACGAGCGCGCCGAGCAGGAAACCATTCTGGAAACCTACATGCAGGCGCTCGGGATGCTGTGAGGCGATAGCCGCGCTCTCACCTATCGTCGTCCCGGACAAGCCAACGGGTCGCGCGAATGCGCGCCCGATGACAGGCTCCGCGCGATCCGGGACCCATAACCACCGACGTTCAGGTTGCGCGAAGCTGGGGCCGCAGCGGCTCCCAACACGCGCATTTGTGGTTATGGGTCCCCGCGTTCGCAGGGACGACACCGAGTTTGTGGAGACGGTGAACCTTACCGCAGCGCGGCGGTGCGCATCACGAACGACTGCGTTGGCAGTTGCGTGGTCGCTGATCCCGAGAAACGGTCGCAGGTCATGCCCATCATCGGATCTTCCGAGAAGGTCATGGCGACCGCGGCCTTCGGCTTGACGAAGTGGGCGCGCATCTGGGTCATCTCGGTATCGCCGAGCACCGTCGTCGACATCGCGGTGCTCGCGCTCGGCGCCAGCATCACGACCCGCATCCAGATATCGTTGCCCTTCGCAGCGGCGAGGCGGGTGGAGGTGGCGACCACGTTGTCCTGACCCTGGGCGCCCTGCGGTCCCTTGGCGACCACGGTATTGATTTCGGTCGATGCTGCAGCGGCGCTGCGTATCGGACGCACGCTGCTGCGCGGCACCGGCGCGGAGGCCGCGACGATGTTGGCGCGGTCGACCGGCGAAGCAGCGGCCGGCGCATAGGCCATCGCCCTGTTGAAGGTCTCGCTGACGCTGGCGGTCGGTTGCGGATCGGTGGCCGTTGCGGCGGCGAGGGCCTGGCGGGCGCGGAGGGCTGCGACTTGCGCGGGAGTGGCCTGATTCGCCGCCTTCGGCACGTCGTCCCAGAACCCGCGGGAATTGATGATATCGGCCGGCGTCTGCGGCTTCGGTTCGCCGGTATCGGCGGAAACCGGCGCGGCCTTATTCGCCTCCGGCTTGGACTCCGTCCTGGCCCTGGGCGCGCCAACGATCTGCGCGTCAGCCGCCGCGAGCTGGATGGTTGCGCCGGCCGGCTTGGAACGTGGGGTCGGGACGGGATCGGCGGACTTCACAGCAGCCACACTGGCCGGTGCGGGCTTCTCGTTCTTGACGGGAGCGTTTGCGCCCTCGTCATCTTCCTCAGTGGCCTTGCCACCCCGGAACAGCGCCGCGAACAGGTTCGGCATCTTCCCGGCGCCTGCGTTGTCGCCATTGCCGCGTCGCTCGATATCGGCGCGGGCCAGCTCATAGCCCTTCATCGGACCGCTGGAAGACTGGTGGACAGTGCGCCCATCCGGGAAGACCTTGGCGAGCTGATCGTGGGTCATGCGCGGCCAGTGGCGGACGCTGCCGGTGTCGAGGTGGACGAACGGCGATCCCGATGTCGGGTAGAAGCCGACGCCGCCACGCTGCAGGCGGAGCCCGGCGGCGCGAACCTGCTCAAGCGGCACGCCGGGAATGAAGAAGTCCATCGCATGGCCGAGCATGTGCTGGCTGTGGCGGGCCACGCCGGAAGAGCGGCGGCGGAGCATGGCGTTGGTGGCGGGGGAGCGGTAGGCGGAGATGATCTGGATCGGCTGCTTGCCGTCGACGTCGCGGTAAACTTCCCAGAGGATGTCGAACAGGTGCCGATCCATCGTGGTGGAGTCTTGGTTGCGCCAGTCGCGCAGGAAATGATTGAGCTTTTTCAGCGCGTCTTCGTCGTAGCGGCCGTCGCGCTTGAAGGTGACGGTGAGGTCTTCGCCGGAATGGGTGTGGTGGAAGGAGAGGGTGCGGGTCTCGTTCCGCGCGGTCGCGTCATGCACCGTGCCGGCGCCCGCCAGGAGCAACAGCGACGTCAGGCCGATCCGATATCCGGCCTTCGAAGACAGCGGATTGAATTGGCGCGCGAAACCAGCCAGCACGTATGAGCCCACCCAGTCGACGAGCGTTCACGGTTTTCTTTTGCAGACCCCCGGCAAAAGACGGTGAACGCTTTCTTAAAGCAGGAGGGTTAAACCGAGGTTTACCGACCTGCCCCCAAGCAAGCTTTAACCTAACGCGTTGACTGTGGCGAAAAAGTGCCGGGTGCCCGATACGGCAGGGATAATGGTTAACGTAAACAACCTCTCCGGGGAGGAGAGGTTGTTGATTTCATTAAGAAATTTTATGCGTAGACCGTAGTCCTCCGGATTAGCGGGTGAACCGCTGCTGCGGCCGCCGGCCGACCGGCGCCGGCGGCGTCGCGGGCGACGGACCGCCGAACAGGCGCTCGAAGAACGAGGGGCCGGAGGAAAAGGTGTTGTCGCTGGCAAAGTTGACACCGGCCGGCAGGCTCGAGCCGGATGGGCGCGAATAGCTCGGCTGGGCATGGGAGACCATGACCTCGAGATCCTTGTTGCGGCTGTTCTTGAGCAGGGCGATCATCGTCGCGTCGCGGCCGTAGATGTCCTTGCGGAATTGCAGCTTGCCGGCGTCATCCACGAACGCGGTCTGGTAGGTGATGTTGACCGGAATCGGCGTCGGGAATTTCAGGTCGATCTCGCTGCGGCCGTACATGCTGCGAATTCGCTCCGGCGTGTAGCGCTCGTTCGGCATGGTGATGTTGAGCAGCGTCGCGGCGTACTGGTCGGGATTCTGCACCCGCATGCAGCCATGGCTGAACGCACGCTCTTCCTTGGCGAACAGGTGCTTGTCCGGGGTGTCGTGCTGATAGACCAGGAACTTGTTCGGGAAGTTGAAGCGGACACGGCCGAGCGCATTGGCCTCGCCCGGCGGCTGCGAAATGTGGATGCTGCCGTCGCGGTTACGCTCCAGCCGCAGGCCCATGCGCTGCAGCACCGTCGGGTCCTGCTGCAGGGCAGGCAGGTATTCGTTGTAGATGATCGACGGCGGCACGTTCCAGGTCGGGTTGACGGTGATGAACTTCATCGTCTCCGTCAGCATCGGCGTCGCATGTTTTCCCGGCTTTCCGGTCACCACGCGGGTGGTCCAGACCTGTCCGCCGTTCTGCATCACCTTGAGCGTGAAGTCGGGCACGTTGAGAATGACATAGGCATTGCCCAGCGAGGCCGCGCCGAGCTGGCGGGGCAGCCAGCGCAAGCGCTCCATATTGACGAGGACGGTGTCGATGTGCCGGTCGCGCTTCGGGCTGTTGATGGCCTTCACGGTGCGGTCGTCGAGCACGCCGGTCGGCTTGAGATCGACGCTCTCCTGGAATTTGCGCACGGCGGCTGCGACCTTGGCGTCGTAGCGGGTATCGTCGGGGTGCTCGAGGCCGAGCTTGGCGCGCAGTTGCGGCACGCGGGAATCGTCCGGCACCACTTCAGCCTGCTTCTTGGTGGCGGCCTTGAACGCCAGCGCCGGACCTTCGGCGATATAGATCATCGGGCCGTCGCCCTGGCCGCGCAGCTCGGCGAGCTTGGCCTTCAGATCCTTGTAGAGCTTGTGCGGCGGGTTGTAGCCATCGAGCGCTGCGGACGCGTCCTTGGCGGTCGAGATGTTGGCGAGCACTTCAGCCGGGTCGGTCGGGTGCTCGGGATAAAGGATGTCGCCAGAGGTCTGCGACCAGTGCATCCGGCCGCTCTGCGCCTGGCGCGCATAGTCGAGCATGCTCGCGGTAAGCTTCAGCTCGGCTTCAGCGAGCTGGTCCGGCGAACCGGCGGCGGCGAAATCCGGCACCGGGTAGTCGGCCTGATTGAGGCCCTCGGCGGCAGCATCCTTCAGCCGGGCGATCACGCCCTTAGCGCCATCGGTCAGCTTGCCGGCTTGCGTCCATTGCGGCGCGTAGTCACGCGCGGCGTAGAATTTCTCGACGGCAGCGCGCTCGTTCTTGCGGTCGAAATAGCGCAGCGATTTGGCGCCGATCATGTCGCGCAGCCTGTCGGCAACCGGCTGGTCGGCCGGTGCGACGGTGCTGACCTTCACCGGTTCCTTGGCGGGCTCGGCTGCAGGTGCAGTGGCTGTTGCAGCCGGAGGCGTCGTGGTTGCGGTGGTGTCGCTTGCCGCAGGAGCGGTGACGGTCTCGGCCGGCTTCGGCTCGGGCGCCTTTGCGGCGGCACCGGGATCGGCCGGCTTGTCGATGGCCTTGTTGTCGATGGCCTTGGCCGGGTCCGGAGCCGACGCGGTGGAGTCCATCTTGAAATCGCCGATGGTCGGAGGCGGAACGTTGGCAGGCTCGGGTCGGGGGACTGCTGCGTCGATCGCGAGCTCGGCGGCGCTGGCACGCGGCGTCGTCGATTGCGCCGCCAGTGCTGAGGTCGCGGACACCGTGAGGAAGGTTGCCGCGACGGCCATCAGCACGCGGTCAAATCCTGCACGATTCGTCGAACAGTCACGCATCGTCACACCCCCTTGGGCGAAACTGCCCCGGCATGGAACAGTCGTTGGTATCGTCATAGCTTGCGCGGGAAGCGCCGGCTTCGATTGGTTCTCGTACGCCTGCACGCATTTGATTCAAACGCAGACGATACATGTGCCCCACTCATGCAGCCAGCGCCATGCGGGACTACTCACGACAAACTGACCTCAAAAAACTACCCGTTGCACTTCGGGTCGCGCATTTTTGCCACGCGCCCCGCCCTTTGTCTGTCACCGGCAAGCCACGGTTCAAAAGCTTCCGAACGAGCGATGTCGTTGGTTTGCCACGATCTTTGCCACGCGGGCGCCATAATCGCCGGGCGGGTGTTTTCTCAGCCGGCGTCCTGCGCGCCGCCTTCGGCCGGGTCGTCGGCGGCGGCCTCATCGAGTTTGCGGTAGAGCGTGGAGCGGCCGATCTTGAGCCGTCGCGCGACCTCCGACATCTGGCCGCGATAATGCGAGATTGCGAAACGGATGATCTCGTTCTCCATGTCTTCCAGCGGCCGCACCTCGCCGGTTGAAGTCAGCATCGCGAGGCTGCCGGCCGTGGCGAGCGGAGCAATGGGTATGTCGCTACCCGACACCAGGGACGGTGCCGCCGACGGCGCGACGACCAGGGGTTCGCTGTGCGCGAACTGGCCGTCCGCAACGGCGTGGCCGACAGTCTGCGGGAAATCGGACAGGCCGAGCTGGTCGCTCTCGCTCATGACGACGGCGCGATAGACGGTGTTCTCGAGCTGGCGGATGTTGCCGGGCCAATCGAGCTGGGCGAGATGGGCCACGGCCTCGCCGCTGATGCCGGTGATGGTGCGGTTTTCCTCGGCGGCAAAGCGCGCCAGAAAATGCCGCAACAGATGCGGGATGTCTTCGCGCCGCATCCGCAGCGGCGGGATCGTCAGCGGCAGCACGTGCAGGCGGTAGAACAGGTCCTCGCGGAATGCACCGCTCTTCACGAGGTCGAGCAGCTTGCGGTTGGTCGCGGAAACGATGCGGACGTCGACCTTCACCGGCTTGCGGCCGCCGACCGCCTCGACGGTTCCCTCCTGCAGCGCGCGCAGCAGTTTCACTTGCGCCGCCAGCGGCAGCTCGCCAACTTCGTCGAGAAACAGCGTGCCGCCGGAAGCTTCGACGAACTTGCCCATATGGCGCTCGGTGGCGCCGGTGAAAGCGCCCTTCTCGTGGCCGAACAGGATCGATTCCACGAGATTGTCGGGGATCGCGCCGCAATTGACCGCGACGAAGGGTTTCGATTTGCGCTCGCCGGAACCATGGATGGCGCGGGCGAACAATTCCTTGCCGACGCCGGATTCGCCCTCGATCAGCACCGGAATGCCCGAGGCCGCGGCCTTCTGCGCGGTGCGCAGCACGGCTGCCATGGTTTCGCTGCGGGTGATGATGTCGGCAAAGGTCAGCCGGCCTTCGCGACTATGGCGGATGCGCTGCAATTCGCCCTTGAGGGCTGAGGTGTTGAGCGCGTTGCGCAGCGACACCTGAAGCCGTTCGAAGCTGGCCGGCTTGACCACGAAATCCTGCGCGCCGGCGCGCATGGCCGAAACCACGTTGTCGATGCCGCCATGGGCGGTCTGCACGATGACGGGGATGCTCAGGCCTGCATCACGCATTTTTGCGAGTACGCCGAGCCCGTCGAGGCCGGGCATCACCAAATCGAGCACGACCGCGTCGATTGCCTGCGCATCCGGGGCGGTCAGCGCGGCCACGGCCGCATCGCCACTGTCGACGACGAGGGCCTCATAGCCGCACTTCTGCACCATGTTTTCAACCAAACGGCGCTGCACGGCGTCGTCATCGGCAATCAAAATGGTGGCAGCCATGGCTCTCCCCCCGCACGCTACATAATGTATCGAATCGGGGCACTTTCGCCGATGCCGATTAACGCCCTCTTAATCGTTGAAGAACGGCGATGTTGTGGAGGGCCTAGAGGCTGAGGTGCGGCCACACCTCGATGGCGCCGCGATAGCACATGTCGAAGGCCACATAGAGGATGATGGCGAGGCCGACATAGGCGATCCAGCGGTGCTTTTCCAGAAGCCGCGCGATGAAGTTGGCGGCCAATCCCATCAGGGCGATGGAAAGCGCCAACCCGAATATCAGAATCATCGGATGCTCGCGCGCGGCGCCCGCGACGGCGAGCACGTTGTCGAGCGACATCGAAACGTCCGCGATCGTGATCTGCCACACGGCCTGGCCAAGCGTCTTTTGATGACGCGCGCCGGCTGACGCATCGATCGCGCTTGCGGCCGAGAGACTCTGCATTTTGGGTTCGTGATGATGCGCCGTGCGCAGCTCGCGCCACATCTTCCAGCACACCCACAGCAGGAGAACGCCGCCGGCGAGCAACAGTCCGATGATCTGCAGGAGCTGGACCGTGACGGAGGCGAAGCCGATGCGCAGGATCGTTGCGGCCGCGATGCCGATCAGGATTGCCTTCTTGCGCTGCCCTTCGGGCAGGCCTGCGGCTGCCAGGCCGATGACGATCGCATTGTCGCCGGCGAGCACCAGGTCGATCATCACGACCTGGAAAAACGCTGTCAGGGCTTGTGAGGAGACTAGTTCGAGCATCCGGGCCACTCCGTTTTAAGGTCCAATCCGACATCGCAGTTCGCTTGAACTGCCAGAGGGGCCCGGGCTTGGACGTGCGTAGAAAGATGCGCAGTCAGACGGCGCAAAAGGCGTTTCCGTTATTCAGGTTGATCCGAGAACGCGAAGAGCCTGACCATCTGGTCCGGCTCAATCAGGACTGAGAGCACGATGCCGATAAACGTCAGGCTTCCGGCGAGGTCGAACCACATGATGCGGAATCGATCGCGCCGGCAGAGCAGCGCGAAGCCGGCCGTCAATGCGGCAACCGCAAAGAGCAGGGTGACGATGGCGGGCGCGAGCGCGTCCGCCGGCACCACGGTCCGGATCCCCACGGCCGCAACCATCGCCACGATCAGGATGCCGGCAAATAGCTCCTTCCCGCGCGCCATCGGGGGCTGGGAGGGCGTCTCAACAATCTGACTGCGGTCTAAGAAAGCCATCTGATTCTTATTCGCGGACCAAGATTGTGGTAGGGAACATGACCTACCCGGGCATTCAATTCAGATAGTTTAGTAATCATGAAACGAGTAAAACATCAAGAAGTTTTCGCTGAACGGCCGGCCGGCAAGGCTGTGCCGGAAGCAAAGCAATTGCGGAAACTGGCTGGGGACTGGCTCAAGCAGCGACGGGCGGATGCTGAATTGTCGCAGGCGGATCTCGCTGCACGCCTTGGCTTGAAGTATTACACTTTCATCTCACAGGTGGAGAACGGCTTCAGCCGTGTTCCAACCGAAATCATGGGGGCATGGGCGAACGAATTGGGTATTGAACAAGCAGCCTTCGCGAAGCATCTGTTAATGTACTACGAGCCGGAATTGCACCGGCTGCTGTTCGGAGCGGAAAGCAAATGACCGTCGTTGCGTTCGAGCGCAAACATGACACCGGCGAGTGGAGCGAAAGGGAACTCGGCACCATCCTTGCGGCACTAAGCGCCGCGACTGCGCCGGGGACCGGACGCGAATGGGAAACCGGCACGACGGAAAAGGGCGACGTCCAATTTTATCTGCTGAGCCCGCTGCCGGATCAGGCTTGCGAATTGTGCGTTTCTCGAATCGGCGGTCGCTACATCCTGGAAGACGGACTGGGCCGGCTGCTGTTCGAACATCGAAACCTCGATCTTGTTGCGCTGCACGCCAAGGCCGCCGTCCCGTCGACGTCGTGGCTCATGGTCCGTGCAATCACATTGTGGTGTGCGGTTCGCAGCGCGTTCCACGAAAAGGCCGAGCCGTGGCTCGTCGAAGGCGAAGAACTGTTCGTCCAGTTCGTCCCACAGCTCGCGGCTTTCGCCTGACCTCCTGCCCATTTCCTGATCACCTTCCAATTTTGAAAGTGTCATGAGCGCAAAATCTGCGACATCCCGAGCTGTCAAAACGTCCCGCAAGCCTGCCAAGGGCAGCAGCGCAAGTGCAGCCAAACCAAAAACCGGCAAATTGCCGGAATGGAATTTGGCCGATCTCTATTCCGGCATCGACGCACCCGAAATCGCGCGCGATCTGCAGAAGATGGATGCGGATTGCGCGGCGTTCGAGGCGGACTACAAAGGCAGGCTGGCGGAAGGCGTCGCCCGGGACGACGGCGGAAGCTGGCTCGCCGCAGCCGTCAGGCGCTACGAGGCGATCGACGATCTTGCCGGCCGGCTCGGCTCCTATGCCGGCCTCGTCCATGCCGGCGACAGCGTCGATCCCGCGATCTCCAAGTTTTACGGCGACGTCTCCGAGCGGCTGACGGCAGCCTCGCTGCATTTGCTGTTCTTCGCGCTTGAACTCAACCGCGTCGACGATGCCGCGATCGAGCGCGCGATGCAGACGCCGGAGCTCGGGCATTACCGTCCCTGGATCGAGGATCTGCGCAAGGACAAGCCGTATCAGCTCGAGGATCGCGTCGAGCAATTGTTTCATGAAAAATCCCAGAGCGGCTATGCCGCCTGGAACCGGCTGTTCGACCAGACCATCTCCGGCCTGCGCTTCAAGGTCGGGGCCAAGGAGCTCGCGATCGAGCCGACGCTCAGTCTGTTGCAGGACCGCGCGCCGGAAAAGCGCAAGGCTGCGGGCCAGGCGCTGGCCAAGACCTTCAAGGACAATGAGCGCACCTTTGCGCTCATCACCAACACGCTCGCCAAGGACAAGGAAATTTCCGATCGCTGGCGTGGCTTCAAGGACGTTGTGGATTCGCGTCATCTCAATAACCGCGTCGAGCGCGACGTCGTCGATGCCCTGGTCGCTTCGGTGCGCGCGGCGTATCCACGGCTGTCGCACCGCTATTACAATCTGAAAGCCGGCTGGTTCAAAAAGAAGAAGCTTGCGCATTGGGACCGCAACGCGCCGCTGCCGTTCGCGGCGACCGGCACCATCGCATGGCCCGAGGCGCAGCAGATGGTGCTGACGGCATATAGTGGCTTCTCGGCCGAGATGGCCGCGATCGCCGAACGCTTCTTCACCGATCGCTGGATCGATGCGCCGGTGCGGCCGGGCAAGGCGCCGGGCGCGTTCTCGCACCCGACCACGCCCTCGGCGCACCCCTATGTGCTGATGAACTACCAGGGCAAGCCGCGCGACGTGATGACGCTGGCGCATGAGCTGGGCCATGGCGTGCACCAGGTGCTGGCCGCCAAAAATGGAGCGCTGATGGCGCCGACGCCGCTGACGCTGGCCGAGACCGCGAGCGTGTTCGGCGAGATGCTGACCTTCAAGCGGCTGTTGTCGCAGACCAGGAATGTCAAGCAGCGCCAGGCGCTACTGGCCGGCAAGGTCGAGGACATGATCAACACCGTGGTGCGGCAGATCGCGTTCTATTCGTTCGAGCGCGCTGTGCACACCGAGCGCAAGGACGGCGAACTGACCGCCGAACGCATCGGCCAGATCTGGCTCAGCGTGCAAGGCGAAAGCCTCGGGCCGGCCATCGACATCCGTCCCGGCTACGAAAACTTCTGGATGTACATTCCGCACTTCATCCATTCGCCGTTCTACGTCTACGCCTATGCGTTCGGCGATTGCCTGGTGAACTCGCTCTACGCGGTCTACGAGAACGCCGCCGAAGGCTTTGCCGAGCGCTATCTCGCCATGCTCGCGGCCGGCGGCACCAAGCACTATTCCGAACTGCTGAAGCCGTTCGGGCTCGATGCCAGAGATCCCAAATTCTGGGATGGCGGGCTGTCCGTGATCGCGGGCATGATCGACGAACTCGAAACGATGGGCTGACGGGTTCGCCCGCGGGCACGAAACGCATTTGTGATGGGCGCGGACACAATTTCAGCCGCCGTCGCCCGTCATGATGGTGGCGACACGAGGGGAGGGCCCCATGATCGACACCCCGACGCGGCGCACGGTGCTTGGAGCGGGCGTCTTCGCGGCCGGCTCGCTGCTCTCGATCGACGCAGGTGTTGCTCAGGCCCCGCTCGCCCCCACGCCCGCGTGCCATGACGGTGATGCCGCAACGCTGGCGCAGACCGAAGGGCCGTATTTCAAGCCGTCGTCGCCCGAGCGCGTCGAACTGTTTGAGGAAGGCATGGCCGGGCAGCCGATCGAACTGGTCGGCTTCGTTCTTACCCGCGCCTGCAAACCGCTCGCCGGGGCCTTGCTCGATTTCTGGCAGGCCGACGACAAGGGCCGCTACGACAATTCCGGTTTCCGCCTGCGCGGCCATCAGTTCACCGACGCGGAAGGGCGCTACCGGTTGCGCAGCGTCGTGCCTGGCGTCTACCCCGGCCGCACGCGCCACATCCATGTGAAGGTGCAGCCGCACGGCGGCCGTGTGCTGACCACCCAGCTCTATTTCCCCGGCGAGCAACAGAACCGTTCCGACGGCCTGTTTCGCAAGGAATTGCTGGTGCGCACCGCCAAGAACGCGGGATGGCTGGCTGGGCGTTTCGATTTCGTGGTGGGGTAGGCCGCTTCCGAAGACATTCCAAGCCGGCTTGGCGTAAAACATTTGTTGAACCGAGGCGGGAAGCGTGTTATACATATTGTATAACGGAGCTGCCGCCATGACCAAAACCCCTCGCGGAATGGAAGAAGCCTCTCGCGAATACAAGCTGGAGGACACCGCCCTTCAAATCCGGAAGATTGGCAATTCGGTCGGTGTGATCCTGCCGAAGGAGCTTCTTGCGCGGCTCAATCTCAAGGAGGGGGACAAGTTCTATCCGGTCGAGCAACCGGATGGCAGCCTGCGGCTTTCGCCGTTCAACCCCAAGCATGCGCGGACCATGGAAATAGCCCGCCAGGTCATGCACGAATACCGCGATACGTTTGCAGCGCTGGCAAAATGAGCGAGCCTATCTGGCTCGATGTCGATGAAGTCATCGACATGCATGCCGAGCAACTGGCGATATTCGGTGGACCGGAAGGTATTCGGGATCACGGCCTTCTTGAGTCTGCGGTATTGCGGCCGGTCAACCAATGGAGTTACGGGCAGACCGATATGGCCGCGCTCGCCGCAGCCTATGCTTTCGGTCTTGCCCGCAACCATGCCTTTGTGGACGGCAACAAGCGGATCGCGTTCCACGCCATGATGGTCTTCTTGCGCGTCAACGACATACCCTTTGCGCCTGATCCGGCGCACGCCACGGCCATCATCCTCTCCCTCGCCGCCGGCGAGGTCAGCGAGGAAAGCCTCACCCGCTGGATCCGGGATAATTGGCCTTCCGAATGACCCGATAGGCCGGGGGCCGTTGCCCTCCCAAACGCTTTGCGGTAATTGCACGCGAGAAACACGGATTTTGACTGGGGATACCGATGGCAGACCATAGCGAAGTGGCCTACACGACGGCTGACGGCAACGACTACGTGGCCCATGAGCAGACCTATGAAGGTTTCATCATGCTGGTCAAATACGGCACCATCAGCGTCGTGATCATCGTTGCCCTGATGGGCTACTTCCTGACCTGACGCATCGCTGCCTGCCCCGCCCACGCCGGCGGCGGCCATAAAATTGCACGCGATCCGGTTGCGAAACCGGTATCCAACTAAGCGAAAAAGACGCTAGTTTGCTTGCGTGCGCGCTTGGCGCGCCGCCGGGAGGGCTCATGAAGATTGCCGTTGCCAAGGAAATCGATCCGTCCGAACCGCGGGTGGCCGCTTCCCCCGACACCGTCAAGAAATTCAAGGCGCTCGGCGCCGAAGTCGCGATCGAGCCGGGCGCGGGCATCAAGTCGGGCCTGCCGGATTCCGAATTCACCGCGGTTGGAGCCACGGTCAGTGCGGACGCGCTGAAGGACGCCGACATCATCATCAAGGTGAAGCGGCCCGAGGCCTCGGAACTCGCGCAATACAAGCGCGGCGCGCTGGTGATCGCGATCATGGACCCGTACGGCAATGAGGCGGCGCTGAAGACGATCGCGGATGCCGGCGTCGCGGCGTTTGCGATGGAATTGATGCCGCGCATCACCCGTGCACAGGTGATGGACGTGCTGTCGAGCCAGGCGAACCTCGCCGGCTATCGCGCGGTGATCGAGGCGGCCGAGTCCTTTGGCCGCGCGTTCCCGATGATGATGACCGCGGCCGGCACCGTTCCGGCGGCGAAAGTGTTTGTAATGGGCGTCGGCGTTGCCGGCCTGCAGGCGATTGCGACCGCGCGCCGTCTCGGCGCCGTCGTCACCGCGACCGACGTGCGGCCGGCCACGAAAGAGCAGGTCGAATCGCTCGGCGCCAAGTTCCTAGCGGTCGAGGACGAAGAGTTCAAGAACGCCCAGACCGCCGGCGGCTACGCCAAGGAAATGTCGAAAGAGTATCAGGCCAAGCAGGCCGCGCTCACCGCCGAGCACGTCAAGAAGCAGGACATCGTCATTACGACGGCGTTGATCCCGGGCCGACCGGCGCCAAAACTCGTCAGCGCCGAGATGGTGAAGTCGATGAAGCCGGGCTCGGTGCTGGTCGATCTCGCCGTCGAGCGCGGCGGCAATGTCGAGGGTGCGAAGGCGGGCGAAGTCGTCGACGTCGACGGTATCAAGATCGTCGGCTACACCAATGTCGCCGGCCGCGTCGCACAGTCGGCCTCCAGCCTTTATGCCCGCAACCTGTTCTCGTTCATCGAGACCATGGTCGACAAACCGAACAAGGCGCTCGCGGTCAATTGGGACGACGAACTGGTGAAGGCCACCGCGCTGACCAAGGACGGCGCCGTCGTCCATCCGAACTTCCAGCCGAAAGCCTGAGGAGAGAAGCCATGGATCACATCGCCCAAGCCGTCGATCCCTTCGTATTCCGGCTGTCGATTTTCGTTCTCGCCGTCTTCGTCGGCTATTTCGTGGTCTGGTCGGTGACACCTGCGCTGCACACGCCGCTGATGTCGGTGACGAACGCGATCTCCTCGGTGATCGTGGTCGGCGCGCTGCTCGCGGTCGGCGTTCCCATGATATCGAGCGGCAGCGGCTGGGCGCGCGGTTTCGGCTTCGTCGCGCTGATCTTCGCCTGCATCAATATCTTCGGCGGCTTCCTTGTCACCCAGCGCATGCTGGCGATGTACAAGAAGAAGGCCAAGTGATCGGCATGCACCTCGGGGTGTCGAAGGCAAATGGGGACCTGAGATGAGCGCCAATCTTTCTGCACTGTTGTATCTCGTGGCGGGTGTGCTGTTCATCCTGTCGCTGCGCGGGCTGTCGAGCCCGGCATCGTCCCGCCAGGGCAACCTGTTCGGCATGATCGGCATGGCGATCGCCGTCGGCACCACGCTGGCGAGCCATCCTCCGGCGGACGCCGTGGCCTGGGTGCTGGTCATCCTCGGCATCGCCATCGGCGGCGCAATCGGTGCGGTCATCGCGCGGCAGGTGCCGATGACCTCGATGCCGGAACTGGTCGCGGCTTTCCACTCGCTGGTCGGCATGGCCGCGGTGCTGGTCGCCGCCGGCGCCTTCTATGCGCCCGAAGCCTTCGACATTGGCAAGCCCGGCGCGATTCACGCATCCAGCCTGGTTGAAATGTCGCTCGGCGTCGCCATCGGCGCGCTGACCTTCACCGGTTCGGTGATTGCGTTCCTGAAGCTTTCCGCGCGCATGAGCGGTGCGCCGATCATTCTGCCCGGCCGCCACATCATCAACATCGCGCTGGCGCTCGCGCTGGTGTTCTTCATTTTCGGCCTGGTCCGGTCCGGCAGCGCGATCGACTTCTGGCTGATCACCATCATCGCCCTGGTGCTCGGCGTGCTCATGATCATTCCGATCGGCGGCGCCGACATGCCGGTCGTGATCTCGATGCTGAACTCCTATTCGGGATGGGCCGCGGCCGGCATCGGCTTCACGCTCGGCAATTCCGCGCTGATCATCACCGGCGCGCTGGTCGGCTCGTCGGGCGCGATCCTGTCCTACATCATGTGCCACGCGATGAACCGTTCCTTCATCTCGGTCATCCTCGGCGGTTTCGGCGGCGAGACGGCGGCGGCGGGCGGCGGCACCGGCGAACAGAAGCCGGCCAAGCTGGGCTCGGCCGACGATGCCGCCTTCATCATGAAGAACGCCTCCAAGGTCATCATCGTGCCCGGCTACGGCATGGCGGTGGCGCAGGCCCAGCACGCGCTGCGCGAAATGGCCGACCTCCTGAAAAAGGAAGGCGTCGAGGTGAAGTACGCCATTCACCCGGTCGCCGGCCGCATGCCCGGTCACATGAACGTGCTGCTCGCCGAAGCCAACGTGCCCTATGACGAGGTGTTCGAGCTCGAGGACATCAACTCCGAATTCGCCCAGGCCGACATCGCCTTCGTGATCGGCGCCAATGACGTCACCAACCCGGCCGCCGAGGAAGACAAGACCTCGCCGATCTACGGCATGCCGGTGCTGCAGGTCTGGAAGGCCGGCACCGTGATGTTCATCAAGCGTTCGCTGGCATCGGGCTATGCCGGCATCGACAACCCGCTGTTCTATCGCGACAACACCATGATGCTCCTTGGTGACGCCAAGAAGGTCACCGAGAATATCGTCAAGGGGATGTAACGCGATCGAAGGAAATTCATGACCGCGCTGAAATGGCTGCTGATTATCGTTTCGGCGGGTTATGTCTCTGTTCTGCTTGCGCTGTTCTTTGCACAGCGCACCGTCCTGTATCCCGCTCCGACGAGCGCGCGCACGGCGCCCGCGACGGCGGGCTTTCCCGAAGCCGAGGAACATGTCCTGGCCACGGCTGACGGTGAGAGGGTCATCGTCTGGCACGTTCCGGCGAGGCCCGGTCGTCCGGTCGTCCTCTACTTCCACGGCAATGGCGATTATCTCGCCGGTTTCTTCGGCCGTTTTCGGGGCCTGATCGCCGACGGGACCGGAATCGTCGCGCTGTCCTATCGCGGCTACGCCGGCTCCAGCGGACAACCGAGCGAGCAGGGATTGCTGCTGGATGCCGCGGTCGCCTATGCCTTCACGGCAAAGCGATACAGCACGGACAGGATCGTTGCGTGGGGATTTTCCCTCGGCACCGGCGTCGCCGTCACGGTGGCGGCCGAACAGCCGGTCGGAAAGTTGATCCTGGAGGCCCCTTATACGTCCATCGTGGACGTCGCCGCCTCGGCGTTCTGGTTTGCGCCGGTACGGCTATTGATCCGTGACCGGTTCCACTCCGACCAGCGCATCCCCCGGGTCAGGGTTCCACTGCTCGTGATGCATGGCGCGCTCGATCCCACGATACCCGTGGTGTTTGGCGAGCGGCTGTTCGCGCTGGCGAACGAGCCGAAACGGTTCGTCCGCCTTGCCCGCGGCGGTCATAACGATCTGGACAATTTCGGCGCAATTGAAATCGCGCGGAATTTCATCAACCTTGCGAAGGGCTCGTCGATGCAGGGACGGCTTCCGTCCCCGAACCGGTTGGGAACTTGACTGCATGAGCGCACACGGACCGATGCCGCGATCGGCCTGGATATTCCCGGCGCTGGCGGTGCTGCTGTTTGCCGTGGCCACCGTCCTTGGGCTCGACTTTACGCCGTCGGCCGGCGGGCTGTTGTTCGCGGCCGTGCTGCTGGCGATCCTGTTCGGCACGGTGTTCGCGGCTGTGCACCATGCCGAAGTGATCGGCGAGCGGATCGGCGAGCCCTACGGCACGTTGGTGCTGACGCTCTCAATCACCATCATCGAAGTCGTGCTGATCGCGACCATCATGCTGGGTGAAAAGCCGGTGCCCGCGCTGGCGCGCGACACGGTGTTTGCGGTCGTGATGATCGTATGCAACGGGCTGGTCGGCCTCTGCATCTTCATCGGTGGGCTGCGCTACCGCGAGCAGGATTTCCAGGTCTCCGGCGCCAACCTTTACCTCAGCGTGCTGTTCGTGCTGGCGACGATCACGCTGGTCATGCCGAACTACACACTGACCACGTCGGGCCCGGTCTATTCGTCGGCGCAACTTGGTTTCGTCAGCGCCGTCACGGTCGTCCTCTACGCCGTGTTCCTCTATACCCAGACCATCCGGCATAGCGACTATTTCGTCAGTAACGGCGGTGATGCGGCGCATGAAGCTCCGATGCCGAATCGGATGTTGGCGCTGAGCGTCGGGCTGCTGTTGGTATCGCTGCTGGCGGTGGTGCTGCTGGCGAAGAAATTCTCGCTGGTGGTCGATGTCGTGACCGCGATGATTGGCGCGCCGCCGGCCTTCGCCGGCGTGCTGGTGGCGCTGTTGATCCTGCTTCCGGAAAGCGTCGCGGCCGTTGGCGCCGCGCGCAAGAACGAACTGCAGAAGAGCATTAATCTAGCGCTGGGATCGTCGCTCGCCACGATCGGGCTGACAATTCCGGCCGTCGCCGTTGCCGCCTACACGCTCGGCAAGCCGCTGGTCCTCGGGCTCAACACCCAGGAGATGGTGCTGCTGATGCTGACTTTCGTCATCAGCATGCTCACCTTTGGCACCGGACGGACCAACATCCTGTTCGGGCTGGTACATATGGTGGTGTTTGCCGTATTCCTGTTCATGGTGTTCGTGCCGTAATCGGAGAAAAACAGATGCTCGCCGCCAAATCCGACGTTCAGGTCGATACCCCGGAAGTCCGTGTCACCGAATGGCGGCTGGCGCCGGGCAGCGCCACCGGCCATCACACCCATGGGATGGATTACGTGATCGTGCCGGTGACCTCGGGCGAGATGACCATCGTCGCGCCAAATGGCGAGCGCACCAAGGCGCAGCTCGGGGCCGGCAAATCCTATTTCCGGAAAGCCGGTGTCCAGCACGACGTGCTGAACGAGACGAACAGCGAGATCGTGTTTCTGGAGGTCGAGCTGAAGCCCTGACCCTCCATCTCAGGTCTAGGTTGCTTCGCCGGGCAGGGACGCCGTATGTTGCGCTGCGGCCTGGAGAGGGGGCAGATGCAAGCGGGTTCCGCCGCGCCTGCACAGGAACTGCTGAGTTGCCACCGATCCGTCGCAGTTGATCCCTCAATGTGCCTCAAAGTTCCGGCAATTGAGGGACCCGTGGGGAGTGGCCTGAATGCTGAATTACCTCAAGAAATTTGCGGTGGACATCTTCCCTTCGGTGGCTGCGACCGTCATCGGGGCCTACATCGTCAACCACTACATCGTCAGCAAGCCCGCCACGGACGCCCCTCCCGCCGCGGCGGTATCGCCCGCCAACCCCAAGGGGGATGGCAAGGCCGAAGCCAAATCCGATACCAAGTCTGATGCCAAGCCGGCCGAGAGCACGGCCAGCAATCTCCCCGCCGCAGGCGTCAAGGCACGTGGCATCTCCGAAAAGGCCATCATGGAGAAGACCGCTGCCGAACGGCCGGCGGTGGCCGAGAAGGCCCAGAAGGCCGACGAAAAGGCTGAAGCCAAAGCTGACCCCAAATCTGACGCGAACAAGTCTGACGCGAACAAGTCCGACGTGAAATCGGCCGAAAGCCCCGCTGACGCCGATCGCCGTCACGCTGCGGCGCCGCGCGAAAAGGAAAAGATTCGGGTCGTGCTGCCGTCGCCGATCCAGCCTTTGAATTCTCAGCCTGTGAATTCTTCGCCGGCGCCGGTTGCGGTTGCTCCACCCGCGCCGGCTGCCCCGGTCGAGACTTCGGCTGCGCCGGAGGAACGCCGCGACGCCAACGATCTGGCGCGCGCCGCGATCGAGCGCCTGCGCGCCAACGGCGAAACCTCGCCGCGCGTCGCCGAGCCTGCCCGCGCTTCCGAGGCGCCGAAGGTCGCGAATGCGCCCGTGGTCGCGGCTGCACCGGCGGTCACGAATGCACCTGTCACCGCGCATGCGCCCGCGCTTCGTCCGCTGCCGCCACCGATCATGGTCTCGGGGTCGCCCGTCGGCGAACCCTATGGTCAGGCTTCGTCGGGTCAGCCTTCATCGCAGGCACGGCCGCCTTATGCCGACGCCGGCAACCCGAACCGTCCCATCCCGCCCGCCGATATCCCCCTCTCGCGTCCAATTGATCTGCGCGCCGAAGTCGCAGAACCGTCGGTACGCGATCGCGCCACGGCGGCTGCCGAGGACGCGCTGTCCACCGCGAAGTCGATCTTCCACTCGGTGCTGCCGAGGTAAGCCAACTCGTAGCGTTTCGCATGACGCATGCCCCCGGATTAGTCCGGGGGCTTTTGTTTTCCCGCACGCGAAAGCGCGTCGGCGGAACTGCAGCGATGGCAAAGCCGGGAGCGCTAGCCGCCGGTGCGAGCAAGCCCGCTTCGCGCGGCTTCGTCCTTGGGCCGGAGCGCAAGCGCACGGCCATAGGATGCGAACGCCTTGGCCTTGTCGCCGAGCCGCTCATAGGTGGCGCCACGGGCCGACCAGGCTTGCGCACTGTTGGGATCGGTCTGCACCGCCTCGTCGAGATCGGAAGCGGCTTCCTTGGCCTTGTCGATCGCGAGGTAGCTGGTGGCACGCGCCAGCAGCGGCTCGACCCGTTGCGGCGTCAGACCATTGGCCGCGGTGAAATCCGCGATCGCCTGCTCGTGCTGCTTCGCCTTGATGGATCAGGCCGCGGCCGTACAGGGCCGGCACGTTGTAGGGATCGAGCGCCAGCGCGCGGTCGAATTCCGCCAGCGCCTCTTCGGTCTTCCCGGCTTTGACGAGCGCCTGGCCGCGTGCCGCGTGGCCCTGGGCATCGCTGACGCTTTGTCCGCTGATCGTGCCGGTCGGCTTCTGTTCGAGGACCTGCGGCTTTTCCTTGTCCGATCCCCACGATCCCAGGTCGAACGAACAGCCGCCGAGCGGAAGAGCAAAAACAGTTGCAAGCAGCGCGACAGATGCGGCCGTCAAGCGCGAGGCGCGGGAAGAGGCATTGCAATCCGTAACGGCCATGCAGCGGAAGACTTTCGGATTCGATGCAGTAATTCGTAACCTGCCGGAACGCAAAATGCATCGACCAAAATAGCCGCAACGCGGCCGGGGCGATTGCCATCCAACGTTTTCCGGATGACGGCGGCGGTCGCCGCGTCCCTTGCAAAATGATGCAGATGGCGGAGCGCGCACGACAACATTCGAACCGACTTGCCTGCGCTCAAAAACAAAACGCGGACCCGAAGTCCGCGTTTTCAATTCAGATCTCTTGGGAAGAACGCGATCAGCGCGGTCCGCGCGGACCTGCGCCCGGGCCACCACGACCGCCAGCACCACCACGGTCGCCACCGGGGCCGGCGCCGAACACCGGCTTCGGCTTCATCGGCAGCAGGCCTTCGCGCTGCAGCTTCTTGCGGGCCAGCTTGCGCGCGCGGCGCACGGCTTCGGCCTTTTCGCGGGCCTTCTTCTCGGAGGGCTTTTCGTAATGTCCGCGGAGCTTCATCTCGCGGAAAATACCCTCGCGCTGCATCTTCTTCTTCAGCGCCTTGAGGGCTTGGTCGACATTGTTATCGCGAACGAGAACCTGCACGCGGCATCCTCTTTCAATTGATCGGATAGGAATTCTGGTAAAGTGAAGGGCCGGCGAAAGGCCTAGCCCTCAACCCTGAGCGCGGGCATGTAGCAGACAAAACCGCTGATGTCCACCGGAGAAGGCGGTTTTGGGCCCGGGGACGCTACGAAAATCGGCGGAATTCGGCCAATACAGGGCCGGTTTCCGCAGATAACGAGCCCCTCACGGGCCTTCCCTAGCATCCGGGAACGTAAAAACATGCGGGAGGCGAGTATGAATACCAAAAAATATACCGCTGAAGCGATCGGTACGTTTTGGCTCACTTTTGCGGGATGCGGCAGCGCGGTCATTGCCGCCGGCTTTCCGCAGGTCGGGATAGGTCTGGTCGGTGTGTCCCTGGCGTTCGGGCTGAGCGTCGTGACCATGGCCTATGCGATCGGGCACGTTTCCGGCTGCCATCTCAATCCCGCCGTGACGGTCGGCCTTGCCGCGGGTGGCCGATTTCCGACCGGTCAGATCCTGCCCTATGTCGTCGCGCAGGTGATTGGCGCGATTGTTGCCGCAGGCTTGCTCTACGTGATCGCAAGCAGTGCGCCGGGCTTCGATCTGACCAAGGGCTTTGCCTCCAACGGCTATGACGCGCATTCGCCCGGCAAATACGGCATGGTGGCCTGCTTCATCACCGAGGTGGTGATGACCATGATGTTCCTGTTCATCATCATGGGCGCGACCCACGGCAAGGCGCCGGCGGGCTTTGCGCCGCTGGCGATCGGCCTAGCGCTGGTGATGATCCATCTCGTCAGCATTCCCGTCACCAACACATCGGTAAATCCGGCGCGCAGCACGGGCCCGGCGCTGTTCGTCGGCGGCTGGGCGCTGGCGCAGCTCTGGCTGTTCTGGGTTGCGCCGCTGATCGGCGGTGCTCTTGGCGGCGTGCTCTATCGCTGGCTCAGTGAGGAGCCGGCCGGCGTCGTGGAAGGCGTAAGGACGGCCTGATCTGCGATCTAGAGCATGATCCGGAAAAGTGTGTAGCGGTTTTCCCTCGCGACAAACGCAACACGTTTGCGCGGAGATCATGCTCAAACAAAAAGATAAAGTGGGATGACGATTCGAAGAAACCTCATCACACTTTAGCCCGGCGGGCACACCGCGCTATTTTTTGCTCGCCGGGACCACTTCGGTGACATGGCCCATCTTGCGGCCCGGCCGCGGCGGGCCCTTGCCGTAGAGGTGAACGGTGGCGCCGGGAACCGTCAGCCATTGCTCGTAGTCGAGGATATCGTCGCCGATCAGGTTGGTCATGGTGACCTCACCGTGACGAACCGGCTTGGCAAGCGGCCAGCCGGCGATCGCGCGGATATGCTGCTCGAATTGCGAGACCGAGGCGCCGTCCAGCGTCCAGTGTCCGGAATTATGCACCCGCGGGGCAATCTCGTTGACCAGCACATGCGGCCCGCCGTTTCCGCCAACGACGAACAACTCGACCCCGAGCACGCCGACATAGTCGAGCGCGTGGGCGATCTTTTCGGCGACGGCGCGCGCCTGTGCCGCCAGCTCGTCCGAAATCGCCGCCGGCACGCGCGAGAATTTCAGGATGTGATCGCGATGCTCGTTTTCGGTGACGTCGTAACACTCGACCGTGCCGTCGGCTCCGCGCGCGGCGATCACGGAGACCTCGCGCTCGTAGGGAACGAAGGCTTCGAGGATCGCGGATTTGGTGCCGAGGTCTTCCCAGACTTGAGCCGGATCATCGCCCTCGCGAATGATCGCCTGGCCCTTGCCGTCGTAACCGAAGCGGCGGGTCTTGATCACGGCGGGAAGGCCGATGCGGGCAATGGCGCTCTGCAGGCTTTCCACCGACGATACGTCGGCATAGTCGGCGGTGCCGATGCCGAGCCGCTTGACGAAATCCTTTTCGATCAGGCGGTCCTGCGTGGTCTCCAGGATCTTCTGCGCTGGTAGCACGGGACGCCGCGCATCCAGCACCATCGCGGTGGCCGCCGGCACGTTCTCGAATTCATAGGTGATGACGTCGACATCGTTGGCGAACAGTTCGAGCGCCTCGACATCGGCATATTCGGCGCAGGTCGCGTTCAGCACCACGTCGAAGGCGGGCGAGTCCGGATCCGGCGAAAACACCTGGCACCTGAGGCCAAGGCGTGCTGCCGCCATGGCCAGCATCCGGCCCAATTGTCCGCCGCCGAGAATTCCGATGGTGTCGCCCGGCTTCAGCTTCACTCTGCCTGAAGCCGTCACGCTGAACCCTCCGGACGCTCCTTGACCGCATCGGTCTGCTGCTTCCGCCAGGCGGCGAGCCTGCCCGCGAGCGGTGCGTCGTTCAGCGCGAGCACAGCGGCCGCGAGCAGGGCGGCGTTGATGGCGCCGGCCTTGCCGATCGCCAGCGTCCCGACGGGAACGCCAGCCGGCATCTGCACGATCGAGTAGAGCGAATCGACCCCCGACAGGGCCTTGGATTCGACGGGAACGCCGAACACCGGCAGCTCGGTCAGCGCCGCCGCCATGCCGGGCAGATGCGCGGCGCCGCCGGCACCGGCAATGATGGCCTTGAAGCCGGCGGCTTTGGCGCCCTTGGCGAAGGCGAACAGCCGGTCCGGGGTCCGGTGGGCCGAAACGATGCGTTTTTCGCAGTCGACCCCGAGTGCGGCCAAGGTCTCGGCAGCGTGGCGCATGGTCTCCCAGTCGGACTGGCTGCCCATAATGATGGCGATCGGTGCGGTCATCTCGTCAATTCTGTTCAGGAATCCAGAAACATAGGCCGATTATAGGATCGGCCAGGGGTTCATCCAAGGCGTGGCAAGGGATCAGGAATGGACTATCCTGTCTTGGTGAATCCCGGCAAGCCTTCATAAGCGTGCCTGCACAGGGAAGGCCATGAAGAAGAAAACCAGGGGAGCCGCGTCGAGGGCCGGAAAACGCCCCAAAAGCGCGGCTTCCGGGCGAAAATCCACACCGCGGCGATCCTCCGCACCGCCCTCCCGGCCACCAGCCACCTCCAACGACAGCAAGACGACGATTCGCCGGCTGAAGGCGCAATTGGCCCAGACGCAGGCGCAGATCGAGGAACTTCAGGCCTCCGCCGACACCGATTTCCTGCTGGGCATCCCGAACCGGCGTGGCTTCGAGCGCGAGCTCCATCGCGCGATCGCCTACATCAAACGCTACCGTGCCTCCGGCGCCCTCGTCGTGCTCGACGTCGATCGCCTGAAGCCGATCAACGACGCCTTCGGACATGCCGCGGGTGATCAGGTGCTCAAGGCCATTGTCGCGGCGCTGCTGGCGCAGGTGCGCGCTTCCGACGTGGTCGGCCGGCTCGGCGGCGACGAGTTCGCACTGCTGCTCTGGAATCTCAGCGAGACCGACGCCAGGGTCAAGGCGGCCGCGCTGGAAGAAGCGATCGATCGCCTCACCTTCGTGTTCGATGGCCGCACCATCACCGCGGGCGCTTCCGCAGGCGTCTCCGTTCTCGATACCCACTCCGAAGCCGGCCGCGCGCTGGAAGCGGCCGACAGCGCCATGTATGTGCGCAAGGCGCTGCGGCGACATGAGGCGAATTCGTAGATCTGTAGGGGGGCACGCTTGCGCTTTGCCTACCCAACGAATCTCCGATCAGCGGTCCATCACAACCCGCTGAGATCGTCCGGCACATTGCCGAACTTGTGCAGCAGTTTTGCATCGCCGAATTCGCCGAGCATTGGATCGCCGCTGCGGCTGAAGGCGACGGCGCCGATGCTGCCGGCCATCCGCGACATCGTCTCGGCACGGCGCAACGCAGTGGTCGGGCTCTGGCATTCTTCCGCGGCGCCCGCCACCGGCGAGCCGCTATCGTCCTGCAGGAATGGCATTGCGACGTAGTAGGTGACATCGGCCATTGTCTTGCTCCGGGTTTGAATGATCAGGCGGCGTCGCTCTCCACACGGGAGGCTCTTGCCGGCACGCAGCCGGCGGCGATGGCCGCCTGCAATTCCTCCAGCTCGATTTCCAGATATTCGTTCGCCATGATCAGCGCCTTGATGGTCGAGCGCAGATTGCCGTCGCACATCGCGATGGCCTGGTCACAGGCCTGCTCGTAACGGCTGTTGTCGGACAGGGGCGAGGGGGCGGACATGGCGGACTCCCGAGGCTGGCGGCAGAGGCATATGTTCTCTGTTTGTTCTCATGGAGTCAAGCCTCATCCGCCGACCGGTTGGCTTGTTTTTCCGGTCGAGCACCGCAGTCGCAGCACTGCAACATGTGTGGATGTCGGGGAAAAGAATCTGCCGAAACGCTGACGATTTTGTGCGCCGAACTGGCGCAACGATCAGGCGATGATGTCAGGCGTGATCTGATCTTCGATGAAGGCGATGCGATCGCGCAATTGCAGTTTGCGCTTCTTCAGTCGCTGCAGCCGTAACAAGTCCGGTGCCGGCGACTGATGCAGCGCGTCGATCGCCGCATCGAGATCGCGATGCTCCTGCTGCAGGCGAGCGAGCTCGTTTTCAAGCTCGCGCTCATCTTCGTCGGTCATGGTGTACGTTAGCTGAAAGCGCGATCTGGTTGCGAACGGATTCTTCGAAGGCTGGCGGTGAATATCGTCGCTGCGAGGCCGCTCCGCAAGCTGACCTGGTTCCATAGTCACGATTGGTTACAGATAAACCCAAAAATATGAGGAGGCCCGATTCTGGAAATCCCATCGACAGATTCCAAGGCTGGTGTACACTCCGCCGTCCGGATCGAATCTGAGGTTTCACCCACCGAGGAGATTTCGTATGGCTCTACAGGCGCATCTTGTTGAACTTGAACGTAAACACAAGCTCCTCGAGAACGAATTGCACGAAGCGCTCGTGCACCTTTCCACAGACGACCTGCAAATTGTCGAGCTGAAGCGCCGCAAGCTAATGGTCAAGGACCAGATCGAGCGGTTGAAACAAACCGCCGACGAAACCCTCCACTAACCAGTCCCGCAGAGTATTCGAAACGCCACGCAGCCGATGGGCGCACAAGCGCTCATCGGATTGATGTTGGCTGCGCGGTCCCGTTCAGCGTTCGGCCAGCGTGCCGACATGATCGGCGATCGCGAGCGACGACGTCAGCCCTGGCGATTCGATACCGAACAGGTTGATCAATCCGGCCACGCCATGATCGGCAGGGCCTTGGATCAGAAAGTCCTGTGTGGCGACGGCTGGCGGTACGATCTTCGGCCGGATTCCGGAATAGCTCGGCATCAGCGCGCCGTCCGGCAGCGTTGGCCAGTAGCGCCGGATCGCGGGATAGAATCGCTCGGCGCGAGAAGGGTCCACCGCATAGTCGATGCTCTCGACCCATTCGACGTCAGGCCCGAACCGCGCCTGTCCGGCCATGTCGAGCGTGAGGTGCACGCCCAATCCGCCGGGCTCGGGCACCGGATAGATCAGGCGTGAAAACGGCGCCCGCGCGCTGCAGCTGAAGTAATTGCCCTTGGCCAGATAGGCGCAGGGAATCATTTCGATCGGCATACCCTCGATGCTGCGCGCGACCGCGGGCGCGCTCAAGCCTGCCGAATTGACGAGCAGGTTGCACGCGAGTGTCATCGGCGCATCGCCGCCGGCTTCGATTTCGATGCGGCCGGCATTGGCCCGGGCGTGCAGCAGCGGGGTGTGGAATGCGTAAGCCGCGCCGGCTTCTTCCGCATCGCCCCGCAGTGCCAGCATGTAGGCGTGGCTGTCGATGATGCCGGTGGATGGAGAAAGCAGCGCCGCATCGCAATTCAGCGCCGGCTCCAGTTCGCGCGCCGCTTCGCCCGTCAGCAATTGCATGTCGTCGACGCCATTGGCTTGCGCATGGGCGCGGATCGATTGCAGCTTTTCGGTTTCCTTCGGCGTCGTCGCCACGATCAGCTTGCCGCAATTGCGATGCGGGATGCCGTGGTCGCGGCAATACCGGTAAAGCGCATGCTTGCCGCTGACGCACATCTGCGCCATCAGGCTGCCGGCGCGGTAATAGATGCCGGCGTGGATCACCTCGCTGTTGCGCGAGGAGGTGATGGTGCCGATGCCCTCGGCGGCCTCGAGCACGATCACTTCGCGGCCCGCCTGGGCCAGCTGTCGGGCGATCGCGAGCCCGACCACCCCCGCTCCGATGACGACGCAATCGACCTTGTCCATGTCTGCTTCAGGCCCGGAAATCTGGCGCAGGAATCGGCGCTTGCCATGCTCGGTGATAACAGCTTCGTTCGCCGAAGCCGTCGACCAACCCGTTGGTTTGTCTCGACATACGCCGCCAACGCAGCCCCGTTAGTAAAACATTAATCATGTCAGGCCAATTGCCGTAATTTGGGTCACATTTTAGAATTGCACGGGTAGGCGTTTACCCGATCCAAACCCGTCAAGCCAGACACTCCGCCCGCAAACCTCGGGTGGGTAATGGCTGACAGCAACTGGCAGGCAGGACGGAAGAATTCGATTCCGGCGCAGGCCCTCGTCTGTCTGCTCGCCACCGCCATGCCGTGCGGAATCGCATGGGGCGCCGGGCCTTCCGAGGGCTTTGCGCCGGCGAGCTATATCGGCGAATTCGATCCCAATCGGGTGTGGGAGTTCCTGATCGGCGGGGTAGTCGTCGTTTCCTTCCTGGCTGCGATCGGCATCTGGATTTTGGCGGCGTTGCGCGGGGCGAAGAGCGCGCAAATGCAGCGTAGCGCGTTCATCAGCTCGGCGCTCAACAACCTCAACCAGGGCGTGATGATGACCAACGCGCAAAATCGCGTGGTCTTCTGCAACGACCGCTTTCTCGAAATGTACGGGCTCAGCCGCGCCGAGATTTCGAGCCGCATGACCGGCCGCGAACTGCTCGAATTGCGGCGCGCGCGGGGGTTGCTCAATATCACCGTCGAGGAGTTCGGCAAGCTGGCCCGCCGCCCCGAAGGCGTCGTCACAGAACTGCCGGGCGGGCGATCGGTACTGTCGAAGATCTTCCGCCTGCCCAATGGCGGGACGATCGGAACGCATGAGGATTGCACCGAGCAACGCCAGCTGTCGCGCAAGCTGGCATCGACCACCAAGTTTCTGGAATCGGTACTCGATAACGTTCCGGTCTGCGTCGCCGCCAAGAACATCGAGGACGGTCGCTACATCTTCGCCAACCGCGCGTTCGAGCGCTTTTCGCGCTTCTCCCGCGATCACATCGTCGGCAAGCGCGCCGACGAGATATTCCGGCCCGAAACCGCAAAACGCATCGAGATCGCGGACCAGGCGGCGCTGACCGCGCCGGAAGGCTATCACCGCAGCGAATACAGCGTCGAACGCGGCGACGACGAACGCGTTCTCTCTTCCAATCGCGTGGTGGCGCGCAACGAGAGCAACAAGCCGGAATTCCTGATCACGCTGTTCGACGACGTCACCGACCGGCGGTCGCTGTCGCGCGAACTCGAAAACACCAAGAAATTCCTCGAGCTGGTGGTCGACAACATCCCGGTGTCGCTGATCGTCGAGCGCGTCAGCGACGGGCGCTATCTGCTCGCCAACCGCAGTGCCGAGACCATTCTCAATCGCCGCCGCGAGGACGCCACCGGCCTGACCGCCGCCGACATCTTCAACCCGCGCGAGGCCAAACTGATCATCGCGCGCGATGAGGCCGCGATCAAGAAGCGCAGCCTGCTCACCGAAGAGCATCCGATCTCCACCAAGGATGGCTTACGGCTGTTCCTGACCCGTCGCATGACCGTGCTCGACGAGGCCGGCGAGCCGCAATATCTGATCAAGACCCATGAGGACGTCACCGACCGCCGCCAGACCGAGTCGCGGATGGCGCACATGGCCTATCATGACGGCCTGACGGATCTGCCGAACCGCGCCGCCTTCCTGCAGGCGCTGGCGCAGATGATCGAGGCCTGTGCCGGCACCGACGAGGAGTTCGCGGTGTTGTGCGTCGACCTCGACGGCCTGAAGGAAATCAACGACGTGTTCGGCCACGCGATGGGCGACAAGCTCCTGATCGAGGTCGCCGGCCGCATCCAGGCCTGTGCCCGCGGCGGCGTGGTCGCCCGCCTGTCCGGCGATGAGTTCGGCCTGATCATCGACGGCAAGCAGCCGGAGGCGGGCCAGGCGCTCGCCGAAAAACTCGCGCAAACCCTGTCGGACGAATTCGTGATCGACGGCAAGTCGGTGCGGACCGGTGTTACGACCGGCATCTCGGTATTCCCGCATAACGGCTCGGACGCTGCATCGCTGCTCGCCAATTCCGGCGCGGCGCTGTTCCGCGCCAAGCAGAAGTCGCGCGGTTCGATCAGCATTTTCGAGCCGGAGATGGACCAGCAGATCCGCGATCGCCGCGTGCTGCACCAGGACCTCTCGATGGCGATCCGGAACGGCGAATTGTCGCTGTATTACCAGCCGCAGGCAGCAGCCGGCCCGACGATCGGCAGCAGCAAGGTGATCGGCTTCGAAGCGCTGGCGCGCTGGATCCATCCGGTGCGCGGTTTCGTGTCGCCGGGCGAATTTATTCCGCTCGCCGAAGAGAGCGGCCTGATCGTCGAAATGGGCGTGTGGATCCTGCGCGAAGCCTGCCGGGAGGCCGCCTCCTGGCCGGTGCCGATGCAGATCGCCGTCAACCTGTCGCCGGCGCAGTTCATGCATGGCGACGTCGTCAGCCTGGTGCATTCGATCCTGCTCGAGACGGGGCTGGCGCCCGACCGGCTCGAACTCGAAATCACCGAAGGCGTGTTGATCGAGGATTTCGACCGCGGTCTCGCCTTGCTGAGACGGCTGAAGTCGCTCGGCGTGCGGATCTCGATGGACGATTTCGGCTCCGGCTATTCCTCGCTGAGCTACCTGCAGGCGTTTCCGTTCGACAAGATCAAGATCGACCGCGCCTTTGTCATGAATCTCGGGCGCAATCCGCAATCGGCGGCGATCGTTCGCGCCGTCATCGACCTCGGCCACGGCCTCGAAATGTCGATCGTCGCCGAAGGCGTGGAGACCCAGGAACAGCTCAGCTTCCTCGCTGACGAAGGTTGCGACGCGGTGCAGGGCTATTTCCTCGGCAAGCCCCAGCCGATCGGCCACTACGCCGCGCTGGTCGGTCGCAGCGCCGCCAACGACGTCGAAACCGAACGCAAGCTCGCCAGCGCCTGATTTCGCCAAGCTGCGTCATCCCGGTCCCACGGCCTGATTACGCCGCTGAGCTGGTGACCCCTCGGCCTTTTTCGGATTTTGAGCGCGCCGAGGCCTTGGCTTGCCTTCCTCTGCAGGCCCAGTTAGCCTGACGGCCTATTTGATCGAGAAAGGAGGGCTGCGGGTGACGACATTTTTCCACCACTATCGCCAGCGTGGCCCCGTCAACGCCCTGCAAATGCGTTTGCAGGGCTGACCAGAGACCTTTCGTAAATCTCTTCCTGGTCTGCCCCCGTGGCAATGCGACGTCGAACGCCTGATCGTTCGCGCCTGCATTTTCCGTAGCTCGCCGCGCGCCGACACCACGTCCGATGATGGCTGCATGTCCCGGACATCGCGGTCGCCGGCAAGACCAGGGAACGATCATGACGCTTATCACCATCCGTAATCTCGGCGTGACGCTGAACGCTCCGCTGTTTTCTCGACTGAACCTCATCGTCAATGCCGGTGACCGCATCGGGCTCGTCGCCGCCAATGGACGCGGCAAATCCACGTTGCTGCGTTGCATTGCCGGCCTGATGGAGCCAGGCGAGGGCGAGATCACGCGATCACGAGGACTGACCATCGGTTATGTCGAGCAGGACGTGCCGTCGGCGCTGATGGATACGCCGTTCTATACGGCGGTGCTCGAGGTGTTGCCCATTGAACGACGGACAAGCGACGGTTGGAGGGTTGACGTTGCCCTGGAATCGCTTGATGTGCCCGAGGCGTTGCGGCAGCGGCCGCTGAAGCAACTGAGCGGCGGCTGGCAGCGGCTCGCCATGCTTGCCCGCGTCGTGGTGACCGAGGCCGACGTGCTGCTGCTCGACGAGCCGACCAACCACCTGGACCTCGCGAGGATCGGTCAGCTTGAAAATTGGCTGAACGCGTTGCCGCGCGATATGCCGGTCGTGATATCGAGCCATGACCGGGCCTTTCTCGACGCAACCACGAACCGCACGGTATTCCTGCGGCCCGACCAGTCGCAAATATTTTCATTGCCCTATACGCGGGCCCGCGCTGCGCTCAGCGAGGTCGATGCATCGGATCAACGGCGCTACCAACGCGACCTGAAGGCGGCCCAGCAGCTTCGCCAGAACGCGGCAAAGCTCAACAATATCGGCATCAATTCCGGCAGCGACCTTCTGTTGCAAAAGACCAAACAATTGAAGCAGCGCGCCGAGAAGCTGGAAGAAGCAGCAAAGCCGGCCCACCTGGAGCGATCCGCAGGGACGATCAAGCTGGCCAACCGCGGAACGCATGCCAAGGTTCTGATTGCGCTTGATGATGCCGCCGTCGTCGCCCCGGACGGCAGGCTGCTGTTCAGAACCGGCAAGCAGTTCATCTGCAAGGGCGACCGGATTGTGCTTTTGGGGCCGAACGGGGCAGGGAAGACCCGGCTCGTGGCGATGCTGCGGCAGGCGATCGAAAATCCGGCAGCCACGCAGACTGGCATCAAGGTCACGCAGTCGCTTGCTCTCGGCCATTGCGAACAGGATCTTGCCGGTCTTGCCGATGCGGAGACGCCGATGGAGGCGATCGTCACCCGGTTCGAGATCGGCGATCAGCGGGCGCGTGCATTGCTCGCCGGTGCCGGCCTGTCCGTTGCGATGCAGGGCCGTCCGATCGGCCGGCTTTCCGGCGGACAGAAGGCGCGTCTCGGCATGCTTTTGCTACGGCTTGCCCAGCCAAACTTCTATCTGCTCGACGAGCCCACCAATCACCTTGACATCGAGGGGCAGGAGGCGCTGGAGGACGTACTGCTGGAACATGAGGCAAGCTGCCTCTTGGTTTCACACGATCGCAACTTCGTGCGAGCGGTGGGAAACCGCTTCTGGCTGATCGAGAAAAAGAAGCTGGTGGAACTGGAAGGACCGGAGCGCTTCTTCACTTCGATCGGCGCAACCGGGTAAAGCAGCAGCTGGTGCGGTATTTGCCCGGACTTGATTCATTTCCAGGAGCGAGATCCACTTTTGGCCATCATGCCCTAGTGTAGTGAAATCAGATTCTCTCCAGTAGCGCTCGCGTATGGCGGACTACGATCTCGCGATCATTGGCGGCGGGTTGAACGGCGTCAGCATCGCGCGCGACGCCGTCGGCCGTGGCTTGCGCGTCATCCTGCTGGAGCAGGGCGATCTCGGAGTGGGCGCCTCCTCGGCCTCGCCGCGGCTGATCCATGGCGATCTGGCGGGGCTGGAGCGCCGGCATTTCCTGCGCGTCCGTTCCGCGCTCGGCGAGCGCGACACCTGGCTCAGGATCGCGCCGCATCTGGTGCGCCCGATGCGCTTTGCTATCCCCGCCCACTCGGACGAGCGTCCGGACTGGCAGTTGCGCTCGTGGCTGCTGGTGTACGACCGGCTGGCCTCGCGCAGCGGCCTGCCGGCCTCGGCGACGGTTGACGTCACGCATCATCCGGTCGGCAACGCACTGAAGCGGCCGTTCGGCACCGCCTTTGAATATTCCGACTGCGTCGTGGACGATTCGCGCCTGGTGGTTCTCACCGCCGTCGATGCCGCGGCGCGCGGCGCGGTGATTCGCACCGGCGCGCGCTGCAGCCGGGCCGAACGCGGCAGGGAATGGCGGCTGGTGACGAAAGATCGCGGCTTCCGCCAGGTGGTCACGGCCAGGGCGGTCGCCAACGTCACCGGCGCCTGGACGTCGTCCGTCGCCGAGACGGTGCTGCGCGTGCCGACGCGGAAGGCGACAGCAATGCAGATGAGCCAGATCATCGTCCGCCGCCTGTTCGACAGCGACAACATCTATGTGTTCCAGAACAGCGACGGGCGGCTGATCTTCGCCAGTCCCTATGAGCGCGATTTCACCCTGATCGGCACCGTCAGCCATGCCTTCAAGGGCGACCCCGCCATCGTCGCGATGGCGGCCGGCGACGTCGCCTATCTCTGCGATGCGGCGAACCGCTATTTCCGCGAGCGGATCGAGACAGTCGACGTGGTGCGCACGCTTTCCGGCGCCAACATGGTGCTGTCAGCCGCGAGCGGGCGCGACGGCGCGATCACGCTCGACCACGGGCGGGGCAAGGCGCCGCTGTTGACCGTGTTCGGCGGCGATGTCACCACCTCGCGGCTGCGCGCCGAGCGGGCGGTCTCGGAATTGACGCCGTTCTATCCGATGTCGGCGCGCTGGACCGCACAGGTGCCGCTGCCCGGCGGCGATTTTGCCTGGGACCGCTTCGACAACGAAGTTGATGAGGTGCGCGAGCGCTGGCGGTTTCTCGACGAGGCGCAGGCGAGGCGGCTGGTCGCCGCCTACGGAACGAACGCCAGGGAGATCCTCGGCGATGCCAAAGAGCGCGGTGACCTCGGCCAGGCCTTCGGACCGGAATTGACGGCCGCGGAAGTGCGCTATCTCATGAATAAGGAATGGGCGCGTTTTCCGGACGATATCCTGTGGCGGCGCTCAAAACTCGGCCTTACCATGCCGCCGTCCGATCGCGACGCGCTGGCGGCGTTCATGGTGGCAGCGATGTGAGGAACGGATCGCCCATGTATCGTCCGATCATCCCGACTGTCGTCATTGCCGGGTTCGGCATGCTGTTCGGGATGACCTTTCGCTATTTCTTGGACGATCCGCTGGAAGCGACCGTGGCGAACTATCTGCGAAGCGGCTTCCACGGCATGGGCGTGGCACTCGCCGGCTGGGCTACCCATCTTTATTTTGCTTCGCGGCGGGGCGACTGGATCAGCAGATGGCCGCTGCTGGTGGATCTGGCGGTGCGTTCCGCGGCCATGGCCGTCGTCGTTGCAGTCACCGTCCTGACCCTTGAACCACTGCTTTATGGGCATCGGATCGAGGCCCACTGGCTGGTCGAAAAATTTCCTACGATCGTTGCGATCAGCTTCTTTGGTGCCCTGCTCATCGGGTCGATCTATGAACTGACGCGGCTGGTCGGCAGCCGCGTGCTGTTCAACGTGGCGCTTGGCCGATATCGGACGCCGGTGCGGGAAGCGCGCGTGCTGATGTTCCTCGACCTTGCAGGCTCGACCTCGCTGGCCGAGGAGATGGGGGAGTTGCGCGTGCAGAGCCTGCTCACCCGCTTCTTCTACGACATCGACGACGCGATCGTCGCGCTTGGTGGCGAGGTTCACGCCTATGTCGGCGACGAGGTCATCGTGACGTGGCCGCTTGATGACAAGATGTCGGGTGGGCGCTGCATCGACTGCTTCTTCGCGATTGCGGACAGCATCGCGGAAAAGGCGGACTTCTACCGTCAGGAATTCGGCATGGTGCCGAGCTTCCGCGCCGGCCTGCATGCCGGTCAGGTGGTCATCAGCGAGTGCGGCAGCTCACGCCGTCAACTTGCCTATTTCGGCGATACCGTGAACGTGACAGCGCGGCTGCAGGAGCACTGCAAGGAGATGGGGCGGAATTTGCTGGTCTCTGCCGATTTGCTGCGTCACATGAAGCTCAAGCCGGCGTTCGCCGTCGAAGCGTTGGGGGAGGTTCGCTTGCGCGGGCGGACGGCCGCGATCGAGGTGTTTGCCGTCGAGCGCCGTACCTGACTGCAGCTGCGGCCGCGGCTAATGTCGCTGCGCCGCGCGCGCCCACGCCTCGTCGCGCGCCGATGGCCTGCGGTCGAGCCGGGCCGCGATGATTTCCGCGGCCTTGTCGCTGTGACCCGCGCGAATATGGGCGACGATCAGCGTGTCCTCCCACAATTCGCGCTGGGCGTGGCTACCGCCGATCCGCGTCAGTTCGGCAACGGCAGGCTCGAGCAGGCGGATCGCCTCAGCATGATCGCCTTCGGCAAATGCCCTGATGCCGCGGCAGAGTTCGATGGCGGCGCGACCGGGCAGCAGCTTGCCGTCGGCGGCGCGCGCTTCGAGTTGCGCCAGTCGCGTCTGGAGCGCATCGCCGCCGGTCATCGCGGTCGCCAGCGCGAAATGCACGTCGGCAAAATGCGCGCCGGCCTGCGGAAAGTATTTTTCGCCGTAAGCGGCGACATCCCGCCAATGCGGCTCCAGCCCGGTCTGGCCGGCCAGCGCAAGCCGCCACAGCAGCGAGGCGCCATCGGTGAAGATGTTCAGCGGCGGGTAGGGGCGGCCCGCCGGCTTGATATGCTGTTCGTAGATCGCAAGCGCGCCGTCGAGATCGTCGGCGTCGAGCAAGGTCAATGCGACGTGCCAGGCCAGATGGCCATGCAGAAAACTCTGGCGATCATGCGCGGGCATCCATTGCGACAGAAACTGACGGCCCGCTGCCATGTCGCCCTGCTCGAACATCGCATGCGAAAGACCATGCGCGGCATTGGCGTTGGCTGATCGCAATTCCATCGCCTGTTCGGAGAGCACCCGGCCGATGGAGAGATTTCCGGCTTCCGTGTGCGACCAGCCGAGATAGCTCATGAACCACCAGTCGTCGCCATAATGCGGTGCGTGGCGTTCGCAGATCGCAAGTTTCGCGGCATCGTGATCGGGGCGGCCCGAGAAGGCGTAGAGACCGAAGGCGCCAAGCAGCATCGACAGCACCTGCGCATCGCGGGGATATTCGTCGAGATGGGATTCGGCGCCGCTGACCGCGATTTTTGGCTTGCTCTCGATGACAGCGGCGATGATCTCGACATGGCTCCTTTCGCGCGGCGTTGCGCCGGTGGCAAGCTCCCGGGCCTGCGCTGCCATGGCGCGCGCCTTGCCGCCTTCCATGTTGAGTTGATGCACCCGGGCACGGCCGATATGCGCCAGCGCAAATCCGGGATCTTCCGCGATTGCCTTGTCGAAAGCGTCCTCGGCGCCATGCCAGGCCGACAACATGCAGTCGACGCCGTCGCGGTAATGCGCCGCCGCGCGGTCCGAGGTGGTCGTCAGCGGCAGGTCATATCTGTCCCGGTTCATTTTCTTGTCCTTGGGCCCGAGGGTGGGGCAGCCTAGCAGAGACGAGCGCTGCAGCATCCACAATATTGTGGCTGCTTGTCTCCAGCCGGTTGAGCGGATGCCGATCCGCCGCTAGCGTGCGGCCACGATGGGCCCAGGCAGGTGACATGACTGAAGAATCGCCTGATATCGACACGCGGAATATCGACGTATCGGCGCAACACGCCGATGTGGCGGTCGCCGACGCGCCGCTGCTGCGCATCGAGGCGGTTTCCAAGAAATTCGGCAGCTTTCTCGCCGTGGACCGGCTCTCGCTCGACATCAAGGCAGGCGAGTTTTTCGCGCTGTTGGGTCCGAGCGGCTGCGGCAAGACCACGCTGCTTCGGATACTCGCCGGTTTCGAGACGCCCGATGAGGGGCGCATTTTGCTCGGTGGCAGCGATATCGCGCCGGTGCTGCCGCATGAGCGGCCCGTCAATATGATGTTCCAGAACTACGCGCTGTTTCCGCATCTTTCGGTGCGGGAGAATATCGCGTTCGGGCTGAAGCGCGCCGGGATGGCCCGCGCTGCCATCGACACCCGCGTTGCCGAGATGGTGGCGCTGGTCAAGCTCGAGGGCATGGAGAAGCGCAAGCCCGATCAGCTCTCCGGCGGCCAGAAGCAGCGCGTGGCGCTGGCGCGCTCGTTGGCGCGGCGGCCCAGGGTGCTCCTGCTCGACGAGCCGCTGGCCGCGCTCGACAAGAAGCTGCGCGAAAGCACGCAGCAGGAACTGATGGAACTGCAGCGTCGGCTCGGCATGACCTTCATCGTCGTCACCCACGACCAGGAAGAGGCGATGACGATGGCAAGCCGGATCGGCGTCATGAATGCCGGCCGGCTCGAACAGGTCGCGACCCCGCGCGATCTCTACGAGGCGCCTGCCTCGCGCTGGGTCGCCGAGTTCGTCGGCGACGTCAATCTGTTCGACGGCGACGTCACCTCGCACGAACACTTTCGCCTCGTCGTTGCGACCCGGGACGGCGGAAACATTGTGGTCGTGGAGCCGCGTCAGGTCGTCACGAAGTCGCAGGTCTCGGTCGCGATCCGCCCCGAGAAGGTGAAGATGTCGCGCCGGGGCTCGACGCCGGACGCGGCCGGTTCGCAGGCGATCAACCGGCTCGAAGGCGTCGTCACCGATGTCAGCTATCTCGGCGGCTCGACCGTCTACAAGATCCAGCTCGACACCGGCGCTGTGGTGCGCTCGTCGGTGGCGAACACGACCCGGCTCGATACCGATGCCTGCAGCGCAGGCCAGCGCGTGGTGGCGTGGTTTTCGCCCGATGATTGCCTGGTGCTGGAACGATGAGCGCGCGCCGCATCTTTGCACAGCCGGCGCGCTATGCCGCCATCGCGCCATATCTCTGGATGGTGCTGTTCTTCCTGGTGCCGTTCGGCTTCGTGCTGAAGATCAGCCTGTCGCAGACGGCGATCGCGCAACCGCCTTACCTACCGGTGTTCGATCTTGCCGAAGGATGGGCCGCAATCACTGCGGCCTTCTCGCAGTTGTCGCTGGATAATTTCGGGCTGCTGGCTTCCGACAGTCTCTACCTCAGCTCCTATCTGCGAAGCGTCGTGGTCGCCGTGATCTCGACATTGATGCTGCTCGTGATCGGCTACCCCATTGCCTATGGCATGGCGCGGTTGCCGCAGCGCTGGCAGCCGATCGCGATGATGCTGGTGATCGTGCCGTTCTGGACCTCGTTTCTGATCCGCATCTATGCCTGGATCAACATCCTGCAGCATGACGGCCTGCTCAACAAAGTGCTGCTCGCATTGCACGTCGTCTCCGCGCCGGTGGTGTGGCTGTCGACCGACACAGCGATGTATATCGGCATCGTCTATTCCTATCTGCCGTTCATGATCCTGCCGCTCTATGCGACGCTGTCCAAGCTGGACGCCTCGTTGCTCGAGGCGGCTGCCGATCTTGGCGCGTCGCCGCGGCGGGCGTTCTGGCTGGTGACGTTCCCGCTGTCGTTGCCCGGCGTCGGCGCCGGCGCGCTGCTCTGCTTCATCCCGATCCTCGGCGAGTTCGTGATTCCGGATCTTCTGGCCGGCTCCGGCTCGATGATGATCGGCCAGACGCTGTGGCTGGAGTTCTTCACCAACAAGGATTGGCCGGTCGCCGCCGCCGCGGCGATCGCGCTGCTGGTGCTGCTGGTGCCGCCGCTGGTGCTCTACGACCGGATGCAGCGCCGTCAGCTCGGAGGAGCGAATTGATGGTGCGGCAGGTCAACAGGATGTCGCCGTTCAACGTCACCTCGCTGGTACTTGGGCTGGCGTTTCTGTACCTGCCAATCGTCATTCTCGTCATCTATTCGTTCAACGCCTCGCGGCTGGTGACGGTGTGGGGCGGCTGGTCGCTGCGCTGGTACTTTGAGTTCTTCAACGACCGCGCGATGCTGGACGCCGCCTGGATGAGCCTGCGCGTTGCCGCGGTATCGGCAACGATCGCAACCCTGCTCGGCACATTGGCAGCCGTAGGCCTGGCGCGCGGCGAACGCTTCAGGGGCAGGGCGCTGTTTTCCGGCATGCTCTATGCGCCGCTGGTGATGCCCGAGGTGATCTCGGGCTTGTCCCTGCTGCTGCTCTTCGTGGCGCTCAACGCCGAACGCGGCTTCTGGACGGTGACGATCGCCCACACCACGCTGACGATGTGCTTCGTCACGGTGGTGGTGCAGTCGCGCCTTGCCTCGCTCGACCGCAGCCTGGAAGAGGCCGCGATGGATCTCGGCTGTAATCCGGTGCAGGCATTTATTCGCGTGACGCTGCCGCTTATCGTTCCCGCGATTGCGGCAGGCTGGATGCTGGCCTTCACGCTGTCGCTTGACGACGTCGTGATCGCGAGTTTCACGACCGGCCCCGGCTCGGCGACGCTGCCGATCCGGATCTACTCCGAGGTGCGGCTCGGCGTGAAGCCCGAGATCAATGCTATTTGCACCATGGTGATCGCGCTGATCGCCGTGGTGATCGTGATCGCCTCACTGGCTTCAAAGCTGTCGAGCACGCAGGGCAAGAGCGCGGCGCCGCTGTAGTCTGGCGTCATCGCGAGGAGCGAAGCGACGAAGCAATCCATCTATCCCCGCGTTGAGGAATGGTTGCTTCGCTGCGCTCGCAATGACGTGGAGAGGGTAGGGGCTACATCTGAGAGGCGGTGCTTTGACTCATGAGGCCTGCCCGCTCAATCGTCCACATCCTCCTGCGGCCGTCCGAACAGATGCACGATGCCCGGCGTCGTGATCGAGACGAATACGAAGCGTGACAGATGATGGGCGCCGACGAAGATCGGATCGATATGCAGCGTGAGCGCCAACGCCAGCATGGCGTCCATCGCGCCGGGTGCAAACGCCACCACGACGTCGGCAAAGCGTACATGGGTGGTCAGCACGATCACCGTGACGAAAACGGCTGAAATGACGATGGCAACCGCGAACGAGCCCAGCCCGGCATTGATGTGGCTGACGAGCGTCTTCTTGCTGATCCGCGCAAAGCGTGTGCCGATCACGGCGCCGATGCCGACCAGCGCTATGTTGCGCATCCAGGGCGGCAGGCCGCCCTCGATCATCCCGGTGCCGTGCAGCACGGCCGAGGCGATCATCGCGCCGAACATCCAGCTTGCCGGAAAGCTGGCGAGCCGAAGCAGGAGCGCGACGACGATGGCAGCGCCGACCAGCACCGCGAGTTCGATCGGCGAGGCGATCAGGCTCGCCACCTCTACCGGCGCCGAGGGCGCGATGCCGGTCAGCGCCAGCAGCAACGGCAGCGCCGCCGTCAGGATGATCACCCGGATGGTCTGCACCACCGCGATCGCCGCGACGTCGGCGCCCTTTTCGGCGGCCAGCACGGTGATTTGCGACAGCGCGCCGGGGCTGCCGGCGAGCAGCGCCGAGGTCTGATCCCAGCCGTGGAAGCGCTGCAGATAGAAGCTGGAGCCGAAGGTCGAGCAGAACGTCGCCAGCGCCAACAGGCCGATGGTCAGGGGGTAGGCGCTCATGTGCTGGATCATTTGCCGCGACACCAGCGAGCCCAGCGTGATGCCGAGCAGCACCAGCACGGTCTGGGTCAGGATCGGCGGCATGGTCACCGGTCGACCCGCCAGCGCAGCGATGCCGACGGCAGCCATCGCGCCGGAAATCAGCCCGCCCGGCAAATTGAGCCACAGAAACAGCAAGCCGCCGGCGGCGCCGATGACGAGTGTCTCGAGCGTGCCCAGGATTTTGGCGCGGTCGGCGACGGCGGAAGATATCGAGGTGGGGATCAGGCTCACGCCGCCTTATGACAAATCCGCATGCGCCGGACAAATGCGTCACGCGATTGCAGCAATGCAGGGACGAGCCCTGCACAATGCCTGCACAAACCTTCCGCCGCGTTGGCTGAACGCGGGCTGAATGCGAACGCAGATGGTGCATCGTCGACGCCACGAAATTTTTACCACAGGGGTCGCTCGATGCGTTGTCGCAAGCTTTGGTTGCGCTAGGATGGCGCCCGCAGATGACTATCCCCAAGGAGACCAGGGATGACTATTCAAGCAAAAATACTGGGTGCGATTGCAGTGTCGGGTTTGGCTGCGTTGGCGATGGCGACGCAGGCGAATGCCCTGACAGCGCAGGAATGCAGCGCCAAATATCAGGCTGCGAAAGCCGCCGGCACGCTCGGCGACCAGAAGTGGAACGACTTCCGCAAGGCGCAGTGCGGCGCCGATGCCGCGCCCGCTCCGGCGGCCGCAGCGGCACCTGTTGCTGCGCCAAAGGAAGCCGCCAAGAAGGAATCCAAGAAGGAAGCCAAGGAGGCTGCGGCGCCTGCGGCCCCGGCGGGTCCCGCGGTCTATCCGAGCGCGGTCGATCCGAAATATTCCAAGGAGACCGCCGGCAAAGCCCGCATGCACACGTGCGTGGATCAGTACAACGCCAACAAGGCGACCAATGCCAATGGCGGGCTGAAGTGGATCCAGAAGGGCGGCGGCTATTTCAGCGAATGCTCGAAGAAGCTGAAAGGCGCGGCCTGAGCACGTAATCGACGCGGGCGCGGCCGGATGTCTCGGCCGCGCCTACAATTCGCGGAGCAATGTTTCGGCCGACTTCGCCACCAGCTGCGCGCGTTTGCGCTGGCCTCGTTCGAGAAACAAAAGGCTCTGGCCGAACACGAAGCAGTAGAACAGGAACGCCTGCGCGTCCGCTTCCTCTGGCGGCAAGCCGGTGGCGCGATAGAGCTGCCCGACATTTTTCAGGCGCGCGGCATCGACGCTGGCGACGGCTGCGGCGGCCAGCTCGTCGGAGCGGGCCCATTGCCGGATCGCCAGTTCGACCGCCATGCCCTCGGTATTGATGCGCTCGGAATAACGCGCGATCAGCGCCTTGAGCCGCTCGCGGGCGGTCGCGCCGTCGAGGCTGGTGTGTTTTTCGATCGCGGCAATGCGGCCCGCGCTCCAGTGCTGCAGCATGCCTTCCAGCAGCGCCGCGCGGTCGCGGAAGCGGCGGTAGAAGCCGCCCTTGGTGACGCCGAGGTTCTTGGCCAGCACTTCGACCCGCACGCCTTCGACGCCGGTCCGGGCGATCTCCTCAAAGCCAGCCTCGATCCAGCGTTCGCTCCGTATCTCGCCGGTTCGGCTGTCGCCTCTGGTGTCTGCCTTGGCGTCGCTCATGGGTCCGCTCTCACCGATTCTTGATACGGTGCCGTATTGCTAACCCGGCGACAGCCTGATACGCTACCGTATCAAGATGACAAAAGCGGGAGCAAACGATGGAGACGGACGCGACCTATCGCGGCACGGTCTATCCCTGGCAATGCGATCATGTCGGGCACATGAACATCATGTGGTACGTCGGCAAGTTCGACGAGGCCAACTGGAACCTGTTCGCCCGGCTTGGCCTGACGCCGTCCTATCTGCGTACGTCCGGCCGCGGCATGGCCGCCGTCCAGCAGACCATCGCCTACAAGCGTGAACTGCTGGCCGGCGACATCCTCGAGGTCAAAAGCCGGCTTCTGGAAATCCGCGACAAGTCGATCCGCTTCGTCCACGAGATGCGTAACGCCGAAACCGGCGAGATCGCCGCCACCTGCGAAATCGTCGGCGTCCACATGGACCGGCAGGCGCGCAAGTCGACCGCCTTCGCGCCCGCGATCCGCGACGTCGCAAGAAGGCATCTCGAACCGGCGATGGCCTGACCCATGGCGCGCTTCCAGCCGAAGAATCCGGACTATCGCGAGGTCGCGACCGATACGTTCAACCAGCAGCGGGCGATGCAGACGCTCGGCATTTCGATCGCCCGGCTGCAGCCGGGCGAGGTCGATCTCGCCATGAACTATCGGGACGAACTCACCCAGCAGCACGGCTTCATCCATGCCGGCATCATCACGGCGGCGCTCGACAATGCCTGCGGCATCGCCGCCTTCACGCTGATGCCGGCGGGGGCGGGGATTCTCACCGTGGAATTCAAGACCAACCTGCTGGCGCCCGCGCGCGGCGAGCGGTTCACCTTCCGCGCCACCGTCGTCAAGCCCGGCCGCACGCTGACCGTATGCGAGGCCCGCGCCTATGCGGCGCATGACGGGGTCGAGACGCTGATTGCGACCATGAGCGGCATGCTGATGGCGTTGCTGTCCCGCGAGGGGGGCGCCACGGACAAGGCGTTCGCACCGGCCTGACCCAGCTGCAGTGCATATTTATGCTAATTGCATAGCAGGATGTGAAAAATCCTTCTATGATCGCGGGGTGCAACAGAGTCTTTCAACTTGATCATCTCCACCGCGCAGGGCGTGATGGGACTGGCGTCGGGGATGCTGGTCGGGTTTTCGCTTGGCCTGGTCGGGGGCGGTGGCTCGATCCTGGCCGTGCCGCTGATGGTCTATGTGGTCGGCGTGGCGGAGCCCCATGTCGCGATCGGCACCAGCGCGATTGCGGTCGCCGCCAATGCAGCGGTCAACCTCTCCAACCATGCGCGCGGCGGAACCGTGATCTGGTCCTGCGCGCTGATCTTCGCCGCCGCCGGCGTGGTCGGCGCGTTCGGCGGATCGATCCTCGGCAAGATGATGGACGGTCAGCGGCTGCTGGCGCTGTTCGCGCTGGTCATGATCGTCATCGCGCTGTTGATGCTGAAGGCGCGCTCGCGCATCGGCCTGCCTGACGTCAAGGTCTCGATGTCGAACATATCAGCCATCGTCGGCCTGGGCCTTACGACCGGGAGCGTGTCGGGATTCTTCGGCATCGGCGGTGGCTTCCTGATCGTGCCGGCCCTGATGCTGGCGACCGGCATGCCGATCCTCAATGCCGTGTCCTCCTCGCTGGTCGCGGTCACCGCGTTCGGCCTCACCACGGCGGCGAGCTATGCCTGGTCCGGCCTGGTGTCGTGGGCGCTGGCGGGGCTGTTCGTGGCGGGCGGCATCGCCGGCGGCCTGGCCGGCACGCGTTCGGCGCGGCACCTCGCCGAGC
>NZ_LLXZ01000162.1:60984-122157 GCF_001440395.1 Bradyrhizobium jicamae | reverse complement strand
GGTCGCCGGCCGCGCCGCCGCCGCGCCGTGGCAGGTCATGCAGCGGATCGACCATCCGGACGCGAAAGCGGGGAACGCGCAAGCGCTGCACGACCTCGAAAACGGCGCCATTGGGCTGACGCTGGTGTTCGCAGGCGCCAATGGCGCCCATGGCTACGGATTGGATCCTTCGGCCGAGGCCGTCGAGCAGGTCCTGAACGGCATCTATCTCGACGCCGGCATCGGCATCGAGTTGCAGATCGGCCCGCAGTCGCGCATGGCCGCCATTCACGTCGCCGAATACATCAAGCGCAAAGGCATCGATCCCGCGGCCTGCGACATCCGCTTCGGCCTCGACCCGCTGGGAGCTGGTGCGGTGTGGGGCTCCAGTCCCTATAGCTGGAACGAAATCGTCCCGGCGGTTACCAGCGCCATCAAGGGCCTCGCCGCGATGGGCTTCAAAAGCCCGTTCGCAGCCGCCGATGGACGGGTCATCCATGATGCCGGCGGGTCGGAAGTCCAGGAACTTGCGTTCGTGCTGGCGTGCGGCGTCGCGTATCTGCGCGCAATCGAGCAGGCCGGGATTTCGCTCGAGGACGCGCAAGGCATGGTCTATGCGCGGCTTGCCGCAGACGCCGATCAGTTCCTGACGCTGGCGAAATTCCGCGCGCTGCGGCTGTTATGGGCGCGGGTCGAACAGGCCTGCGGTCTCACACCCAAACCGCTGTTCGTCGCGGCCGATACCGCCTGGCGCATGCTGACGCAGCGCGATGCCTACGTGAACATGCTGCGCGCGACGATGGCGACCTTCTCCGCCGGCCTCGGCGGCGCCAATGCCATCACCGTACTGCCCCACACGCTGGCGCTGGGATTGCCCGATCCGTTCGCCCGGCGTGTCGCACGCAACACGCAACTGGTGCTGCTGGAAGAATCCAATCTCGCCAAGGTGAGCGATCCTGCAGCCGGAGCCGGCGGCATCGAAACATTGACCAAACAGCTTTGCGAAGCCGCGTGGTCGCTGTTCCAGGAAATCGAAAAAGCGGGCGGCATCTTCGCAGCGCTCGAACAGAACCTGCTTCAGAAAAAAGTCTCCGCCACCCGCGCCGCACGTGAGGCCAACATCGCCAAGCGGCGTGACGTGCTGACCGGCGCCAGCGAATTCCCGAACCTGCACGAGGCTGAAATCGCGGTGCTCGACGCGACGCCGATCGTGCTGCCGCCCTATGGCGAGGCGAAGTACAAGTTCGATCCCCTGCCGCCGATGCGCCTCGCCGAACCGTTCGAGGCAATGCGCGACAAATCCGACGAGAAGCTCAAGGCATCGGGCGCACGGCCCAAAATCTTTCTCGCCAACCTCGGCACGCCTGCCGACTTCACCGCGCGTGCCACGTTCGCCAAGAGCTTCTTCGAGACCGGCGGCATCGAAGCGCTCGACACCCAGGGTTTTGCTGATACTGCGGCACTCGCCGCCGCGTTCAAGGCGTCAGGCGCCGCAATCGCCTGCCTGTGCTCGTCCGACAAGGTGTACGCGGAACACGCAGGTCCCGCCGCGAAGGCCCTTCAAGCGGCCGGCGCCAAGCATATCTATCTGGCAGGGCGGCCCGGCGAACAGGAGGCCGCATTGCGAAATGCCGGCGTCGGCGATTTCATCTTTGCCGGTGGCGACGCGCTGGCGACACTGCAGGAAGCCTGGCGGCGGATGGAGTGAGCATGACGGAGAACAACCACAAGACGGTCCTGACCGGCGGCTGCCAATGCGGCGCCGTTCGCTTTGCGCTGTCGGTACCGCCGCCCAAGGTCAGCATCTGCCATTGCCGGATGTGCCAGAAGGCATCGGGCGCACCCTTCGCCTCCCTCGCCGATATCGAGCACAAGCATTTCACCTGGACCCGCGGCAAGCCGGCGACGTTTCAATCCTCCTCCATCGCCGAGCGCGATTTCTGCGCAGCCTGCGGCACGCCGCTGACCTACCGGCTGATCGGCGGCCCCCGGATCGAGATCATGACCGGCACGTTCGACCGTCCCGACCGGGTGGTGCCGACGCGGCAATATGGAACCGAATCCCGGCTCGGCTGGGTGGTCGGCATCGCCAACCTGCCGAGCCAGACCACGATGCAGAATTACGGACCGGAGAAGATGGCGACCATTACCAGCCACCAGCATCCGGACCATGATTAGGGGTGACCTGCCCTCGACTTCACATATGCTATGATGGGTACCATGAGCCGCATCCCGAACTTCGCTGATATCGCCTTTGAACCCTTCGCGCCTGCTGCCCCCGCCGGCAGCGCCGAGCCATGGCTGACGCCCGAAGGCATTCCGGTAAAGCCCGCCTACTGCGAGGCCGATCTCGAAGGCATCGATTTCCTGGAAACGTGGCCGGGTGTCGCGCCTTATCTGCGCGGCCCCTACCCGACCATGTATGTCAACCAGCCCTGGACCATCAGGCAATATGCCGGCTTCTCCACGGCGGAAGACTCCAACGCGTTCTATCGCCGCAATCTTGCGGCGGGGCAAAAGGGTCTCTCGGTCGCGTTCGACCTCGCGACCCACCGCGGCTATGACTCGGATCATCCGCGCGTGTCCGGCGACGTCGGCATGGCGGGCGTCGCGATCGATTCCATCTACGACATGCGCACGCTGTTTGCGGGCATTCCGCTCGACCAGATGAGCGTGTCGATGACAATGAACGGCGCGGTGCTGCCGATCCTCGCGCTGTTCGTCGCCGCCGCCGAGGAACAGGGCGTTCCGCCGGAGAAACTGTCGGGCACCATTCAGAACGACATTCTGAAAGAGTTCATGGTGCGCAACACCTACATCTATCCGCCCGCGCCCTCGATGCGGATCATCTCTGACATCTTTGCGTACACGTCGCAGAGAATGCCGAAGTATAATTCGATCTCGATCTCCGGCTATCACATGCAGGAAGCCGGTGCGACACAGGACCTCGAGCTGGCCTATACGCTGGCTGACGGCGTCGAATATCTGCGCGCCGGCCTCGCCGCCGGCCTCGATGTCGACCGCTTCGCACCGCGGCTGTCGTTCTTCTGGGCGATCGGCATGAATTTCTTCATGGAAGTCGCCAAGATGCGCGCCGCGCGGCTGCTCTGGGCAAAGTTGTTGAAGCAGTTCAACCCGAAAGACCCGCGCTCGCTGTCGCTGCGCACGCATTGTCAGACCTCCGGCTGGTCACTGACCGCACAGGACGTGTTCAACAATGTGATGCGCACCACGATCGAAGCGATGGCGGCGACGCAGGGCCATACGCAATCGCTGCACACCAATGCGCTCGACGAAGCGCTGGCGCTGCCGACGGATTTTTCGGCCCGCATCGCCCGCAACACGCAGCTCTTCCTGCAGCAGGAAAGCGGTACCAACCGCATCATCGATCCCTGGGGCGGCTCGTACTATGTCGAGCGCCTGACGCGCGACCTCGCTGTGAAAGCCTGGGGGCACATTCAGGAAGTCGAGGCGCTCGGCGGCATGGCCAAGGCCATCGAGGCCGGCGTGCCCAAGCTGCGCATCGAGGAAGCCTCCGCCAAGACGCAGGCCCGGATCGACGCCGGAAAACAGGCGGTGATCGGCGTCAACAAGTACAAGCCGGTCAATGAAGCTGCGATCGACGTGCTCAAGGTCGAAAACTCCACCGTGCGGCGGCTGCAGATCGACAAGCTGAAGCGGCTGCGCACCGAGCGCGATCAGAAAGAAGTCGAGCAGGCGCTCGCAGCACTGACGCGCAGCGCCGGCGAAGGCAATGGCAATCTCCTGGCGCTCGCCATCGACGCGGCGCGCGCTAAGGCAACCGTCGGCGAAATTTCGGACGCGATGGAAAAGGTATTCGGCCGTCACCGCGCCGAAATCAGATCCATCACCGGCGTCTACAAGCGGGAGGCGTCCGCCATGTCCAACCGGGTCGAGAAGGTGCAGGAGCTGATCGATGCGTTCGAGAACGCGGAAGGCCGCCGCCCCCGCATCCTCGTCGCCAAGATCGGCCAGGACGGCCACGACCGCGGCCAGAAGGTGATCGCATCCGCCTTCGCCGATGTCGGCTTCGACGTCGACATCGGACCGCTGTTTGCCACCGCCGACGAGGCGGCGCGGCAGGCGGTCGAGAACGACGTGCATATCCTCGGCGTCTCGTCACTGGCCGCCGCCCACCTCACCGCGGTGCCGGAACTGAAGGCCGCGCTGAAGAAGCACGGCCGCGAGGACATCATGATCATCATCGGCGGTGTGGTGCCGCCGCAGGATTATGACGCGCTGTATGCAGCCGGCGCCGAAGCGATCTTCCCGCCCGGCACCGTGATCTCCGACGCCGCCGAAGAGCTGATCCGCAAGCTCAACACCCGGCTTGGCCACAGCAGCGAAGCGGCGGAGTAGTTCTCCGCCCGCTACGTCTTCCAAAGGATCGCCCTTGCACAGCATAGCGTTCGTCACGTTCGCCCGGACCATTGGCTTCGCGGGCGCGATTGCATGCGCTGCGACGCTGGCGTCTGCCGCCGATCCCAAGCCGGACTTTTCCATCAAGACCAAATGGGTTGAAGCCAGCGTCATCCTCGACGCCGGGGTCAAGGCCGATCCGGCGCTGGCGGCGAACTGCCTGACCGAGGGCAAGGCATGGGCCACAAAGAACAAGGCCGATGCCGACAAGGAGCGCAAGCAGGACCCGGACCTGTTCCGCAATGCCTGGTCGTATGAACGGAAATACGAGACGCGCTCGGTGATAGATGGCCGCTACATCAGCATCATCAGGGCGGACTACGAATATACTGGAGGCGCTCACCCCAACAGCACGTCCGATACCATCCTGTGGGACAAGTCGGCGAACAAGCGCATCAGCATCCGTCCGTTCTTCACCGAAACCGCCGACAACGGCCCGACGCTGAAGGCGATGCGGCAAGGCGTCATTGCTTCGCTCGCGGCCGAGAAGAAGAAACGCGGCGCAGAAGGCACCGACGCCAGCGCCATCGAAGGCATCGAGCCGAAGCTTCTCAAGATCGGCCCGGTGGCGCTGGCGCCGTCGACCGAACAAGGCAAGAGCTCCGGCCTGAACTTCTACTACGCGCCTTACGCGGTCGGCTCCTACGCCGAAGGCGAGTATATCGCCTTCGTACCGTGGGAGACATTGAAGCCGTATCTGACGCCGGAAGGCGCCAGAATTTTCGGCGGCGCACGACCGAAGGGCGACGAAGACCGGCCTCAGTGACGGTTGCGCCGTCAAGCATCTTTGCGGTCGAGCGTTCGCTCGAGCGAATGGGTCCAGTCCGGAATCCATGACTGAAACAGCGCTTGCCAGCGATCCGCGTCCTGCGGCGCGGTGTCGAGTTGTACGGACCATTCGATGAAGGTCCGGTTGCCCTCCACGACCGGCAGCAGGTGCATCGTTCCTTCGTAGCGCGTCGGCTCGGTCGCACCCGGCGATAGCTCCGACGGAAACGGCAGCGGTTCGATGCCGGCATAGGTCAGCGAATGTCCTTGGTCGGAATGGCCGGCGAGCCGCTGGCGGATCCAGTTGCCGAGGTAGCAGAAGCGCCTGATGGCGCCGACTTCGTCGCCGCCCTTGTCGTCCTCGATCACGCTTTCGCTGACCCCTTCGATATAGGCCGGGTAGTTGTTGAAATCGCGGATCAGGGTCCACACGGTTTCGAGGGGATGGTTCAGCACGGTGCTGTAATAGGCTGTCGTCATGGTTCTCTCCGCATTTCGATCGCGGCCCGATGGGGGGCTGCACACGGATACCTATTTCGCCTGGCCCTGTTGCCGCCACCCGATTTCCGGATGTGGCGAGATGCCCACCGGCGATAAAACTGCTTTCACGACCAATGCCTTGCGAGCAGAGCCTAAAGCCGCCTAGAATGTCTCATCACAAGAGCGTCCGGCTTCACGGGCGCCGCAGGGAGACCGCCTAATGTCCAAAAAGATCACGCGCCGCGCCTTTGCGGCTTCATCCGCTGCTGCCGCGGCTGTCGCGGGCTTTGGTTTCAAGCCGGCCTTGGCGCAGGCCTATCCGGCGCGGCCGGTGACCGTGATCGTGCCCTGGGGCGCCGGCGGCGGAACCGACGCGACCGCGCGCATCGTCGCGGCGCTTTTGGAAAAGGATCTCGGCCAGCCGTTCAACGTGGTCAACCGCACCGGCGGCTCCGGCGTCGTCGGCCATACCGCGATCGCGACCGCGCCGGCGGACGGCTACACCATCGGCATGCTGACGGTGGAAATCTCGATGATGCACTGGCAGGGCCTCACCGAACTCGCACCCAAGAGCTACACGCCGCTGGCGCTGATGAACGAGGATCCGCCCGGCATCCAGGTCAGTTCCACCTCGCCCTACAAGACGGTGAAGGAGCTCGCTGACGCCATCAAGGCCGCGCCCGCCGGCAAGTTCAAGGCGTCCGGCACCGGTCAGGGCGGCATCTGGCATCTGGCGCTGGTCGGCTGGATGCAGGCGATGGGACTTGCTCCCAATCATGTCGCGTGGGTGCCATCGAACGGCGCCGCGCCCGCGATGCAGGATCTCGCGGCCGGCGGGCTCGACCTCACCACCTGCTCGGTGCCGGAAGCCCGCGCGATCATCGAGGCCGGCAAGGCGCGCAGCCTCGCCGTCATGGCTACGGCGCGCAACCCCGCCTTCCCCGATGTGCCGACGCTGAAGGAAGCGATGGGCATCGACTATTCGACCGGCGCCTGGCGCGGCATTGCCGGCCCCAAGAGCTTGCCGCCCGACGTCGCCACCAAGCTCACCGCGGCGCTCAAGAAGGTTTACGACTCCAAGGAGTTCAAGGAGTTCATGAGCAATCGCGGCTTCGGAACAGTCTGGGGCGATGCGACCGAATTCGCGACCTTCATGGACAAGGGCGACGCCCAGATGGGCGTAGCGATGAAGGCCGCCGGTCTGTCGAAGGCGTGATCCGTCTTCGCCGGCTGACATCGTTCGAAATCCGCGGAGTTGGTTCATGCGTCTACCCGATCGCGTCACGGGTCTGTTTCTCGTTGGCCTCGGCGCGGCTGCCGCCTATGGCGGCTGGCAGTTGCCGCCGGTGCCCGGTCAGCCGGTCGGGCCCAACGTCTTCCCGTTGGTGATCGGAACGGGCCTTGCACTGTGCGGGCTTGCGATTGCACTCGGGATTGGCCGCAGCTTCGAAGAAGAAGAGCACCTTATTCCGGTCGAGGGCGGCCAACCGACACCGCCGACCAGCAAGCTCTATGGTCTGCGCGCCCTGCTCCCGCCGGCGTTGCTGCTGCTTTACGTCGCGATCGCCGAGCGGCTCGGTTTCATCCTCACGGCGGCGATGATCGTCTACGTGACCTCGACCGCGCTCGGCGCCCGCTGGAAGGTTGCGTTGCCGCTCGCGCTGCTGGCGCCGATCGGCATCCACCTGATTTTCTCCAAATTGCTGCGCGTGCCGCTGCCGCCCGGCGTTTTGCCGATGCCCTGGTGATCGATGCTCAATACCCTCGCCCAAGCCTTCGCGCTCATCACCACCTGGGAAGTCATCGTCGCGATGTTCGCGGCATCGGTCTATGGCCTCGTCATCGGATCGCTGCCCGGGCTATCAGCGACCATGGCGACCGCCCTCCTGGTCCCGGTCACCTTCTATCTGTCGCCGATCGCCGCGATCGCCACCATCGTGGCGGCATCCACGATGGCGATCTTCGCAGGTGACATTCCAGGCGCCCTGCTGCGCATTCCCGGCACCCCCGCTTCGGCGGCCTACGCCGACGAAGCCTATGCGATGACGCGCAAGGGCGAGGCCGAACTCGCGCTCGGCGCCGGCGTCTGGTTTTCCGCTGTCGGCGGCATTGCGGGCACGCTGTCGCTGATGATCCTGGCGCCGCCGCTCGCTGAAATCGCGCTGTCGTTCTCGACCTTCGAATATTTCTGGCTCGCATTCCTCGGCCTGATGTGCGCCACGCTGGTCGCGCGCTCGTCGCCGGTGAAGGCGATCGCCAGCATGTTCATCGGCCTCCTGGTCGCATGCATCGGCATCGAGAATCCCGGCGGCGTGCCGCGCTTCACCTTCGGCATCACCAATTTGTTCGGCGGCATCGAGCCGATCCCGGCGCTGGTCGGCGTCTTTGCGGTGGCGCAGGTAATGCGCGCGATGCTGACGCCGGAACCGCCGCCGATCCCGAAGCGCAAGTTCGGGAGCATCATGGCGGGCCAGTGGCGACTGACCAAAAAGTACAACTGGCAGATGACCCGCGGGAACATCATCGGGATCATCATCGGCGTGCTGCCGGGCGCCGGCGCCGACATGGCCGCCTGGGTCAGCTACGCCATGTCGAAACGGTTTTCGAAAGAACCCGAGAAGTTCGGCACCGGCCATGTCGAAGGCCTGGTCGAAGCCGGCGCCAGCAACAACGCCAGCATCGCCTCGGGCTGGGTGCCCTCGCTGCTGTTTGGCATTCCCGGCGATACCATCGCCGCTATTGCGATCGGCGTGCTCTACATGAAGGGGCTGAACCCCGGGCCGACGCTGTTCACCGAAAAAGCGTCGAGCATGTATGCGATCTACCTGATGTTCATCATCGCCAACATCATCATGATCCCGCTCGGCATCGTCATGATCCGCCTCGCAAGCCATGTGCTGCGCGCCCCGCGCTCCACCGTGATGCCCGTCATCATGCTGTGCTGCGCGGTCGGCTCCTTCGCCATCGGCAACAACATGTTTGGCGTCGTCACCGTCGCGACCTTCGGCATCATCGGCTATGTCATGGAGGAAAACGGCTATCCGGTTGCCGCCATGGTGCTCGGCATCGTCATGGGCACCATGATCGAGCAGAGTTTCGTGACCTCGCTGATCAAGTCCGACGGCAGCGTGCTGCCGTTCTTCGAGCGGCCGATCGCCGCCATCCTCGCCGCCATGGCGATCGGCGCGCTGATCTGGCCGGTGCTGGTCTGGGTGTGGCGGAAACTCAGGCGCGAGGCTGCCCCAGCTACGGCGTCCCGCTGAACGATCCGCGCAGGCCCTCTCGCCTGCACGGCGCGGCCGTTGTAAACCATGGCATGACCTCGCCGAAAACTGTTTCCCCCGATTTCAAGAAGCTTGCCAAGGACCTCCGCTCGGGCCAGCGCGCGGCGCTGGCGCGCGCGATCACCCTGATCGAGAGCCGGCGCGCCGATCACCAGGCTGCCGCCCGCGAACTGGTGCAGGCGCTGCTGCCCGACACCGGGAAAGCCGTCCGCGTCGGCATCACCGGATCGCCCGGGGTCGGCAAATCCACCACGATCGACGCACTCGGCATGTTCCTGATCGAGCGCGGCCACAAGGTCGCCGTGCTGGCGGTGGACCCCTCCTCGGCCCGCACCGGCGGCTCGATCCTCGGCGACAAGACGCGGATGGCGCGGCTGGCGAATTCGGAAGCCGCCTTCGTCCGGCCCTCGCCCTCGTCGGGCACGCTCGGCGGCGTCGCCGCAAAGACCCGCGAGGCGATGTTGTTGTGCGAAGCCGCCGGCTTCGATGTGGTGCTGGTGGAGACCGTCGGCATCGGCCAGTCCGAAACCGCGGTCTGCGACATGACCGATTTCTTCCTCGCTTTGATGCTGCCTGGCGCCGGCGACGAGTTGCAAGGCATCAAGAAGGGCCTGGTCGAACTCGCCGACATGATCGCGATCAACAAGGCCGACGGCGACAATATCAAGCGCGCCAATCTGGCCGCCGCCGAGTATCGCGGCGCGCTGCATATTCTGAGCCCCCGCTCGGAGCACTGGCATCCGCCGGTCGTGACCTATTCGGCGCTGACCGGCACCGGCATGGATACGCTGTGGCAGAAGATTCTGGATCACTGCACCGCCATGAATGCCTCCGGCGAATTCGCCGCGCGACGGCGCGAGCAGCAGGTCAAATGGATGTGGTCGATGCTGGAGCAGCGCATGATGGCCCGTCTGCGTTCCGACGCCACGATCCGCGCCAAGGTGAAAAAGACCGAGGCCGAGGTTGCCGACGGCCGCATCACGCCGGCGGTCGCCGCCGAACAGATCGCGGAGATGCTGCGGTGAGCGACAAGCTTCGTATCCTCGTCACCGGCTTCGGCCCGTTTCCGGGCGCACCTTATAATCCGACGCAGCCACTGGTAGCGCGGTTGACGCGGCTGCACCGGCCGGCCTTCACCGACGTCGAACTCTCCAGCCACATCTTCCCCGTCACCTACACAGCGGTCGACCGCGAATTGCCGCTGGCGCTCGCGAAACACAAGCCGCACGCGCTCTTGATGTTCGGGCTCGCCGGCCGCACCGACTATCTCCGGATCGAAACCCGCGCCCGCAACGCCGTCACCATGCTGTGGCCCGACGCCGCGCAGACCCGCGCCCGCAAGGGCTCGATCGCTGACGGCGCCGACGCGCAACGGTTCGGCCCGCACACCGCAAAGCTGCTGCGCGCGGCCAAGGCCACCGGCCTCGATGCCCGCGCCTCGCGCGACGCCGGAAGCTATCTCTGCAACTACTTGAGCTGGCGCGCGATCGAATCCGTCGATGCCGGCAACGGCCCGCGCCTCGCCGCCTTCATCCACATCCCGCCGCTGGCGCGCAGCGGCGCGGTCAGGCGCAAGGGTTCTCCGCGCATCACGCTGGAGGAACTGGTCGATGCCGGCGAAGCGATGCTGCTGGAAATGGTGCGGCTGGCGCGAAGGGGTGCGTAGTCTCGTAGGGTGGGCAAAGCGCAGCGTGCCCACCATCTTCATCCGTGAGCCATCCGGTGGGCACGCTGCGCTTTGCCCACCCTACGGATTTTCGGGCGCACCCAACATTAACCCTACCCCGAACAATCGCCGCCGCTGTTCCCGGTCTTCACCATGCCCGGTCGCATTTTCGCGATACCTATGGGCCTTGCGAATGCCGCGACCTGCATTGCGCGAGGGCCATTCACCATGGACATGAACCGCCGCCGTCTCATTGGAGCATCCGCCGCCGGTGCCGCCGGCGCGCTGGCGATGTCGTCTGACGCTGCGCGTGCCGCTCCGCCCGCTTCCACGCTCGGCCGCGACGTCACGCAATTCGGTGTTCGCCCCGGCAGTCCCGACGATCAGACCGCGAAACTGCAGCGCGCGATCGATGAAGCATCACGCGTGCAAGTGCCGCTGGCGCTTCCGCCGGGCGTCTACCGCACCGGCATGCTGCGCCTTTCGAACGGCACCCAACTGGTCGGGATCCGCGGCGCGACCAGGCTCGTGTTCACGGGCGGCGCCTCGATGCTGCAGGGCGAAGGCGCCAACAGTGTCGGCCTGACCGGGATCACCCTCGATGGCGGCCGCATCCCGCTGCCAACGCGGCGCGGCCTCGTCCATTGCCTCGGCGGCCGCGACGTCCGCATCGCCGATTGCGAAATCACTGGCAGCGGCGGCAACGGCATCTGGCTCGAGCAGGTCTCGGGCGATATTTCCAACAACATCTTCACGAAGATCGAGACCACCGCGGTCGTATCCTTTGACGCGCTCGGCCTGATCGTCTCGCGCAACACCATCACCGATACCAACGACAACGGCATCGAGATCCTGCGCACGTCGATCGGCGACGACGGCACTCTGGTGCTCGACAACCGCATCGAGGACATCAAGGCCGGCCCCGGCGGCTCCGGTCAGTATGGCAACGCCATCAACGCCTTCCGCGCCGGCAACGTGATCGTGCGCGGCAACCGCATCAGGAATTGCGACTACTCCGCGGTGCGCGGCAATTCAGCCTCGAACATCCACATCACCGACAACAGCGTCAGCAATGTCCGCGAGGTCGCGCTCTATTCGGAATTCGCGTTCGAAGGCGCCGTGATCGCCAACAACACGGTGGATGGCGCCGCCGTCGGTGTCTCCGTGTGCAATTTCAACGAGGGCGGCCGCATTGCGGTCGTGCAGGGCAACGTCATCCGCAACCTGCTGCCGAAGCGGCCGATCGGCACCGCACCCGATGACGACGCCGGCATCGGCATCTATGTCGAGGCGGACTCCACGGTCACAGGCAATGTGGTGGAGAACGCCCCCTCCTTCGGCATCATTGCCGGCTGGGGCAAATATCTGCGCGACGTCGCCATTACCGGCAACGTGATCCGCAAGGCCTTCGTCGGCGTCGGCGTGTCGGTAATGCCCGGCGCCGGAACGGCGCTGGTCAACAACAACATGATTTCTGAAACCCCGCGTGGCGCCGTGGTCGGGCTCGACCACGCCCGCACGATTACGACCGATCTGTCAGCCGAAGGCGCCCAGCGCTATGCGCAGGTGGTGGTCGGCGGCAATGCGGTCAGGCGGTAACTTGCCCTCGCCGGCCTACAGCGCGTTGCGCAGCAGCGGATAGCGCTCCTTCATCGCATCGAGATCGAGCGCCGGGAACGATATCTCGTCCAGCGCCAGCGGATCGGCCACGGACGGCGCGGCATCGACAACGGCGAGCTGGCTTTCCAGTGCGACCAGAACGTCGGCGGGAACATCGCGCGGCGGCGTGGGAGCAATCGGCGCAGGCACCGGCTGAAGTTGCACCACCGGCTGCGGCCGACGATGCACGACCGGCGGACGGTACCCCTCATCGCGCGGCAGCGGTGTCAGCGGCAGCGGCGACGTTCGACGCCGGCCGAGCCAGGCCAAATCGATTTGCGTGTTGTCGAGTGCGGCCTCACGGCTCAAGAGATCGCGCCAGGTTGCAACCGCAGCCTTGGCTTCCCTGATGTTCTCGAGGAATTCGCGTTCGGTGTGAAAGCGGCGCCAGCGCCCGGTCTCGAACAGTTCAGTAAGGTATTCCAGCCGTTGCTCGGCGAGGTTGCACCACCGCGCAACAATGTTGCGGCCGCGTGCCACGTCTGCAGGATGTGCCATAAATTAGCCCGTAAGAGAGAGACGGACGCAGACGCAACCAGAGACGAATCAGTTTGGAGATGACAGGCATATTCTGTGGAAAACTTTTTGGTTGTCCAGTACGTGCAGCTACGGATTGCACCAGCAATCAAAGAAACCCGCACAAATACGGAGTCGTCAGCTCAATCCACCGTCAGGCTGCCCAGCAGCATGGGCGCGCTGCGAAGCGCACGCCGGGAATTGCGCTGGAGAAGACACACGGGAAAATTGCACGCTGCGCCGGCAAACGAAAAACTTGCACCCGGCAAGCACGTGCCGCGGCCCTGCATGCAACGCAACTTCTTCGAAAACTCGTGCTGAAAATGAAAGACCCGTCCGGGGGGACAACCGGACGGGTCAAGCCATATGGGCGCTTGGGGTGGATGGGCGCTCGCGCCGAATACAGCCACTGGGAGGGGATTACCGCTCCCACATTATTTGGTCGCAACACCCTCGCCAGACGTTCAAAACGCCGGTCGATTTTTTTAACGTTCTGTTTAGGGGGCGATTGCCGAAAATCACCGCGTATCGGGCTTATTTCGCGGCGTTTACGGCCGATTTGTCCGCTGCCATCGACGGCGGGGCGTCATTCAGCGCCCGGCTCACGGAAGCGTTATCGGCGGACGGGTCCAGCGCCGGCGCTTTTTCTCCCGCCGGTTTGCCTGAGGCCGAGGCAAGTGGAACCGCCGGCGCGGCGGCTGCGGCGGTAACCGCGGCAAAGGCGTCGGCCTCGCCCGCTCCGAACTGATCGTCGCGGCCGGGGATGCCGAGATCACGGGCGGTGTTGGTCAGGATCGTGCGGACGTCGCCAGGCTTCAGTGCCGGATTGCGCTCCATGATCAGCGCCGCGACGCCGCTGATATAGGCCGCGGAGAACGAGGTGCCCGACGTGATCTGATATTTGTCGTCGGGCGCTGGCAGGAAGATATCCGCGCCAGGCGCGGCAACCGCGATGTGATTGCCCCGGTTCGACGCCGTAAACAGCTTTTCCTGCGCGTCGGTGCCGCTCACCGCGATCACGTTGGGATTGGCAGCCGGATAGAGCGGCGGCGATTTCGCACCGGCATTGCCGGCCGCGGCGACCATCAGGATGCCGCGAGCCGCGGTTGCTGCGATACCCCGCTCGATCAGCGGATCCTTCGGGCCGGCAAAGCTCATGTTGATGATCTGCGCGCCGTGCTCGGCCGCATAGTCCAATCCCCGAAGGATCACATAGGACGTGCTCTCCGCGCCCTTCGATCCCGCGCCGAATGCGCGGATCGCAATCAACCTCGCTTCCGGGGCGCTGCCCATCAACCGGGCATGCGCGACGATCGCGCCGGCAATGCCGGTGCCGTGGGTATGCGGGCCTTCCTTGCTGCCGAGCGCGTCAAAACTGTCGGCGACCGAGTTGGCGAGTTCGGGATGTCTCGCGTCGATGCCTGAATCGATCACCGCAATGGTGACGTTCATGCCGCGGACAAGCTTGTGCGCCTGCGGCAGCCGAAGCTGGGCGACGGCGTATTGCGCGGCGTCGCCCTCGGTCGAAGCCTTCTTCTGGTCCTGCAGGAAGTACCGGAAATTGAGCTGCACCGAACGCACGCTGCCGTCGGCCGCGAGTTCGCGGCGTACCGTGTCCACCGGCCGGTTATCGACGATGCGGAACAGGCCGATGGTGCCGCCGAGCAGCGGGAAGCTCTGCGACGCGATGCGCTCCAGGCCGTGACGGCGCGCCAGTTGGTCGGCCTCGGCGGTGGACAACGCGCCGTCGATTTCGGCGACGAGCTCGTTCTTGACCGCGCGCAGATTGACCGCCGCCTGCGCATTGTTGTTGCCCGACCCGCCCTTGCCCTTCTTGGCCGAGGCGCTGTTGCCATTGCCGCCGCCGGCCGACGTCACTGGACGATCGAAACACTCGCCGTCGGGACCGCGCATCGCATATTGGCAGGCCGGATAGAGGTTGGGCGAAAACCGCGCATAAGGCAGGGTCGACCGCACGCCGGTGCCCGGGCGCACCCGCAAGGTCGAACTCATGGTGCCGATCCGGGTCGGCGGCGTCCGCGCGGCGGTATCGACGCTCGGGCGGACAGCGACAGTCGGGCGCGCCGCGATGGTGGGGTTGATGCGCGGCGTTATCGTTGGATTGATGGTGGGCGTGCGCGCCCCGACATTGAGATTGGGCGTGCGCATGATGCTTTGCGCATGAACAGGCGAAGCTGCAGCCGCGATCAAAGGCAAAAGCGCCGCCGGCAAAATCAATGCCGCGCGGCGCGTCTTCATCAGCCAATTCGGGCCATCGTGAACCATGGGACCTCGGCTTCCCGGGGCGCGCCGGAGCCTCTACGGCGTTGCGACCGCCAGGCTGACGATCTTCTCACGCTGCAGCCTGCTCAACAGGCTTGCGGCCTCGTCCTTGCTCATCGCCTTGTTGCCGAACTGCAGGCGGAACATGCCGCCCTTGGCGCCGTCGACGATCGAGGCCTGGTAATTGTCGAGCAGCGTGGTGATGTCGGCGATACGCGCTTCCGGCGCAAACCGCACCAGCGCGCGCGGCGGCGTCGCCGCAACACCGAGATCGCGGGTGATGGGCGCCGACGACGATTGCTCGTTCATGCTCAGCGATGCGGTCTGGAACGAACCGGTCTGGTTCTTCATCAGCACCGCGCCGATTACGCCGGCCTGCAACAGTAGCAGTACGGCGCCGAGGCTCGCCGACCAGGCCAGCGTGCGCGGTGACAGGCTTGCAAAGAATCCCGATAACCGCGCAGACAGGCCAATCGAACGCGATGGCTCGCGCGCCGGCTCCGCATCGATTGCCGCGAACAACTTCTGCATGGCGCGCGCGGACGGCGCACCCAGGCTCTCGTTGAGGCTGATCGTCTCGGCATATTCTTCGCGAATGACGGCGTACTGCCGGGCCAGTTCGGGATCGCTGGCGAGCGCTTCCTCGACGCGGCGCGCATCGCGCGCGTTCAAGGTGCCGGCCGCGTGAAAGGGCAACAGCGTCTCGACTTCGCTGGGCTCGTGATCCAGCATTTTTTTGCTCGCTGCCATCATGGCCAACCTCGCTCTATGCCTGCTGCCTTGAGCAACTCGGCCAATTTCTTGCGCGCATAAAACAGGCGCGTCTTGACGGTGTTCTCCGGAATACCGACGATTTCAGCCACCTCTTCCACGGATTTCTCGTGGTAGTAGACGAGATCGACGATCTCCCGATGCTCTGGCGAAAGTCCCGTCAGGCACTTCCGCAACGCTTCACCCGTATCCTTCTTCTGAACCACCACTTCCGGATCGTCGGACGTGTCCTCGATCGCGTTTGCGGTTTCGTCGTCCAGTCCAACGTCCTTACGGCGCCGAAGTGCCGAAAGGGCCTTGAATCGCGTAATCGCCAAGAGCCAGGTGGTAACGGCGGATCGGCCTTCGAACTTGCCGGCCTGGCGCCACACATCGAGAAAAACCTCGCTGATGAGGTCTTCCGCAATCTGTTCGTCCCTTACGAGCCGAAGCCCGAAACGGAACACCCTGACATGGTGCCTTCCGTAAAGCACCTGCATGGCGAGCCGGTCGCCTTGAGCGATCCGAGCGATCAGAATTTCGTCTGAAGCCGCCTGTGTCACGCTCAATGGCCGTCTCGCAAAGTTGGTCGGACGGGGGTGGCCGGCGGTTCGATGAGAAGCGTGAGATTCTTCACATTACGGCAATGCCGGATTTGCATGTGTGACCTACCCCACAGACGGACATGGTCCGGCCATCTTCCCGGCCGAAGCAAGTTGAGCCCCAATATTGGTACCATAATACGGAAACACTTTCCTAAAGACGCGCCACCCCGCGACCTTATCAAGGCTTCGCCTGCAGGGCAGCATCTGCGTGACGTCGGCCGCCCCTCGGGAGGCGGGTTCCACCCTATCGGAATTCGGCAGATTTCTACTGCGAAAACAGTGCAATGGCAGGGTTTTAACGGACCCGATTCGACCTCAAAAGATACCAAACCTAAAGGCTTTATTCCCTAAAGTTTCGTCCGACGCACACCAACAGCGACGGGACATGAGCAGCGCGGCTTCATTGCTTCAGGGACAAGCCTCCCACAGTGCGACCGCATATCCGGTCCGCCTGCCCTCGGAAGTATTGAAGCGCCGGGTCGGCCAGCGCCGCCATATGCTCGCGGTCCAGGGCGTCAGCTATTCGCTGATCACCTCGGTCCTGCTGGTCTACAGCTACGCCGGCACCATCCCGATCATCATCCCGTCGGCCTATTTCCTTTCCGGCATCGGATTGCTCTCGATCTTCGTGGTGCTGTCGGAAGCCCATTTCAACGACCGGTTCGAGGACCACTATCTCACGATCTTCCAGGTCGCCGGCCACGTCGTGATCCAGCTCGGCTTTCTGCTGGCGGCGCCCGGAATCGGATTTGCCTTCCTGAGCGTCGTGTTCCTGATCTTCGGGTTCGGCGCGCTGCGAATGACGTCGCGGCAGGCCATCATCGCCTGGACGCTGACCATGATCGGCCTGGCGCCGATCTTCCTCTTTACCAACACCCCGATCGGCCTGCCGATCACCACGCAGACCGAACGCGTCGCGGCGATGCTTTCCTTTGTTTTCACCATCGGGCAATGCGCCTTCGTGGGACTGTACGGCTCGACCATGCGCAAGATGCTCTACGACCGCAGCTTCGAACTGAAGGCGGCGTACAAGCGGATCGAGGAGCTTGCCGAACTCGACGAATTGACGGGCGCGTCCAACCGGCGCTGCATCATGCGGATGCTGGAGGAAGAGATTGACCGCGCGACCCGCGGCGGATCGCCCTGCTCCATCGCGCTAATCGACCTCGACTGGTTCAAGCGCATCAACGACGCCTACGGCCATCCGACGGGCGACGAGGTGCTGCGGACTTTCTCGATCACCACCTTCGCCAACATCCGCAGCGTCGACCGGTTTGGCCGCTATGGCGGCGAGGAATTCTTGCTGGTGCTGCCCGGCATGGACACCGGCCAGGCCATGCGGGCGCTCGACCGCCTGCGCGTTATCATCGCCGAGCTCGACTGGAGCGCATTCTCGCCGGGCATGAAGGTGACGATGTCGGCAGGCGTTGCAACGCTGAATCCGAACGAGACCTCAGACACATTCCTCGCGCGCGCCGACAGCGCGCTTTATGCAGCCAAGGCGCAGGGACGCAACCGTATTACCAGCGCCTGATCCAACATTTTCAGCTCCCTCCGGCGGTGAAGAATCCGCCGCCGGCTTTTGCTCCAGGATAGAGTCATGATTTCGAAGACCGCCACTTCTCCCTCGCCCGGAAGTCTGCTCGACGAGCTGCAGTCCACGCTCGCGCACGGAACGGTCGCGCGCCGGGTGGAAACCCTGCGCCGGGTGACCGATCTCTTCATCAACGGCGCGGTGGATTATTCGGACGAGCAGATCGGGCTGTTCGACGACGTCTTCCAGTGCCTGATCGATCACATTGAAACCTCGGCCAAGATGCTGCTGGCCAACCGTCTCGCCCCGATCGACACGGCGCCTCCGCTCACCATCCGCGCACTCGCGTTCGATGACGTGATCGAGGTGGCGGGTCCTGTGCTGTCGCAATCGATGCGGCTCGACGACAAGACCCTGATCGAGAATGCGCGCAGCAAGAGCCAGGCGCATTTGATGGCGATCTCGACCCGCAAGACCCTGAGCGGCGCGGTCACCGACGTGCTGGTCCAGCGCGGCAACGACCAGGTGGTCGCGTCGACCGTAAAGAATCCCGGCGCGGAATTCACCGAGCGCGGCTTTACCCGCCTCGTCGACCGCGCCGAAGGCGATGACGATCTCACGGCCTCGATCGGCCTGCGCCCGTCGGTGCCGCGGCACCTCTATCTGAAACTGCTCGCCAAGGCTTCCGACACCGTGCGGCAGCGGCTGGAGGCCGCCAATCCGGCGCAGGCGGCGCAAGTGCCTACCGCTGTCAAGGAGGCAACGCGGCGTGCGCGATCGGCGACCTCGACGATCACCAGGAACACCGAGATCGCGCACGCGCTGGTCAAGTCGTTGTACGAGGACGGCCGGCTCGACGAATCCCAGGTGGCGTCGTTTGCCAAGGCCGGGAAATTCGACGAGGCCAACGCCTCGATCGCGGCGCTCGCCAACGTATCGGTTGCGATCGCCGAGAACATGATGATCGAAAGCCGGGCCGAAGGCGTGATGATCCTGGCGAAGGTCGCCGGACTGTCATGGCCGACGGTCAGGACCCTGATCAAGATGCGCGACGAACTGTCCGGCGCGGAGCCGACCGATCTCACGGCCAGCCAGGACACCTATGAGCGACTGCGACCATCGACGGCGCAACAGGTGCTGCGCTTCCACCGCATGCAGCAGAACGTGCCGGCATAAGCTTCGCACCCTCCCCTGGAGGGTGACTACGCCGCTTCAATATTTCAGCAGCTTCGCCCCGGCGAGCGCGCCGATCGCCGTCACCAGCGCGGTCGCGATCGAGTACCAGGCCGCCACGAACAGCGGTGAATCATCCGTGCAATGCGAAGCGTAGAGCGTCGCGGCCAATCCCGCCGACAACAGTCCGGCGATGGCGCCGGCAACCGCCGGCCGCGACGGAGCGCCGTGGCGCAATCCGAGCAGCGCGCCAGCAAGCAGCGGCAGCGACATCAGCGGGATCGCTACCAGGCAGGTCGATGAATTCTTGCCGACCATCCGCGTCATCATCGGCAATCGCTGCGGCATCATCATCTCGCCGCCGATCGCGGCGGCCAGGATCCCGACCGGGGCCAGCAGCAGCCAGCCAAATCCGCGCAGCGAGGCCTCGGGCCGCGACAGATGCAGGCTGACGGCGATTGCCGCGATCGCCAGCGCCAGCGTCACCGCGAATTTCAGATCGAAGAACGGATTGCGCATCGCAACCATCACGTCGGGCCTGACGCCGAGTTCCGTGAAGAACATCAACAGCGAGACCGGTGCCGCCGCCAATAGCGCCAGCATCAGCGCGAAGCCGACCGGGCGTGCCCGGTGCGCATTGTCGGCAGCCAACGTTCGAATGAGCCGATCGGTATCCATTCTCATCGTTCCCGCAGCTTGGCCATCAGGCTGGTCAGCCCCCGGTGCAGCGCCACCCGCACCGCGCCCTCGCTCATCGAAAATTTCGCCGCCGTATCCCTGATCGAGGCGCTGTCGACCGCGATCGCCTGCAGCACATCGCGCTGCCGCGCCGGCAGCGTCTGAAGCTGGGCCGCGACCTCGCTTGGCGATGCGGTCTCGGCCGGCGTTTCACCCGGCAGCGTCTCGGCGAAATCGTCGATATCGACGAAAATGCGCCGGCCGCGGCGGCGCAACGCATCGATCAGCTTGTTCCGGGCGATGGCGAACAGCCACGGGGCAAACGGGGCGCTGACGTCCCAGGTGTGTCGCTTCAGATGAACCGCCAGCAAAATGTCCTGCACGATGTCCTCGGACTGATCGACCGGTTGCCCTGCCCGCGCCAAGCCACGGCGCGCCGCGGCCCGGAGCACCGGCGTGACGGCCTTGAGCAGGCGATGATACGCCGCACTGTCGCCTGCGATGGCCGACCGCATCAGGCCGGTCCATTCGTCATCCCGCTCGCGCACCCGCGCTCCTACCCTGCAATTCGGTCGATCTTTCAATTTGTTACGTCAGGATGCCTCGATCACGAAGTCGTGATAGAAGGTCCAGGCCGCAGCCGGAGCTGGCCGCTGTCCGAAGAATTCGACCGCCCACTGCACGACGGCAGGCTCATAACATCGATTGCGCGGGCCCGCATCCGGTCGGTTGCAACAGGATTGCCCAGCTTTCGCCGGGTGTTGCCCGAAGATTCCCTTTTTCTGCCGCGCTGTGGACATCCGCAGGGTCTCATTTCGCCGCTGGGCGGCGGCCAATGGGGAGATTCGGTAATGACAATCAAAGCCAGCGCGGCCTTGATTATTGCGGCAGGGTTCTTGGTAGGTTTCGCAGTACCGCTACCGGCGATGGCCGCGGGCGCAGATGACGCCGCCGCCGTCTCGAAATCGGAAAGCGCGACGTCCGACAAGTCCGCCAGGCAAGATTCGCGTTCCCCGAAGAAGCGTGACGCCCATCGCAAAACCACGCGCGCGGCTGAAAAATCCAACGAGAGCAACGAGGCGAAGAAGCCTGAGGAGAAGCAGGTCGCCGAGGCGAACGGCGCTCCGCCCGCGATCCCCGGGTGGCTCGCCAATGCCAACGCCCAGATGACCGCCGCCGATGCGCCGGCCGACAGCGCCAAGGGGATGTCGGCGGCGATGTCCGACAAGGCCAATACGGTCCTGCAGGCGGCGGCGGAAAAACCTGCAGACGCCGAGGCCCCGGCCGAAGCCGCCGTGGTTGCCTCCGACCAGCTCAACGATGTCGATCGGGCCCTCCAGGTGGGCTCGCCCGAGACCCCCTCCACGCAGACGGTCGCGATGGCTTCGGCGGCCAAACCGGCATCGGAAGCGACCGCTCAGGCCGCCAACAACGACAGCTCCACCCTGGACAAGACCTCGCTGATCGGAAAGATCTTCATCGCCTTCGGCGCCCTGCTGACGATGGCGTCGGCCGCGCGCATGTTCATGGCGTAGCGGCCTTCCGTTCCGGGCGCGGCAAGGCGCATCCGGAACCGGAACCGCCCACTTGAAGCCCACCCCGGCAGCGGGCACATTGCCCGCAAATCAGCTACCCGGGGTGGATCATGGCGACGTTCGAACACATCATTGTCGAGAGCAAAGGCGCGGTCGGCATCATAACGCTGAACCGGCCGAAAATGCTCAACGCGCTGTCGTTCGGCGTGTTTCGCGAGATTGCGGCGGCTGTCGATGATCTCGAAGCCGACGACAAGATCGGCTGCATCCTGCTCACCGGCAGCGAAAAGGCATTCGCCGCCGGCGCCGACATCAAGGAGATGCAGCCGAAAAGCTTCATCGACATGTTCTCCAGCGACTTCACCGCCATCGGCGGCGATCGTGTCGCGACCTGCCGGAAGCCGACGATCGCGGCCGTCAGTGGCTATGCGCTCGGCGGCGGCTGCGAGCTCGCCATGATGTGCGACATCATCATCGCCTCCGACACCGCCAAATTCGGCCAGCCCGAAATCACGCTCGGCACCATCCCCGGCATCGGCGGCACCCAGCGGCTGACGCGCGCGATCGGCAAGTCCAAGGCGATGGATCTCTGCCTCACCGGCCGCATGATGGATGCCGCGGAAGCCGAGCGCTCCGGCCTGGTCAGCCGCGTCGTGCCGGCAGACAAGTTGATGGAAGAGGCGCTGTCGGCCGCCGAAAAGATCGCCTCGATGTCGCGCCCCGCAGCCGCGATGGCCAAGGAAGCCATCAACCGCGCGTTCGAGACGCCGCTCTCGGAAGGCATGAACGTCGAGCGCAACCTGTTCCACTCGACCTTCGCGCTGGAAGACCGCGCCGAAGGCATGGCCGCCTTCATCGAGAAGCGCAAGCCGGTGAACAAGAACAGGTAGGCCTCGCTCGATTTCGTAGGGTGGGCAAAGGCGCACAGCGCTGTGCCCACCATTCTAGCATCCGGTGCAAACAATGGTGGGCACGCTGCGCTTTGCCCACCCTACGGCACGACAGCTACTTTGCATGGGGTTGTTTTCGATATTTTCATCGTCTCGCTATTTCGTCCTCGCCAGCGCCGCATTCACTAGTGCGCGATAGCCGCGCTCCGCAAACGTCGTCGGGCGATCGAGGCCGAGCCGCTTCAGGCATTCGCGCTTGGCAGCATCCGGCGGCTGCGTCATTCCCTGCCACAGCAATCCCGGCAGAAGCAGCGGCGTCCGCTGCGCCTCACGAAGCAACTGCAAGGCCGGGATCAGCCGCTGCTCGGTCTCGGTAAAATCGCTGCCGAACGGGAACGACGGCAGCAGCCCGGCCTCGCGCGCAGGTTTCAGGGCCGCCGTGATCCGCTCCGGAAAGTTCTCGCGGTGGCTGCGCGGAATTTCATACGTCTTCGGCAGCTTGCCGGCATCCTTGGCGATCCCGGCCAGTTCATCCTGGAAGCGGGAATCTGTGACCGCCAGCATCGCCGCGATGGTCTCGGCATCCGATTTACCCCTGACATCGGCCGCGCCATATTCGGTGACGAACACGTCGCGCAGATGCCGCGGGATGGTCTGGTGGCCGTAATTCCAGCGGATGTTGGAGAGCGTCTTGCGACCGGCCGGCCGTGTCGATTCCAGTGCGAGAATTGACCGCGCACCCTGAAGCGCGAACGCCTGCGCGACGAAATTGTACTGGCCGCCGACGCCACTGACGACCTGGCCGTCCTCGAGGCCGTCGGAGACCGCAGCGCCCATCAGCGTCGCCATCATCGCGGTGTTGACGAAGCGCGCATCGATCCGCGCGCGGCGCTTGGCATCCTCGTCGCCATAGAGCTGGTTGGTGAATGACACCGGCATCATCTGGATGCGCGCGAGCTTATCGGGGGCCATCTCGCGCAACGCGCGATAGAACGATTTCGGCCCGAGAAAAAATGCCCCGTGCAGCACGGCGCCATCGACTTCGCGCTTGAGAATGCCCGCATCGATCAGGCCGAGGAACGCGTCGATCAGCATTTCGCTGACGCCATAGAGCCCTTTCTCGAACGGACCCGTCTGCGCAGGTTCGCTGCCCGGCCCGAGCCGCTTCATGATGGCGCGAAACTGCGCATTGTCGCGGTGACGGACAATCAGCCCTTGCGCCAGCGCATCGCCGACCTGCCCGATACCAATCTGCAGCGTACCGCCGTCGGGCACGAGGCTCGCGGCATGCAGCCCGATCGCATATTTGGTGTCACTGACCGGCTCGGCCGGCGGCGCGAACAGCGGGAAATCCGTCGCAGGACCATCGAGCACCGCAGAAAATTCATCGCCCGGCAGGTCGCCGGCGCCCGGCATGAACGGCAGCTCTGAATTGACCTGGCCGATCAGCTTGAACGATGCCCGTCCCTCATTGCGGGCACGCAAAATGTCGAGCGACGTATCGGTGTTGCAGCTCAGGCTGTAGCGCGTCACGCCATCGACCACGCGTTTCGCCACCAGTTGGGTGACGACGTTGAGCCCGCGCGTCAGCAGATAGGATGAGGCGTGAGTATAATTCGCCGAGATGTAATGCTGCTGCGCGTACGGCACGCGCAGCCATTTGCCGGCCAGGAAGAAGAACTCGATCACCTCAATGTTCGGCGGCAGTTCGCCGGCATGCAGGGCATCGGCATAGGCGAGGTCCGGATAGCCGCCGAACAGGCGATCGATCACCGGTCCGATGAAGCGCCGTTCGAGCAGGCTTGAGGGCCGCGGCTTCTCCAGCGTCAGCGCCGAAAACAAGGTGAGCTTGATCGAGCGGTCGGCCACGGCGCGCGCGTACAGCGCGTTGACGACATGGTTCGCCTTGCCGAGCCCGAGCGGCAAGCCGACCACGAGGTCGGTCCCGACATCGCGGATGATATCCTCCGCGATCGCTTCGGGGTCGGAAAACAGTTTTGGCATCAGTCGCGGACCCGGGCGTAGCTTGGAAGCCAACCGCCCTGAGTCGGACGCCAGCTATCGGAGCATAGCGCATTTGTCGCCGAACTTCGTCTGTGACGAACCGGCAACAGCCAAGCACGGATTTCACCAAATTAATGTACTGATGTCGCGCGGCAGTTTGCCTGTGGCCACGACGCCCCCTAAACAGGTAGACGAGCCGGGGTTGTCGGGCGGGGGTGGGCGAGCAACGCATGATCCGGGAATGACGGCTAACCGGCATTTCCTGAAGATCATGCCAAACAGGAAGATAGAGCGGGATGACTCGAAGCAGGGTCATCACGTTCTCGTGTTGACTACGGGATCAAATGGCAAGGCGCGCCGTTAGCATTGGCTACGTTACGAGGCGGTTGCTTCAATCGAGCATTTGCCTTGCGGCAGGTTGCTTCGTGTTCGCGGCACCGGCCGCGCATGGCGAAAGCCTGCCCGACGCGCTGGCCAAGGCCTACCAGACCAACCCTGCCCTCAACGCCGAACGGGCGCGCCAGCGCGCGACGGACGAGAACGTGCCGCAGGCGCTCTCGGGCTATCGGCCGCAGATCATCGCGACGCTTTCCGCCGGCTTTCAGGCCGTGCGCAACCTGCTGCCCGACAACACCGTCCAGTCGGCGAACCTGAAGCCCTGGACCATCGGGGTGACTGTGTCCCAGACGCTGTTCAACGGTTTCAAGACTGCCAACAGCGTCCGCGTGGCGGAGCTGCAGGTGCAGTCCGGCCGCGAAGCGCTGCGCAATGTCGGCCAGGGCGTGCTGCTCGATGCGGTCACGGTCTATACCAACGTGCTCGCCAACCAGTCGCTGGTCGAAGCGCAGCGCGCCAACGTGGCGTTCCTGCAGGAAACGCTCGGCATCACCCAGAAGCGTCTCAATGCCGGCGACGTCACGCCGACCGATACCGCGCAGGCCGAGGCACGTCTGAGCCGGGGGCGCGCCGATCTGAATGCCGCCGAGGTCAATCTGGCCGTCAGCCAGGCGACTTATCTTCAGGTCATCGGCAACGCGCCCAACCAGCTCCGCACTGCCGATGCCATCGACCGCCTGCTGCCGCGCAGCCGCGACGATGCCACCGGTCTTGCGTTCCGGGAGCATCCGGCGGTGATGGCGGCAAGCTTCGATTTCGATGTCGCCTCCACGTCGATCCGCGTCGCCGAAAGCAGCCTGATGCCGACCATCACGCTGCAAGGCAGCGCCAGCCGCAGCAGGCAGTCCGACCCTACCCTGAGCAGCGCAGGGACCGACCAGGCTTCCATAACCGGCCAGCTCACCCAGCCGATCTATGATGGCGGCATGGCGGCCTCCCAGACCCGGCAGGCCAAGGAAATCGCGACTCAAAGCCGGCAGGTGCTGGACCAGGTCCGCAACCAGGCCCGCACCGCCGCGGTCGGCGCCTGGGTTGCCAACGAGGGCGCCAAGATTGCGGTCTCTGCATCCGAAGCCGAAGTCCGCGCCGCCACCGTCGCGCTGCAGGGCGTGCAACGGGAGGCCGCCGGCGGGCAACGCACCACGGTCGACGTGCTGAACGCGCAGCAGGACCTGATCCTGGCCAAGGCGCGGCTGATCGGCGCGCAGCGCGATCGCGTCATCGCCTCCTATACGCTGCTCAGCGCCATCGGCCGGCTCGACGTCAAGAATCTCGGCCTCAACACGCCGGATTATCTGCCTGAGGTGCACTACCATCAGGTGCGCGACGCCTGGCACGGGTTGCGGACGCCATCCGGACAGTAGGTTGTATTTTCTCCCGGTGTTAACCGGACGCTGATCATGTCGGGTATTTTCAGTCGCCAGTAACCGGCGTTGTTTTAAGACTCAGGGGTTCCCGCCCCGTTTTATTTCGATGGATCTTGCGAGGCCTCGTGGTTTCAAACATCCTGCGCTGGTCGGCCAACGGCCTGTTGATCCTCGTCCTGTCGATTATCCTTCTGATCACCTCGTTTCGCATGGCGGCGTCGATACGCGAGACCGGCATGCGCGCTCAACTTGCGCCAACGACCGGCCATCTGGTGCCGACACGATCGGGCGGCGTCTTCGTGCAGGAGAAAGGCCCCGCGAACGGCATTCCCGTGGTGCTGTTTCACGGCACGGCGGCGTGGAGCGAGCTATGGCGGCAGACCAGCGACGCGCTGGCATCCGCCGGCTTTCATGTGATTGCCCTTGATCTCCCCCCGTTCGGATTCTCGGATCGTCCCGGCAACTATACGCGGCAGGACCAAGCTGCCCGGATCAACGACGTGCTCGATACGCTGGAGGCCCCACCCGCCATCATCGTCGGCCACTCCTTCGGCGCCGGTGCCGCGACTGAGCTGGTGATGCGATATCCGGATCGGGCGCGCGCCTTGGTGCTGGTCGATGCGGCCCTCGGATTGACGGCCACGCCATCGGCCGCACCCTGGGTGATCCAGCCACAATGGATTCGCGAAATCCTGGTGTCGCTTACCATCATCAATCCGATCGCGACGCAAACGCTGCTGCAATCGATGATCGCCAAGAAGGAGCGCGCGCTGCCGGAATATGTCGCGATCCTGCAAAGGCCGCTGGCCCAGCGCGACAGCACGAGCGACATCGCCGACTGGCTCTACTACTTCCTCGGCAGCGACACCAACGCGGCAAGCGCGGACCGCACGGCCTATGCCAAGCTGGAAGTCCCGGTCGCTATCCTCTGGGGCGACAAGGACACGATTACGCCGGTCGAACAGGCCCGCGATCTCCAGACGCTGCTGCCGCCTGAAACGGACCTCACCTTGCTGCCCGGACTCGGCCACATTCCGCAGATCGAGGATCCCGGCATGTTCAACGACGCCCTGCTCAAGACGCTTGCAAAACTCTAGACTGGCAAAGATTCGACAAGCCTTACAGATTGCTGCCGGAGACATCATGGACATCATCAGACTGTGCGCCTGGGGCTATGCCGCCCTGCTCGGCTTCGTGATCCTCACCGGCTACATCCCGGCCTTCATCGACGCCAATGACATGATCTTCGGCCTGTTCCGCCGCACGTGGTACGCCGACGGGCTGCATCTGGTTTCGGCGCTATGGGCGGCCGCAGGGGCGATGACCTCGCGCCGCGCCTCGGAATTGTTCTTTCAGTTGTTCGGCGTGTTCTATTTCGCCGACGGCATGCTCGGCCTGCTCACCGGCAGCGGCTATCTCGATTTCGGCATCCTGATCAACGGCGTCCTCAACCTGCCGCTTTCGACGCGGTTCTTCGCCAACGCCCCGCATCTCGCCCTTGGCGGCGTGGCGATCCTGATCGGCTATTTGCTCGCGCCGCGGACGCGGACCGCCGTTCATGCTTAAATGGCTGCGGCGCATCCTCGCTGTCGTCGCAATCCTGATTGCGCTGACGGTGCTTTTGCCGCTGGCCTATATCGAGGGCACGTGCCGTCCGTCGTCCGGCACAACGGCAGCGAGCGCACCCGCCGTTACCCTGCCCGCGATCGATGAGGCGGGCTACCGGCGCAAGCTGAACAACACGTTCTTCACTTTTCCCGAATGGTACATCGTCTATTCCTTCGAGGAATTCGGCCGCTTCCTCGACCGCTCCAGCGAAAGCCATTTTGGCTATCTCGGCCACATCTTCGGATTCTGGCGAAGTTTCTGCACCATCAACCGCGCGGTGCCTGCGACGGGAGAATCGCTCGCCGAAGTGAAGACGATGATCTACATCATCGGCATCAGCTACTCCGTCGAATACGCCGTTAAGGGGTTTTACGAGAACACCATCGGTCGCGTGTTCGAATGGATCAGGGGCGAGAAGCGCACCCCGCAGGACGAGTTCGGCCGCGCCGTGCTGCAGGACTATGCCGCCTTCCTCTACACCGTCCCCTGGTACAAATATCCGTTCCGCGAAAAGCTCGACGGCCTGATGGCGATATCCGCGCCGACGCCGAGTTCATTGCGGACATGGGAGCGCGACTTCGCGCTCGGCGCCGAATATTTCGTCAAGATCGGCTATGCCTCGCTGATCCAGAAGGCACTCGACGCCGGCGGCGACACCGAGCCCCGCGACATCATGTTTGCAGTCGCGACACTGCCACCCGACGTGCTGGCAAAGGAGCCGCGCATCAAGCCGATCCGCGCGCTGACCCCGCAATGGCAATTGGTGCAGACGCCGCGCTACAAGGACTTTACCGACATCCTCAAGGGCCTGCTGGATCAGGGTTATGGGGTTGCGGAGATCGCAGGCAATCACGACATCCTCATCACCGTGATTGCCCCCGATGCCGCCAAACTCGACATCAAGGGCACGACAGAACTATTCTCGTTGGAATTGGATGCACGGCCCGGCTTCCGCCGCGCGGGCCTGAAGGCAAGGATCGACCGACTTGTCGATATCAACCGCGAGCTCAAGGCCAGGGGTGCAAGCATTGAGCACTTCTATGATTACTGACGAGCAGCAACGTGAGGGTTGGCGATGGGGTCGGGTTGCCGGCGCGATTGCACTCGTGATCGGCGGCTGGCTCGCAGTAGTCGTTGCGCTGACCTTCGGCTCGGCCCCGGGCAAGTCGATGGCCGTCATCGGTCCGCCATCGCAGGCACTGACAGCCATCGCAAAGGCAAATGGGCGTGTTCTCGCCTCGAGTGATTACGTCACTATCGCGCGTTCCGACGATGCCGACTTTGTCGCTCGCCTCTATGCCGCGGGCGCGCTGCTGGTGCTGGACGCCGAACAGGCCGGCGGTTGCACCGGCCTGTCACCGTCATTACGAGCGAAGCGACTTGTCCGCCGAAGCCTTGGCGAAGGCGGAAGCAATCCATCTTTGAGCCAGGCCGCGAACTCATAAATCTGCCTTGCCAGAGTCCGCTATGCTCCGATAGCGACCAACTTTCGCAGCCAGAAGCGGAAGTGGCAAAGGGAAGTTGCGTCAATAAAAAGCCGCCGAAAGGCGGCTTTGGATTTCGCATAAAAACTGCAGATCGGAGGGTATCAACGCCCCCCAGCCAACTAGCGAGGATCGCCGCCGCCGCCGATTCCCAACCCGATGTCTTTCTTCGGATATTTGACGAAAGTAGCTGCGTGAGCGGCCTGCAATTGGAGAATGGGACCGTAGAGCCACTCGTAGTCGCCATTGCTTCGAGTGAGACGCTCCTTGGGATCGCGATAGACGTCGAATATCCAAGGTGCAACTGCTATGGGCCCGTAGGTTGACATGCTGATGTTCGCGAAGGGCTGCTCGGATTGCACAACCTTGAAGTAGCCCTTGAAGTTTGCCCAGCGGATTGCCGAGAAATCGGCCTGATTGTAGGAAAACACTGCCTGACGACAAGTGTCGCCATCGTCAGCGAGCAAGAATGCCGTCTGGTTGACGCCGTCGATATAGCGTTCCGTCGGAATTTTGTTCTCGATACCTCCCAGAGCGAGCGACGTATTGAACAAATCCATGAGATCGAACAGTCCATCGCTGACGCGCCCCGGCTTGATCACGCCGGGCCAATAAGCAATGCCGGGCACTCGCACGCCGCCTTCCCAGGTCGTCCCCTTACCGGACCGGAAAGGCGTGAAACCAGAGTCAGGATAGGAATCTTCCTCAGGACCATTGTCGGAAGTGAAGAAAACCAAGGTGTTGTCGGCCTGTCCGGTTTCTTCAAGGGTTTTGGTCAGACGGCCAACGATGTCGTCTATCTCGACCACAGCGTCTCTGTAGGGCAACTTGGCAGCGCTGCGGCCAAGATACCCGTCGCCGGGATAGTTATCGAAGTGAACCTTGGCGAATGCATGGATCAGGTAGAACGGCTTCCTGGCCTGCGCAGCGCGCTTGATGAAGTCCACCGAAAAGTTGGCGAAGTCCTGATCGACGTTCCCCATTTGCTGGGGCGTCTCTAGCTTATAGGCAATCTTCAGATCGCCGCCCTTCTTTCCTTCGACGATTCCGTTGTATTCGCTCAAGCCCTTGAACGTCTTCAAGCGTTCGGCGTCGAGCATCAGCTGCGAATACTTTGCAAGGTTCATGTACTGCGTGTATTCGCTGACGACCGACAGAAAGCCGCGGAACTCGTCGTAGCCGACATCTTGCGGCTGCATCCCTTTGGCTTCACCGATATGCCACTTGCCGGACAAGCCGGTCACGTAGCCGTTCTGGCTCAGCAATTTCGCTGCGGTGACCTCGTCGGCCCACGGGTTTTTGGTTGGTTTATCGCTTGCAAGAAGAGGTCGCGTAAGGCCGCTCCGCGCCGGAATGCGGCCCGTCATCAAAGCCGCACGCGAGGGAGTGCAGACCGGTGTTGCGTAGGCCGACGTTAGCTTCAGCCCGCGGGCGGCGAGGCTATCGATATTCGGCGTCGGGGCTCCAAGCATCGCGCCGCCCCCGTATGCACCCGGGTCGCCATAACCCATGTCATCTACGAGTACGATCAGAATGTTTGGTTTTCGTCCGGTCCTGGCTTCAACCTGCCGTAACTTTTCCAAGGCCGCTTGTTGTTGAGTTGGACGTGGAATCGCAGGTTCCAGATAATCGGCGGTTCTGACCGTGCGGTCCCAGCCCTTTGCTTCTTGCGCCTGTGACGTCGCGGCTATCAATGTGAGCGAAGCGGCCAGCGAGTAGCGAAAAACATGCTTATTAGTTTTCATTGCGCATGCTCCTAGTTCAGGCACGCCGCCTTCGACGGCACCCTAGATTGTTTTCCCGCCTGCGCCGATGACCTTTACTGCGCTCGGGTCACGACGATGCTTCAGGCGGCTTCGCATTCGAGCGTCATGTCGTAGTCGGCGCTATCGTCCGAAAAAAGATGGACCTTGGTCCAGCAGGTAGCCCTGACTGTGCGAGGTCCCAACTTCGCGCGAGTATGACGTCACGCTGCCGCCATAAGCTCTCAACAGCGAATGGGAGCGCGCGGAAACTGGCGTGAAGTCGAAATCCGGCAAAATGTGTGTAATTTTCAAACCCGTCGACAAACCGCCGCAGTCGGCTGGGCTCGACAGGCACAACCCTATGTTTTAATTTGAGTATTGATTTCTACTAGACCGGATCGACCGTAGTGCGGGCTGACCATCGAAGTATTGGGCCCAGGGTCAAATACGCGCCACATCCGCGCGGCGTATCTTTTTTGGTCGTCCTCATTCTTCTGGGATCAGTTGCTATATCCCGCGCGCAAGACCGCCCGCAGCGCGTTCTCATCCTGCATGCATTCAATTTCACCTTTCCTGCCAACACGCTCATTGCGGACGCTCTTCGCCAGCGATTAACCGAAGCACCTTCCAGACGCGTCGAAATCGAAGCGGATTTCCTCGATCTGGCACGGCGCCCGGACGCAGCTCACGCCTCTCGTATGGCCGATTTCCTGCGCGAAAAATATGCCAATTGTAGTGATCGGCCCTGGGGGGGCACCATTTCTGATCAAATACCGCGACATGATCGCGCCTGGTGTCCCTGTTGTGCTTTCCGACATAACGCGCGCCACCTACGAGTCTCTGCAGCTGCCGCCTGGCTACACTGCGGTGATTACCGAATATAACCTGGAGAAGACGCTGGAACTCGCAGAGCGCCTTCAGCCCGATGCAAGACGGCTTGTGGTGATCGGTGGAAGTGACAGCGTCAGCGGCCGCTGGCGCGAGCGGATGCAGAAGGTCATTGTTGGCCGAAGTACAAAACTGGAGACGGCTTACTGGTTTGACCTTCCGTATGAACGGCTACTGGCGGACGTATCGCGGCTGCCGCCTGACACGATCGTCGTATTCCTCACTCACTTTTCGGACAGTGAGGGCAAACGCCTGGTCCCAAGAGACGTAGCCGCCGCGATTGCAACAGCATCCCCCGTTCCGGTGTATGGTTTCTTTGAGACCTACCTCGGCACCGGCGTTGTCGGAGGATATACCGATACATACAAGTCGGTCGGAACAACTGCTGCCGACATTGTCCTCGAAATTCTCTCGGGCACGGACGTCGCCAAAATTCCTCCGCGGGTCAATCCTGAGCTGGCCTTCCGCGTCGATGAGCGAGCTATGCAGCGATGGAACCTGAAGCAGACTAACCTGCCGCCCGATAGCGTGGTCATGTTTCATGTACCAGGCATTTGGGAGCAACATTACCTGCTGATTTCTGGAATCGCACTGGTCATTGCGCTGCAATCCATGGCCGTGGCGGGCCTGTTGTTTCAACGCCGCAGACGGCGGCAAGCCGAGGCATCGTTCAGGGAAAGCGAGGAGCGCATGACGTTTACCGCCGCTTCCGTGAATGCTGGCTTGTGGCAATTCGACCGGACGACGGACGAGTTGTGGGCGACCGAACATTGCCGCTCGATGTTCGGCCTCGGGAAGGGAGTTCCCCTCACGCGCGAGTCGTTCATTGCGGCCGTGCATCCCGAGGATCGGCGCGCTGCCGTAGCCACGTTGCGGGGGGCGTTGAGAGGACAGGCCGCCTTGACCGACGTTCGCGTCGTCCACCCCGGTGGCGAGGTGCGCTGGATCAGGGTGCGAGTTCGTTTTGAAGGAACGCCGGAACAACTCAGTGGACTTTTCGTGGACATTACCGACCAGAAAACCGCAGAAATCGAGGCGGAGCTGCAGCATCAGGAAGTCACCCATCTGATGCGGGTTTCAGTCATGGGTGAGCTATCGGGCGCGATAGCCCATGAGGTCAACCAGCCGCTAACCGCGATGCTGACCAACGCGCGGTCGGCGCTGTTTCTGCTCGACCAGGATTCCATAAACCGCGCCGAAATGGGCAACACGTTGCTCGACATTGTCAGCGAGGGTAAGCGCGCCAGCGAAGTCGTCCAGCGGTTACGCGGCTTGCTCAAGAAGGGCAAGCCCCGGTCCGAGGCGGTAGATCTCAACGAACTGGTCGGCTCGACCACGGCGCTGCTCCGCAACGAGTTGATCCGCCAGCAAGTGCTGGTCGAGACCGACCTTGCGACGAACCTCCCCGTAGTGTTTGGCGATTCCGTGCAGCTGCAGCAAGTGCTGCTAAACCTGACTGTGAATGCAGTGGATGCAATGTCGGCGACGCCCGTCCCTCAACGACGCGTGATGATCCGCACCCTTCGGAAGCCGGCCGGAGACATTCAGGTCCTCATCAGGGATCATGGACCTGGAATCAAGATGGCTAACGGAAAGCAGGCTTTCGCGCCGTTCTTCACCACCAAAGACCATGGCTTGGGACTCGGTTTGTCGATTTGTTCGACGATCATCCGCAAGCATGGAGGAACGATCAATCTGAGAAATGATGACGGCGGCGGCGCTGTCGCGGAGTTCTCGCTGCCCGCCCGTGTCATGATGGCGGCGCAATGACGAACCGTCCGTTTACAGTTTTCCTGGTCGACGACGATGCCGGCGTGCTCAAAGCGCTCGACCGGATGCTGCAGCTAAGGGGATATGAGGTCCGCTCATTCACTTCGCCACAGTTATTTCTTGCAAGTCACGACGCATCAGTACCCGGTTGCGCCGTACTCGATGTCGCCATGCCCGAACTGGACGGGTTGGCGCTGCAGCATGCGCTGACCGCGGAAGGATCGCAGCGGCCGGTCATCTTCCTGACCGGAGAGGGTGATATCCCAACCACCGTACGGGCGATGCGCGCCGGGGCCGTCGACTTCCTGACCAAACCCTTTAGCGACGTTGACTTGCTCGCCGCCATTTTACGCGCCGAAAAGGAAGATGCCGAAAACCGGACCGCGAACGCCAGCCTGAATTCGATTAACGCCAGGCTTGCGATGCTAACGTCCCGGGAACGCGAGGTGATGACGCATGTAGTCGCCGGCCGGCTCAACAAGCAGATCGCAAGCGATATCGGAACCGTTGAGAAGACCGTAAAGCTCCACCGCGGCAGGATGATGCGCAAGCTCGGCGTGCGCTCGGTTGCCGACCTCGTCCGCTTGGCCGAGAGAGCCGGAATTACCGCTGGCGGATCGTAGCTGCGATGTTGCGACAGTGGACCTTGGGCTAGCTCGACAATTGTCAGCGACGTAGCGGATAGTTCCCAGATGACGCAATCTTCGCCTTGGATTGCAATTGTAGACGATGATCCGGCAGTCCTGAAAGCCTTGGCCCGGTTCCTGAGGCTGCGCGCGATTGAAGTCAGGACGTATGTATCGGCCCAAGACTTCTTGGCATCGCTGCCCGAAAAAACCTCCGACGAGTTGCCCGAATGCCTGATCGTTGACCTGCAGATGCCGGAAATGAGCGGCCTTGAGCTGCAACACCACCTCAACCGCGCAGGTATCCGGATTCCGACCATCGTGATTACCGCAAGTCGCGAGGCCGAAATGCGCGACCAATGCGAGGCCGCTGGAGCCGAGTCGTACTTGCTCAAGCCGCTTGAGGATACTTCCCTGCTCGCAGCAATCAATGAAATCAGGGCCATGCCCGATCAGCGCAAGCGTCCGAGATAATTGCCGAAACATGTCCGGTTGGGGTCATTCACGACCGGGTCGAGTCAGCAGCAAGTCCGGCTACGTCCGTGATGCCGTCGAAAGCGGAAGTAATTCAGGGCATATCGCTCCACTACGGCGCGGTCCGCCCTAGCTTCGGAAAGATCTAGATTGCTGCGTCCCGCAGCCGGATCGCGCGCGAGTACGCGCGGCCCGTTGGCCCTCGCAATGACGGGCAGAACTACGACGCGTACTTCTGATAAAACGTATTCGTAAACAATTCGCCCGGATCATACTTCCGCTTCGCCGCGAAGAAGTCGTTGATCTGCGGATACGAGCGCTGCAACTGATCCTTCGAATAGTAGAGCTGATACGGCAGGAAGAACCGGCCCTTGTGCGCGATGGTGAGGTCGATCAGTTCTTCGGTCGCCTTCTTCATGCGCCGATTGCCCTCATCGTCCGTGGTCTGGTTGATGTAGAGCACCAGCGAGAATGCCGGCTCCGGCGAATAGGTCAGGAAATTGTTCTCCTGATGCACGACGCGCACCGACGCGTTGAGGAGATTGGTCCTGTTGTCGGTCAGCACCTTGCGCATGCCGTCGACAAACGAAACGAACTGGCTGCGCGGGATGAAGTATTCGTGCAGGATGTCGGTATCGTCGGGCAATGAGTTGCGCAAGTAGGGCACGGAATCGTGCATCGGGTCGTTGCGGTTGACGAGGCAGGCCTCCGCCGAACCGATCGCCTGCGCGCGCGTCACCGTGCAGCTCTCCATGCGATGCTCGATGTGCTTCTCGGACAGCCACTTCATTTCCTGAAACAGCGCGCCCTGCTTGGACAGGTTGATGGTGAGCCGCCGCAATTTGGTGCCGCTGACTTCGCCAAGCGGCTGGCGTTTGAAATCGGTACCGTCGACCCTGGTGTAGGTGTACAGCAGCAACTCCTTCAGGAACGAGCTTGGCGCGGTCGAGAGATGGCCGTACATCAGGCCGATATTGCCGTCCTTCTCGATCTCCTTGGCGAACAGCGCCGGGAATTCCTTGTAGTCCATCATGCGGCGGCCGGTCTGGTAGACCAGATTGTCCGCGATATCGAGCTCGGCTTCGACGATGACGCCGAACAGGCCATAGCCGCCCACCACGAGGTTGAACAGATCCGGGTTCTCGGTCGCCGACACCGTGCGCAGCGACCCGTCCGCCAGCATCACCTTCATCGACCTGATCGATTTCGCGAGCGCGCCGGCCTGATGATCCATGCCATGGGCATTGACCGAGATCGAACCGCCGACGGTGAAGATGTCGGTAGACTGCATGGCGCGAACCGCAAAGCGCGGGTGCAGCACGTTCTGGATGTCGTGCCAGGTCGCGCCCGGCTGCACCGTGACCGATCGCGAACTCTCGTTGAGCACGATCTTGTTGAAGCCGCGCATGTCGAGCACGATGCCGCCCTTGCGGAAGGCGTGCCCGCCCATGCTGTGGCGCACGCCGGCAGTGGTGACGGAAAGCTTGTTGTCGCGTGCGAAGGCCAGCGTCTTGGCAATGTCGTCGACACTGCGGACATCGACCACGCCGTAGATCTCGGTTTTGCTGAGGCAGCTCGCATCATTGATGCTGCCGCCGAGCTGCGACCATTTCACGTCCTTGAGCGGCGCAATCGCCTTGATCCGCGCCAGGTCGATTTTCGCCTGCTCACCACCGCCAACCGCCGGCCCGCAATCCTTTTCCCCGTTGGGATCGGCGGCCAGTGCCTGAAGCTTGCGATAGCTGTAAATGCCGAGCAACACGACGACCACGGCAACGACCGACGCGCCGGTTTTGAACTTTTGTGAAAATTTTCGCATGAAGTGATTCCAGAAGGGAGCGAGATATTCCGGGCGGGCGGATGATTAGTCAAATCGAGGCGTCTTCCGGTTCGATGGACCGGCTGCGTTACTGAGCCGATAGCCCGAAGTACGGCTGCCCTTCCCGCGCCGCACTTCTCCCGATAAGCTCCCGGCCGCTCAGCGGGCGAAGCACGCCCGGCGCCGAGGATGGGAGAACGCTGGAGCTGACGGGTCCGAGGCCCTGTCCAGACGCCAACAATCAACAACAATATCCAGGGAGAACACCAATGCTGACGCGACGCAGTATGATGCTTGCCTCCATCGCAGCCGGAGTATTGATGAATAACAGAACCGCCTCTGCCAAAGCGGCGCAGCCCGCGACGCCGGTGAATTTCGACGTTCCCGCGGGTGCCTGCGACTGCCATACCCACATTCACCCCGATCCCGAAAAATTCCCGTTCTTCTCCGGCCGCGTCTACACGCCCGAACTGGCTTCGCCCGAGGAAATGACCGCGCTGCACAAGGCGCTGAAGATGGAGCGCGTGGTGATCGTCACGCCCTCGATCTACGGCACCGACAACTCGGCAACATTGTTCGGCATGGCGGCGCGGGGACCGACTGCGCGCGGCGTCGCCGTGATCGACGATAAGACGTCCGAGAGCGATCTCGATCTGATGGGCAAGGCCGGCATTCGCGGCGTCCGCCTCAACCTCGCAACCGGCGGCGTCAACGATCCGAACGTCGCGCGGCCGCGATTTACGACCGCCGTGGAGCGCATGAAGGCGCGCGGCTGGCACGTGCAGATCTACACCAACCCGGCGATGATTTCAGCGGTCAAGGACCTGGTCATGGCCTCGCCGGTGCCTGTCGTGTTCGATCATTTCGGCGGCGCGCAGGCGGCGCTTGGCGTCGAACAGCCGGGCTTTGCCGATCTCGTGGATCTCGTGAAGTCGGGCAAGGCCTATGTGAAGATTTCCGGCGCCTATCGCTCCTCGAAACTCGGCGCCGAATACACCGACTGCATCCCGTTCGCCAAGGCGTTGATCGCGGCCAATCCCGACCGCATCGTCTGGGGCACCGACTGGCCGCATCCGGATTCGGTTACACCGGCCGGCAAAAAGGTCACCGACGTCACGCCGCTGTTTCAGATCGACGACGGGAAGCTGTTGAATCAGCTTCCGGTGTGGGCGCCGGATGCGGCGGTCCGCAAGAAGATCCTGGTCGACAACCCGGCGCAGCTCTACGGGTTCTGAAGCCCGGCGTGCGAGATCGCGGCCCGCTCCACGTGCTGGAGCGGGCCGTGTTCGGTGTCGCGCAGCCACGCACCGGCCTTGCGCAGGCCACCGAACGGAAACAGGTGGAATCCCGCAATTGATGCGGTCGCAGCCGGCGGTGCCGACCGCAATCCCCTGACGACATCATCCGGCCCGGTATCTGTCAGCAGGCGGCCGAACCGGCCGATCTGGGCCCGCAGCGCGCGCATGGAATTGCCGATGCCGCAGCGGAGCGCGAATTTTGTCAGCGTCGCCGGTGTCGCCGGCGCGGCCAGGCCGATAATGACCGGAAGATCGATGCCGGCGCGATCGAGGGCACCGATCCATTGCAGGATCGGCGTGCTCTCGAAGCAGAACTGCGTGACGATATCGACTCGTGTTTTCGTCTGCCGTCCCCAGTCGCGCCAACCGCCGAGCACTTTCATGGCGTCAGGAAGTTCGAGGAATGGATGGCCCTCGGGATGACCGGCCAAGCTGACGGACGAGACCGCGTGCGCCTCGATCAAGCCGCTGACGCAGATGTCGCGCGTCGACTTGAACGGGCCCTTGGCGGCGGCGACGTCGCCTGCGATCAGCAGGATGCGCGACACACCGGCTTCACCTCGCGCACGCGCCAGGAAATCGTCGAGCGCTTCCCGTGAGGCCAATTCACGCGCAGCGATATGGGGCACCGGATTGTAGCCGGCGCGGCGCAGCGCGGTAGCGGTTTCCACATTGTGGCGGTAATGGTCGCCCGGCAGGAACGTGATCGTGACGTCGGTACCAGCAGCGAAATGGTCGCGCAGTTCTGCAAGCTGATGCCCGCGCGAGGAGATTTCGACGGAGGCCGACGGCAGCAGCGCGGCCAGTCTGGGGGATAGCTGGTCGGAGACGGTCACGGACGCCTCCCAAACTCAGGCCGGCGCGCGGCGGCGCGAGATGACGTAGGTTTCGTCGTTGAACCACAGCCCGCCATGCTTCTTCAGCACGCGGTCCGTGGCTTCGAGATAGCGGCCGTCGCGAACCACTTCCGACAGCCTGTTGTCCTCGATCTGCGCCACATAGATCGCGGCGTTCCAGGCGGCGAACAGCGTCGAGGTGCCGATCGGTCCGCTGACCTCGTCCGGCAGGGTGTGCATGTGATAGCGGAAGATCGAGCGCGCATCCGAGGACGCATTGAAATTGTAGTGCCGTGCGGCCGCGCCAAGCTCGTGCTTGACCTGGCGCAGGATGGCGTAGCGATCGGTCTTGAAGGGATCGTCGCCCGGCCAGATCTGGTCGATGATCTCGCTGCCGGGGTCTTTGCCGTGCGAATGGATGCCGATCAGCCGCCCGCCCGGCCGCAGCGATTTGACCAGCGGGGTCACGACTTTCGAGGCCTTGAACTCGACGCTCGCCCGCGCCCGGTAGGGCTGCGAAGCGATCACGAGATCATAGTCGGCCATCACCCGCCCCGGACGCGGCATGATCGGATCGAGCAGGAACGAATGGTCCTCGCGCCGCAGCGTCAGGATCACCGGGCGCTGGTAGACCGGATTGCCCGTGGTTGGGCTGATGCCGGCGCGCCAGTTCTCGGCGAGGAAGCCTTCGAGCTCGCCGATCTGTTCGGCGAAGCCGTGTGCGGTGTTGCCGGTCAGCGTGACATCCTTCCAGATCAGGCCTTGCGCTGAGGTCACCGAGCGCGGCGTCAGCCACGGCGCCTCGGCGTAATAGAGGTTGGTGACGACCAGCACGGTGGCAGGATGCTCGAAAAGGCGGTCCGCCATCTTCTCCAGCATCAGGCGGACGTCTTCGTAGCTGATCTCCTTCGCCACGACATAGAGCGGCATCGTGGGGAAACGCGCATGCACTGCGCGCATCACCCGCGACAGCACGGTGCCGTCGCCGACCCCGGCGTCGAAGATACGCAGCGCCGGCGGCGCCGGCTGCAGATTGCCGAGCTCGAGCGAGATGCGGTTACCGACCTCGGATTTCTCGCTGCAGGTCGAGACGAACAGCAGATACTTTTGCCGGTTGTCGAAGAATCTGAAGCCTGGATGCGCAACCGCTGGGGCTGCGGCCGTGCCGTTTTGCGGCGTGGCCGATGGTGAATTGGTTGGCGCGTCGGCCGACGCAGGCCGGTGCTCGGCGAGATACGCGCGGACCTTGTCGAGCGTACCGGTCGTGATCCTGGCGCCGTCGCGCAGCCGCGATACCAGCTTGCCGTCGTTGACCACCAGCCGTCCGAAGGTCGATTCGGCCGTGCGCGTCTGACGGCAGAAGTCGCGGATTTCGCCGAGTATCTGTTCGGCCGTCGGCGCGGTCTTCGCAGGCGGTACATGGCCGTTCGTTGGCCCTGCAGAGATTTGGCTCGTGCCCTGGCTTTCCTCGATCCGCATGGCTTGCTCCTGCGGTTGTCCCTGCCGGTATCAAGGAACGGCCGCAGGTTTGCGTCAACCACAAACCGAGTGGGCAGAAAACATGGGCATCTGCCCACTCGGTTTCTAGCGCGCCCGGCGCGAGAACACCGAGATCAGCACCGGAAGCGTCACGAGGATGACGACCGGCGCCAGCATCATTCCGGTGACGACCACGACCGCCAGCGGTTTTTGCACCTGCGAGCCGATCCCCTCCGAGAGGGCCGCCGGCAGCAGCCCGACGCCCGCGACCACGCAGGTCATCAGCACCGGCCGCAACTGCAGTTCGCCGGTGCGGATCACCGCGCGCATCCGCTCATAGCCCTCATCGATGAGCTGGTTGTACTGCGACAGGATGATGATGCCGTCCATCACGGCGATGCCGAACAGCGCAATGAAGCCGATCGCCGCCGACACGCTGAACGGAATGCCCGAGATCAGCAATCCGAGCACGCCGCCGAAGATCGCCATCGGGATCACGCTCATCGCGAGCAAGGTGTCGCCCATCGAACCGAAATTGAAGAACAAGAGCACGCCGATCAGCGCGAGGCTGATCGGCACCACGATCGACAGCCGGCGGATGGCATCCTTGAGGTTGCCGAATTCGCCGACCCATTCGATCCGCGATCCCGGCGGAAGCTGCACCTGCTCGGCGACCTTGTCCTGCGCTTCATGGATCGCGCTGCCGAGGTCGCGGTTACGGACCGAGAACTTGATCGGCAGATAGCGTTCCTGCCCTTCGCGGTAAATGTAGGCGGCGCCGGAGATCAGGTTGATCGAGGCGACCTCGCTGAGCGGAATCTGCGTAATGCCGCCCTGCCCGGCCACGCCGATCCGCAAATTATGGATCGCCTCCGCGCTCTTGCGGTACTCCGGCGCAAGGCGAACGATGATCGGGAAATGGCGATCGCTGCCGGGCTCATAGATATCGCCGGCGCTGTCGCCGCCAACCGCGACCTTGATGGTGGCATTGATATCGCCGGGCGACAGGCCGTAGCGCGCCGCGCGGGCGCGGTCGATATCGATCTGGATCGTCGGCTGGCCGAGCGAGGTGAACACCGCAAGGTCGGTCACGCCCTGCACGGTACCGAGCACGGATTTGATCTTGTTGGCGGTATCGGTCAGCGCCTGCAGATCGTTGCCGTAGAGCTTGATCGAGTTCTCGCCCTTGACGCCCGAGACGGCCTCCGAGACGTTGTCCTGCAAATATTGCGAGAAGTTGAATTCGACGCCCGGGAATTTGTCCTGCAACTGCCCCAAGAGCTGCGCGGTCAGTTCATCCTTGTCGCGGGTGCCGGGCCATTCGCTGTTGGGTTTGAGCGGCGCGAAGAATTCGGCGTTGAACAGACCGGCGGCGTCGGTGCCGTCGTCCGGGCGTCCATGCTGCGACACCACCGATTCCACCTCGGGACGCGCGCGGATCATCCTGCGCATCTCGTTGACGTAGGCGTTGCCCTCCTGCAGCGAGATGGTGGGCGGCAGCGTGGCGCGAATCCAAAGATTTCCTTCTTCCAGCTTGGGCAGGAATTCCAGGCCGAGCAACCGCGCGAACGCGATGGTCATCAGGAAGAGTGCGGCAGCGCCGCCCAACACGATCTTTCGGTTCGCTATCGCCCACCTCAGGACCGGCATATAGAGCCAGTGCAGGAGCGCCATGAAGCGGGTCTCGGTTTCCTGCATGTGAGCAGGCAGGATGATCGCGCTCAGCGCCGGCGTCACCGTAAAGGTCGCAATCAGGCCGCCCGCCAGCGCGTAGGCATAGGTCCGCGCCATCGGCCCGAAGATATTGCCCTCGACGCCGCTCAGTGTGAACAGCGGCAGGAAGGCGGCGATGATGATGGCCGCGGCGAAGAAGATCGAGCGCGACACGTCGGCAGACGCCGACATGATGGCGTGGCTCTTCATCCCCATCGTGGTTTCGAAGGAGATGTGGCTCTGCTCGGCTTCCGACAGCGCCGTCGTCTGGGTCAGCCGCCGGAAGATCGCCTCCACCATGATCACGGTGCCGTCGACGATCAGGCCGAAGTCGATCGCGCCGACCGACAGCAGATTGGCGGATTCGCCGCGCAGCACCAGGATGATGACGGCGAAAAACAGCGCGAACGGGATCGTCGCGCCGACGATCAGCGCGCTGCGGAGATCGCCGAGGAACATCCACTGCAGCAGCACGATCAGGATGATCCCGACCACCATATTGTGCAGCACCGTATGCGTGGTGATGTCGATCAGGTCCTTGCGGTCGTAGATCCGCTCTATCCTGACCCCCGGCGGCAGGACGCTGGAGTTGTTGATGTCGCGAACGAGCTGTTCGACCCGGGCGATGGTCGGCGAGCTCTGCTCGCCGCGCCGCATCAGGACGATGCCCTGCACGATGTCGTCGTCCTGGTCGAGGCCGGCGATGCCGAGCCGCGGCTTCTCCCCGATCGTGACATGGGCGATGTCGCGGACCAGCACCGGATTGCCGCCGGACTGCGACACCATGGTGTTGTTGAGGTCGTCGATCGAGCGGATCAGGCCGACACCGCGCACCACGGCGGATTGCGCGCCGATGTTGACGGTGTTGCCACCGACATTGATGTTGGCGTTGCTGACGGCCTGCAGCACCTGCGGCAACGTCAGCCCGTTGGCGACCAGCTTGTTGAAATCGACCTGCAGCTCGTAGGTCTTGGTCTTGCCGCCCCAACCCGTGACGTCGATCACCCCGGGCACGGCGCGGAAGCGGCGCTGCAGCACCCAGTCCTGCAGCGTCTTGAGGTCCAGCACGCTGTAGTTCGGCGGGCCCTTCAGGCGGTAACGAAAAATCTCGCCGATCGGACTGAGCGGCGAGATGGTCGGTTGCGCGCCACCCGGCAGTGGCGGCAATTGCGCCAGGCGGTTCAGCACCTGCTGCAGCGCCTCTTCATAGGTATAGTCGAAGGAGAATTGCAGTTTGACGTCGGACAGTCCGTAGAGCGAGATGGTTCTGATGGTGCGCAGGTTCTTGATGCCGGCGACCTGGGTCTCGATCGGGATCGTGATGTAGCGCTCGATCTCTTCCGACGACAGGCCCGGGCTCTGCGTCACGATATCGACCATCGGCGGGGTGGGATCGGGATAGGCCTCGATGTTGAGCTGCCTGAACGCGATCAGGCCGCCGACCAGCACAGCGACGAACATGCCGACCATCAAATAGCGGCGGTTGACAGCTAGGGCGACCAGGCGGTCCATTCAGATCGAAGCTTTCAATGAGGGATCAGCTGCCGGAAGCGGCACGGTCGATGAACAAGGCGCCCTTGGTGACGATCTGCTCGCCGGGTTTCAGATTGCCGACGACTTCGACGAGGTCGCCATTGATGAGGCCGGGCTTGATCTGACGCAGTTCAATGGTCTTGTCCGGATGCGCGACCCAGATCCGGACCTGCTCGCCTTCATAGATCAGCGCCTGTTTCGGCACGCCGACCGCGGGACGGTCGCCCGCCGAATAGATCGTGACGTTGGCGAACATCTCCGGCTTCAGCGTACCGTTCTTGTTGTCGATGGTGGCGCGCACGAGCAGCCGCCGCGTCGCCGGATCGATCGCGGTGGCGACATAGTTGATCCGCGCCGACAGCGTGCGGCCCGGCAGCGCGAGCACGCTGAAACTCACCTCCTGCCCGATCGCGACGTTGGCGCAATCCGACTCGCGTACGAACGCCGTCATCCAGACGGTGGAGAGATCGCCGATCACATAGACGGGGTCGCTGGCGCCGGCGTTGACATACTGGCCGGGGCCGATCTTGCGTTGGACCACGGTGCCGCCGAGCGGCGCGAAGATGGTGATCTCGGGATTGATGCGGCCCTTCTCCTGGAAGGTCGCGATGTCGTCGTCGGTGAGGCCGAGAAGGCGCAGCTTGTTGCGTGCTGCCTGCACCGCCGTTTCCGACGAGCGCATGTCGTTCTGCGCCTGGATCAGCGTCGCCTGGCTCTGCTGATAATCCTTCAGCGGGACGGCCTTGCCCTCGAACAGGTCCTTGGCGCGCTGCCCCTGCAACTGCGCCAGGTCGAGCGCGGACTTCGCCTTGTTCATGGCGGTCATCGCCGCGATGAAATCGTTTTGCGCCTGAACGTTGTCGGCGGCCTCGATCACGAACAGCGGCTGGCCCTTGACGACGCTGTCGCCCGGCTTGGCCAGCAGCCTGGTGACGCGGCCCGCATAGGGCGAGAACACCGGCGTCGAGCGATCTTCATCGATCGCGATCTTGCCTTCGGTGACGTTCTCGGCGCGGAAGCCGCGTTCGGTGACGGGCTGAATGGTCAGGCTGGCCCATTCGGCGGGACTCGGCGTGTAACGCTGCAGGCCCTTGCGCGACTGGCTCGAGATTTCCGAATGCCCGCGCTTTGGAGCAGCGATCTGGGCGTAGCCATAGGCGCCTGCACCGACGAGGACCGCCAGGCCGATGGCCACGGTCAGCCGCTGCCGGGTAACGATCTGCAATCGCTTGGTAAACACCTTGAGCATCCGACCCGGAACCATTCAGCGACGTTTTGTCTCACTTTGCGCTAATAGGGCCCATTTGGCGTTTTAGACAACCTAAAAATCGAAAATCGGCCTGACGGGGAGGTTAAAGTTTGGAGAACCGAGGCGGACCGCCCGATCGTGGCCTCATTCGCGTGCCGGCCATTGCGGTGGATGGGTACCGAGCGGCATCGCCGGACGGGCCCAAAACGCCGGGGTTTTCAACAAGATCGCGGAATGCCGGACCGACCGCAGCGCACCAAAGCCTGAATCGACCTCCTCGATAAACGGCATCACCGCCTCCCCCGTAAGATCCCGGGTATCCAGTCCGCCGGCGACCCGCCCGAGATTCCACAGCCACCGTCCGGTCTGCGCCAGCGACACCTGGACGTGCCAACTGCCGCCTTCGTGCGCCTGGCGCGCTTTCGCCATCATGGCGCCGAACGCCATGAAGTAACCGGTGGCGTGGTCGAGCATCTGCGCCGGCAATTCCTTTGGACCATCGACGCCGGCGGCCTGCCCCTCGGCATGATTGAATCCGGTTGTGGTCTGCACCAGTGAGTCAAAACCGCGCCGCTCCGCCCACGGCCCGGCGGCACCATAGGCGGACAACGTGACATAAATGATACCGGGATTGATGCGCGCCGTTTCCTCCGGCGAGAAGCCGAGACTGGCCAGCGCGCGCGGCCGATAACCTTGCGAGAAGATGTCCGCTTCGGTCAGCAGTTCGCGCAGGGTCGCCCGCCCCTGCTCCGTCTTGAGCTCGACAAAACTCGTCAGCTTGCCGCGGCCGGTATCGATCGTGAGCCACGGAATCGCCGGCAGATCCGGCCCCGAGATCAGCAGCACATCGGCGCCGTGGGCCGCGAGCGTCCGTCCCGCCACGGGACCTGCGATGACGCGCGACAGATCGAGCGCGCGAACACCGGCGAGTGGCCGGTTGCCCGCCGGCCACGGCTTTGGCGCGGCCTCGCCGATTTTCGTGATCGAGACCAGCGGCAATGCAGCGAGTGCCCTGGCATGCGGCGTCGCCGACCATTGGTCATGGGAGCGCATGAAGGCGACGACGCCGCCGTTCGCGTAGGCTGCGGTCTCGAACGCCTCGCCGTCCCATTGCATCAGCGCGGCCTGCACCGCGTCACGCTCCGGCTTGCAGTTCAATACCTTGCAGACGGCGTCGCGATGGTGCGGAAAATTGGTGTGCAGCCGAACGAAGCCATCGCTGACCTTGTAGACACCGGCGATCGCGTCCCAGGCCGGTGGTGGCGGCTTGCCGTCGACGCGCAGATAACGCTCGCTCCGGCATTCGACCACGGCATGGCGCATGTCGACCGAGACGCCCTGCGCCTCTCCGCTGCGCATTTTCCAGATCTCGGCCGCGGCGAGCGCGCTCGCGGCAACGCTGACCTGCGCTGCGGCAGCGACGCGAAACGATGACGGCAATTGCGGCTCCTCGCCGGTCAATGTGAGGGCATCGAGCGAGGACGGATCGCCGCCGGCAGAAGTCCAGATATCGGCAAGGATTTCGCTGGGGCTTTGCATGAACGCGTCTCTTCCCTAACGTTTCGTCTCGAATATTCCAGTCAACGTAGCCCGGATGGAGCGCCAGCGAAATCCGGGAACGATCTTGCCACGCAGATCGCGCTTACCCGGATTGCGCTTCGCTTCATCCGGGCTACGCGTCCTCAACCCGGAAGGAGTTGCAATGGCGGCCATCGACCCCCTGACGGCGGGAGCCGTTTTCCTTGCGACCGCAGGGACCGACGCGGTCTATGTGATGTTCACTTCAGCGGTGGTGCACCGCAAGCGCGTGCCGGCGGCGACCTGGAGCAGCATCTGGTACGTGCTCTCGTCCTACGCCGTGATCAGCTACACCGACAATTGGGTCTATGTCGTGTTCGCCGCTATCGGCTCATGGGTCGGCGCCTATGCGACGATCACCTTTTTGCACCGACCGCCCGGCGGCCCGCCCGTTGGGGCGGCGCCGGAGTAGTGATGCGGGGATGGCGACGCAACACGAAAGCGGCTGCAAGACGCGGTAAGCGCCTGCCGCTGGATGCCATCCGCAGGGCGCGTGATACGCCGATCTGAAAGCTGGAGCCATCCTTCCGATGTTGGTCCTGTGGCACGCGCCGGTACAAGCCGCCGCTTCGCATGATCAAGCTGACCGAGCATCGCGAGATTACGCCGTACAAGTGGGGGCTTCCCGACGGGGAACGATAGGGGGCAAATACGAACAGTACCTAAATCACAGCTCATACGAGACGCGTCATTAGCTTCTCGATGTAGTCATTTACGGTATCGGCAAAGTCGGACTGAGAACTGGATGATCCGGCTGCGTTACGGTGAGCTTTCACTACCGATCGAACGCTTTCCAAGGCATCCCGTTGAAGGGGCACGGGCGTCACAGCCACCAGTTCGTTGATGGCATTCTCTGCCAGAGGGATACCGTTCGTCTTGGCCTCCGCGATTAGCGGCTGCAGAACGGAAGTGCATTTGTGTACGTTTTCCATCCGCCGAATATGCGCCCGGCCCCTCCGGTTTTCCAGCCACACAATGGTGACGTAAACACCATAAAGTCACGGCTGCTACTTAATTCCTTCGACGTAGTGCCGGACGAAGATACGGTGGTCTAGAGGCCCCCTGTGCCTGCTTGATCTGAACACTACGCTGGCGACCAAGACACAGCGGATAAAATTCCTTGAGCTAGGTCAAGTGCAAGGCCGGTCACGGAGGCGCAGCCTCACCCTCTCTCCATTTGAAGGAGGTATCAACAATAAGGAGTAACATTATGCGCACGTTCGGAGCTGTATGTTTCTCATTATTACTATCGGCAGTTCCTGCGACTGCATCAGATCAAAATCTCAAGGATGAATTCGGTAAGTTGACGGCAGCCTATGAGCAGCACTTCAACAAGAAGGATGCTGCCGGAATCACATCGCTTTTTGCGAAAGACTATTTGCGTGTGACCCAGAACGGAATTGAGAAAGACAACACCAAATATTACGAAGGTGCCTTCAAGAGAGGGGCGGATCATCTGGAAATCACAACCAACGCTATCCAGCCCCTGTCAGAGAATATGGTCATACGCACCGGCGAAGCCCACGTCACCGGCAAGACCGAGAAGGGTGATCCTATCAACTTGAATATTGTCTGGACGAGCGTTGATGTTCGTGAGAACGGGCAATGGAAGATCCGTATGCTGACGTCGGTTCCTAAACCGCCGCCGCCGCCGCAACAAGCAGCAAAGTAACTGAAGAAGAACTACCTCCAGCCGAGGAAAGCGGCGGTGCCAACCAGCACCGCCGTGCTTCCAAGCAGAATCAGCTTGTAGCTTGGACGAGCCGCAGCGACATCCGGGACCGCTCCACCACCGCCCCGGAAATCGCTTCGCGCGACTCCGCCAACTAGAAATGTCAACGCTGACTACGTCAGTAATCACTGTAGGACCGCAACTGCTCACGCCGTCGCCTGCTCGGCTCGCCGATGTTCGACTGAACGTCCCTGGAATTGGCTTGAACCTCGATGGATCGCCTTAGCTCCCTTAGTCGCAGCTCCCTGAACCGCCGATAGGCTTCTGAGCGCTCGCTCGATGGCGGAGTGTAGCTTTCGTTGACGCTCGCCTGAGCCTCGCTGGATTGTGCTCGCCTCAGCCGCATTTCCCTGAGCCGGCGCCAACTCTCCGCCGACATCCTGTTCGTTGGCGGCGTGTACGCCTCGCCTCTCTTGCACGCGGCGCGGCATTCGCTGTAGAAGCGCTCGGCTGCGCTGCGTGAGTCATTGCTCTGATGGTGCACACATTTCTTATGGCACGGATGGACCGTTTGGCTGGCACCAGCCGGATAGGAACCCCCTATAAGACTCATCCCTAAGAGCGTTGCCGCAAAAAAGTAGCGCATATCAAACCCTCTTTTTGTGACCGCAGTCGCCTCCATAGTGACACTGCGCGCGCTCGTATCTGGCGCATATGAACTAACTCACAAGTTGCAACCAACGGACCGCGCGAATGCGCCTGGTGCCTCGCAATGACGCTCGGGACGTTGGCGATTTGAGCTTTCGTCGTAACCGTCATGACCGCTACAGTGTGGCGGGATCAATCAAGGAAAAAACAAAATGGACTTGGGTTTGAAGGGCAGAAACGCCGTCGTGCTCGGCGGCACGCGGGGCATCGGGCGGGCGATTGCCGACACGCTGGCGGGCGAAGGCGCGGGCGTCGCGGTGTGCGCGCGCAATGTGGATCAGGTCGCGGCAACCATCACCGAGTTGAAGGCGCATGGCGGGCGCGCGATCGGCGCCTCTGTCGACGTCACCGATGCGGCCGCGCTGAAATCATGGATATCCGATACGGCCAACGAACTCGGCAGCATCGACATGCTGTTTTCCAATGCCGGGGCGATGGCGCAAGGCGGCGATCCCGCGTCATGGGAGCAGAATTTTCGGCTCGACGTGCTCGGCGCCGTCAACGCATTCGAGGCGGCGCGGCCGTTTCTCGAGGACAGCGGCGGAAAAACCGGCGACGCGGCCTTCGTCATCATCTCGTCGATCTCGGCCGCTCAGGCCGACGCCGCCAGCTCCTACGGCCCGATCAAGGCGGCGCTGATCCACATGGCCAAGGGACTGGCGCGGCAATACGCGGGCAAGAAAATCCGCGTCAACGTGGTGTCGCCGGGCACGGTCTATTTCAAGGGCGGCATCTGGAACATGGTCGAGCAGAACATGCCGAAGCGCTACCAGGACGCGCTGGCGCGCAACCCGACCGGCCGGATGGCGACGCCGCAGGAGATCGCCAACGCGGCCGTGTTCCTGGCGAGCCCTGTCTCCTCGTTCACGACCGGCTCGAACCTCGTCGTCGACGGCGCGATCTCGAACCGGGTGAATTTCTGAAGGGCACGCTGCGTAGGGTGGGCAAAGGCGCGCATGCGCCGTGCTCACCATTTGCAACGGCAATCCGGATAGACAGTGGTGGGCACGCTTCGCTTTGCCCACCCTACGCCCCGCCGCGGTTGCGAGAGGCGGACTTACAACTCACGAAGCAAACCGGGTCAATTTGAATCGATTAGCTAAGGGAACTTTACGAACTTGCATTCACTGTGATCAGTGCTTCGAAGACCCAGCCGACTGGGTCCAATGACGGATGGCCACGATGATTGTCGACGAGCAAAGGACAAAAGTGCAGCGCGAGCCGCGACGCCAGCTGCGCAAACGGCCGACATGGGTGACGACGGACAACGGGGTGACAAAGATCGAATGCATCGTCCTGGACGTCTCCCCGGGCGGCGCCAAGATCGCGACCGATGCTCCATTCGACGTCAGGGACAGCTTTGAATTGGCGCTGGTGCCCGAACATACCACGCGCCAGTCGTGCGAAGTGGTGTGGCGCCGCGGCAAGACGTACGGCGTGAAGTTTCTGTCCTGAAGCGCCTTCGGCCGCTCCTTCGAGGATGCGGCTGCTACCGTGGCCTTCATGGTTCGAGACGGCGCGTTGTGCCTCCTCACCATGAGGGGAGAGAGATACTCTGCGGCGCGCACTAAATCTGAGCTCCCGAGGCCAACCTAGAACCTCATCCTGAGGAGCGGCATATTTGCCGTGTCTCGAAGGATGCAGGCCCGGCTGTCACAATCGCGGCCCTCCGTGCGACCGGAGCGCCAGCCCCCCTCGCCGACATACTCTTGTCGTGATTCGGCTCGACATACGTGAATGTATTATTACATTCATATGTCAGTTCGATTACGGCGGAGCAGCAGCGAATGAGCTTGGAATGGCAGGCGCGGTCAGGTTCTCTGGCCTGGTCAAATCCCGTGTCCTGGTGGTGGGGCCTCTTGACGCTGGTGAGCGGCGTCAACATCGCCGTCTGGTTCGTCCTGTATCGCGAGCTTCCGATGCCGCCGGCAGGAGCCGTCGGCGGCATATCCGGCACCGGCGCCATGCTGCTGTTCTGCGCGGCCTATGTGTTCGGCTGCGCCTTCCGGTCGTTCCTGCCGCGCGCCGACGTGCAGCGGATCTGCCTGTTCGACACCTGGCTGTCGAGCGTCATGGTCGGACGTTCGGTGGCGACCGTCGCCGAGATCTGCTTCGTGGCGCAATGGGCCATCATCCTGCACCAGCTCGGCACCATGACCGGCGCGGAAACCGTGACGAATGTCGCGTGGGTGATCGTGCCGCTGATCCTGATCGCAGAATCCCTGTCATGGTATGCGGTGCTGACGAGGAATTATCTCGGCAACGCCATCGAGAACTCGCTATGGGCGGTGGCCTTCTTTGCCATTGGCGTCGCGCTCTGCCGCCTGCTGCCGGAATTCAACGGCGCGGTTCGCGCCGTCCTCGCCGTCGCCATCGCGGGCATTGCCGGCTTTCTGGCATTTCTCATGACGATCGACGTGCCGATGTATCTGAAGCGCTGGCGGACCGGCGATGCCGATGGCGACAAGCGCCTGACGCCGCGCGAGGGCCTGCGCGATGTCACTACGCGCTGGGTGGTGACGCACGACCTTCGCGAGTGGAAGGACGAGATTGCCTGGATGTCGCTTTATTTCAGCCTGGCGGTGTGGTCGAGCCTGGCGCTGTGCGTGTTCTATTCGCTGGAAAATCAGCTGCCGCAGTACCGGACCACGGCAGCGATCACGAGCGGCGCGCCGGGTACGACCGTCGCCGGCAACCCCAGGTAACACGACAGTCCCGCGCTGAAACTTTGTTCCGCCCTGCGGCGTTACCCGCATGTGTCGCGGGTAGCGGGGCTTTGTTTCAGAGGGGCGTGTTTTGGACCGATTTCAGATAGGTGTTCATTTTCTGACGCTGGCGGCGGCATTCGCGCTGGCCATCCCGATCGGCTGGGATCGCGAAAAGCGGGCGCGGAGTGCGGGCCTGCGTACCTTTCCGCTGGTCGCACTGGCAAGCTGCGGATTCGTACAGGCCAGCGAACAGCTGATGGTGAATTCTCCCGATGGCATGTCGAAGGTGATCGAAGGCGTGATCACCGGCATCGGCTTCATCGGCGGCGGCGCCATCCTCAAGCAGGGCACCACCGTGCAGGGCACGGCGACCGCCGCGAGCCTGTGGGCCACCGGCGCAATCGGCGTTTCCGTCGGGCTTGGCAGCTACGACGTCGCGGTCACGGTGGCGGTGTTCACGTTCCTGACGCTGCGACTTCTGACGCTGGTGAAGGAAGAAGACGACCTCGAGGACGGCGGGAAGCGCGAGCGCAAGAGCGAGACCAAGGCGGATTGAGCCAAGGTTCGATCGTACCGGGACTGGTCGCAGCAGAGATCACGCCACAGGAGCAGTCCGACGCATACGCCGCATTACGGTCACCGCACCGTGAGGATATTTCGTCGGCCGCGGACAGCATGAAGTATTCCACGTCTTGCGCGAAGCCATTTTTTCGGCCGAAGAAGACGTCCTGAAACGATGACGTCGTAAAGTGATCCCGTGATCAGACAGTGGTCGATCACGTGGACCCTCATCAACATGCTCTTACCGGCTGCAGGAGATGCGCAGGATCGCCCCGCTCACTGAAGCTTGATGAGGCGCGAGCAATCTGTCGCATCCGGCATTTGCCGGCTTGCGGTGAACCGCAATCAGGAATCATCTTGCCGGACCGGGATCGAAGGAGAAGGTCATGCAGCCATCGACAGACGATCTGCTGATACGCCAAATCAGTGCGCTAATATCCGCGACCGCCGATGCAGCGTCCACCAGCCGGGAACATGCCCCCTTCATCGAGGCACGGTTATACCAAGCCCTCGCCGCACACTGCGCCGAAAAGCAGAGGATCGCAGCCATGCTTGCGCGAAGCGGGATCGGCAGGACGCGAACGGGATTGATCTACTGGTAGATCGGAGCCCTGTAAATCCTGCGGATCGTCGGCGAAGCCGTCTCCGGGAGACTTTCGTTTCCCCTCACGCGGCGTCCGAGGGAATGCGCGCACCTCCAACCGGACGCGATGCTCTGGATGTGTCCCTGAATTGGCCCCTGAACTGTCCCGGCGGAGTGCCGAACTCTCGCTTGAACGCCCGATTGAACGCCGCCTCCGAGTCATAGCCGACCTCGGACGCCACCTGTATCACCGGCTCCCGCGTGGTTTGCAGCATCCGGGCGGCGAGTTGCAGCCGCCAGCGAGCGAGATAGGCCAGCGGCGGCTCGCCGAGAAACCGGGAAAACCTCTCGGCCAGGACCGAGCGTGAGACCGCAGTAGCGGTGGCCAGTTCCTCCACGGTCCAGTGATGACAGGGCTTTCGGTGCAGCAGCGCCAGTGCACCGCCGACAATTGGATCGCGCGCACCCGCAAGCCAGCCGGTCTGCTCCGCCGGCAGCGCCTCCATGTAGCGGCGAATGGTTTCGATGAAGAGCGCTTCCGCCATCTTGGAAAGCAGCACTGCTTGTCCCGGCCGAGGGGATTCAGCCTGGGAGACAAGATGGCGAACCGAACTTTCCAGCCATTCGCCGGCCGGGTCGCCGCGCAGGTTGATCTTGATCATCAGCGGCAGGCCGGCCAGGAACAGCCGATCGGCATGACGCTCGCAGCCGAAATAGCCGCAGACAAATTGGGTCAGTTCGCCGCCGCCGCCCAAGCGCATGGTCGTGAGATCACCCGCGAGATAGCTGCCGAGCGAGGCCCCGCTGTCCATGAAAGCCGATGGCGAGCCGTTCGAGACGGTATGGGCATCGCCGTGCGGAATGATCAGGATATCTCCCGCCGTGACGGGGATGTCCGCCTCGCCCGGAAAGCACACCACCGCCTTGCCGTGGGTGACCAGGTGATAGCTGACCAGCCGCTCGGTTCCGGGAGCAAGCACGTGGGCAACGTCTCGCAGATGCGGCACCCGGAACCCCCAGGGCGCGGTGCACTCTGCATGGTAGAAGATGGCGCCGGTCATGCGCACAGACGCCAGCGCCTCCGATAGAGCATCCATTGCCATGCTCCCGTCGACCAGTGGACCAGAATGACCTGCAAAGAACCACGGAGTTTCGGCAAAGTTGCGGCTTCGGCTTCCCGCTAGGCTCGCATGCCAGGGTCCAGCCAACGCGATCGGTCAGCCTGGCTGCCATGAACCGGCACGGAAGAACTTTGCAAGGAGATTCCGATGGGCAAGGCATTCGACGTCATCGTCATGGGCGCGCGCTGCGCCGGCTCGCCGACCGCGATGCTCTTGGCGCGCAAGGGTTACCGGGTGCTGGCGGTCGATCGCGCGTCATTCCCGAGCGACACCGTCTCAACGCATCTCGTGCATCCCCGCGCCGTGAATGCGCTGGCGCGATGGGGGCTGCTCGACCGGCTGATCGCGACCGGATGCCCGCCGATCCACACCTACGCCTTCGACTTCGGGGCCTTCACGATTGCCGGCGCTCCAGGCACGGACAAGGACGCCGTTGCCTACTGTCCGCGGCGGACAATCCTCGACAAGCTGCTGGTCGACGCAGTCGCCGAAGCCGGTGCGGAGGTCCGCCAGGGTTTCGTCGTCGAGGAGATCATGATCGAGGAGGATCGCGTCGTCGGCATCAAGGGGCGATCGAAGCACGGCGGCACGGTTACGGAATCTGCCGATGTCGTCGTGGGGGCCGACGGCCGGCACTCGATGCTGAGCGAGGCGGTGCACCCCGAGCACTACCGCGAGAAGCCGCCGCTATGCGCGGGTTACTACAGCTATTGGAGCGGGCTGCCCACCGACGGCCGCTTTGAGGTTTATATCCGCGACAGGCGCGCATTTGCGGCCATGCCGACGCATGATGATCTGACGCTCGTCATCGCCGGATGGCCTTACGCGGAATTTGCGGACAACAAGCGGGATATCGAGGGCCATTATCTGAAAGCCATCGAGCAGGCGCCGCACTTTGCCGCGCGGTTGCGGCGTGCAACGCGCGAAGCGCCATTCGCCGGCGCCGCGGTGCCAAACTACTTTTGCAAGCCTTACGGGCCCGGCTGGGCGCTCGCAGGCGACGCCGGCTATAACAGGGACTTCATAACCGCACAGGGAATTCTCGACGCCTTCCGCGACGCCGAACTTTGCGCCACGGCGATCGACCAATCATTGTCGGGCGCGCGGCCGTTCGAGGACGCCATGGCTGAGTACCAGCGCATCCGCGACGCGGACGTCGGCGCGATGTACGATTTCACCTGCGACCTCGCCACGCTCGAGCCGCCACCACCCGAGCTGCAACTGATCCTCGGCGCGGTCCACGGCAACCAGGCCGCCATGGACGGCTTTGCACGCCTGAACGCCGGGACGATATCGCCGACGGAATTTTTTGCGCCTGAGAATATCGAAGCGATCTTTGCCGCTGCGGCCACGGGAACTCAAAGGGCGAGCGCATCGTGATCGCAGCGTCAGCCCCGGAGGCAGGCGTGCCACAGACGGTGACCGTGGCAGATAGCTCAGCCGGAATGAGGCCGGCGCCCATCGCCTCATCCGGAAGCGCGTGCGCGCCGTCTCCGGATGAGCCACATCGCAAATCTGACGATCCAGTCCGGCGCTTTCAGGTAGCGCAATGTTTCAACCTGACCCTGGTCCTCGCGGTCTCGAAAGCTTGTATCGGAGAGATAGTCCCGATCCGTAGTGAACCACTCCAGTGTGCGTGCAATCTGCTCCTGTAAAGGACCGCTATCTGGCAGCTTTGCGAGACAGTTCAGTTCGCGCCGGAGACAGATCGCTTCGATTCGATAGCGGCTCTCCTCTTCATAGATGATTCCCCATCGTTCGAGCCTTGCATGAGTCGCTTCATGGACAATGGTGGAAGCTATCCCATCGAGCGTCATCTCCTCCTTGAGGAGGTAACGCTCATCAAGAATGCAAGCGTTCAATTCCCTTTCATAGTGCGCTTCAGCGCTTGGAATCAGATGCACCCATATCCGGTCGAGATTGCGGATGACGCGTAAATAGTTGAGCGGGTCGTGGTGCTTGATCAGTTGAAGCGCATCTTCGACGCGACGCAAGCCCGGATAAGGCTTATCTTCCATGGAGCCCACCCAGAGCCCGTCGACGTCTCTGTTCGTTGATAGCCAGAGCCAAATGAGGTCGGCGTAGGAGGGATTTCGGTCCGGCTTTTTTGCCACGACGAGACCGCGGGATTTTCGCGGCAATTCCAAGTACTGCAAGCGTCCCCCGCTATGTCAGGTCCGGCTCCGCGATGATCGTAAGCGGTCGTCTCTTTAAGGTTGTTTAGAACCTCAATTAAAATCATACCGATTGTAGCGACGAAGTACGTTCCGCAATATAGCCCCGCTCTCGCCCGGGCCCATCCTTCGCTCCTTCAGGATGAGGTCGTTGGGTGTGGCGGCCGCAATCTCAATGAAAATCCCGGGACGGCGGCAGGATGCGGACGTCGCGCGGGTGGCGGATTTTTTGTGCTGGTGTATCGGCGTGATCGCGGCGGTCGTCGTTGAGCGGTTCGACCAGCGCAGGACCCGCGGGCACCGGATGCTTGCGGCATAGCGCATCGTTGGCGAGGCCGATCAGGTCGTGGGAGCGGTCGAACATCCGCTGCGCCACCAGGTGCGTCACCTGCTCCGGGCTGCTCTGGATGTAACCCTCGACCAGGATCAGGCGCGCGCCCATCACCTCCTTGCGGTACTGCTCCATCACCTTGGGCCACACCACGATGTTGGCGATGCCGGTTTCATCCTCCAGCGTCATGAAGACGACGCCCTTGGCGCTGCCCGGCCGCTGCCGCACCAGCACCACGCCGGCGCAACTGACACGGCGCCTGTCGTTCCTGTGGTTGACGTCCTTGCAGGGAACGACGCGCTCTCTAGTGAACATCTCGCGCAGGAATTCCATCGGGTGGCCCTTCAGCGACAGGCGCACCGTCTGGTAATCGGCGACGACCTGCTCCGGCAGCGGCATCAGGGGCAGCGGCTTGGCATTCTCGTCAGGCTGCTCGCGGGCAACCGCGGCCTGGAACAGCGGCAGCGGCACGTCGTCGGGCAGCCGCCGTACCGTCCACAGCGCCGCGCGACGGTCCAGCCCGAGGGAGCGGAAGGCATCGGCATCCGCCAGCAGGATCAGCGCGCGTTTAGGCAGGCCGGTGTCGCGGGCGAATTCCTCCAGTGAGGTGAAGGGCCGGCGCTTGCGGGCGGCGACGATGCGGTCGGCCCAGTCTTGCTCTTTCCTCACATTGTCATTCCGGGGCGCTGCGATAGTAGCGAACTCTGATGTGCAATTGCACATCAGAGAATCTCGAGGTTCCACAATGCGCAATTGCGCATCGGGGTTCGTCGCTTGCGCGACGCCCCGGAACGACGACTGCATTTGCTTCAGCCGCTCCTCATCCTCGTCGAGCCAGTGAAAACCGTCGATCTGGCGGAAGCCCAAACGCACCGCGCAGTATTTGCCCTCGCCCTCCTCCAGCGTGTTCTGGGCAAAGCTAAAGGACACATCGATCTCGCGGACCTCGACGCCGTTCTTGCGGGCGTCGCCGACGATCTGCGCGGGGGCGTAGAAACCCATAGGCTGCGAATTGAGCAGGCCGCAGCAGAAGGCATCGGGGTGGTAATGCTTCAGCCATGACGAGACATAGACGAGCTGGGCGAAGCTTGCGGCGTGGCTTTCCGGAAAGCCGTAACTGCCAAAGCCCTTGATCTGGTCAAAGCAGCTTTTGGCAAATTCGGGATCGTAGCCGCGCGCGATCATGTTGCCGATCAGCTTGTCTTCGAACTTGCCGATGGTGCCGACATTGCGGAAGGTCGCCATCGCGCGGCGCAGACCATTGGCTTCCTCGGACGTGAAGTGGGCCGCCTCGATCGCGATCCGCATCGCCTGCTCCTGGAACAGTGGCACGCCGAGCGTCTTGTGCAGCACGCGATATAGTTCATCCGCCTTGCCGTGGGCGGGCGATGGCGAGGGATAGCTCACTTTTTCCTTGCCGTTTCGCCGCCGCAAGTATGGATGCACCATATCGCCCTGGATCGGGCCGGGCCGCACGATCGCAACCTCGATGACGAGATCGTAAAACGTCTTCGGCTTCAGGCGCGGCAACATGTTCATCTGCGCGCGGCTCTCGACCTGGAACACGCCGAGGGACTCTCCCCGCTGCAGCATTTTGAAAACATCATCGTTGTCGATCGCCTTGATGTCAGCCAACCCGTATCGCTCGCCCTTGTGGTCGGCGATCAGGTCAAAGCATTTGCGGATGCAGGTCAGCATGCCCAGCGCCAGCACGTCGACCTTCATCATGCTCAGCGCATCGACGTCGTCCTTGTCCCATTCGATGAAGGTGCGGTCGTCCATCGCGGCGTTGCCGATCGGCACATAGGTGTCGAGCCGGTCCTGCGTCAGCACATAACCGCCGACATGCTGCGACAGATGGCGGGGGAATTCGATCAGCTCGGTGGCAAGCTCGACGGCGAGTTCGACCATCGCATTCGCAGGGTCCAGCCCGGCTTGGCGGACCTGCATCTCGTTGAGGCCCTTGCCCCAGCTTCCCCACACGGTATCGGCCAGCGCCGCGGTGACATCCTCGGTCAGCCCCAGCGCCTTGCCGACGTCGCGGATCGCGCTGCGCGGGCGATAATGGATGACGGTGGCGATAACAGCGGCGCGGTGACGGCCGTAGCGGCGATAGACATATTGCATCACCTCCTCGCGCCGCGAATGCTCAAAATCGACGTCGATGTCGGGCGGCTCCAGCCGTTCCTTGGAGATGAAACGCTCGAACAGCAAATCGACCTTGGTCGGATCGACCGAGGTGACGCCGAGCACGTAGCAGACGGCGGAGTTCGCCGCCGAGCCCCGGCCCTGGCAAAGGATGTTCTGGCTGCGCGCATACTGCACGATGTCGTGCACGGTGAGGAAGTAATGCGCGTATTTGAGCTCGGCGATCAGATCGAGCTCCTTGCGCAAGGTGGCGCGCAGCGTGTCGTCGATCACGCCACCGAAATATTTGTCTACACCGGCCCAGGTCAGGTCTTCGAGATGCTGCTGCGCGGTCTTGCCCGGCGGCACCGGCTCGTCCGGATACTGGTATTTGAGCTGGTCGAGCGAAAACGAAATGCGGGAAGCAAAGCGCATAGTTTCGGTGATCGCCTCCGGCAGGTCGCGGAACAGCCGTGCCATTTCATGCGGCGGTTTCAGGTAGCGCTCGGCATTGGCTTCGAGCCGCCGGCCGATGGCATCGATGGTGGTCTTCTCGCGGATGCAGGTCAGCACGTCCTGCAGCCGGCGGCGGGCGGGATGGTGATAGAGCACCTCGTTGGTCGCGAGCAGCGGGACTTTGGCGGCGCGCGCGATGCGATGCAGCCCCGCCAGCCGTCGCTTGTCGTCGCCGCGGTAGAGCAGACTCGCGGCGAGCCAGACGCCGTCGGCGCGGCTCGCTTTCAGGCGCTGCAAAATTTCCTGCGCGCCTGCGGCGTCGAAGCGGTGCGGCAGCGAAAGCGCCAGAAGCTGGCCTTCGGCAAAGCCCAGGAGGTCATCAAATCTCAGATGGCACTCACCCTTTTCGATCCGCGTGATGTCGTCGCCGCGCTTGCCGCGGGTGAGCAGTTGGCACAGCCGGCCGTAAGCCGCGCGGTCGCGCGGATAGACCAGGATGTCAGGCGTGCCGTCGATGAAGACGATCCGCGCGCCGATCAGCAATTTTGGTTTGTGCGTGACCTCGGGATTGTCGAGTTCCTTGTACGCGCGGACCACGCCGGCCAGCGTGTTGTGATCGGCGATACCGATGGCGGGGATACCGAGTAGGCTTGCCTGATGCACATAGGCCCGCGGGTCCGAGCCGCCGCGCAGGAAGGAGAAATTGGTGGTGATGCCAATCTCGGCATAATTGGCGAGAGGGTTTTTCATGCGAACAGCCCGTGCACGAACCATCTGACCGAGCCGGGCTCGACTTCCGCATCCGCCGGTTCGCTTTCATAGAGCCCGTCGCGAAAGATCCAGAAGCGCAGGCCCGCTTCGTCCTCGATGCGGAAATAATCCCGCGTCGGGCCGTCGCCGTTTTGCTTCCACCATTCCATCGCGATGCGCTCGGGCCCCTCTACCCGCGCCACCGTGTGCGTCACGCGCCGCCAGGTGAATTGATGCGGCGGACCGTCGGGCACGGTCGCAAACGGCACTTTGATGGGCTCGGGTTTGTCGAACAGGCGCAAGGGACGCAGCGGCGGCTCGCTCTCGATACGTTCGGGCCATGCGGCCTGCGCGGCGGCCGCCAGATGATGCTGCGCTGCTACAGCCAGCACGGCGCTCTCGGGGATGTGTGTATCCTGCGGCAGATGCACGACGACGCGTTTTCCCCCGATGCGCGCGGCGATGCGGTCGATCAGCGCGGACAGTTCGTCATTGTCATGAACGTTGGCATCGAGGTCGCGCTGCTGCTGCACCACGATTTCAGTGCGGCTGGCGGAGAGGCGGATGAGATCGAAGCCGAAGCCGGGATCGAGGGGATCGTTGAGCGCATCGAGGCGCTCGCGAAACAGGCGGTCGATCACTTCCGGCTTCGTCACCGGACGTCCGGTGTCGACAGATATCGTACGCACCGCGCCATCGGTGCGGAAAAAACTCGCATCCAGCCGCCGCGCGCCCTTGCCCTGCCTGTCCATCGCCGTGACCAGCATCGCGGCCAGCGCGGAGAGATTCATCGCGATCACGGTGTCGGTGGTAACAGGATCGGGAAAGCGCTTTTCGACGATGTAATCCGGCAGCGGCTTTCGCGGACTGATCGGTGCATCGCCCTGCCCCAGCGCATGCGCCAACAGCGTCGTGAAGGACGCGCCGAACCGCGCGGTGATCTCGTGGGGTGCGCGCAAGGCGACGTCGCCGATGGTCTTCAACCCGGCGCGGCGCAGGCCGGCGGTGATGGCGTCACTCGCGCCGAGCGCGGATATCGGCAGCGGAGCGACGGCCTCGGCCTCCTCGCCATCGGCGACGATCTTTCCGGAGGCGTGGCGGGTCAGCGTGCGGGCGCAGATCGAGGTGGAAGCAATCGCGGCGCTGACGGCAAAGCCGCGCCGGCTGAGCGCACCGCTCACGATCTGCAGCAGCGCGCGCTCGCCGCCGAACAGATGGGTGCAACCGGTGATGTCGAGGAACAGACCGTAGGGCGGATCGAGCGCTACCAATGGCGTGAAGCGGTCGCACCAGTCGGCGATGTCATCGAGCGTCTTGCGGTCGGCGACTTCATCGGCGTCGAACACCGTCAATTCGGGGCAGATGGCGCGGGCATTGGCGAGCGGCAGGCCGATCGAGAGGCCGGCGCGGACGGCGGCCTCGTCGAGCGAATGGATCAGGATGGCGTTGTGCTGCTTGGCGACGACGATGGAGGGGTGCTTCACTTCTAAAGTAAGACTCCCGGCGAGACCCCCACCCCAACCCTCCCCCGCAAGCGGGAGAGGGAGCCGACCGGTCGTGTCGTTAGAATTTTGCTCACGCGCTGCGTCTGAAAGCGCTTTGCATCGCCGCTTGATGCGGTCGATGGGCAGGCGTGGCAGCCATAGGCTGAGGATACGCCGACGGTTCTCTGAACAGGCACTCATCACAATTCCATTCCATGATCCAGCGGCCGACCGGGCCATGACGGTTACGAACCAGCTGCGCGTCGAACACCGGCGCGCCCCAGGCGCTCCAAGGCGCCGCAGGCATTGAAGGCGATCCCGGCGGCGAATGCGCCGCGCGCACGATCCATCTGGTCTCCGCCGTCGAGGGCCGCGGCTCGGCTGCCATCCG